>NZ_JBOICA010000051.1:0-34898 GCF_050739775.1 Pseudomonas sp.
AACGCTCAGCCCTGCCGGTACGTCTGGAGCGCGAAAGGTGAAGACATTTTGCGCAAGATCCAGCGTGCCCGAGAGGTCATGGCGGGTACGCCCGTAGAGAATGTTTTATCTGAGACAGAACACTAGACCCCAATGTACGAATAGAAAGAAATGAGCACGCAAAACAGGTTGGGATCTATTTGCCAGATATCGATTTTGCGGCAACTCGTTTGCTTTATCCCGACAATTTTGAGGGCGGTATTAGAGCCTATCAAGGCGTCCGCCGTAGCGATTATGTCAATGAAAAAACAGGCAAGCGTGCATACAACTGGACGGAGTCCCAATGGACAGAAACCGGCTGGACGTTAATCCGCCGCGTAGAAGGCGAATGCATCGACGTACCGGAGCAAGGCTTCTTCCCCAAAGGAGAGCCCGAGGAGCTGTACACCTGGCCTGAGCGCGAAGCGCAGTTCATTCGTCGTGACGACGGCGATTTGCGCAAGGAGTTCAGCCAATGAGAGGCATTATCCGTATTGGCGACAGCACCACGGGGGGCGGCAAGGTGCTGGCCGGTTCCAGTGGCATGCGCTTTGGGGGGATCGGCGTGGCGCGCCAGGGGGATGCGGTGCTCTGTCCGGTACCCGGTCATGGCCGCACGGTCATTGCCGAGGGCCACTCGAGGTTCCGTGACAATGGCATCCCCGTCGCTTTTCATGGACATCGCTGCGCCTGTGGCTGTGCCTTGATTTCATCCTTGCCCTCCGCGACGGCGCGCTGACTCATGCCGGTGTTAATCGACAAGGCACCCGCGCCGAAGACCGCACCGCCGCCACCGCGGCTGTGGCGCTGGCTGTTGTTGCTACCGCTTCTGCTGTTGCTGGGCGTGGGTTTGACCCTGTGGTTGGGGCGTGACACCTGGGCCGATCAACCAACGCGGTTCTGGCTGGTGGCCTTGGCCGTGCCTTTGCTGAGCTGGTGCGCATTGGGCTTTTTCCGGGCGCTGGGGTACCTGGCGCAGGCGAGTATCGCCGAGGGCTGGAGCCGCCAGCGCGCTGTCGATCTGGCGCGCAAGCTGGGCCAGGGCCGGCGCTCGCAGCAGGTGCTTGCGCTGAGCATGTACACCGCATTGCGCGAGTCGGACGCTCAGGACGGTGCGGCGCAGCAGCTGGCCTTGCGCAGCGCGAGCAAGGCCCTGACGGTCCAGGCCGACTGGGGCCAGGCCAAAGAAGGCGTTCGCCACAGCCGCCTGGCCTGTGAACAGGGTGAAACACCCGAGACGTTACTGCTGCGCGTAACACGACAGGTATTGGCTGATATCGCGAAGGTCTTGACCGCGTTACCGCACGACAGGCCCCTGGCCTTACTGCTGGAGATGAACAGCAGCCTGCCTGAGCAGACCCTGAACGAACGCTGGCAGCAAGTGTGGAGCGAGTCGGGCATACGCCAGCCGGTCAGCCGGATTGACGGCGCGGGCCTGGCAGCCGTGGATCACTGGCTCGACCAGCGTATCCACGACCAGGCGCTGTTGCTGGTCGTCGCGCTGCAACTTGCACCCGCTGAAGTAGAAGGCACTGCCGAGACAGCAGTTGGTTTGCTGTTCGGTAACCGCTTGACCCAGACCCTTGTTGAGCCCTTGGCGTATTTGCACCGCCCCGAGCAAGCGCGCGCGGCCGGTACCGAGGCGCTGTGTGCTGCAACGCATCAGGCGCTTGACTGGGTACCGCTGTCAGGGGCGGCGATTTGCCACGCTTGGCAGGCCGGGACCGAGGCGCACACCACGTCGTCGATAGCCACCGTGGTGAGCGAGTGTGCGATGTCGTTGGAGGGCGCTCAAGGGCTGTACAACCTCGATGCCATGCTCGGCAATCCTGGTTGTGTGACGCCTTGGCTGGCGATTGCCGCCGCGGTGGCGTCTGTGCGCACTGACGCGGCGCCACAGGTCATTTTCACAGGAAAGGCAAACGACCCGCGGTTGTGGTGCTCGGTGGTGATGCCTGCCTCTTCGAACCAGGAACAACAAACTGATGCGCAGTGATCGTTGGATGGGATGGTGGCTGGTGGGGGTGCTGGTGCTGGCTGGTTTGGCGGTGGGGCTGTTGCTCTGGTGGCAGCCGCAGTTGCTGGGCGTTGGGACGGATAGCGAGGAGCGCCAGGTCTGGCTATTGGTAACGGTGGGTATGACGTTGCTGCTGGTGGTGCTGACTACAAGCTACTGGCTGATGGGGCGCAGCATTGGCGCAATGGCTTATCAGCAAGCGAGTCAGGGCGACGACGTTGCCGAGCGTTCCCCGGCAACAGCTGATTCCGAAGGGAATAAACCCGCTGCAGGGGCGGAACTGGTCAGATATTTGCGCGACCACTACGGCCTGTTCTGGCGCCGCAAGGTCCGGCTACTTCTGGTGGTCGGCGAACCCGAGCAGGTCGAAGCCATTGCCCCGGGCCTGACAGAAAAGCGCTGGCTGGAAGGTGAGCAGACCGTGCTGCTCTGGGGCGGCACGCTCAAGACCACGCCGGAGACTGCCCTGCAACCGTGGCGCGGCTTGACCCGCTGGCGTGGCCTGGACGCCGTGGTCTGGGCCTTGAGCAAAGAGCAGAGCGCCGATGCCAAGACCCTGAGCAGTGCCCTGCAGCACCTGCGTACGCTCGCCCGCACCCTGCGTTGGCAACTGCCCGTGCACCTGTGGCAGGTCTGCGACAGCGCCTGGTCCCAGCTCGACCGCCCGACGCAGGCGGTGGGCTGCCTGTTGTCCTCTGGCGGTACCCCTGAGCAGCTGGAAGCGCGTCTGACGGCGCTGCTGCCGTCGTTGTGCCAGGCGGGGCTCAAGCAGATTGAGGGCAAACGCGGCCATGATTTCCTGCTGCGTCTGGGCCGCGATCTGCATGCGGAGGGCATTGCCCGCTGGCGTCAGGCGCTCACCCCGGTGTTCAAGACGCGCGCCCGCGGCGTAACGCTGCGCGGCCTGTGGTTCAGCCTGCCGCTGTCACGCAGTACCCAGGCCGGCCTCGACAACCATTGGCCCGCCGATCCGGCCTGGCTCGGCGTGCTCGGCGACCCATCGGGATACCCCCGCCGTCTGGGCTGGCCGCCTGTGCGCATCGCCTATGCTGCTGCGTTGTGCCTGGCCGCGGTGTGGGGCGTCGGCATGCTGCTGTCGTTCGCCAGCAACCGCGTCCAGCTCGCCCAGGTGCAGGGCTCGCTGACTGCCCTGCAACAAGCGACTCCGGGCGCCGAGCAACGGCGGGCGCTGCATCAACTGGTGGACGAGCTGGCCCGCCTGGAATACCGCGCGGCCCACGGTGCGCCGTGGTACCAGCGTTTCGGCCTGGACCAGACCGAGGCCCTGCACGCGGCCCTGTGGCCGCACTATGTGCAGGCCAACCAGCAACTGCTGCGCGACCCGGCGGCCACCGCCCTGCAAGGCCAGCTCAAGGCCCTTATCCGCTTACCGGCAGACAGCCCCGAGCGGGCCACGCGGGCCACTGATGCCTATGCGCAACTGAAGGCCTACCTGATGCTGGCACGCCCGGAAAAAGCCGACCCGGCGTTTCTGCGGCAAACCCTCGGCAGCGTCGAACCGGAACTCTGGCAGTTCTATGCCGAGCACCTGGCGGCCCACCCGCAGTGGCGCATCGACGCCGACCCGGCGCTGGTCGCCCAGGCCCGCCAGGTGCTGCTCGGCCAGCTCGGCCAGCGCAATGCCGAAGCCAGCCTGTACCAGCAGGTGCTCGACAGCGCGGCCAACCATTACCCGGCGCTGGGCCTGCAGCAGCTGGTCGGCGAAACCGATGCCCTGGCGCTGTTCACCAGCACCGAGCGGGTGCCCGGAGTGTTCACCCGCCAGGCCTGGGAAGGCCAGGTGCGCAAGGCCATCGACGCGGTGGCCGAGGCGCGCCGCGAGGAAATCGACTGGGTGCTCAGCGACAACGCCAGCGACATCGCCACCGAGTTGAGCCCCGAGGCACTCAAGCAACAGCTGACCGCGCGTTACTTTCAGGACTACAGCAATGCCTGGCTGACGATGCTCAACAGCCTGCGCTGGCAGCCAGCCGCCAGCCTCAGCGATGTCATCGACCAGCTGACGCTGATGAGCGACATCCGCCAGTCGCCGCTGATCGCGCTGATGAACACCCTGGCCTATCAGGGCCAGGCGGGCAGCCGTGGCCTGGCCTTGAGCGAGTCGCTGCTCCAGTCGGCGCAGAACCTGTTGCAGCAGGACCAGGCCCCGGTGATCGACCAGCAGGCGCAGGGCCCCGAGAGCCCGCTCGACGCCAGCTTCGGGCCGCTACTGGGCTTGCTGGGCAAGGGCGCGCAAGCCACTGGCGACGACAACACCCTGAGCCTGACCGCGTTCCTCACCCGGGTGACGCGGGTCCGCCTGAAGCTGCAGCAGGTGAGTAACGCGGCGGATCCCCAGGCCATGACCCAGGCCCTGGCGCAGACGGTGTTTCAAGGCAAGAGCGAGGAACTCACCGAGACCCAGGCCTACGGCAACCTGATCGCCGCCAGCCTCGGCGCGGAGTGGGGCACGGTCGGTCAGACCCTGTTCGTGCAACCGCTGCAGCAAGCCTGGCAACGGGTCCTGCAACCCTCGGCGGCGGGCCTGAACAGCCAGTGGCAACGGGCGATCGTCACCCACTGGCAGCAGGCCTTCGACGGCCGCTATCCGTTTGCCCTGACCGGCAACGACGCCTCGTTGCCGATGCTGGGGCAGATGATCCGCGCCGACTCCGGGCGCATCGAGCAGTTCCTGCAGCAGCAACTGCAGGGCGTGCTGCGCAAGGAAGGCAACCGCTGGGTCGCTGATCCGCGCCATAGCCAGGGCTTGCGCCTCAACCCGCAGTTTCTCGCGGCGATCAACCAGCTCAGCGAGCTGGCCGACGTGCTCTACACCGACGGCGGCATGGGCCTGAGTTTTGAGCTGCAAGGCAAGCCGGTGCGCGACGTGGTGCAAACCACCTTCATCGTCAATGGCGAGCGGCATGAGTACTTCAACCAGCAAGAGTTCTGGCAGCGCTTCAGCTGGCCAGGCTTCAGCGATCGTCCGGGTGCGCGCTTGAGCTGGACCAGCGTCAGGACCGGCGAGCGCCTGTTCGGCGACTACCAGGGCACCTGGGGCTTGATCCGCTTGCTGGAGCAAGCCCGGGTCACGGTCCTGGACGACAGCGCCACGCGCTACCGGCTGGTGCTGGAGGCGCCGGACGGTCTGGGCCTGACCTGGCACCTGCGCACCGAACTGGGCGCCGGGCCGCTGGCGTTGCTCAAGCTGCGCAGTTTTCGTTTGCCGCAGCAGATCTTTATTGCCCCCGGAGCGGATACTTGAATGAGCGCGCCTCAGGCTGGTGGAAACGGAAGGCGCGAAGAGGTTAATCCCTGTTGGCAAATGCCCTCAGCCCATCACCTTCAAGGCGATAGCGCACCCACTCATCCTGCGGCTGGGCACCCAGCGAGCGGTAGAACTGAATCGCCGGCTCGTTCCAGTCCAGCACGCTCCACTCCAGGCGGCCACAACCGTTTTCGCAGGCCTCGATGGCGATGTGCCGGAGCAACTGTTTACCCGCGCCGCCGCCACGTTGTTCGGGGGTGATGTACAGGTCTTCGAGGTAGATGCCGTTGCGTCCCAGCCAGGTCGAGTAGCTGTAGAAGTATACCGCGTAGCCGATCGCCTGGCCGTCGCGCTCGCAGATCAGGCCCAGGGCCTTGGCGCCGTCATCGAACAGGGTGCGTTCGATATCGGCCACTGAGGCGATCACTTCGTGGCGGGCACGTTCGTAGTCGGCAAGTTCGGTGATGAAGGCAAGGATCTGGGCCGCGTCGTCACGTCGGGCGGGGCGGATGTGCAGGGTCATGGCAGGCTTCCGGCAGGTGGACTGATGGTGCTCATGTTAACGGCAAGCGCGCGGCAATAGGCGAATTGTGCCGGGCATTCTATGCTTGCTCCCGACTTTTTCACTGACGAACAAGGACTCAACAATGAGCTGGTCCGCGACGCAGTACAGCACCTTCGAAAGCGAGCGCACCCGACCGGTGCGCGACCTGGTGGCGGCATTGCCGCAGCAGAGCATCCGCACGGCCGTCGATCTGGGCTGCGGCCCGGGCAATTCGACCCAGGTATTGGCCGAGCGTTATCCGACGGCAGTGGTCAGTGGCATCGACAGCTCCGAGGACATGATCCTGGCCGCACACCAGCGTCTGCCAACTATCGACTTCAACCTGAGCGACATTGCCAGCTGGACGGCGCCCCAGGGGGTGGACGTGATCCTCGCCAACGCCTCTCTGCAATGGCTGCCCGATCATGCCGTGCTGTACCCGCACCTGGCCAGGCAACTGACCGAGGGCGGCAGCCTGGCGATTCAAACGCCGGACAATCTCGATGAACCAGCTCACCGCCGGGCCCGCGAGATCGCCAGCCAAGGCCCCTGGGCCGACAAGATCGGTGCAATCAAGCATCCGCCACGACATACCTCCGCCGAGTACTACGACATCCTCAGCCCCGATTGCCGCCAGGTCGAAGTGTGGCGTACCACCTATTACCATCCTTTGACGGGCGGGGCGCAGGCGGTAGTGGAATGGTTCAAGGGCTCAGCCCTGCGTCCGTACCTGGCGGCACTGGGCGCCGACGAGCAGCAGGATTTCCTCACGGATTACCTGCACGCCATGGAGAAAGACTACCCGCCAGCGGCTGATGGCAAAGTGCTGTTGCCATTCCCGCGGCTGTTCATTGTTGCCACGCGCTGAAGGCAGGTTTCAGTGGCCGGGCTGCCGGCGTGGCCACTGGCGGATTACCTGCAGGTAAACCACGGCATTGACCAGCACCACCACCGAGCCCAGTAACACCTGAATACCCGGTGTCAGCCCCGCCGGGTAGATGATCGGCAGAATGTAATGCTCGATGAAACCGCCCTGGTAACCGGCCTGGCCTGCGGCCTGACGCAAGTGGTTCTCCCAGTCGGTGAGCGGACAGAACAGGTGAAAGAACTCTACCGCAATACCCCAGCACAACGCTGGCAGGTGCCACCACAGGACCCCGCGCCATTTGAGCACCAGCAAGCCGCCGAATAGCACGAACAGAATGAACAGCAAGTGAAACAGCACCAGACCATCGGCGCCCAGGCGGTAAAGCATGGCAATGGCTTCCTCGGGGTAGAAATTCCTTGTACGCACCATGATAGAGGCAAACCGCCGAGGGCCGTCGCGGGCCGATAACAGGCATTGTCCTGACGACCTCGAACAGGCATGCTGGGGACTCTTCTGTCTGCGAAAACCGCCATGGACGCCTCCACACTATTGCTCTACATCATCGCCGCCGGTGCGGTGATGATCACCCCTGGTCCAGCCATGCTCCTGGCGCTCAATAACGGTGCCACTCACGGCATGCGCGTAGCCGGCTTCGGCATGGCCGGGGCGATGCTCTCCGACCTGCTGCTGATCGGCGCGGTGGGTTGTGGCCTGGGTGCCTTGTTGCAGGCCTCCGAGCAGCTATTCAGTCTGGTCAAATGGGTCGGGGCGGTGTACCTGCTGTACTTGGCCTGGGTGCTCTGGCGTGCACCGTGCAATGCCCTGGAGCGGGTGCCGATGAATGCCGGGAGCAGTGGCCGTTCAGCCTTTCTGCGCGCGCTGTTCGTCGGCCTGTCCAATCCCAAGGGCCTGCTGTTCTTCTCGGCTTTTCTGCCGCAGTTCATTCGCCCCGATCAGCCGGTGGCCGAGCAGTACCTGGTGCTGGCGATCACCAGCGCCGCCCTCGACGGGGTGATGATGGCGGTCTACGCCTATGGTGGCCGACATGCCATGCGCCGTTTTTCGGCACGCACCATGCAATGGATCAACCGCAGCTGCGCCGGGATGCTGGCAGCATTGGCCGTGGGCTTGAGCCTGTATCGACGCAGCGATATGCACTGAGTGAAAATGACGAGGGAGGATCACTGATCCTCCCTCGTCATTTGCGCCCGCGATTCAGGACGCTTCGCGGTAGGGGTTACGCGGATCATGCTGCCAGTCCAGGAACGGCTTGCCGGTGTCCTGTGGCACCATTTCGATGCAGTCCTGGACCGGGCAGGTGATCTGGCACAGGTTGCAGCCCACGCATTCGGCGTCGATCACCTCGTAGCGGTGACTGCCATCGGCCTGCTTGAGGTTGGCGATGGCCTGGTGCGAGGTGTCTTCGCAGGCAATATGGCAGCGTCCGCAGCCGATGCAGGCCTGTTGATCGATTTTGGCAATGACCTGGTAGTTGATGTCCAGGTACTTCCAGTCGGTGGTGTGGCCCACGGCGCGACCGCTGAAGTCCTCCAGGCTGCGGTAGCCCTGGCTGTCCATCCAGCGCGAGAGGCCGTCCTTCATGTCCTCGACGATGCGAAAGCCATGGAGCATGGCCGCAGTGCAGACCTGTACGGCGCCGCAGCCCAGGGCGATGAATTCGGCAGCGTCACGCCAGCTGCCAATGCCGCCGATGCCGCTGATCGGCAGGCCACGGGTGGCCGGGTCGCGGGCGATTTCGGCGACCATGTTCAGGGCAATGGGTTTGACCGCTGAACCGCAGTAGCCGCCGTGGGTGCTCATGTCGCCAACAATCGGCAAGGCGACCATGCGTTCGAGGTCGACGCTGGTGATTGAGTTGATGGTGTTGATCAGCGACACCGCGTCGGCGCCGCCACGATGGGCAGCGCGGGCGGACTGGCGGATGTCGGTGATGTTCGGCGTGAGTTTGACGATCACCGGCAGCGAGCAATGGGTCTTGCACCAGCGGGTGACCTGTTCGACATACTCCGGCACCTGGCCAACCGCCGCGCCCATGCCACGCTCCGGCATGCCGTGCGGGCAACCGAAGTTCAGTTCGATGCCATCGGCGCCCGTGGCTTCCACCAGCGGCAGGATAGCTTTCCACGATTCCTCGACGCAGGGCACCATCAACGACACGATCAGCGCCCGATCTGGCCAGTCCTTCTTCACCTGAGTGATTTCCCGCAGGTTGATGTCCAGCGAGCGGTCGGTGATCAGCTCGATGTTGTTGATGCCCATGACCTCGCGGTTGACCCCGTAGTGGGCCGAGTAGCGCGACGACACGTTGACCGCGGCCGGGTCTTCGCCAAGGGTTTTCCAGACCACACCGCCCCAGCCGGCCTGGAAGGCGCGGACCACGTTGTAGGCTTTGTCGGTAGGCGGCGCGGAGGCCAGCCAGAACGGATTTGGCGCCTTGATGCCGGCGAATTCGATCGACAGGTCAGCCATTATGCAGCCTCCACATTGAGCATCAGTTGCGCATGGATGGCCTCGGCGGCCAGCTTGCCGTGCTGCACGGCCTGGACGGTGAGGTCCTGGCCCAGGTGGGTACAGTCGCCCCCGGCGTACACGCCGGGTTGGCTGGTGCGCATGTGTTCATCGACGCGAATGCGCTCGCCGTCGCGGGCCAGGGTTTGCGCGCTGCTGTCACTCAGCGCCTGATCGTCGAAGGCCTGGCCGATGGCCTTGAATACGGCATCGGCGGCCAGTTCGAACGTTTCTCCGGTGGTCTGCAAGCGGCCCTCGAGCATCTGTGTGCGGGCAAAACGCATGCCTCGTACCCGCCCCTGATCGTCGAGCAGCACCTGTTCAGGCTGAGCCCAGGTCAGCAGGCGCACCTGGTTTTCTTTGGCGATGTGCTGTTCATGCTCGGTGGCGCCCATATCCTCGAAGCCGCGGCGGTACACCAGATTGACATCGCGAGCGCCGAGCCGGGTCATCTGCACGGCCATGTCGATGGCGGTATTGCCTGCACCGAGGACGATGCAGCGATCAGCCACGGGCAGGCTGGTCAGGTCTTCGGCCTGGCGCAGTTCGCGGATGTAGTCGGTGGCGGCCAGCATGCCCGGCGCGCTTTCGTCGGCCAGGCCCAGTTGGCGACTGGCGTTCAGGCCAAGGCCGAGGAACACCGCATCGAACTGTTGTCGCAGTTCGGCCAGGCTGAGGTTTTCGCCCAGGACCTGGCCGTGACGGATTTCGATACCGCCAATTTGCAGGACGAAGTCCACCTCGCGCTGGGCGAAGTCATCGACCACCTTGTACTTGGCAATCCCGTATTCGCTCAGGCCACCGGCCTTAGGCCGGGCTTCGAAGATCACCACGTCGTGGCCGTGCCAGGCCAGGCGGTGGGCACAGGACAGACCGGCTGGCCCGGCGCCGACCACGGCAATGCGCTTGCCGGTGCTGGCGGCGCGCTGGAAGGGGTGTTCTGTGAATTCGGCGTGGTCCAGGGCATAGCGTTGCAGCAAGCCGATCAGCACCGGGGCGCACTCCTGGTGATGGTTGCGCACGCAGGCCTGCTGGCAAAGGATTTCGGTTGGGCAGACCCGGGCGCAGCTGCCACCGAGGATGTTGGCCGAGAGGATTTTTTCTGCCGCGCCTTGGACGTTCTCCTGGTGGATGTTACGGATGAACGAGGGGATGTCGATGTCGCTGGGGCAGGCGTTGACGCACGGGGCGTCATAGCAGTACAGGCAACGGGATGCTTCCACGGCGGCCTGGCGGGCGTTCAGAGGCGGAGCCAGGTCGCTGAAGTGCTCGGCCAGGGTGGCATTGTCGGTGGACGGTCGGGGGAGGTGGTTGAGGGACTCGATCACGGTGGTTTCCTCATATTTCTTATTGTTGGTGCGTTCAGCGCTTGACCGCAGTCGGACGCTGATGCTCAGCGCGCTTGCTCAACAAATCGAACACCGCCGGATATGCCGGCCGCTCGATATAGCGTCCGGCACCACGCTCGGCACGCAAGTCGCCATTGGCCCAGACCAGCTTGCCCTGGCTGATGGTGTGGCTGGGGATGCCACGCACGGTCTTGCCTTCGAAGATGTTGAAGTCGACCTGTTGATGATGGGTCGCCGCGGAAATGGTCCGCGTGCCTTGCGGGTCCCAGAGCACCAGGTCGGCATCGGCACCCACGCGCAGGGCGCCTTTGCGCGGGAACAGGTTGAAGATCTTCGCCGTGTTGGTGGAGGTCAGGGCGACGAAGTCCTGCATCGACAACTTGCCGCTGTTCACCCCTTCGTCCCAGAGCACCGCCATGCGGTCTTCGATACCGGCGGTGCCGTTGGGGATGCGGCTGAAATCATCCCGGCCAGCAGCTTTCTGCTCGGCGCAGAAGCAGCAATGGTCGGTGGCAGTGGTGTGCAGGTTGCCCGATTGCAGGCCGTGCCACAGTGCCTCCTGGTGCCCGCGCGGGCGGAACGGTGGGCTCATCACGTAGCCAGCGGCAGTCTGCCAGTCAGGATGACGGTAGACGCTGTCGTCGAGCAGCAGGTGACCGGCGAGCACTTCACCATACACCGGCTGGCCCTTGCCCCGGGCGTAGGTGATTTCGTCCAGCGCTTCGCGGGTCGAGACATGCACCAGGTACAGCGGCGTACCCAGGGTTTCGGCGATGCGGATGGCGCGGCTGGCTGCTTCACCCTCAACCTGGGAGGGACGCGACAACGGATGCGCTTCGGGGCCGGTGATGCCCTGGGCGATCAGCTTGCGCTGCAGGTGGTAGACCAGCTCGCCATTTTCGGCATGCACCGTGGGCACCGCGCCCAGTTCCAGGCAGCGTTCGAAACTGGCGACCAGGGTGTCGTCGGCGGCCATGATCGCATTCTTGTAGGCCATGAAGTGCTTGAAGCTGTTGATGCCGTGCAGGCGTACCAGTTCGCCCATCTCCGCACGCACCTGCTCGCTCCACCAGGTGATGGCAACGTGAAAGCCGTAGTCGCAGGCGGATTTCTCAGCCCAGCCGCGCCACTGGTGAAAGGCTTCGAGCAAGGACTGCTGCGGGTTGGGAATGACAAAGTCGATGATCGAGGTGGTGCCACCGGCAAGGCCTGCGGCGGTGCCGCTGTAGAAATCCTCGCTGGCCACGGTGCCCATGAAGGGCAGTTGCATATGGGTGTGCGGGTCGATGCCGCCGGGCATCAGGTACTGGCCGCTACCGTCGAGAATCTCGCAGCCGTCGGGAAGGTCGAGGTCGGTGCCGATGGCCTTGATCACACCGTCGGCACAGAGCACGTCGGCACGATAACTTTCCTCATGGGTAATCAGGGTGGCGCCACGAATCATAAGCGTCATCAGATGCTCCTCGCAGGCTTGACCGGTTGATACCGGTTCTAGGCTTTGTACTTTTTGCAGCGTAGATCGGAACCTGTCATCGCTGTCAGGAATTGAATCTAGTAGGGCTTCGGGAATAGGGCAAATAATTAATTTATAAGCTTATATGTGATGTAACTATATGAAATAAAACATATTTATATCTTATTCGATGTTCTGATAAAACGACCAGTGGTCTTGTCGTTCTTGACAGGTTGTGGAAATGGTCAAGATTTCTCATGGGCAGCCGTGATTGCCCTCATGCCAGTGCAAGTACCTCCAAAACACAAAAACAGTGGAGTGGCCATGCAGCAGACCCGATCGCAAGTGCGTGAACGTGATGGCTTGTATGAACTCGACGCCGGCAGCGACGTCCTCGACAGCCCCCGGTACAACCACGACATCGCTCCGACCAAGGTGCAGGAGCGTACCTGGAACAAGTGGCACATCACCGCGCTGTGGGTCGGCATGTCGATCTGCGTGCCGACCTATACCCTGGGCGGGGTACTGACCGCCTATTTCGGCCTGACGGTGGGCGAAGCATTGCTGGCGATCCTGCTGGCCAACACCGTGGTGCTGATTCCACTGACGCTCAACGCCTTTCCCGGTACCAAGTACGGCATTCCCTTTCCGGTGTTGCTGCGCTCCTCGTTCGGCATCATCGGCTCCAACGTGCCGTGCTTGATCCGGGCCCTGGTGGCCTGTGGCTGGTTCGGCATCCAGACGATGTTCGGCGGCCTGGCCATTCACCTGTTCCTCGGTTCGCTGTCGGCGGACTGGAAGGCCCTGGGCGGCACCGGCGAGGTGATCGGCTTCATGCTGTTCTGGTGCCTGAACCTGTGGGTGGTGCTGCGCGGTGCCGAGTCGATCAAGTGGCTGGAAACCCTGTCGGCGCCGTTGCTGGTGCTGGTCGGTGCCGGGTTGCTAGTGTGGGCCTTGCCCAACGTCTCGATCAGCGAACTGATGGCGCAGCCGCCCAAGCGTCCGGAAGGGGCTAGCGTCTACGGCTACTTCTTTGCCGGGCTGACCGCCATGGTGGGTTTCTGGGCCACCCTGTCGTTGAACATCCCCGACTTCAGCCGCTATGCGAAAAGCCAGAAAGACCAGATCCTCGGGCAGATTTTCGGCCTGCCGCTGACCATGTTCCTGTTCGCTGCGCTGGGTGTGGTGCTGACCGCCGCCTCGGCGTCGCTGGTGGGGCAAACCGTGTCCGACCCGGTCAGCCTGATCGGGCATATCCAGAGCCCGGTGTGGGTGGCATTGGCCATGGCGCTGATCATCATCGCCACCTTGTCGACCAACACTGCGGCAAACATTGTTTCGCCCACCAACGACTTTCAGAACCTGGCACCCAAGTGGATCGGGCGGACCCTGGCGGTGCTGCTCACTGGCCTGGTCGGTTTGTTGCTGATGGCGCATGAGCTGTTGAAAAAGCTTGGGCTGATTGTCAGCGACATGAGCCTTGAAAGCGTTTACTCCAACTGGCTGCTGGGCTACTCCAGCCTGCTCGGGCCGATTGCCGGGATCATGGTGGTGGACTACTTCCTGATCCGCAAGCAGACCCTGGACCTGGCCGGCCTGTACCGCGATGACGTCTACCCGGCCTGGAACGCCGCCGGCTTCATTGCCTTCGGTGTGCCGGTAGCCTTGACCCTGCTGTCGCTGCAGAGCCAGGCCTTCAGCTGGTTCTACGACTTCGGCTGGTTCACCGGTTCCGCCCTGGGCGGGCTGATCTACTACGGGCTCGGCCAACTCAAGACTGCCCGTGCCGCCAACCTCAAACCCACCGTGTAGCGGCTATGGCCCGCAGAGGCCAGGCAGCAGATGCAGGAGAACAGCATGCAAACAGCACAGGACGTTCTGCAATCGACCCATCGGCATATCAACGGCGAGCGCTTGTGGCAGTCGCTGATGGACCTGGCCCGCCTCGGCGCTACAGTCAAAGGCGGGGTGTGCCGCCTGGCGCTGACCGACCTTGATCGTCAGGCCCGCGACCTGTTCGTCGAATGGACCGAGGCGGCGGGCTGCACCGTGACCATCGACGGCGTAGGCAACATTTTCGCCCGCCGTCCGGGGCGCAACCCGCAATTGCCGCCGGTGATGACCGGCAGCCATATCGACACCCAGCCCACCGGTGGCAAGTTCGATGGCTGTTTTGGCGTGTTGGCCGGGCTGGAAGTCATGCGCACCCTCAATGACCTGAAGATCGAAACCGAGGCGCCGCTGGAGGTGGTGGTCTGGACCAACGAAGAAGGCTCGCGCTTTGCCCCGTGCATGATGGGCTCGGGGGTGTTCGCCGAGAAGTTCACCCTGGAGCAGACCCTGGCCAAGACCGACGCCGAGGGCATCAGCGTCGGCCAGGCGCTTAACGCCATTGGCTATGCCGGACCGAGGGCAGTCAGTGGTCACCCAGTGGGTGCCTATTTCGAAGCGCATATCGAGCAGGGGCCGATCCTGGAAGACCAGCACAAGACCATCGGCGTGGTGCTCGGCGCCCTGGGCCAGAAGTGGTTCGACCTGACCTTGCGCGGTGTCGAGGCCCACGCCGGGCCGACGCCGATGCACTTGCGCAAGGACGCCCTGGTCGGCGCCAGCATGGTGGTGGCGGCGGTCAATCGTGTGGCCCTGGAGCACCAACCGCATGCCTGCGGCACTGTGGGTTGCCTGCAAGCGTATCCGGGTTCGCGCAATGTGATTCCGGGCGAGGTGCGCATGACCCTGGACTTCCGTCACCTGGAGCCGGCACGGCTGGATTCGATGATTGCCCAAGTGCGTGAGGTGATCAGCAGCGCCTGTCAGCAGCATGGGCTGAGCCATACCCTGACACCTACTGCAGACTTCCCGTCGCTGTATTTCGACAAGGGCTGTGTCGAGGCCGTGCGTAGTGCGGCTCTGGGCCTGGGGTTGTCACACATGGACATCGTCAGTGGCGCGGGGCATGACGCGATTTTCCTCGCTGAGCTGGGGCCGGCGGGGATGATTTTCGTGCCTTGTGAAGGGGGGATCAGCCACAACGAAATCGAGAATGCCGCGCCCGAGGATCTGGCTGATGGCTGTGCGGTGTTGTTGCGCGCGATGCTGGCGGCGGCACAGGCGGTAGCGCGGGGGAGGGAAGCGGCGTAGGGCTTGAGAGCCCCATCGCTGGCGTTGCCAGCGATGGCCGCGCCGCGAACTTAAAGACTGTCCTGGACCATCTGCAAAAACGTCGCCACCAAGCGCCGTGAACTCTGTTCGCGCAAGCACACCAGGGTTTCGGTCAAGCGCCGCTGACAATCAACGATCGGCAGTGCACACACGCGCGCATCGGCGCCAAACTCGGCTGCCGACACCACGCCCACGCCAATCCCCACCACCACCGCCTCGCGAGCCGCTTCCCGGCCTTCGACCTGGATGGCCGGACGAATGCGCAGACCCGCCCGCTGCATTTCTTCTTCCAGGGTCTGGCGGGTCACCGAGCCTGGTTCGCGCAGCACGATCGGCGTGTCATCCAGGTCGGCCAGGCTGATCGAACCGCGGCTGGCCCAAGGGTGGTTATGTGACACGAAGGCCACCATCGGATCGCTGCGCATCCGCACGCAGAGCAGGCGCTCATCATCCACGTCACGGCCGAGCAGGGCCAGGTCGGCCTGATAATTGAAGAGCCTTAGCAGCGACTCGTCGGTGTTACCCGTTTCGATCTTGACGCTGATGCCCGGGTACTGCTGGCAGAACTGGGCAATCTGCGGCAGGACATGCACCGGTGCATCCACCGCCAGCACCAGGGTGCCGGTCTGCAGGGCGCGTGAGTCCTGGAGCAGCTCATGGGCTTCGGCCTCGCAGACGAACAGGCGCTGAGTAATGGCCAGCAGGCGTTCGCCGAGGTCGGTCAACTGCACCGAGCGCTTGTTGCGGTGAAACAGCAACACGCCGAAGCGTTCCTCAAGTTTGCGCACCTGGTCGGAGATGGCCGGCTGGGTCAGGAACAACCGTTCGGCGGCGCGGGTAAAGCTGCCGTGCAGGGCAACGGCATGGAACGCTTTCAACTGGGCATGGGAAACCGACATCGCAGCACCTGTTACAAGCTGAGCTTATTTGTGAAATACGATAAATCGATTTTATTTATCAGTCAGTAATTGTTTTTATCTCTTCCAGCCCGCCATGTCACCTGCAGTGACCAACGGGTCATGGACCTGGCTGACAAGGGCTGACAACCCCCGCATGCTCCAGGTTCCATCTGACCAGGTGACGGCCCTGACCGGCCGCCACGCAGTGCGCAACACAACAACAAAACAGGCGTTTTTAAAAATTCTGCCGGCACACTCAAGCTCCGAGGTCAGAGTCACCATGAATAAGCACATTGCAGATATAAAGCGTTGGCGCGTGCAGATATTTGCCATCACCTGGATTGCCTACGCTGCGTTCTACTTCACCCGCAAAGCCTTCTCCGTGGCCAAGTTGGGGATTGGCGAAGACCCAAGCTTCCCCCTCGATAAAATGGCCATGGCCAACCTCGACGCCATCTACCTGGCGGCCTACGCGGTGGGGCAGTTCACCTGGGGCATGCTCGCCGACCGTTTCGGGCCACGGGTGGTGGTCCTCGGTGGCCTGGTGATTTCTGCGGCGGCGGCCTTGGTGATGGGCAGTTACGCCACCTTCCCGATCTTCGCTACCTGCATGCTGGTCCAGGGCCTGGCGCAGTCCACCGGTTGGGCCGGGTTGTGCAAGAACATCGGCAGTTTCTTTCCGTCGTCGCAACGCGGACGGGTGCTGGGGCTGTGGAGTTCATGCTATGCCTTCGGCGGCCTCGTAGCCTCGCCGTTTGCCGGCTGGTGGGCCTACACCCTGATCGGCAGCTGGCATGCGGCGTTCTTTTCCAGTGCTGCGGTGGTGGCGCTGGTGGCCGTGCTGTTTTTCTTTCTCCAGCGTAATAAACCCGAAGATGTCGGCTTGCCCGCAGTGGAGCCGGAGCCTGAAAGCATGGTGCCCGGCACCACGATCTGCCGCATCTGGGCGCCACTGCGCGAGATCCTGCGCAACCGTACCGTACTGACCCTGGGCTTGGCGTACTTTCTGCTCAAGCCGGCACGCTACGCGATTCTGCTGTGGGGGCCGGTGATGGTTTTTGAACAGATGCCCTCGGTGGGCAAAGTCGGTGCGGCGATCATCCCCACCGCCTTCGAACTGGCCGGCCTGCTCGGTCCGATCATGATCGGCCTGGCCTCGGACAAACTCTTTGGCGCCCGGCGCATGCCGGCCTGCGTGATCAGCCTGGTGGTGCTCACGGTGGTGCTGGCGCTGTTTATGGGCGCTATGCAAAGTGGCAGCGTGGTGCTGGTGGTGGCCTTGCTGTTCGTCATGGGCCTGACCTTATATGGGCCGGACTCAATGATCAGCGGCGCGGCGGCCATCGATTTCGGCACCGCCAAGGCCGGTGCCACGGCGGCCGGCTTCGTCAATGGCTGTGGTTCGGTGGGCGCGATCCTGGGCGGGCTGCTGCCGGGCTACTTTGACGGTGTCACGGTGTTCATCGTGTTTGCCGGCTGCGCCTTGTTCTCGGCACTGGTGCTGGTACCGCACTGGAATAGTCGGCCGGCAACAGCCGAGCATACGTCGGCCGTTGCACCGAACACCGTCATGGCCATCAAACCGCTACGTACCTGAAACCTTTGAGGAACCCGACCATGAGACCCTTCTGGCTGCAACAGGCGCTGGATCAGGAAGATCAACCCGCATGCCCACGGCTGGCCGCTGATACCCACTGCGATGTGTGCATCGTCGGCGGTGGCTACACGGGCCTGTGGACCGCACTGATGCTCAAGGAGCAGAACCCGGCGCTGGATGTCGTGTTGATCGAAGCCGATATCTGCGGTGCCGGGGCCAGTGGACGCAATGGCGGTTGTGCGTTGTCGTGGTCGGCCAAGTATTTCACCCTCGAGCGCCTGTTCGGAATGCAGGAGGCGGTGCGCCTGGTCAAGGCTTCGGAACAGAGCATCTATGCCATCGGTGATTTTTGCCAGGCGCATGGCATCGACGCTGACTATCGCCTGGACGGTACCTTGTACACCGCCACCAACCGCGCCCAGATGGGCGCCACCGATGGCGTGATTGCCGCGCTGGAACGTCAGGGCATCAACTCGTTCCAGCGCTTGCCGGTGGAGCAGGTGCAGCGCCTGGCCGGCTCGGCCAGGCACCTGGAGGGCTGGTTTTCACCGGCTGCGGCCACGGTGCAACCGGGCAAGCTGGTGCGCGGTCTGCGCCGGATTGCCCTGCAAAAGGGTGTGCGTATCCATGAAGGCACGGCCATGACCAATTTGCAGGAAGGGCCTCAGGCGGTAGTGGAAACCGCCACTGCCAGTATTCGCGCTGATCGTGTGGTGCTGGGCCTCAATGCCTGGATGGCGCGGGCCTTCCCGCAATTCGAGCGCAGCGTGGCGATTGTCTCCAGCGACATGATCATTACCGAGCCGCAGCCGGAGCTGCTGCGCCAGACCGGCTTGACCAGCGGCATCAGCGTGCTGGATTCACGAATCTTCGTGCACTACTACCACAACACCAGCGATGGCCGGCTGATGCTCGGCAAGGGCGGCAACACCTTTGCCTACGGTGGCCGGATGCTGCCGGTGTTCGACCAGCTGTCGCCCTACGAGGCGCTGTTGCGCCGTAGCCTGGGCGAGTTCTTCCCAACCTTGGCCCAGGTGCCGGTGGCGGCGACCTGGAACGGCCCTTCCGACCGCTCGGTTACCGGCTTGCCGTTCTTCGGTCGTCAGGGTGCCGAGGGCAATGTGTTCTACGGTTTCGGCTATTCAGGCAGCGGCGTTGGCCCTTGTCATATGGGCGGGCAGATCCTTTCGTCGCTGGCCCTGGGGCTGGACAACGAATGGACCCGCTCACCGCTGGTCAATGGCCCGCTGGGTTATTTCCCGCCTGAACCGATCCGCTACCTGGGCTCGCTGATGGTACGCAATGCCATTCGTCGCAAGGAGCAGGCTGAAGACCACGGTCATCGCCCGCGCCGCCTGGACGTGCGCCTGGCCCGCTTTGCCGCGGCAGCCGGTAAAGCCGACAAGGTCTGAGCAGTTTTTTTGTCGATTGCCACAACGAGGATGTATAAACTGCACCCACTTTGCCGGTCGCTACCTGAACCGGCACCTGAAACAAAGAGAGTCGAGATGGGCGCACAGTGGAAAGCCAAGCATAGAGAAACAGCAGCCAATGCCAAGGGCAAGATCATGGGCAAGCTGTCCAAAGAGATCCAGATCGCCGCGAAGGCTGGCGCTGACCCGGACATGAACCCACGCCTGCGTCTGGCGGTCGAGCAGGCCAAAAAGGCCTCGATGACCCGTGAGACCTTGGAGCGGGCGATCCGCAAGGGTGCTGGGCTTGATGGCGATGCGGTGAACTACAATGCGGTGACCTACGAAGGTTTTGCCCCGCACCAGGTGCCACTGATCGTCGAGTGCCTGACTGACAACGTCAACCGTACCGTGGCGCAAATTCGCGTGCTGTTCCGCAAAGGCCAGCTGGGTGCTTCCGGCTCGGTGGCCTGGGACTTCAACCACGTTGGCCTGATTGAAGCCACCCCGAGTTCGGCCGACGCCGACCCGGAAATGGCCGCCATCGAAGCCGGCGCCCAGGATTTCGCCGAAGGCGAAGAAGAGGGCTCGACCCTGTTCATCACCGACACCACCGACCTGGACGCGGTGCAGAAGGCCCTGCCTGCTCAAGGTTTCACCGTTGTTTCAGCGAAGATCGGTTACACCCCGAAGAACCCGGTCAGCGGCTTGAGCGATGAGCAGATGGCCGAAGTCGAAGCCTTCCTGACTGCTATCGATGACAACGATGACGTGCAGAATGTCTATGTAGGTCTGGCTGGCTGATGTAAAGCTTCAAGGCCTCATCGCGGGGCAAGCCCGCCCACCTGGTGGATGTATGACCGGTGGGAGCGGGCTTGCCCCTACGAATCAGACGCCGCGAATGTGCTGACTGATCGCTGCAAACCCGGGCCGCTGCATGACTTCAGGCCGGATGCACAACCGCTGCACCACGCGCAATTCTTCGCAATCCTCCTCGCAGCATCCAAGCAATTCCCCCAGCAACACCCCAAACGCCAACACTTCGATCCGTTGCAAGGCTGCCGCTGCAGTGCTGCCATCCTGCGGATAAAACGATGCCGCACCAAAATCTCCCAGCAGGCAGTCGCCCTCTTCATCACACAGAATGTTGTGCGCATACAGGTCGCCGTGAGTAATGCCATGCCCGTGCAAGTGGGCAGCCACCGAGGCAATGGCATTTGCCAGTCGTCTGACCGATGACAGGCTCAGGCGCCGTTCAGCTGGGTAAGTGTCGCGGGTACAAGAGGCCAGGCTCGGTGGCCCGGCCAGGTTGAACCAGCTCGGGTCGATCAGTTGCATCACCAGCGCAGGCAGTTGCTCGGGATGATTGTCGATACGCCCGGCCAGACGCACCAGTTGCCGATGATCGCCAGCAGCGATGCAGGCGGCCATCTCGTTCAGGGGTGAGCCATCGCTGGTCATCTGCCCTTTGTACAATTTGACCGCCACTGGTTCATCCTGCTCCCGCCAGCGGGCCTGATGGATCACGCCGGAGGCACCCTGGCCCAGCACTTGAGCCAGGCGTACATGCTGCCAATCGATGCGTGGGCAATGCCCGGGATCCTCAGGCGCGCAGAAGGGCGCCGGCAGCGGGTTGCCGGCATACGCCAGCCAGGCCAGGCGCGGCATCTGCAGCAACCAGTCCGGCAAAGCCTGCAGCCGGTTGGCGGCAATGCGCATCAGTTCAAGTTTCTGGCAGCGCGCGAGGCTGGCGGGCAGCGACTGTAAGCGGTTCCCGGCCAGCATGATCTTTTGCAGGTCTGCGCAGTCGCCCAGCGCCTCGGGCAACGCCGTGAGGCAGTTGTCCGTCAATATCAGTGCGCGCAGACGCTTGGGCAAGGCTTTGGGGCTGAGCTGTTCGATGCGGTTGTTCTTGAAGCCCACGACCTCCAGCACAGGGCACTGGCCGACACCTTCAGGCACGTGGGTGAAGCGGTTGTCTGAGCAGAACAGCACCTTGAGCCGGTGCAGGCGCCCCAGGTCATCAGGCAGTGCGCTCAGGCGGTTGCCGCTCAAGTCGAGGACTTCCAGGCTGTCGGCCAGGTCGAAGATTTCCCGTGGGAATTGTTCAAGCTCGTCGCTCAGATTGAGCCGGGTAATGCCTGCCAGTCGGCCCATCTTGAGGTCGGTGAGGGTGTGCATGAGGAGAACGCGGGTCCTATAAAAACGGTCGCCATGATAGCGGAATCAGTGCACAGCAGGTGACTTGAGTGCCAGCCAATCATCCGTAGGGACTGGGCATGCATTTGTGCACATCCGATGAGACTTAAGTCATATGGCAGCCTCGTCACGTGCGTCCATACTCGACACTCGCCCTTTTAAATAACAACAAGTTCAGGGTTCAGTATCGATGACTTATCAGCACAGTTACGCCCATTCCATCGCCGATCCTGCCGCGTTCTGGGCCGAACAGGCCGATGACCTGGCCTGGTATCGCAAGCCCCTGCAAACCCTCAGCGGAAATCCCGATGGCACCCACCAGTGGTTTACCGACGGGCGCCTGAACAGTTGCTACCTGGCCCTGGATCATCAGATCGAACAAGGGCGCGGCGAGCAGACCGCGCTGATCTATGACTCGCCGGTGACCGGCAGCCAGCAATCGTTCACTTATGTGCAGTTGCGCGACGAAGTGGCGAGCCTGGCCGGATTGTTGCGCGAACTTGGCGTGCAGAAGGGCGACGGCGTGATCATCTACATGCCCATGGTGCCCCAGGCGGCCATGGCCATGCTCGCCTGCGCTCGTATCGGTGCAGTGCATTCGGTGGTGTTCGGCGGTTTTGCCGCCAACGAGCTGGCTCTGCGGATCGACGATGCGCGCCCGACCTTGCTGCTTACGGCTTCGTGCGGGCTGGAGTTCGACCGGGTGATCGAATACAAGCCGCTGGTTGATCGTGCCTTGCAGATGGCCCGCCATCAGCCGCGTCAGGTGCTGGTGCTGCAACGACCGCAAGCCCAGGCGACGCTGGTCGAGGGCCGCGACCTGGATTGGCACAGTGCTGCGACCACGGCCAGCCCAGTGCCACCGGTGGAACTGGCAGCTGCCGACCCCCTGTACATCATGTACACCTCCGGCACCACCGGCAAACCCAAGGGCATCGTTCGCGAAAACGGCGGCAATGCCGTGGCCTTGGGCTTTGCCATGCGCCACATCTACGGCATGCAGGCCGGTGATGTATGGTGGGGGATTTCCGACGTCGGCTGGGTGGTCGGCCATTCACTGATCGTCTACGGCCCGCTGATGAACGGCTGCACCACGGTGTTCTACGAGGGCAAGCCGATCCGCACGCCGGACGCTGGCGCCTACTGGCGGGTGGTCGAGCAGTACCGGGTCAACGGCCTGTTCTGTGCACCCACCGCCATGCGTGCAATCCGCAAGGAAGACCCTGACGGCGAGTTGTTGCGCCGCTATGACCTGAGTTCCCTGCGCCAGTTGTTCCTGGCCGGCGAGAAGCTCGATTCCAGCACCCATCAGTGGCTGGAGTCGACCAGCGCCAAGACAGTCCACGACCACTGGTGGCAAACCGAAACCGGCTGGCCGGTCACCGCGCCCTGCGTGGGCCTGGACGGCAGCGCGGCGCGGCCGGGGTCAAGCAACCGCGCGGTACCGGGTTACCATGTGCGCGTGCTGGACGACGATGGCCAACTGCTCGGCGCCAACCAGCAGGGCGCCATCGTCATTGCCCTGCCACTGCCGCCTGGTTGTAGTCAGACGCTCTGGGGCGACCACCAGCGCTATCTGGATGCTTACCTCACGACCTACCCGGGCTACTACCACACAGGCGACGGCGGCTACCTCGACGACGATGGTTTTGTCTACATCATGGGGCGCACCGACGACGTCATCAACGTCTCCGGGCATCGCTTGTCCACCGGTGAAATGGAAGACCTGGTCGCCCGGCATCCGGCCGTGGCCGAGTGCGCGGTGATTGGTGTGCACGACGAGATCAAGGGCCAGGTGCCCTTGGCCCTGGTGGTGCTCAAGGACGTTCAGGGCATCAGCGAGGCGGCCTTGCAGAGCGAACTGGTGGCTAGCGTGCGCGAGCGGATCGGTGCTCTGGCTTGCTTCAATCAGGTGCGGGTGGTCAAGCGCCTGCCCAAGACCCGTTCGGGCAAGATCTTGCGTGCAGTGCTGCGCAAGATCGCCGACCAGCAAGCCTACACGCCGCCCTCTACCCTGGACGATCCGGCGGTATTGGGGGAAATCGAAGCGGTGCTGGCCAGCTTCGCCCGCGTCGGTTGAGCGCTGGGAGCGGCGCTGCGACGACTTGCCCCGCCAGCTGGCAGCTTTTTTCTAGATTGATGTGCAGTTCTGAGAAGGGTGGGCGCTGGCTTGCCCGGTGATGAGGCCCTCGGATTTGTGCGCATATGCCCATCTGATCCGTATAAATCCCCCAAACCTGAATCTGTAACTCAGTACACCCCAACGCCATAGTAACGGCCTCCGTGATGAGGTCCGAACCATGTATCAGTATGACGAGTATGACCGTGCGCTGGTGTTCGAGCGCGTGGCGCAGTTTCGCGATCAGGTGCAGCGTTTCATGGGTGGCGAACTGAGTGAAGAAGAGTTCCTGCCCCTGCGCCTGCAAAACGGCCTGTACCTGCAAAAGCACGCCTACATGCTGCGTGTGGCGATTCCCTATGGCACCCTCGGCGCCCGCCAGATGCGCACGCTGGCGCAGATCGCCCGCGAGTATGATCGTGGCTACGGTCATTTCACCACCCGCCAGAACATCCAGTTCAACTGGATCGACCTGGCCCAGGTGCCCGACATCCTCCAGCACCTGGCCGAGGTCGAGATGCACGCCATCCAGACCTCCGGCAACTGCGTGCGCAACATCACCACCGAGGCCTTCGCCGGCGTCGCGGCCGATGAGCTGCTCGACCCGCGCCCGCTGGCCGAAATCCTCCGGCAATGGTCAACCATCAACCCGGAATTCCTGTTCTTGCCACGCAAGTTCAAGATCGCCATCTGCTCGGCCCGTGAGGACCGTGCGGCGATCATGATGCATGACATCGGCTTGTACCTGTACCGCGACGGGCAGGGCCAGATGTGCTTACGGGTCATGGTTGGCGGCGGTCTGGGACGTACGCCGATACTCGGGCTGCAGATCCGCGAGGGCTTGCCTTGGCAGCATCTGTTGTCTTATGTCGAGGCGATCCTGCGGGTCTACAACCGCCACGGTCGACGCGACAACAAGTACAAGGCGCGGATCAAGATCCTGGTCAAGGCATTGGGGATCGAGGCCTTCGCCCAGGAAGTGGAGCAGGAGTGGCAACACATCAAGGAAGGCCCGGCGCAGCTCACTGAGGATGAGTTCCAGCGCGTGGCGGCGGCCTTCGAACCACCGGCCTACGCCAGCGTGGTCGACAGCGATCTGGAGTACGAAACCCACCTGGCCCAGGACCACGCCTTTGCCCGCTGGGTGTCCTGTTGCGTCAAACCGCACAAGGTCCCTGGCTATGCCAGCGTGGTGCTTTCGACCAAACCGGGCGCGGCTTCGCCACCGGGTGACCTGACGGCGGCACAGATGGACGCGGTGGCTGACTGGTCCGAACAGTTCGGCTTCGGCGAAATCCGTATCGCCCACGAACAGAACCTGATCCTCCCGGACGTGCGCAAGCAGGACCTGCACGCGCTTTGGCGCCTGGCCTGCGAGCGCGATCTGGGTACCGCCAACATCGGCTTGCTGACCGACATCATTGCCTGTCCCGGCGGCGATTTCTGCGCCCTGGCCAATGCCAAGTCGATCCCCATCGCCCAGTCGATCCAGCGTTGTTTCGAGGACCTGGACTATCTGCACGACCTGGGCGAGCT
Organism: Pseudomonas sp.; assembly: GCF_050739775.1. Classification (GTDB taxonomy): domain Bacteria; phylum Pseudomonadota; class Gammaproteobacteria; order Pseudomonadales; family Pseudomonadaceae; genus Aquipseudomonas. The sequence goes on from NZ_JBOICA010000051.1 coordinate 24,971, forward strand.
GAGCCTGAACATTTCCGGTTGTATCAATGCCTGCGGCCATCACCATATTGGCAACATCGGTATCCTTGGCGTCGACAAGAACGGTAGCGAGTGGTACCAGGTGACCCTCGGTGGCGCCCAGGGCAAGCACAGCACCTTGGGCAAGGTGATCGGTCCGTCGTTCAGCGCCGACGAAATCCCGCGGGTCATCGAGCAGATCATCGCCACCTACTGCGCCTATCGCGAACTGGACGAAACCTTTGTCGACACCGTGCGCCGGGTTGGCCTGGAGCCTTTCAAAGAGCAGGTGTATGCCAAGCGTCCCGAGGAGCTGATATGCGTAATGTGATTGCCTTGCGCAACGGCGAGCCGCAGTTGCTCGCCGAGGATGGCTGGCAGTTGGTGCGCGACCATGAGCCGGTATTGCCCGAGGGCCTGCTGATCCTGCCGCTCGCCACCTGGCTGGCGCGCCAGGTGTCGCATCCCGACGGCCATGATGGCCTGTGGCTGGGGCCGGATGATGAGGTCGAGCCGTTGCGCCCCTGGTTGCTGAACCTGCCACTGATCGCCATTGATTTTCCCAGCTTTCGCGATGGTCGTGGTTACAGCCAGGCTTACCTGTTGCGCACTCGCCTGGGCTGGCACGGCGAATTGCGCGCCATTGGCGATGTGCTGCGCGACCAACTGAGTCATATGCGCCAGTGCGGTTTCGACAGTTTTGCCGTGCGCGAAGACAAGAGCGCCGAGGATGCGCTCAAGGGCCTGGCAGGGATGAGTGTGCTGTACGGGCGCTCGGTGATCGAGCCGCGGCCGTTGTTTCGTCGTCGCTGAGCGGTCGCGCTCACCACTGACTGTCGGTGCACGCAGAGATCGGGCTAACATGCAGCTCGCCCGATCGACAGGATGTTGCTCCATGCCCTTCAGTACCCGCGTTGCCCGGTACAGCGATGCCCAAGCGCTCAGCGCCGTCGCTATCCAGACCTTCGCCCTGGCCAGCCCGCCGGATGCCTCGCCAGTTGCCCTGCAAACCTATATTCAGGCGCAGCTGCAACCGGCGCATTTTCGTCTGCACCTGGACAGCCCGTCCAAGCGCCTGCGGGTCCTTGAACACCAGGGGCAGGTCGTCGGCTACAGCCTCATCGACAGTGCGCCGGATAACCTGGGTATTGCTCTGGTCGATGGTCTGCCGGAATTGAGTCGCTGCTATGTGTTGCCCCAGCAGCATGGCACAGGCGCCGGGCAACGCTTGCTTGACGATACCCTGGCACAACTGAGCGGTGCTGTCCGCCTGACCGTCAACGAACAGAATGCCCGGGCCATTCGCTTCTACCAGCGCAATGGCTTTTGTAAAGTCGGTGAGGCCTTGTTCCAGTGCGGTCCAGAGTTGCACCGTGATTGGGTGATGGTCAGGGACTGAAGACTTCCCAGCGCATCAGCGTGAACTGTAGAAAATTCCTACTAAACGCAAGGGGATTTCCGATTGGTAAGTCTTATCTGTAGGAATACTCTTGCGGCGTCTTAACTAAACGGCTGTCGCCGATGTTCAGTTCATCCCACCTTTTTCTGTTGTGTATCGCGCACCCGTAGCGCTGATCATCTCTCCTGGCTTGCAGACTCCTCGACGTGCTTATTGCCCTTTGCTGCAGGGCGACGCTGGTGTCTGCGCGCCTGAAAGGTGCGGAAATTGATTAAACGCTGTGATGGAGTCTCTCAATGGTTGTTAAACGCACCTCGAAGCACCTGGCCGTTTCCGGCCTGATGGTGGCGCTGTTCGCCTCGCTCGGCGGCTGTGCCAGTGTGGCGGTTCCTACCGAGCAGGTCGAGTTGACCCGCAATGCTGTCAGTCGTGCGGTGACCGCCGACGCGACGCAGTTTGCCCCGGTGGAAATGAAGTCTGCCCAGGACAAACTCTACTCAGTGGAGCGCGCATTGGGCGAGCAGAACTTTGCCCAGGCGCGCCTGCTTGCCGAGCAGGCTGAAGCCGATGCCAATCTGGCCGAACGCAAAGCGCGTGCACTTCGGGCCAAACAACAGCTCAAGGAAGCCCAGCAGGGCATCGAGGTGCTCAAGCAGGAAATGCTGCAGGCCCCCGACGCCATTGTTCCGCCTAGCCGATAAGGATCGTTTGTATGCAACTCAAATACATATTCATCGCCGCCTCAGCGGTGGGTCTTATGCTCAGCGGTTGTGGCACCACGCCTGAAAATGCCGGCTTGCTGGAAGCGCGCGAGCAATTCAGTACGCTGCAGAGCAAACCTCAATCCAGCCGCCTGGCGGCACTGGAAACCAAAGCGGCATTCGCCGCCCTGGGCAAAGCGGAGCTTGCCTCAATCAAGGATCGCAAGGCACAGCAGGTCGAGCAGTTGGCTTATCTGGCTCAACAGAAAATTGCCATCGCCGAACAAACCATCGACTTGCGCATGGCCGAAGCCGGCTTGCAGGGCATCGAGGCGCAGCGCACCCAGGCTCGCCTGGACGTGCGCACGGCCCAGCTCAAGGCGATGCAGCAGCTCAATGCCAAACAGACCGATCGCGGTGCGGTGGTCACGTTCGGTGATGTACTGTTCGATACTGGCCGTGCCGAACTCAAGGCCAGCAGCCTGCGTAACCTGGATCAGTTGACCGAGTATTTGCGCGCCAACCCTGAGCGCAAGGTGCGGGTCGAAGGCTTTACCGATTCCACCGGTGGCGACGCGCTCAACCAGCAGTTGTCAGAGCGTCGTGCCGCTGCCGTCGCCAACGCCCTGCGTCGTGGCGGGGTAGCGCCGGAGCGGGTCATGGTGGCTGGCTATGGTAAAGAGTATCCGGTGGCCTCCAATGCCGATGCACAGTCTCGTCAACTCAATCGCCGAGTGGAAGTGATCATTTCCCACGGCAGTAACGTGGTCAGCGATCGCCGCTGATGGCACTACGGGCCCATTCTTCAGTGATGGGCCCGCTCACCGGTTAGAAGACGTGCCGCAACAACCAGTACAACCCGCCTGCCAGCACAATCGACGCTGGCAATGTCAGCACCCAGGCCATCAGCAGGTTGAAGATGGTCCGCATCTGCAAGCCCGAGCCATTGGCAACCATGGTCCCGGCCACCCCCGAAGAGAGTACATGGGTAGTCGATACCGGCAGGCCGTAGAGGTCCGCCGCGCCAATCGTGCACATTGCCACCAGCTCCGCCGAAGCCCCTTGGGCGTAGGTCAGATGGGTGTTGCCGATCTTTTCGCCGACCGTGACCACGATTCGCCGCCAGCCGACCATGGTGCCCAGCCCCAAGGCGATGGCCACCGCGATCTTGACCCACAGCGGAATGTAACGGGTGGCGTCGTCAAGCTGGTGCTTGAACAGCTGTACGTTGGCCTGGGTATCGGCATCGAACTTGAGCAACTGGTGTTTGTCGATCAGGCGAATGGTTTCGCTGGTCAAATACATATCGTTGCGCACGTTAGCCATGGCCTCGGCGGGCACCCGGTTCAGCGAGCCATAGCCTTTGACTTCGCTACCGATGGCGCCGGTCAGGGCGGCGAGGGCCGGAATCAGTTCAGGACCGGCTGCCGGTTGGCGAATGAATTCGGTCAGGGTCTTCCTCGGATCCGCGCTCAACAGCTGTGGGGTGCCGCGCTGCAGGGCCTGCTGGGTGGCCTCGGCCACTGCTGCGAATTGCAGTGATTGCTCGGCGGGCATGGTCCGGTTCAGGGCGTAGGCCATCGGCAGGGTGCCGACCAGGATCAGCATGATCAGCCCCATGCCTTTCTGGCCGTCGTTGGAGCCGTGGGCAAAGGACACCCCAGTGCAGGTCAGGATCAGCACACCGCGAATCCACCAGGGTGGCGGCGTGTTGCCGATCGGCGCCTGGTACAACTCGCGGCGTTTGACCAGATGGCGCAGGGCCAGCAGCAACAACGCTGCACAGGCGAAACCCACCAAGGGCGACAACAGCAGCGAATACCCCACCTTGCTGGCCTGGGCCCAGTCCACGCCACTGCTGCCATCGCGGCCATGCATCAGCGCATTGGCCACGCCGACGCCGATGATCGAGCCGATCAGGGTGTGCGAGGAGGAGGCCGGGAGGCCCAGCCACCATGTGCCCAGGTTCCAGATGATCGCCGACAGCAGCAGGGCGAAGACCATGGCAAAGCCTGCCGAAGAGCCAACCTTGAGGATCAGCTCCACCGGTAACAGGGCAATAATGCCAAAGGCCACGGCACCGCTGGACAGCAGCACCTCGAGGAAATTGAAAAAGCCGGACCAGACCACCGCCACCGAGGCGGGCAGGGAATGGGTGTAGATCACCGTGGCCACGGCGTTGGCGGTATCGTGAAAGCCGTTGACGAACTCGAAGCCCAAGGCGATCAGCAGGGCCACTGCGAGCAACAGGAAGGGGGTCCAGGTCGTAACCACAGTGCCGCTGGCATCGATGTCGTGAACCAGGCTCCAGGCGGTGTAAAGCAGACCGGCCAGCAACAGGCCGAAGAACAGGATCAGGGTACTGCGACCGGGCTTGTGGTTCAGGCGCGGACGTGGGTCGGATGCGGCTAGCGGCGGATGGCTGGCTAGCGTCGGGGTGGTCATGATGACTCCGGGTTGCGTTACCTCAGGCGGTCAGCATAAAAAAACTTTCTGAGACCGGGCTGACTCCGATCAATGAAAGGCTTAGGCTGAAACAAAAAATACAGAGGCGCCGATGAATTCGCCGGTGTGCCAGGCCGGGGCGTTCAAACCTTTGTAGGTACTTGCGGGGGCTCGCTCCCACAACCATCAAATGGACCCCATACCCTTGCAGCTTATCGCCGCCACTGACCAACACTGCGCTTTCGCCCGTGACCTGACCCGCCGCGCCATGCTGCGCTACTACTATGAGTTCGACCTGCGCTGGATCGAGGAAGCCTTCGATCAGGCCTGGGGCTGGCGCGAGCAATGGTTGATCGTCGAGAACGATAAGGTGCTGGGCTTCTGCAGCCTCAGTCAGGACCGTCAAGCCTTGTACATTCGCGAGTTGCACCTGATCGAGCGCGCGCGTGATCGGGGTATCGGCAGTCAGGTGCTGGAACAACTGGCTGGCTGGGCTGCCGAGCGTCGCCTGCCGCTGCTGCGCCTGACGGTGTTCAAGAGCAACCCGGCGCAGGCCTTGTACCGACGCCGGGGGTTTCAAACAGTGGGCGAAGATGAATGCTTCGTGCGCATGCAGCGGGTTATTGGCTAGCGCTCTGCACACACAGCAATGCGCCTGGTGCGACGGCCTGGGCAACCTGGTTGATGCGCACCACGCAACCCTGGCGCTGGGTCGCGTCGAGCAGCCGCTGCAGGAGGGGGACCAGCCAGGCCAGTTTGTAGGGGGCCACCGAAGTCTGGGATTTGCCCTTGAGCTCAGGCAGGTCGTCGGGATCGAGAATGCTGCGCGCGGCAAAGTTGCCTAGCAGCTCCAGGGTCTGTTGGTCTTCCGTGCTCCAGGGCAGGCCATTGACCCGCGCCGACTCGGTCAGCAACACCAGCGGCACCAGCGCGTACTGGCTATAGGTGGCGGCGAGCTTGCCGCGGGCGACTTCCAGCGGCAGGTAGGCATAGCTGCTATCGCTGGCCTTGACCGCCTGTTGCAGGCCAAGGCGCAGGTTGCCGTCGGCCCACTGGATGAAGTCGTCGCGCTGGATCAACATGCCGGTCGCTGCCACGGCCCAGTAGTCATGGTTGTTGAACCAGGCAAAACCGGGCGCCCGGTGCTGCTGGTACTCGGCAATGATGCGTTCGCCCAGTTGGGTGAACCATTCACGCTGTTGCGCCGACAGTTGCAACTTGCCGTCGCTGGTCGTCTGGGTCATCAGCAAGGTCGACGCCATGGCTGCCACGGCCCACTTGCGCGCGGCCATCCCGGTGCTGCTGACGTCCGCGCTGAGCAGGGCGCTGGGCCTCGGCCCAGCGCTGCAGCCACTACATCTTTTTTGTGATTGAAAGTTGCCCGGCTGATGATCCTGTACAGACAACTATAGGCAGGAGGTGCATCTGTCGGCTTGTGCAGTGCTCGCCTTCCTGTGCATAGTGCTGCTTGAACTGCCTACCTTGTGGGCTTGCGTGAATGACAGGCATGGATGATGTATCAAGGATATTGAATCGCGATGAACGGAATCGGATCCCGGCTACGGGAAGAAAGGGAGCGTCTGGGCCTGACCCAACGCGTGTTCGGTGATATTGGTGGGGTCGAGCCCAATGCCCAGGGCAAGTACGAGAGTGGCGAGCGTACGCCCAAGACCGACTACCTGGCGGCCGTGGCCGCCCGAGGGGTCGATGCCCTGTATGTGTTGAGTGGCACGCGTACTCCTGTACCCCACGGCAGCCTGAGTGCGGAGGAAGACCGCTTGCTGGCAGCCTTTCGCGCTTTACCCGCACCCGATCAGGCCGCTGTCCAGCAATTGCTCGGCAGTCTTGCCGATACGCTGCCAAGGCCCTGTGCAAAGGTTTCTGGCCGTGACCCGGCGGTCTTTGGCCGTGTGGCGGGCAAGGACAAAATGGCATCGATGCGATGACGTGTTCCGTTAGCTCTAGCGCCTGGTTTTTTGCTAAGGTGGCGGGATCCAATTGCCGCCGCAGTGCGAGGTGTCTGCTTGATTAGGGTCCTGGTGGTCGATGATCACGATCTGGTACGTACGGGCATCACCCGTATGCTGGCCGATATCGATGGCTTGCAGGTGGTGGGCGAAGCCGACTCTGGCGAGGCATCGTTGAAGGTGGCGCGTGAGCTCAAGCCCGATGTGGTTCTGATGGACGTGAAAATGCCCGGGATTGGTGGTCTTGAGGCCACGCGCAAATTGTTGCGCAGTCATCCCGATGTGAAAGTCGTGGCGGTGACCGTTTGTGAAGACGACCCGTTCCCCACACGCCTGCTGCAGGCGGGCGCCGCCGGTTACCTGACCAAGGGTGCAGGGCTGGATGAAATGGTCCAGGCCATTCGCCTGGTGTTCGCCGGACAGCGTTACATCAGCCCGCAGATCGCCCAGCAACTGGCCCTCAAGTCGTTCCAGCCGCAAGGCTCGCCGTTCGATGCGCTGTCAGAGCGGGAAATCCAGATCGCCCTGATGATCGTCGGTTGCCAGAAGGTGCAGATCATCTCCGACAAGCTGTGCCTGTCACCGAAAACGGTCAATACTTACCGTTACCGGATTTTCGAAAAACTCTCGGTCACCAGCGACGTCGAACTGACGCTGCTGGCGGTCCGCCATGGCATGGTTGACGCCAGTCTCTGAACTCATGACCCCTGTGTTCGATTCAAGTGCATTCCTGGCGACCTGCAGCGGTCGCCCGGGCGTTTACCGGATGTTCGACGGTGACGCCCGGCTGCTGTATGTCGGCAAGGCGAAAAACCTCAAGAAGCGCCTGGCCAGCTACTTTCGCAAGACCGGCCTGGCGCCGAAGACGGCTGCCCTGGTGGCGCGCATCGCCCAGGTCGAAACCACCATTACCGCCAACGAGACCGAAGCGCTGCTGCTTGAGCAGACGCTGATCAAGGAATGGCGGCCACCCTATAACATCCTGCTGCGCGACGATAAGTCCTACCCTTATGTATTCCTGTCCGACGGCCCGTTTCCGCGGCTGGGGATTCATCGCGGTGCCAAGAAGCAGAAGGGTAAGTACTTCGGCCCCTATCCCAGTGCCGGTGCGATTCGCGAAAGCCTGAGCCTGCTGCAAAAAACCTTTTTCGTCCGCCAATGCGAAGACAGCTACTACAGCAACCGCACCCGGCCGTGCCTGCAATACCAGATCAAGCGTTGCAAGGCGCCTTGTGTCGGCTTGGTCGAGCCAGAGGAGTATGCCGTCGATGTGCGCCACTCGGTGATGTTCCTCGAAGGTCGCAGCCATCAGCTGACCAATGAGCTGAATGCCGAAATGGAGCAGGCGGCCATGGCCCTGGAGTTCGAGAAGGCCGCTGCACTGCGTGACCAGATCGCCTTGCTGCGCCGGGTCCAGGATCAGCAGAGCATGGAAGGCGGCAGTGGCGATGTGGATGTGGTTGCCGCGTTCACCAACCCTGGTGGTGCGTGTGTGCACCTGATCAGCGTGCGCGGCGGGCGGGTGTTGGGCAGCAAGAATTTCTTCCCTCAGGTCGGGATCGAAGAGGAAGTGGCCGAGGTCATGGCCGCGTTCCTCTCCCAGTACTACATCGGCAACGCCGAGCGCGACCTGCCGGGCGAGTTGATCGTCAACGTGGTGCACGAAGACTTCGCTGCGTTCACTGCCGCCATTGAAGCCCTGCGCGGACGCGAACTGAGCATCAGTCATCGCGTGCGCGGTACCCGTGCGCGCTGGCAGCAGCTGGCGGTGACCAACGCCGAGCAGGCGCTGAGCGCGCGCCTGGCCAACCGCCAGCACATGGCCTCACGATTCGAAGCTTTGGCCCAGGTCCTGGCCCTGGATGAAATCCCGCAGCGCCTGGAGTGCTACGACATCAGCCACTCCAGCGGTGAGGCGACGGTCGCTTCCTGCGTGGTGTTTGGCCCTGAAGGCCCACTGAAGTCCGACTACCGGCGCTTCAACATCGAGGGCGTCACCCCGGGCGACGATTATGCGGCCATGCACCAGGCCCTGACCCGACGCTTCGGGCGGATCAAGGAAGGCGAGGGTAAACTGCCGGACGTGCTGCTGGTGGACGGCGGCAAAGGTCAGCTGAACATGGCCCGCGACGTCCTCCAGGAACTGGCCGTTCCCGACCTGATCCTGCTCGGCGTGGCCAAGGGCGTGACGCGCAAGGCCGGCTTCGAAACCCTCTACCTCAACGACGCCGCCCATGAGTTCACCCTCAAGGGCGACTCGCCGGCACTGCACCTGATCCAGCAGATCCGTGACGAAGCTCACCGTTTTGCCATTACCGGCCACCGCGCCCGGCGCGGCAAGGCCCGGCGTACTTCCAGCCTGGAAGACGTGGCAGGCGTGGGGCCAAAGCGCCGTCGTGACCTGCTCAAGCACTTCGGCGGCCTGCAGGAACTGACCCGTGCCAGCATCGAAGAAATCGCCAAAGCACCAGGAATCAGTAAAAAGCTTGCCGAGTCGATTTATGCCAACCTGCATAGCGAGTAGAATGCACGCTCACTTTGCAGCCAGTTGTGCCGATGAATATCCCAAATCTACTTACAGTTCTTCGCGTCCTGCTCATTCCGATCTTCATTTTGCTGTTTTATGTTCCGTATCACTGGAGCTATATCGCAGCGAGTGGCGTCTTCGCCATAGCTGCGGCCACTGACTGGCTTGACGGCTACCTGGCCCGTCGTTTGCAGCAGAGCACACCGTTTGGCGCCTTCCTGGATCCGGTGGCCGACAAGCTGATGGTCGCCGTAGCCCTGGTGCTGCTGGTGCAGGTGCATGCGAACTTCTGGCTGACTTTGCCGGCGGCGGTGATCATCGGTCGCGAGATCGTGGTATCGGCCCTGCGCGAGTGGATGGCCGAGCTGGGCGCGCGGGCGCAGGTGGCCGTATCGAACCTGGGTAAGTGGAAGACTGCCGCGCAAATGCTGGCCCTGGTGATCTTACTGGCCAATCCGCCGGTGCTGACTTTCTGGGTGATACTGGGTTACGCCTTGCTGATGGTCTCCGCAGGCTTGACCCTGTGGTCGATGGTGCACTACCTGCGCGCTGCCTGGCCGCACCTGCGCGAAGGCTCGGAGCAGAAATAAAGCTTTTTTGAATCAAGGGCTTGACGGAACTTCATGATTCTATAGAATGGCCCTCACCAAATGCGGGAATAGCTCAGTTGGTAGAGCACGACCTTGCCAAGGTCGGGGTCGCGAGTTCGAGTCTCGTTTCCCGCTCCAGATTCAACCGGTTTCGTCCGGTAAAAAAAGAGGCCTAAGCAGACTGTGTGAAAACACGCTGACAGGCCTTAAGCCAAACGCCCCGACTTGTTCGGGGCGTTTGTTTTTGTGCTGTAAAAGGCCTTTCAGCCCATCAGTTGCATCATTTTTCGGGCACCCAGGAC
>NZ_JBOICA010000052.1:0-19612 GCF_050739775.1 Pseudomonas sp.
TCGCAGCCGCCAGGCAGCCTGAAAAGCGTGGAGAACCAATCGGATTTTCGATGAGCATCGTTTTTTGAAGTGCTGACCGCTCGATAGCCGGAGAGTATTCGGCTATTTCAGACCATCCTTAGGAATCCCATGCAATCGACAACCATGTTTGCCCTTTGCATCGTATCGATGCCCGGCGCGTATCAGTTGAAATTGTAGTTATTGCACTCATAGATGTGCACGTTCGCCTCAAACCCACGAAGACAGGAAACTACTTTCCCACTCTTCAAGTAATAGCGGTACTCAGCCAAACCATTTACAGAGCTTTGATCAACCTGAACCCGAGTCGACTTCGCCCTCAGATCTTTATCATTCCTATCGGCGTACTCTCTCATTTTCGAGTTATCAGCTGCTCTTTCCTCCAACCATCTTTCTTTCGCCTCAACAACAGGATCAACCTTCGGCTTCCTAGCCTCCTCAACCAAAGCCTTTTCTTCTTCGGATAATAAAATTACCTTTTGAGCGAGAACATCAACTTCAACCTGCCCTAGGAACCCACGCCCAGTGATAACGCCTGAAACCTTAAGCTTTTCATCATCATAGCGAATCTCACTCACCAAATCAGCTTCAAACAGAGTACTCCTTTCGAACCCAGGTAGTTTGGGGTTGAACAATGAAAGCTCGCAGTCGACATCCATATCACAGCCCTTAGGGTACACATCAACAGAGAACTTATTATCTAGGCATATTAGTTCAAACTCATCATCCGACATTTTATTTAGGCCGTCTCCATTCATACAGCGATAAGCATCAGAGTAGCTCAAGACCGTGCTATTTTTTGATCCACCTCCAGCTTGATATATGTATGTAAGCCCACCAAATATCACCAAGACAAGTGCAACTAAAGCTATCGTACTGGCATTACTTTCAGAGGCTTTCCCCGAGACGTTACTACTCATTCCAGTACCCCTCATAACTTAAGTAGCATCTTTTATGAACATTAGCTCAACAGCATGAAAACGCCATCACCCTAACCACTTGACTTGTCGCACCGAGGGTTGCGCTCTACGTCTTCTGTTCAGCGGCCACTGATAACTGTTCAATTTATGAGCAGAAGGGCATTGCTTGGCATGGGTTCGTTGACTATCGTCAGAGGTGCCATCAACCAGCCCCACTAAGGCAGTACACCCCCGGAGCTTTACTCGTCTAGAACAAGGTTTTGCCCTTGAAATACCGCCATGGGTCAGATTCCCGCCGAGTGCGCCATCTTTCTCTGCCTTTGCTTGCAAAGGCCTAGCGTTTTCGCCACTTCCGCTTACCAAGATTTCAATTCGCCCGGCTGCTCCTGCCAAGCGAACTCCCTCCTTTATTAGCATCCGCTCTATCCAAATTCCCTGTAAGTCCTGTTGGCTTTACCTCGTTTAAACAATCCGTTTAGAATGATGGCAATATGCCCACCGAAATGGATTGCGGCGCAAGGTTACCCACACCCTCCAGGGAATTTAGGAATGAAAATGCTGAAACACTGTCTGGCTTTGACCGTTGCCGCTGCTCTTGTTGGTTGCCAAGCGACGGGCGAGCAGTATCAATCCGATGTGTTTGACGCCAGTCAGGTGAACACCCAGCAGGAAGCCAAGACCGTCAAGATCCTCACGATCTCGCCGACCAAGATCAAAGTCAGCAACGAAAAGAACCAGAAAGCCGCAATGATGGTTGGCGGTGTGCTGGGTGCTCTGGGTGGCGCAGCGCTGGGTGCCGGCAAGAACAAGGACACTGCTATCGTCGGCGGTGTAGCCGGGGGTGGTGCAGGCGCCCTTGCAGGCTCGATGGTCAACGACACCACGCTGGTACCCGGCGTGCTGATCGGCTACTCCGAGAGCGGCAAGATTTACACCTCCGCCCAGGTTGGCCGTCCTTGCGACTTTGAAGTGGGTGGCATCTCCCTGATGGTCATGACCATGTCCAACGAAACGCGCATTCAGCCGAATGCCACCTGCCCAGAACCGAAAAAGAGCTGAGGCAGCCGGACATGAAGCATATTGTTCTGGGCACCGCCCTCGCACTGTCTGCCGTGACCGCCACGGCAGGCCAGTTCGATCAGCTTTACCAGATCGAACAGCAGACCAAACAGACTGAAGCCGCCCTGGAAACCGAGCGCCTGCGTCAGGCTGCTGCTGCCCAGCAGCGCGCCGAGTCCCGCGAAGCCGCTGCTCGCCAGCAACGTGCTGCTGCGCAGCGTGCCGCCTCGCAACGGGCCGCCGAAAAGCAGCAGGCGCAAGCGGCGGAGCACAAGCGCGTTCAGACCCGTGAAGAAGGCTTCGAGGACGAGCTGCGCGCCCTGGAGCTGGAAGAACGTCGTCTGGCGCTGCAAGCGAAGAAAGCCAAGGTTGCCCGGGCCAACGACTACATCGATGCCGAGCTGCGCGACAGCGCCGCCCGCACCGACGTGATCCAGTCCAACGCCGACGCTTCGCGCAACGTGACCTCTGGCGCCAAATCCTTGCTGGAAGATGCCGGCAAGGCCGAGGTCAATCGCTCCACCAAGCTGTTCGAGTAACTATCCCCGGGTTAGCCTCGGTGCATGCGCCGGGGCCGCCCTCTGCAGAGACAACATCATGCTACGTATGATTATGCTGGTGGCGGCAGGCCTGCTGCTGAGCGGTTGCTTCAAGGAAGAAGCCAAGTTTCCCACCGTCGACCTGCATGGCCGCCTAGTGGTTGATCAGGAAATGACCACCTCGCGTCAGGCCCAGGGCATCCAGGGCGAGTACTTCAAGCGCGTGCTCAGCGTTAACGGTCAGGACATGGACTTTGGCGCCTTCGTCAAACAGTACTGCCCGGACAGCAACACCCGTAACGAAACCTGCATCAAGGCCTTCCGCATCAAGAAGATCGACGATGTCAGCGGTGCTACCCGGTTCTTGCCTAACGGGCTTTGATCGGCGCTGCAGTAGCGAAAGCTGATCGGCCAACCCCTGCCGAGCGCATGGGCGGTTCGGCAGGTTTTTCCCCAGCTCACCCGGCCCATGACGTTTTTCAATCGACTCGATGCCGTTTTCTCCCTTGCTCTGCGGCCATCTGTACACGATTCTGTAGGCATCTGCCGTCATCCACTCCCAGCATTGCAGAGGCAACTATGAAAACCGTGGCACAGCTCCTAAAAACAAAAGCTCAGCAGCACCACCAGGTTCATACCATTGCCCCCGACCAGATGGTGCTCGATGCACTCAGGCTGATGGCCGAGAAAAATGTTGGTGCCTTGCCGGTGGTCGAGGGTGGCCAGGTGGTGGGGATCGTCAGTGAGCGCGACTACGCGCGCAAGATGGTGCTCAAGGGCCGCTCGTCAGTGGGCACTCCGGTCAGCGCGATCATGAGCGCGCCGGTGATCACGGTGGACCCGCACCAGAACATCGACTACTGCATGAACATGATGACCAACAGCCATCTGCGGCACCTGCCGGTGGTGGAGAACGGCGAGCTGCTGGGTCTGCTGTCGATCGGTGACCTGGTCAAGGAGGCCATCGCCGAGCAGGCCAACATGATCCAGCAACTGGAGCAGTACATTCGCGGCGATTGAGTCGCCGCAATGCCCGTCAGCGGTATTCGCCCTCCAGCTCATCGAGCTGGTGGTCGAAACTGCGCAGCCGCGCCGACCAGGTGTAAACCAGCACTTCCAGATCGCGGTTAAGCACCGCCGCCCCACCTCGGCCGCTGCTTTGCTGTGAGTCGCACAAGTCCAGCTGATAGCGCTCACGGGCCATGGCGGTGGCCACGGTGGAGAGCTCACGGGCGTTATCCAGCCAGTGCCGCCGCAGGTCGTGGGTTTCCTTGTCCAGCTCGCGGCACTGACGCTTCAGGGCTTCAAGGCTTTGCTCCAGAGGCGTGCCTTCAAGCTCGCCCATGACTTCCTGGAAGGTCCGCCCCGGCTGCCAGTAGCTGCCCCAGAAGTAGCGGTCGAACACAGTTTCGACCCGGCGCAAGGCAACCTTGGTGTTCCAGATGGCAACCAGTGTGCGCCCCTGAGCCAACTGGCGCTTGCTGACCCGCAGCTGCTGCCAGGCAATCCAGGCCAGCGCCGTCAGCGCCAGCGCCCCGATCACTCCACCGGCTGCGTAGAGAAACACCAGGGCCTGGTTCAGCTGATAGCTCTCTTTGACGCCATAGAAGTAACCGACGGTCAGCAGGCCCAACGCGCTCACGGCACACCAGAAACCGACGGCATAGGGATCTTTCATTGCGCTATCCCCTGTTGTTTTTTTCTGAGCATAGCAACGCCGAACGCCGGTATCAGTGCCGCTCAGCGTTTATTTCGCAACGCCTCATTGAGCTGGTCGAACATCAGCGCCCAGTCGGCATCCTCTTCGATACTGTCCTTCAGAAATGCCCTTTGAGCATCTGTCCAGAAAGGTGCGTCGACCAGTTTTATGTCGCCCTTGAGCGGAGAATGGCTAGTAATGAACTGGTCGATACCGACGGGATCGTCAGGCAGGCCCAGCTGTTTGAACAATTCTGAAAACTTGTGATTGGGTGCTTCCATGGGTCACTCCTCAGCGCCAGACCGGTCGTCCACGACGCCAGCCTGGCAGCGGGTTGATCATCAGCAAACCTCGCGCACTTCGGCGTTAGGCACCAGTTTCAGGTACTGCTTCATGTTCATGTGGATCAGGTGGTCGTGATCACCAGCCTCGATGTAGATATCACCCTGACGGGACAAGGTCGGGTCGAGCAACATCTTGATCGAGTAAGCTTCACCCATTGCCGGGATGGCGCCACGCTCGCAATCACCGAACAGATGGGGCAGGTTGCTTTCAATCGTCATATGCCACTGACCGGTGGCCTGCACTTTGCTCATGTCCAGGTGACGGTTGGCGGGCAGCACGGCCATCAGATAGTTGCCGTGGCGGTCGTCGAGCATGACCGACTTGGCCACCCGCTCGGCCGGCACCCCGGCCAGGCGCGCTGACTCAAGGCTGGTGGATGAGTGTGCGTGAGGAACGATGTCATAGTCGCAGCCAGCCTTGTCCAGGCACTGCTGCAGGGTTTTTGCCATACGCATGATGCACCTCCGGATAGAACTCCCCCACTTCTGAAGTTTAGGCCGTGCTGCTGCGAGCAGCCGACTAAACTTAGTGAACACGCACAAACCGGGTGAATTCAGGTGATCGCTCGTTGGTGTCGGCACCTGCTCTTGCTGCTCTTGCTCGGCGCACTGCCTAGCGGCCAGGCTGCGCCCGGCCATCCAGTGCTGGTGCTGAGTATTAACGACGCCATCGGTCCGGCCAGTGCCGATTATCTGATACGTGGTCTGGAACAGGCCAAATCCGAGCAGGCGCAACTGGTGGTGATCCGCCTCGACACTCCAGGCGGGCTGGACAGCTCGATGCGCGAGATCATCAAGGCAATCCTCGCCAGCCCCGTGCCGGTGGCCAGTTTCGTTGCTCCCAGTGGTGCCCGCGCGGCTAGCGCCGGCACCTACATCCTCTACGCCAGCCATGTCGCGGCCATGGCCCCGGGCACCAACCTGGGCGCCGCCACCCCGGTGCCGATCGGCGGCCTGCCCGGTCCGCCCAAGGACCCTGCGGCACCACCCGCAGCGCCGACGGGCGACAAGCAATCCCCCCCGGGCGAACAAGACACCTTGACCCGCAAGCAGGTCAACGACGCTGCGGCCTATATCCGTAGCCTGGCGCAACTGCGTGGACGCAATGCCGAGTGGGCCGAACAGGCCGTGCGTGAAGCCGTTAGCCTGCCTGCCAACGAAGCCCTGCGCCTGAAGGTGATCGACCGGGTCGCCAACGACCTGCCTGATTTGCTACGCCAGCTCGACGGCAAGACACTCGAAGCCGCCGGCCAGCCGATGCAGTTGCACACCGCCGCCGCCCCCGTGGTCGAGCGCCAGCCAGACTGGCGCACGCGGTTGCTGGCGGTGATCACCAACCCCAGCGTAGCGCTGATCCTGATCATGATCGGCATCTATGGCCTGATGTTCGAGTTCATGAGCCCGGGTTCCGGGGTCGGCGGGGTGATCGGCGGTATCTGCCTGTTGCTGGCCCTGTATGCCTTGCAGCTGTTGCCGGTGAGCTACGCGGGGGTCGGGCTGATTCTGCTCGGTGTGGCATTCATGATTGCCGAGGCGTTCATGCCCAGCTTCGGTGTGGTCGGCTTTGGCGGCATCGTCGCCTTTGTCGTTGGCGCGGTGATCCTGATGGACACCGATGTGCCCGGCTTCGGCATTCCGCTGGCGCTGATTCTGTTCCTGGCACTGGTCTCGGCGCTGCTGCTCGGCGGTGTGCTGGGCATGGCCATGAAAGCGCGCCAGCGCGCGCTGGTCAGTGGCGATGCAGATCTGGTCGGCAGCCTGGCCACGGTCATGGCGGTCAACGACAGCGATCCGTACATCGGCTCGGTGCAGGCGCAGGGTGAACAGTGGCAGGCGCAGTGTCAGACGCCACTGCAAGTAGGACAACGCGTCCGGGTGATCTCACGCAAGGGCGTACTTCTGGACGTCAGCGCCGCAGCAGACGCTGTGGCGCAAGGAGACTGAGCATGTTTTTCGAACTGGGCTTTGGTGCGCTGCTGGCGTTGACCGCTGTGCTGTTGCTGTCGGCGTTTCGCATTCTGCGCGAATACGAACGCGGCGTGGTGTTCCAGCTCGGGCGTTTCTGGCGGGTCAAGGGGCCGGGCCTGGTGTTGCTGATTCCCGGTGTCCAGCAGATGGTCCGGGTCGACTTGCGCACCGTGGTGCTCGATGTGCCGCCGCAGGACGTGATCACCCGCGACAACGTCTCGGTCAAGGTCAATGCAGTGCTGTACTTTCGCGTGCTTGACCCGCAGAAGGCAATTATCCAGGTCGAGGACTTTCTCATGGCCACCAGCCAATTGGCCCAGACCACCTTACGGGCGGTGCTCGGCAAGCATGAGCTGGATGAGTTGCTGGCCGAACGCGAGCGCTTGAACCTGGATGTCCGCCAGGTGCTGGATGCACAAACCGATGCCTGGGGCATCAAGGTGGCCAACGTCGAGATCAAGCATGTCGACCTCAACGAGTCGATGATCCGCGCCATTGCCCGTCAGGCCGAAGCCGAACGCGAACGGCGGGCCAAGGTGATTCATGCCGAAGGGGAACTGCAGGCCTCGGAGAAACTGATGCAGGCGGCAGAAATGCTCGGGCGCCAGCCGGGGGCCATGCAGCTGCGTTACATGCAGACCTTGGGCAGTATCGCCGGGGACAAATCGTCGACCATTGTCTTTCCGTTGCCGATTGAGATGCTCAAGGGGTTTGTGGATAAGTGAAACTGGGGCTGCCCTGCAGCCTGTACGCTCAAGGCTGCAGTTGATCCTCCAGCTTCATGGTCAGGGCCAGCGAACTGCCCATGGCGATAGCCTGGTCACGCCAGAACAGGTAGCGCAAGGCGTTGTCGGAAACGCTGAAGTGCACCGCCAACTCTTCAGCGGCCTGCATCACCCCGGCCACGGCCGCCAGTTCCAGCCAGTACACCCCGGCCTTCTGGTCGGCTGCCACGTTCTGCCCGTGCAGCAGCCGGTAGCCGACTTCGAACCGGCAGCGCGCCTCGCCTCGCTGGGCACCGCTGAGGAACCAGCGGTAGGCCATTTGCAGGTCGACCGTCCACGCCTGCACATCACTGTCGCAGATTTCTTCCTCGTAGAGGTCACCCAAGGCCGCGGCCGCCTGCTCCAGGCCGCGTTCGAAAGCATGCTGGTAGTACTCGGCCGCGCTGACATAAGCGACCTCCACACCCTTGCCAAAATAGTACTGCTGGCCGAGGTTGAACCAGGCCGCCGCACTACCCTGCAATGCCGCCATGCGTAGCAGATGCCCGGCCAGCGTCGGGTCGGCGCGCCAGTATTTGCCATTGAGCCAGATCCAGCCCAGGTCGTTGAGCGCCACAACATTGCCGTCCAGGGCCTGGTCGCGCAGATCGCTGTACAGCGCCTGCAGGTCAGTGGCCTCCTCCAGGCGGCTGATAAGGATGAAGCTTTCGCCCAAGACCGCCCGCTGGCTGGGCATACCCACTCCGACGTACAACCGCTCCAGTTGGTTGGAACGGCCAGGCACCGGAATAATGCGCTCGGGAAGCAGACGCTCGAGCAGTGGGTAAATGTTGCTGGCAGCTGACATGTTCGTCCTCATTGAACAACCCTGCGAACCGAAGGCAGGTGTAATGAGGCGTGATTCTGCGCAAAGCCGCGACAAAACCTGTCGCGAACGATTCGGTTGAGGCAAATCAACTACTTCATCCTTGATCTGATAGATAAATGGCCAATTGCCATATCACTGCGCTAGGAACATGCTACAACCGCAAGCCTAGACAAGGACGCCACACTTTGCCCTCCGCCACGACCCGCGCCACGCTCAGCCGTCAATGGGAGTTGCTGCGCCAACTGCCCAGCCGCTCACCCGGCATTACCAGCGCCGAGCTGGTAGCTCGCCTGAAAGACGCCGGCTTTACCATCAGCAAACGGACCATCGAGCGCGACTTGAACGAGCTGTCGCTGATATTTCCGTTGGAGCGCAACGACAAGAGCATTCCCTATGGCTGGCACTGGGCGGCCAATGCCGGTTTTCGCCAGTTGCGCGTACTCAACAGCGCCACTGAAGGCCTGCGCGACTTTGATCTGCAGGCTTACCTGCGCAGTGATGCCCTACAATTCGGCGACACCGACAAGATCGAGTTGCAGGCTTGGATCAGCGACAACCTGGCGCGCCTGGTGCGTGAGACACCGCTGTCGGCGGACATGCAACTCACCCAGCTGGAGCACGGCCACTGCTTGCGTGCGACGGTGAGCAACGGCTGGCAACTGCGTGGGTGGTTACTCAGCCAGGGCGACGGTTTGATCGTCGAGCAACCCTTGGACCTGCGCCAGCAGATTGCCGAAACCCTGAGCAGCGCTGCGGCGCGATACCAGACAGCCTGAGCCCATCACCGTTGCATGCCCCAGCGGCGCACGGTTATGCGCTCCAGGTTGTTGAACACCAGGCTTTCCACCAACAAACCGATCAGAATCACCACGGCAAGCCCGGCGAAGACCTTGTCGGTGTACAGCTCGTTGCGGTTCTGGAAGATGTACCAACCCAGCCCGCCTTTGCCGCTGGTGGCGCCAAAAACCAGTTCGGCGGCAATCAAGGTGCGCCAGGCGAAAGCCCAACCGATCTTCAGGCCGGAGAGAATCGACGGCAGCGCTGCCGGGATCAGAATGTGCAGTACCAGCCGCAGACCGCGCAGGCCATAGTTGCGCCCGGCCATGCGTAGGGTTTCGGACACACCGAGGAATCCGGCATAGGTGTTCAGGGCCAGGGCCCAAAGCACCGAATGCACCAGGACGAAAATCAGGCTGTTGTCGCCCAGGCCGAACCAGAGCAAGGCCAGCGGTAGCAAGGCTATGGCCGGCAGCGGGTTGAACATCGAGGTCAATGTGCTGAGCAGGTCACGGCCCAATTGGCTCGAGACGGCCAGGCTGGTCAAGCCAAACGCCAGGACGATGCCCAGCAGATAACCCTTGAGCAGCACCACCAGCGAGACACCGACCTTGGCCGGCAATTCGCCACTGAACAGGCCGTCGAACAAGGCCGCCGCCGTTTGCAGGAAGTTGGGCAGCAGCAGGTCGTTGCCCTGGTAGCGAGCGATGGCTTCCCAGGCCGCCGCCAGCAACACCAGGATCACCCCCTTGCGCAGCCAAGCCTGTTGCCACAAACGTTGACCCAGGGGCAGTTCGCGCTCAAGCGGTACACTGAGCAGTGGTTCGAGGACAACTTCGTATTCCTGACGCGGCGTAACGGATGTGGTCATGGCAAAGCTCCCGGTCAGTAGGCAATACGGATGTCGGCGAAACCCCATGCCGGGTCGTGCCCGGATTGGGCGTCATCGTTGAACAGCAAGCGATGGATGCGTCTAGCCGAGCTCTGGAAGTCACTGGCACCGAGGCTCTGCAGGTCGTACTGATGACTGTGGATCTCAGCCCGTACCCGCCCCGGATGGGGCGACAGCAGGAGGATGCGGTTACCCACCACCAGCGCTTCCTCGATGGAGTGGGTGACGAACAGCAAGGTGAAACGCACCTCTTCCCACAGCAGCAACAATTCTTCCTGCATCTTGCGCCTGGTCAACGCGTCGAGCGCGGCGAAAGGCTCGTCCATCAGCAGGATTTTCGGCTGCATGGCCAACGCGCGGGCAATCGCGACCCGGGCTTTCATGCCGCCCGACAAGGTATGTGGGTAGGCATCGGCAAAGCCAGTCAGGCCGACTTTCTCCAGGTAATGCAAGGCGCGTGCTTCGGCTTCCTTGCGCTTGAGCGTGCCCGACGCCAGCAACGGGAACATCACATTCTGTTTGACGGTTTTCCACGGTGGCAGTTGGTCGAACTCCTGGAACACCACGATCCGGTCGGGGCCCGGGCCATGTACCGCCTGGCCCTGCAAGCGGATCTGTCCTTCCCGCGGTTCGATGAAACCGGCGACCGCCTTGAGCAGCGTCGACTTGCCGCAACCGGAGGGACCGAGCAGGACAAAGCGATCCGCCTTGTCCACGTCGAAACTGACCTGATGAGTGGCCCGCACCACGCTTTGCGCCGTGCGGTATTCCAGGCTGACGTTATCCACCTGCAGCAGCGGCGGCGTGGCGACGCTGCTCAACTTGCTGACCGTGTGGCCTTGCAATGGGGTGTTCATGCGGTTCAGCTCCCTTGCAGCGGTTTCTCGTCCTGGAAGAAGTAATCCTTCCAGGACTCGGGTTTGTGCTTGATCGCGCCCACGCGGTAGAGGAACTCGGCCAGCGGGTAGGTGTTTTTCGGTGTGACGCTGAATTCGTACTGCGGGTTGTCGATGATCTTGAGCAGCGCTTCGCGGTCGATCTTGGCCTTGGTCACGCGGATATACGTGTCAGCCGCAGCCGCCTTGTCGTTCTGGGCGAAGTCCGCAGCCTCGGCCAGGGCGTCGACAAAGGCCTTGTAGGTCTTGGGATTGTCCTGGCGGAATTTCTCGGTGGCGAACAACACGGTTGGCGAGTTCGGCCCGAGCAGGTCGTAGGTGTTGAGCACCACGTGCACGTCCTTGTTGGCCAGCACCTGGTCCTGGAACGGCGGGTTGGAGAAATGCGCGTTCAGCTCGGTGCCACCGGCCAGCAAGGCGGCGGTAGCGTCAGGGTGCGGAACCGCCAGGGTGAATTTGTCCAGTCGCGCGTACTCCTTGTCACCCCACTGCTTGGCGGCAGCGTACTGGAGGAAGCGTGACTGCACCGAAACGCCCACGGCCGGCAGGGCAATACGGTCCTTGTCGCTGAAGTCGGCGATGGTCTTGACCTTGGGGTTGCTGCTGACCAGGTAGTACGGGAAGTTGCCCAGCGAAGCCACGGCCTTGACGTTCTGCCGACCCTGGGTGCGGTCCCAGATGGTCAGCAGCGGGCCGACCCCGGCGCCGGCGATGTCAATCGAACCGGATAGCAAGGCATCGTTGATCGCCGCGCCACCAGACAATTGCGTCCAGTCGACCTTGATGTCGATGCCCTGCTCCTTGCCGTGCTTCTCGATCAGGTTCTGGTCGCGCACCACATTGAGCAGCAGATAGACGATGCCGAACTGTTCGGCAATGCGGATTTCACCTTCGGCCTGGGCCGTTGCCGGGGCTACCAGGCTGCCGGCGAGCAGGCTGACACCCAGACCGATACTGGCCGCCAGGCGGCTGATTGACTTGCACATGCTGTACTCCTCGAAACGTGTCAGAACGGGGCATCGCCCTGGATGGTGGTGCGGTACAGCTTGCGGCGCAGGTGCGCGGGGCAACCGGCAGCCAGGTGGATCAGTGAGCGGTTGTCCCAGAACACCAGGTCACGGGGCTGCCACTGGTGACGGTAGATGTTCTGTTCCAGCACGCTGTAGGCATAGAGCTCGGCGAGGATCTGCCGGCTTTCGTCTTCGGGCAGGCCAACGATGCGGGTGGTGAAGCCTTCACTGACGAACAAGGCCTGGCGGCCGTTCTCCGGATGGGTCCGCACCACGGGGTGAATCACTTCCTGCACCTGGGCCAGTTGCTCGGCAGTCAGCGTCGGGCGCCAGTTGCCTTCAAATTTGCTTTCGCTGTAGCGGGCGGTGTAGGAGTGCGCTGCGCTACGGCCTTGCACAGCGTTGCGCAGGGCTTCAGGCAGTCCGTCCCAGGCTTTGTGCATGTCGGCGAACAGGGTATCGCCGCCTTCGCTCGGCAGCTCTTGGGCATGCAGCATCGAGCCCAGGCTCGGCAGCGCCTTGTACGACAGGTCCGAATGCCAGAACTTGCCAGCATCGCCCAGGCCGATGTTCTGCCCGTTCTCGACGATGTTGGAGACGATCAGGATTTGCGGGTGGCCGGCCAGCAGAAACTGTTTGAGTACATGAATCTGCAGCTCGCCGAAGCGGCGGCTGAAGGCGATCTGTTGCTCGGGGGTTATGTGCTGGTCGCGAAAGACCAGTACATGATGATCGAGATGGGCGCGGTGAACCCGGGCGAAATCCTCGGCATTAACTGCACGGGACAGATCCAGCTCGATGATTTCGGCGCCGACGGCACCGGAGAAAGGACGAACTTCGAAGTGTTGTTGTGCGCTGTCGACAGACGACAAGACACTGGAGGCCGCTGACATGATTCACTCCCACGCAGAGCACGCCCAAAGGTGCGCGCATCGATCAGAAACTCACGGGGTTCCGTGTTGGTTCGGTCGTGCGGCGCGCCGATTGGTCGGCAGGTACGCAGGAATTTGACTATAAAGTCATAAGATAGATAATTTAAATATCTTTAGTGAATAAGCATATGGTGAGCTTTGCAGGCCTCATCGCCGGCAATACCGGCGATGTGCCAGATCAACGCTCGCGCAGCGCTTCGGCCCGGGCACGGATGATCGGCTTGAGCAGGTAGCTCAGCACACTTTTCTTGCCAGTGATGATATCCACCGAGGCGACCATGCCCGGGATGATCAACAACGGATTCTCGTCGGTGCCCAGGTGGCTGCGATCGGTGCGCAGCTTGATCACGTAGAAGGTGTTGTTTTCTTCATCGGTGATGGTGTCGGCACCGATCTGTTCCAGCTTGGCTTTCAGGCCGCCATAGATGGTGAAGTCATAGGCAGTGAACTTGACCATGGCTTCCTGGCCTGGATGCAGGAAGGCGATGTCTTGCGGGCGGATACGTGCTTCAACCAGCAGGGTGTCATCCAGCGGCACGATTTCGACCAGGTCACTCCCCGGCTGGATCACACCGCCGACCGTATTGACCAGCAACTGCTTGACGATACCGCGCACCGGCGAAGTCACCAGGGTCCGGTTGACCCGGTCATCGAGGGCCTTGCCGGTGGCCTGGGCCTTGCTCAGGTCAGTGCGTGCCTCGTTCAGCTGAGTGAGGGCATCACTGCGAAACTTGCCGCGGGTCTCATCGATCTTGCGCTCGACTTCCTTGATCGCCGACTCGGCCCGCGGGATGGCCAGCGAGGTGGCATCCAGCTGGCCGCGGTTTTCCACCTCGGCACGCTTGAGGCGCAGTACTTCCACCTGGGAGATAGCGCCCTGAGCCACCAGCGGCTCGGACATGCTGATTTCCTGGCGCAGCAGCTGCAGGCTGTTGCGGTACTGGGATTGCTTGGAGCTGAACTCGCGCAGTTCCTGCTGGCGCTGCACCAACTGCTCCTGCAGGCCGCCGATCTCGTCCTGCAATTGCTGACGGCGGCTCTGGTACAAGGCTTCTTCGTTGGCCGCCTGATTCGGCGCAGCCTTGCGAATCTCTTCGTCAACTTTCAGCGGACGGTCATCGACTTCTGCGCTCAGGCGCTCCACGCGCAGGGCCATAGCCAGGCGATCCGCTTCGGTTTCGCCGACGTTGGAAACAAAACGGGTGTCGTCCAGACGCAGCAAAGGGTCGCCAATTTCGACGATCTGGCCTTCTTTGGCATAGATTTGCGCAACGATACCGCCTTCCAGGTTCTGGATTTTCTGCAGCTTGGACGACGGAATCGCCTTGCCTTCACCGCGGGTAACTTCGTCAATGATCGCGAAGTTGGCCCACAGCCCCAGGAACAGGAAGAAGGCGATCACACCCCAGATAGTCAGGCGCACGATGCGCGGTGCATCCTCGATCAGCGCCTTGTTGACCTCGGGCAGCGGCTGGCCGCTGAGGGACTCCGAGCCTTTGAAGTATTTGCGCAGGCTGTCCTTGAACGGGCCCATATCCATCTTATGCAACACTGATCTGCCCCTTCTTCAGCGCATCCATGACGGCGGCTTTCGGGCCATCCGCAACAATCTGCCCCCGATCAACAACGATCAAGCGATCGACCAGTGACAACAACGATGCCCGGTGGGTGACCAGGACCACGGTCTTGCTTTCGATGACCGCTTGCAGGCGTTGCTTGAGCCGCTCCTCGCCCGTGTTGTCCATGGCGCTGGTGGGTTCGTCGAGCAGCAGGATCTGTGGGTTGAGCAACAGCGCCCGACTCAGGGCGACGTTCTGGCGCTGACCGCCAGAGAGATTCTGACCGCGCTCACCGACCTGCAACTCATAGCCTTGCGGATGCAAGCGGGCAAATTCATGGACGCCAGACAGCTCGGCGGCCTGCAGGACCATTTCGTCCTCGACATAACGCGCACCGCTGACCAGGTTGTCACGCAGGGTGCCGGCCATCAGCTGGATATCCTGTGGCACGTAACCGATGTTGTGGCGCAGCTCACTGACGTCGATCTGGCGGATGTCCACACCGTCGACCAACAGCGAACCGCTGTCAGCTTCATAGAGACCGACGATCAACTTGGCCAGCGAGCTCTTGCCCGAGCCGCTGCGGCCGATGATGCCGATTTTCTCACCCGGACGGATGGTCAGGCTGACGCTCTTGAGCGCCAGGTTCTGCTGGTTCGGGTAGGTGAAGTCAACGCCGCGGAACTCGATTGCACCCTGCAGCACCTGACGGCTCAGCGGACGCTCCTCGAAGTTGCGCTCTTGCGGCAGCTCCATCATCTGGTCGGTCGAAACCATGGTGACCTTGGCCTGCTGGTAGCGGGTCAGTAAGCCGGACAGCTGCCCCAGCGGACCGAGTGCACGGCCACTGAGCATGTAGCA
Organism: Pseudomonas sp.; assembly: GCF_050739775.1. Classification (GTDB taxonomy): domain Bacteria; phylum Pseudomonadota; class Gammaproteobacteria; order Pseudomonadales; family Pseudomonadaceae; genus Aquipseudomonas. The sequence goes on from NZ_JBOICA010000052.1 coordinate 15,068, forward strand.
GGCAATCAGGCCACCCATGCTGAGGTTGCCGGCAATGATCTGGTAGACACCGGCACAAATCAGCGCCACACCCGCCAGTTGCTGGATCAGCAGGGTGATGTTCATCGCCATGCCCGACAGCACCTTGACCCGCAGCTCCAGACGGCTGAGGGTGCCGATGGTCTGCTCCCACATATACTGACGCTCGCTCTCGGCGTTGTTGACCTTGACCGCGTCGAGCCCGGCCAACGTCTCGATGAGGCTCGACTGGCGCTCTGAGGCCAGGGCCATGGTCTGCTCCAGAGTCGCCATCAGGGGCTTCTGCAGGGCGTAGCCGATGCCCAGGGCCAGCGGGAAGGCAATGATCGGGATCCACACCAGGTGCCCGCCGATGATGCCGATCACCAGCAGGATCAGCAGAGTAAACGGCAGGTCGATAAGACTGGTCAGGGTCAGCGAGGCAAGGAAGTCGCGCAGGCCCTGGAATTCGTGAATGTTCTGGGCAAAGCTGCCGACCCGCGCCGGACGGTACTTCATCGCCATGCCGACGATGCGCTCGAACAATGTGGCGGAGATGATCAGGTCAGTCTTTTTCCCGGCAAGGTCAAGGCACAGGCTGCGCAGGCCCTTGAGAATCAGGTCGAAGAGATAGGCGCCGCAGATACCGATCGCCAGCACCCACAGGGTCGCGGTCGCCTGGTTGGGTACCACGCGGTCGTAGACGTTCATGACGAACAGTGGCGCAGCCAGGGCAATCAGGTTGATCACCAGGCTTGCGGCGATGGCATCGATGTACAGCCAGCGACTGCGCTTGAGCGTGTCGCGGAACCAGGAACGTGCGCGGGGAATCAGGTTGCCGTGGTTGACGTCGAACTTGTGCTGCGGCTGAGCGAAGAATACCCGCCCGCTGTAGTCGCTCTGCAGCACCTCGCGACTGACATGCACCTCGCCGCCGTCGCTCTCGCTGAGCAACAGCCGCGCGGTGTCTTCATTCTCCCAACCGAGCAACACGGTGCTGCGACCGTCCTTGAGCAGCAGCATGGCCGGCATGGCGATGCCCGGGATCTGCTCAAGCTTGCGTTGCAACAGACGCCCCTGCAGGCCGGCACGGGCTGCCGCGCGCGGCAGTAGCTCCGGGCTCAGGCGCTGGGCCGGCAACGGCAGGCCGGTGGTCAACATCGCCCGGCTGGCGGGTTTCTGGTGCAGCACACAAAGTGACAGCAGGCTGTCCAGCAGCGGATCGTCGTGCTGACTGCGTGGATCATGGCTGAGTTGAACTCGACTGACTTCTGATTCCACGCGGTTTCTCTTGAAGATTGCGGTTGGAGATTAAGGTGAACCTCAGTTCATGCCTGGCAGGCTCACCTTTGGTTTCATATCGTTCTGCACAACGGATGCCATCGGTGCGACAACGCCCTGGCTCTTGAGCAGCTGGCCAATGGTCGCCTTGATTCGATATTGAGTAAACACTTGAATGTTCTTCACCTCGGTCAGACGACGCTGGGCGGTGAAGAGTTCGTTCTCACTATCGAGCAAGTCGAGCAGGGTCCGCTCGCCCAGGCTGAATTGCTGCTGGTAGGCGGAGCGCACATTGTTGCTGTAGTCGACATATTGCTGGGCAATAGGCAATTGCGCGTTGGCGTTGTCCAGAGCATTCCATGCCAGGCCTAATTCCTCATTGAGCTGGCGCAAGGCATTGTTACGAATGTCCAGCGCCTGGTTGCTCAGGTACGACTTGGATTCCAGGTCGGCCTTGTTGCTGCCACCGGCATACAGGTTGAAGCTCATGCGCAGCATAGCCTGCCATTCGTTGTTGTGACCGTTCATGCCATCGATGTCGTTATCGGCCGTCCGTCCGAGCTCTGCATCAAAGCGTGGATAGAACGTAGACTTCGCCGCCTCATATTGTTTTTCCGCCGCAGCGATATCGGATTCCGCCGAGCGCAGGATCGGGCTGCTTTCGACCATTTGTTGACGGGCTTCGTCGAGATTGGCCGGCAGCAGGTCGATAAACGGCGCAGGAGCGCTGAGCTCATCGGGCATTTGTCCAACCACGCTCAGGTAGTTGGTCTTGGCGTCTGCCAGATTGGTCTGCTCGGTAATCAGGTTGTTACGGGCCTGGGCCAGGCGCGCTTCGGCCTGGTCAAGGTCGGCCAGACGCCCAACGCCGCGGGACGTGCGCAGCTTGATCTGATCGTAAATGCGTTCGTGGCTGCGCAGGTTGTCTTCAGCCAGACGTACCATTTCGCGGCGGGTGAGGACGTCCAGGTAAACCTGGGCTACGGTCAGCGCGGTGCGCTCGGAGGCACCGAGCAAGGAGTAAGCGCGCGAGTTAACGGTGGCTTGTTGACGCCCTACTTCGCTGGAGGTGGCAAAACCGTCAAAAACCATTTGCCGCAGACGCAGGCTGGATTCACCACGGTTGAGGGTCTCCCAACGGTTGCCGGTGCTCGGGCTGTCGGTCCCTTCGCGGCCGTAACCTGCCAGCACATCGACCCGCGGTAAATAGCCGCCCTTGGCGGCACGCAGTTGGTAGTCAGCGGCGATACGGCTGTTGACCCCGGCCTGGATTTCCGGATGCACCTCAAGGGCTTTTTGCATGGCCTCAGGCAGGCTTTGTGCTTGAACGAAACTGGCAGCGAGGGCGAACGGAAGAGCAGTGAACAATGACGCGCGCATTAGACTTTTTTCCTAGGGACCTCTTGTCCCAGATCACAGCAAAAGAACGTTGCTGCATTCGAAAATGGCAACCAGTTTGACGGTATGTCGGAAACTTCCGAATGGGTACTTGAGCGTACGTAGGAAGGGTGGCCGCCGCTGAAATATCAATGTGACATTAGGGTGTTGATTGTTTAGGATGACAACAGGAAGGTCAATAGTTTGGCATAAAGTTAATAGCCAAAAAATATAGCCAATTAATTGACGAAATTAACGTCAAAATAACATTCGCAACATTCCATCGAAAAGCGGCATTTCAGCGCCGGCTGGGCATGGAAGCCAACTGAACGGGTAATCCGGAGAGTCCAATGAGCAGCGTTGTTGCCATCGTCAAAAGCATTGTTGGTCAAGTCATCGCCGTATCCCCGGAAGGGGCTCGGCGCGTACTCATCGAAGGTGACCGCCTGCTCGCTGGCGAGCAGGTGCTGACTGGCCTTGCAGGTGCTGTGACCCTGGAGCTGGCTGACGGCCGCACCCTGGACCTGGGCCGCGATAGCCAATGGAGCGCCGATATGCCGGACAGCAGCACTGACCTGGCGGCGGCCACCGCTCAGGCTGCGCCTTCGGTTGAGGAGCTGCAGCAGGCCATCGCCGCCGGCGCTGACCCGACCACCGAACTCGAAGCCACCGCTGCAGGCCCCTCCGCCGCAGGTGCCGGTGGTGCTGCCGGTGGAGGCCACAGCTTCGTCGTGCTCGACGCCACCGCAGGCTCGGTCGATCCGACCATTGGCTTCCCGACTGGCCCCATCGGTTTTGCGACTGCTACCAGCACTGAAGAACTTGGCGGACTGGACAACGCCAACGACCCGGCAACTACTACGCCCACCCGGGAAACCGGCCTGACCCTGAGCGCCACGCCGTCGATCACCGAGGCCGGTGGCGTCATCGTCTATACCGCCACCCTGGGCCAGCCCCCGCTGACCGACCTGACCGTAACCCTCTCCAACGGCCAGATCATCGTCATCAGCGCCGGACAGACCAGCGGCAGCATCAGCGTCGCCATTCCAGCGAATGACACCGTGTACCTCGATGGCAGCCAGATCTCCACGACCATCACCGGCACCACTGGCGGCGCGGGTCTGATCGTCACCACGGATACCACCCCGGCAGTTACCCGGATCACCGACACCATCGACACCAGCACGGTCAACCTCAGCGCGACGCCGAGTATCACCGAAGGTGGTGTCATCACCTACACCGCGACCCTGACCAACCCGGCACAGACGCCGGTGACCGTCACCCTGTCCAATGGCAGCACCATCACCATCGCTGCCGGTCAAACCACCGGCACCGTAGATGTAGAAACCCCGGCCAACGATGTCTACAACAATGGCAGCACCGTCAGCACCGGCATTACCGCTGCCACGGGCGGTAACTTCGAGAACCTGGTGGCAAGCCCGAATCCGGCCGTCACCAGCATCAATGACTCGATCGACGCTACCGGACTGAGCCTGAGCGCCACCGGCAGCGTCGCTGAAGGCGGTGTGATCACCTACACCGCAACCCTGACCAATCCGGCGCAGTCGCCGCTGACCGTTACCCTGTCCAACGGCAGCACCATCACCATCGCTGCGGGCCAGACGAGCGGCACAGTAGACGTGCAGACGCCGGCCAACGATGTGTTCGTCAACGGCAGTACCATCAACACCACCATCACCGGCGCCACGGGCGGCAACTTCGAGCAGTTGGTGCTCGATCCGACGCCTGCCGAGACCATCGTTACCGACAGCATCGATACCGTCATCGTCACCATCGAAGGCAACGGCCCGGTCTTCGAGAACCAGAAGCCGGCCTTCACCATCAAGGTCAACCAGAAGCTTGCGCACGACCTCACCGTCACCTTGAGCA
>NZ_JBOICA010000052.1:19712-34426 GCF_050739775.1 Pseudomonas sp.
CACAACCATCACCGCCAAGGACGATGTGTTCACCGGTGGCCAGGCACCGATCGTCAACAAGCTTACAAGCGTCGAGGGTGCGGACAACTTCGAGAAGCTGACGCTCAGTGATACCACCCTGACCACCGAAGTCACCGACAGCATCGATACCGTCATCGTCACCATCGAAGGCAACGGCCCGGTCTTCGAGAACCAGAAGCCGGCCTTCACCATCAAGGTCAACCAGAAGCTTGCGCACGACCTCACCGTCACCTTGAGCAACGGCCAGCAGGTGGTGATCAAGGCCAACACCACCGAAGTCGGCTACACCCTCGATGCCCAGGGCGATGACGTCTACAAGGACGGCAAGCCGGTATCGTTGGGCGTCACCGACGCGACCGTCGACGGCAAGACCTTCGAAAACCTGCAGCTCGGCGGCAATGCCAGCGTGCAGGTCAACGACACCCTCAGCGAAGTCGTCGCCACCCTGACCGCGGACAAGACCACTGTTGCCGAAGGCGGCCAGATCACTTACACCGTGACCCTGACCAATGCCCAAGGCATGCCGATCAACAACCACGGCCCGCTGACCTTCAAGCTCAGCGATGGCACCACCGTCACCGTGCCGGCCAACAGCACCAGCGGCAGCACAACCATCACCGCCAAGGACGATGTGTTCACCGGTGGCCAGGCACCGATCGTCAACAAGCTTACAAGCGTCGAGGGTGCGGACAACTTCGAGAAGCTGACGCTCAGTGATACCACCCTGACCACCACTGTGACCGATGAGCCAATCGGCCAGGGCGACCTGGTCACCGTGGGCATCAGTGGCGATACGTCGGTAATCGAAGGCAATACCGCGCACTACACCCTGACCTTGAGCAATACCTCCAAGGCGGAAGTCACCGTAACCCTGCGCTATAGCGGTACGGCCGCCAACGGTGTGGACTTCAATGGCGTGACCACCGTGAAGATCCCGGCCAACAGCAACGGCGTGGCGTTCGACATCAGGACCATCGACGACCGCCTGGTCGAAGGCGCAGAGAACTTCGTCGTCAAGATCGATAGCGCCAGCGGCGGCAACTTCGAGAACATCGGGGTCAATCCAAGCAAGTCCAGCGTCACCACTACGATCATCGACAACGATCACACCCCTGTTTCCGCAGGCGGTGCGGTGACCGGTACGGAAGACACCGGGCTGGTCCTGAGCTGGGATAACTTCAAGGTAACCGATGCCGATGGCAATAGCGGCCTCGGGGTGACCATCACCAAACTGCCGGACCTGGGCACCCTGCAGTTCAACAACGGCTCGGGTTGGGTCAATGTTGCCCTGAACCAGACCATCAGCCAGGCAGATATCATGGCCGGCAAGCTGAAGTTCGTACCGCTGGCCAACCAGTCGGGCATCGATGCCAACGGCGGCTCGAATGTCGGCAACCAGCAGGCCGACTACGCGCAAATAAAGTTCAAGCCAACTGACGGTACTAACCAAGGCTCAGAAGCCACCTTGAAGGTCGACATCACACCTGTGGCCGACAAGCCGGACCTGAACATCGGCAGCAACAACGTGAACTCGATCGGCTTGGTCAAGGAAACCTGGAACAGCCTGAAAGGCTTGGGTAGCAACGGTGATGGAATCACCGGTGACGCATTGAAGACCGTCTTCGACAACTCCGGTAATCCCAATAGCAGCTCAGTGGTAACCAACGCCCAGTCCAACGGCAGTGTGACGGGCGGCTCGGGTTCGAAGACTTCCGGCCTGATCTACCTGGAAGCCGGCAAGACCTACAGCTTCAGTGGTGTGGGTGACGATAGCCTGCTGATCACCATCGGCGGCAACAACGTGGCTTTGGCCACCTGGGGCGCCGGTGGTGGTATCAGCGGCTCATTTAAGCCGACTACCAGTGGTTACTACACCCTGGACATCTATCACGCCAATCAGAGCGGTCCTGGCCGTTATGACGTCAATCTGTCGGTCAATGGCAGCACACCGGTCGACCTGAGCAACACCAACATCCCGATGTACCCGAGCGTCAACGACCTGACCAACGCAGGCGTTACCGTCGGCGACCTGCACGGCAGCAACGGCGAAGGCTACTACCAGGGCTACAAGCTCAATGAAGGCGCGGAAAACGGCACCGTCAAGCTGGTGGACATCGCCACCAACCTGACCGACACCGATGGTTCGGAGAGGCTCAGCGTCAAGCTGGGTGGCATTCCGGAAGGCTCGATCCTCAGCGATGGAACCGGTCGCACCATTACTGTCGGCAAAGGCGAGATCGATGTCACCGGCTGGAACCTGAACGGCCTGAGCATCAAGCCGCCGGCCTACTACCACGGCCAGTTCGACATCACCGTCACCTCGACCGCGACGGAAAAAGCCAACGGTGTCAGCGACTCCAGCCAAGGTACGATCAAGGTCACCGTCTACCCGGATAGCTACAGCTCCAGCAACCTGACGGCCGAAAACGATGCCAACACCCTGGGCAGCGGAAACGACATCGTCGTTGCCGACGTCAACGGCCTGCATGTGACACCTGGGAAGGACTACAACCTGGCGTTCATCGTCGATACATCGGGCAGTATGGGCAACTCGGGCGTCAATGCTGCGAGACAATCCCTGGAGTCGGTGTTCAAGACCCTGGCCAATAGCGTCAATGGCACACAGTCCGGTACGGTGAACATCCTGCTGGTGGACTTCTCCGAAAAAGTAAACACCACCGTCTCGATCAATCTTGCCGACAAGAATGCAATGGCAACGTTGCAAGCGGCACTGGACAAGCTCAAAGCCGGTGGCAGTACCAACTACGAGGATGCATTCAAAACCACAGCCAACTGGTTCCAGAACCTCAAGGCAGCAGGCAGTACCGCTAGCAACCAGACGTTCTTCATCACCGATGGCGAGCCTAACGTCTATCAGAGGAGCGAGAGAACCAACCCGACGTTCAGCGGCTCCAGTTACACCATGGATGGCGAACTGGGTCGTCTGAAATACAAACTGGGTGACGTTATCTCTAATGAGAAGGTGGGGAGCGACAACCGGATCAGCATCAGCAAATCTGGTTACCTCACGGCCGAATATCGCGACGGCAACGGCTGGAGCATCGACTACAACGCCTCTGGCAAGCTGAATGCACAAGGCGACGGTACCTATGAGTTGTCGGTTGTGGACTCGGGCTCCTATTGGGCTGAGGTTAACGCCAAAGAGGCTTTCCTGCTGCTGGCCAAACACTCGAGCGTTGAAGCGATCGGTCTTAATGGCGGAGTCAACGCCAACAGCCTGAAGCCATACGACACCGATGACAAACCGCAGAGCAATATCGACCCAAGCAAGCTGGCCGAAGCCATTCTCGGTCATACCGAAGCCACCAAACCGGGCAACGATAATGTCAGTGGCGGCGACGGCAACGATATCCTGTTCGGTGACCTGGTCAGCTTCGACGGGATCGCTGGCAACGGCGTTGAAGCCATCCAGGCCTATGTGGCCGGCAAGCTGGGTGTGAATCTGGGCGATGTCGATGGCCGCGTGCTGCATCAGTACATCAATGAACACGTCAGCGAGTTCGATGTTTCGCGCGCCAATGATGGGGCCGATACCCTGCTGGGCGGCGACGGCAATGACATTATCTTCGGCCAGGGTGGCGATGACCGCCTCGATGGCGGCAAGGGTAATGACATTCTGCTCGGCGGTAGCGGCAAGGACACCCTGCTCGGCGGCGAAGGCAATGACATCCTCTTCGGCGGCAAAGGCGACGACATCCTTACCGGTGGCAGCGGCGCCGACACCTTCGTGTGGAAAGCCGGCGACACTGGCAAGGATGTGATCAAGGACTTCAAGCCTGGCGAAGGTGACCGTCTGGACCTGAGCGACCTGCTCCAGGGCGAGAAGGCCAGCACCATCGACAACTTCCTGAAGATCACCACGGTCAATGGCGAGTCGACCCTGCAGGTCAGTTCCGAAGGCAAGCTCAACACCACCGGTGGCCTGGCCAATGCCGATGTGACGATCAAGCTGGAAGGCGTCAACTGGGCCAACACCACGATCAACTCGCTGGTGACCGGTGCTGACCCGACCATCAAGATCGATCACTCCAACAGCTGATCCATAGCCTGCGCCAGCCGATGTCCGGCTGGCGCAACGCTTCGGACTTTCCCTGTATCGTGTCACAGCGCATACTCGCTGGCCGGGACTACACGCCCGGCCAGCGTGGCCTATGCTGCTGACAGCGGATACGGACTGACACTTCAGAGGGATACCCCATGTTCTACGTGCAACGCAATGCACAGGGCCAACTGGTCCGGGTAGAGGCCGCACCCTACGCCGAATATACGGAGATGCTCCCGGCCGACCATGCCGAGGTCCAGGAATGGTTTGCCGGCGACGTTGTCGAGAACAGCCTCAAGCAGCTCAAGCAAAGCGACCTGGACATGATCCGGGTGCTCGAAGACTTGATCGAAGTACTGACCAGCAAAGGGGTGATCAGCATCACCGACCTGCCGGCCGGCGCCCAGGCCAAGCTGCTCAACCGCTCCAGCGCTCGTGAAGCCCTGGGTGGTTTGAACAACTTGATCGACGACAGTGAGGACAGCGGTCTTATCTGACCGCAGCGGGCCGTTCTCTAGCCCACTCAGCTTGCCTCAGCGCCAGGGTGCGGGCTCGCCAACCAGTCTGCCCTGCACACCCTGAATCCCCATCTCGCGCAGCACCTTGAGCTCGCCTTCGGTTTCGACGCGTTCGGCAATCAGTGGCAGGTCGATGCTGTGCGCTGCGCGCTGGATCGCTTCGATGAACAAGCGCTTGTGTCGCTCCTGGTCAATAGCGCGAATGTAGCTGCCGTCGATCTTCAGGTACGCCAACCCCAGGTGCGCCAGGTTGCCGATCATGCTGAAGCGCCCGCCAAAGCGCTGCAGGCTCAGGCTGAAACCGAGCGCATGCAAACGCCGGGTCAATTGTTCGAGTACGGCCTGGTCGGGCAGCTGTTCTTCGCCAATCTCCAGGGTCAGGCGCGGTCCCAGCGCCGGATTCTGACCGAGCAGCTCATAAACCCGTTGTAGCGCACCGGGGTCGGCCAGGGTGGCTGCCGACAGGTTCAGGGCCAAGGATTCGGTGTGGTTCTGCAGGTGCTTCAGCACCTGCTCAAGCATCAGTACATCGAGCCGCGCCGACCAGCCAAAGCGCTCCAGCCAGGGCAGGAAACGTCCGGCAGCAATCGCCTGGCCTTGGGTATCCAGCACCCGCGAGATCACCTTGTAGTGCAATACCTGCTCCGGCGCATCGCTGGCCACCACCGGCTGGAAAAACAGCTGGAAGCGCCCTTGCTGCAGTGCCTCATCGAGCAGTTGGTGCCAGGCATGGTGAGTATCGCCAGCCTGGGGCGCGGTACCTTGCTCAAGGCAAACCCAGCCCGGCTCCACCTGGCTCTCGGCCCGGGCCAAGGCTTCGTCCGCCAGCTTCAGTAGGGCCTGGGGTGCATCGCCCGGGCTGTAGGGCGCCATGCCGATGCAGGCCACCGGCGTGACGTCGCTGGCTCCGGTGTCGGCCAGGCTCTGCAGGGTCACTTCCAGGGCCTGGGCCAGCTGTACCGCCTCTTCATGCACCAGGCCTGGCGCCAGCACGGCGAACTCACCACCACGGCTGCGGGTGATCAGGTTGTTGGTTTCCGGATAATTGGCGCAGGTGCGCTGCAATTGCTGGCCTATTGCCTGGAGCAATTGATCGGTGCGTTGACCGCCAAGGCGCTGGTTGAGCCCGGCCAGGTCCTTGACCCGCAGCAGCAGCAGGTAGCCAGGCCGGGCCTCTTCAATATTACTGACCTGGGCGTTGAGCTGCATTTCGAAGTAGCGGCGGTTGGCCAGGCCCGTCAAGCTGTCCTGATAGGACTCGACCCGCAGTTTTTCACTGCGCTCGGCCTGCTCCTTGAACAGCGCCTTGAGCTTCTCGACCATTTGATTCATGGCCTGGACCACCCGGCGCAGCTCAGGTGTGCGCGGAAGGTCGGGCAGGCTAAGGAACTCGCGGCGGGCAATGGCGTGGGACTGCGCCACCATGTAGTCCAGCGGCTTGAGCTGCCGGCGCAGCAACAGGGCGCCGAGCACTGCGCTCAAGGCACCGCACAATAGCAGCCAGCCCAGGCTGCCCAAGGCGCTCTGCCAGAGCTTGGCCAGGGCGAACATCGGATGGCTGACCACTTCGACCCGCGCCGCTTGCTGCCACCCGCGGCTGACGATGGCATCACCACCGGCGGCTTCAAGGCCGATCAGGCGAATGAACCAGGCCGGTACACCATTGGCGTCGGCCTCGGCGTGACGCTCCACCAGCACGGCGCGGGAGCTCAGATCGATGACCTTGATACTCGAGTAATAACCGCTGTCGAAAATCGAACTGACCATCAGCTCGACCATCGCCGGGTCGTCGATGTTCGGTGTCAACGACAGTGCCAATGCCGTGGCTGCATCCTGGGCGTGCGAGCGCAACTGGTTTACATACTGGCTACGCGAGCTCTCCAGGCTGACCATGAAGCTGCCGCTGAACGCGACTACCAGGAACAGGCAGATGGCGAGCAGCAATTGTTTGAACAGTGACATCTGTGCTCCTTTAGTAAACCGGTTCGGCCGGGAAACCTTCGGCCTGCATCTTTTTCAGTAGGTCCTGCCAACGCGACAAGCGCTTGGTGTCGCCGACTTTCTTGTTGCCCGTAGCGCCAGTCAGCCACAGGCCTTCACCGTTGAACGAATAGACCGGCAGCAGGTCGGTACGCTCACTGGCGGGCTTGATCGCGCCCATCAGGCTATCGAGCACCAGCGGCATGGCGTTGGGGCTCGAATAGTAGGTCAAGACCATGTGCGCGCGGTTCTGGCGCAGCGCCTTAACGTAGGTGATGCGCAGTTTTTCCGCCGCAACCCCCATGCGTCGCAGGCTGAAGTACTTGGCGATAGCATAGTCCTCGCAATCGCCCTGTCCCTTGATCAATGCCTGTATAGGCGTTGCCCAGTAATCGACCTCGCGCCACAGGTCGATGTCCTCGACGTAGCGCAACTGCTGATTGAAGAACTGGTTGACCCGTTTGAGCTGCTCGGCTTCGTTGCCCTGTTTCTGTGTCGACAGCAGGTTCTGCCAGGCATCGATACGGCCTTGCCCCGCCCCCAGCGGCCCGTAAAGGGTCTGGGAGCGTCGGCTGATCTGGGAGAAATCCCAATCGGCGTGCAGGCTGCCCAACAGCAGGCAGCCGAACACGACGGCAAGACCCAGCCGGCGCATGGTCAAGTGAACAGCCCAACGTATCGCCAATGCGAAAACCTGCGCAGACCTATGGAAAAGCACCGATGGTGCGGCCTTGTCCATCAAAAAACAATGGCACCTTACAATCACGATGACATCAGCCTGCCCGCCTTCTGGGAAGCCCCCGCAACCAGTACGTCGGGTCGGCTTCCCTTGGAGAAAAACTTCATTCACGATAGCAACTACCGCCGTGCCCGCTGCCAGCCGACAGGGTCAGGACGGCGACCCACGCGGTTTGACAAGCCCCCCATCGCTAACTAGGGTGATTGGATCCAATCATCAAAACATTCCGACATTAAGGACAGAGTAAAGCGTGACCGAGAAATCCAGATCCTTGAGCGAAATACTGGGCGGCGAGCAAGTGCCGCCGCACCTGGCTCGTAGTGTGATTGAAGAGCGGTTGCGCAGCGCTATCCTCGATGGCCGCCTGGCACCTGGCCGGGCCCTGCGCCAGCAGGAGCTGGCGACGCTGTTCGGGGTCAGCCGCATGCCGGTGCGTGAAGCGCTGCGCCAGCTTGAGGCGCAATCGTTGCTGCAGGTGGTGGCGCACAAGGGCGCCGTGGTGGCCCCCCTGATTGGCGAAGATGCCGTGGACACCTATGCGCTGCGGGTGATTCTGGAATCCGAAGCACTGCGCCAGTCGATTCCTCTGCTTGATGCTGATGACATTGCCCTGGCCCGCAGTTACATCAGTCAACTGGAAAACGAAACCCGGCATGCCGAGATCGGTCGGCTGAACCGGCTGTTTCACATGAGTCTGTACAGCAAGGCCGCTAACAAGAAGCTGTTGCACCTGATTGAAGTCGAGCTCAACGAAGAAGAACGTTTCCTGCGCTTTCACCTGTCCTCGATGGGCCTGGGCAAACTGACTCAGGATGACCACAACGGCCTGGTCGATGCAGCCAACGACAAATCGGTCGATGATGCCATCAGGGTGCTTGAACGCCACCTGAACACAGCGGCGAAAACCATAAAGGCCTACCTGAACAGTCGACCGGCTGAGTGAACCCGAGCCCCTGAGCTACCGATGTGCGGCCATCATCCAGGTGTGATGGCTGCTCAGCCCTTCTTTCTTTCCCCCCTTCTCCTTCAGCCAGACATGGCAGCGCCAGCATTTTCGGCACACTCTTGTTCGCGCAGCGACCGCTGATCGCCCTCCAGGCGGACCAGGTCGGCTGCTCGTCCAGAACATGCAGAAGGAGCCTGTCGCCGGGCAAGGACCGATATCGATCAGCTGCCCACCGAACCAAGACCCCAATAATCCCGCCCCCTGTGGTGCTCCGAGCGAGGCATTCGCTCATGTAATTTTAATTCTGACCATTCTTTGTCGGAAGGAGCACTTACACATCAATAAAACCTTGGCAAAGAGTTTTATACAGCAAACTTATACTTGAAAATAACAAACATAAAATATAGTTACGAAACTTATTGCAGCACCCCCGGAAGTTGTTCTAACTTTTTAATCGCCAGCCACAAGCGAGCCGCAATTCACTTGCACAGCCCAGGCAGCGCCTGCCGCCAAGGGCTCTGGCAAAATACCCGAAGCATTTTTATCGACTTTTCAATCGAGGCACTTGCTCGCCGCAAATTAGATAAAGCGATTTAACAGACATCCAGTCAAGCAACCATTAAGTGCTGATGAGGGAACATTATGACCACGCTTAAATCGACATTGGCGCACTACAAAGAGCAACTTTCCAGCCACCCAATTTTTGCCGAAATCAATTCACTGCCGGTACTTCAACGGTTCATGGAAACCCATGTGTTTGCCGTTTGGGACTTCATGTCACTGACCAAGCGCCTCCAACAGGAGTTGACCTGCGTTCATCTACCCTGGCTGCCTCCGCAAGACCCGCAAGCCGCACGCCTGATCAATGAGATCGTGCTGGGCGAGGAGTCTGATAATCGTCTCGATCATGGCCACTACAGCCACTTTGAACTTTATCTGGACGCCATGCGTGAAGTGGGCGCCAGCACCCAGGCCATCGAACGCTTCGTCAGCCTGCAACGCGAAGGCATCGGTTATGCCAGCGCGTTGCACCAGGCCGAGGCCAGCGATGCCGCCAGGCAGTTTGTCTGCCACACCCTGGATGTCGCCCTCAATGCCCAGGCGCACAGCGTTGCGGCGGCGTTCCTGCACGGACGTGAAAGTGTTATCCCGACCATGTTCCAACGCATCCTTGATGACTGGGGCATTACCGGCGAGCAGGCACCAACCTTTCGCTACTACCTGCGCCGGCATATCGAAGTGGACTCCGAAGACCACGGCCCGGCAGCCGAAGAACTGCTCGCCCGCCTGGTCAAGCACGACCCACAGCGTGAGCAGCAAGTCTACGAGGCCGCCATTGCCGCGGTGCAAAGCCGTATCGCCCTGTGGGATCGCCTGCGCCTATCGATGCGTACCTCCCAAGTCGAGGTCAGCGTATGAACGCCATCGACTATCAATCCTTTGCCGAAGCCTGGGAGAGCCGGGCGACCATTCGCACCCGACCCAGACGCCGGGTCGAAGATGATCAGCGGCTGATCTACCCGCTCAGCCGCCAACCCTTGGTGCTCACCGCAAGCTTTATGCGTGAATGCCCGCAGTTGCGCGACCTTGCCTTGGTGCAGAGCCTCTACAAGTTCATCAACGATGTGGTGATTTTCGAGACCGAGATCGTTGATCGCACCGCACGCAGGATCGCCAAGGACCGCTTCGCCATCCGCTTTCCGTTCGCCTGCCGATATGACGCGATGACCGTGGTGGTCGACGAGGACTACCACGCCTTGGTAGCGATGGATTTCATGCAGCAGACCATCGCCCTGACCGGTATCGAACCGATCAGCCTGCCCGCGGAAATCGAGCTCAGCCGCGCCATCCCGGCGGCACTGGCTCTGGCGCCAGCACACTTGCGCGATGCCCTGGAACTGATCTGTGTCGGCATTGCCGAGAACACCCTGACTGACGACGTTGCTGCCTTCGCCCGCGACGACACGGTCAAGCCGTCGGTCAAGGGGCTGATGGCCGATCACCTACTCGACGAAGGGCGCCATTCAACCTTCTGGGCCCGGTTGACGCGCATCTACTGGCAAAGCGCCACAGAGGCGGATCGCCAGTGCATCGCCGAAATCCTACCGGTGTTTCTTGAGCAGTACCTGACCAACGAGATCCAGAAAGCCTTCGACTTCGCGCTTATCGATCACCTGACAGTAATGCCTCAGGTACGCCAGGCGCTGCGTGAGGAAGTCCTCGCGATGGCCTACCCGATCAATCACCAACATCCGTTGCTGGGCAACATCCTGCGCTTTTTGCGCAGCAGCTCGATGCTCGACTCACCCTGCGTGCAGCGTGCACTGACGCACTACCTACCCGAGCCAAGGAGAGTGTCATGAGACGCCTAGAAATACTCTTGATCGGCACCAGCCCGGCGCTGGCCAATGTCTATCAAGCGCTTGAGCAGCAGGGCCACGGCGTTTTCCTGGTCTGCGATGCCCAGGCGTTGGAACAACACGCCGGGCAGCCAGTGCAACTGGTCATCGAGGATGGCAGCCTGGCGCTTGGCTCAGCCGACTGGCGCGACCTGCAACCCTGCGCACTACTGAGTCTGCGTCTGGGTGTCACCCAGTTGCCTGGTCATGACCTGCCGGCGCTCGAACTATTGTGCTGGACTGGCAGCGCCACCACCCAGCGCCTGATCCAACGCCAGCCACTGACCGCTGATCTGTCGGGCAACGGCCAGCAGTTACGCTTGCAAACAATGGACGCGCTACTGGAGTTGGTCGCTCTGCAGGTCAGCCGATTCTCCCGCGACCCTGACCATCTGCTCGAAGCCATGACCATCAGCGCGGGGCCGCACGACTGCGAACAAAGCCTGGACTGGCTGGAGCAGCTGGCGTTGTTCCACCGTTTCAACCAGACCACGGCGCCTGAGCTCCTGTGTCAGGCCGAAGTCCCGCTGATCGAGCAACTCGATCAGAGCCTGCGCAACTATGGGCGCAATCCTGCGCTTAACCTGAACGGCCTGCGCATCGACTATCGCCACCTGCACGCCCAGGCCGTGGCCATCCAGCAGCAATTGCAGCCCCTGTTGCCCGAAGCTGCGGACCCGCACCGCAGCACCGTGATTGGTGTCTGCCTGGGCAAGTCGCTAGCGCTCTATGCCAGCCTGCTCGCCGTACTTGGCTGCGACGCGGTGTATCTACCGTTGGACCCGAGCCAACCGGTACAACGGCTACGCCAAATCCTGCGTAACGCCGAAGCTTGCGTTCTGCTGCATGACGGTCAGTTCGAGCATGACGACCCAAGCGTCCCGACGCTGGACCTGCGCCAGTTGCCGTCCCTCTCGCAAAACCCGCTGCCAGCGCTGATGCTCAAGCGTCCGTCAATGGATACTCCCAGCGTGGTCATCTACACATCGGGCACCACCGGCCAGCCCAAAGGCGTTCTGCTCAGCCAGCGTAACCTCAGCCACTTCCAGGCCTGGTATGCCGCCCATGTGCAGCTCAACCAGCACAGTCGGGTGCTGCAATTTTCGACCATCGGTTTCGATGCCTCGCTGCTGGATATTCTGCCCACGTTGATTTGCGGCGCCGAGCTGGTGGTGCCCAGTGAAGACCAGCGTCGCGACCCGCAACAACTGCTCACACTGATACGCCAACAGCAAGTCAGCCATGCCTTCCTGCCGCCCGCACTCTTGAGCATCCTGCCACTCGATCAAGGCCTGGGCCTGAGTCACTTGATCACCGGTGGCGACGTCTGCGAGCCGGCGGTGATCGCTCAATTGGCCGGGCAATGCCGACTGCACAACATCTACGGGCCAACCGAAACAACCGTGCTGGCTACCACGCGGGTACTCCAGGCCAGCGATACCCCCCGCAACCTGGGCCGCCCCATCGCCAATACCCGAGTGCTGATCCTTGACCGGGACTTGCAACCGGTCAGCGAGCAACAACCCGGCGAGCTGTACATCGACGGGCCTGGCGTCGGCTTGGGCTATCTGAACAACCCCGCCTTGAGCGACGAAAGCTTCGTCCAGCTAACATTGGCAGACGGCACCAACCGGCGTCTGTACCGAACCGGTGACATCTGCAAATGGACCCCTGATGGCATCGAGCTGTGTGGCCGGCGTGACAACCAGGTGAAGATCCGCGGCTTTCGTGTCGAGCCCGAAGAGATCGAGCATTGTTTGCGTGCCAGCGGACTGTTCCGCCAACTGGCAGTGGTCATCGATGAGCAGCGCCGGATCCTGGTCTTCGCCGCCCAGCCCCTGCGCGAGGAAGATGAAGTCGCCCTGCGCAAGTATGCCGATCGACACCTGCCCGACTACATGCGTCCGACTTTCTACCAGTTGCTGGCGCAGATGCCCTACACCGCAAACGGCAAGGTGGATCGTCAGTCCCTGCTGAAGCTGCCGCGGCAGCTGCCACAGGCCGATCAGCGCCGCATCCCGAGCAACGCCACCGAAGCCTATCTGCTGACCTTGTGGAGCGAGCTGCTGGATCTATCCGAAGAGGAAATCTCCACCGACGACAGCTTTTTCAACCTGGGCGGTCATTCCATCCTGTTGTCTCGCCTGCTGCTGGGGGTGCACGAACAGTTCAGCCGCAGCATCCCGATCAACCGCTTTATCGAGATGCCGACCTTGCAACGACTCGCGCTGCTGGTTGACGGAGAAGCGTCGATCAACAGCGACCTCGACCCTCAAGCCGAATGCGACGCTCGTCGTGAGCTGCAACTGGCCATCCGGCCATTGGCGCAACTGGGCGATGTGCACAAGGTCATCGTCACCGGTGCCAACAGTTTTCTCGGTGTCCACCTGGTCGAAGCGTTGCTGGAATGGGGCGCCAGCGAAGTGGCCTGCCTGGTACGACGCAATGAACAGCAATCGGCCCGCGAGCGCTTTCTTCAGGCCCTGGGGGAAAACCAGTTAGGCGCCTTGGACCTGAGCCGGGTGAAGGTGTTCGACGCTGATCTGCGTTTGCCGCAACTGGGTCTGAGCGATAGCGATTACTGTTACCTCGACAGCCAGTACGGCGCACTGCTGCACAATGCGGCGCAGGTCAACCATGTGCTCGACTACCAAACCCTGGCCGCCGACAACATCGAACCGCTCTTCGAATGCCTGCGTCTGTGCGAAGGCCGGCGCAAGAAGATCTTCAACTTCATCTCGACCCTGTCGGCCTGCAGCGCCATCGACAGCACCGGCCAGGTGCTTGAGCAGGAGCCGGCACAGACGCCCCCGATCTATCTGCGCAACGGCTACAACCTGAGCAAATGGGTCGGCGAACGCATTCTCCAACGCGCTCGCGCCGAGGGGGTGTGGGTCAACCTGTATCGCCCAGGGAACATCAGCTTCAACAGTCGCACAGGCGTCTGCCAACCCCAGCGTAATCGCCTGCTGCTGATGCTCAAGGGCTCATTGCAGCTGGGCCAGGTGCCAGCCCTGGAGCTGAACTTCGACCTTATGCCCGTGGACTTCCTGGCCCGTTTCATCGCCTTCCATAGCAGCCGCTACCAGGCCGACCATGCAGTGTTCAACCTGCACAACCCCGAGCCCCTGAGCTGGTGCGACTATGTCTGGGCATTTCGCGACAACAACCGCCCCTTCGAGCTGGTCAGCATCGCGCAATGGCAACGCCAGCTACAGCATGTGGACCGGGACAATGCGCTGTTCGACGTGCTCGGTTTCTACCTGGACGGCTTCGAAGAAGACATCGGCGACATCTCCCAGATCCAGCACGGCAATGCCCGCGCCGGCGTCGAGCGCATGGGTGCTCGCTACCCGGCGAAGACGCCAGAACTGCTGCAGCGCGGCCGCCAATACCTGCACGACATCCAGTTCATCTGATCCCTTCAACCCACGCAGGAGATCCACACCATGCAAGTACTTCAACCCGATACCTTGATCCACAACCCAGACGGCTGCCAAGTGGTTGCCAGCGTCGAAATTGCCGCGGACGCTGCGAGCGTCTGGAACATCGTCGGCAACTTTGCCGGCTTTGCGCTGTTCATCCCGGCGCTTGCACACATCGACATGACCGGCAGCGGTGTACGCTCGGTGCGCAAAAAACTGTTCAAGGACGGCAATGTGGTCATCGAACAGCTCAATGCCCGCGATGAAAAGGCTATGTTCATGACCTGGAACCTGATCTACACCAGCCTGAACATCGGCAACCTGTGGGCGGCCATGCAGGTCGAGGCACTGAATGAGCATCACGCCCGCGCCACCTGGACCATCCAGGCCGAACCTTACACAGGTGGTAGTGATGCCCTACCGGCGTTTCAGGCGTTCCTCCAGGGCTTTGCCGATGACGCGATGAACAACGTGCGTAATCTGCTGAGCTGTAAGTGGTTGGGGAACACACCTTGCTCAGGTCAGCCCGACATCCATTGATGCGGTAGCAGTTGGTCGATCTCACTGGCCTTCTGCGTCGGCAACCGCGTCAGCACGTCCTTGAGATAGGCATACGGATCATG
>NZ_JBOICA010000053.1:0-34390 GCF_050739775.1 Pseudomonas sp.
CCAGCAGCGCCGAGGGATGCAGATGTACCCGGCCGCCGCCGATGAATTGCCAGAACGAATGGGCGTTGCTCAGGCCGCGCTGCTTTCTGAAGCGGAACAGGCCATAGGCGACGCCATAGGAGATGCACAGGAACAAGACCCCGAAACGGCCGTTCACATTGAAAATGCCGAGAAACTGCTCGGTGACGGGCGCGATCACCCACTCGGTCAGATGCTTATAGACAAGCGACAGGGCATCCACGAAACGACAGCCTCGGCCAAAGGGATGGCATTGTAAATCAGATAGATTTACTCAAGCGGTTTTATACATGGCATCAACCATAAGAACACTGCGAATCCTGCGATCGACCGCAGAGCGGTCGCAATCCAGACTACACAAGCCATACAGGTGCCTATTGAAGTCGCGAGTGGCTGCTACGACCCAAAGCTGTCACTTCCGCATGTGGCGAACTTACCGTTTTACTAATCGAATTTATGCAAATCTGATATTAGTGCTATGTGATTGGCGCTCTTTATCGATTAATCGTTGAAAGGTAATTTGCTTCTCGGCGATATCAAATCGAGAGCAAGCCATGATTAAGTGCTTCATCCGCCAATGCATGCCCGCCGCTGCAAAGGCCGGCAGTCTTTGTTTCGCGCTAGGCGCCAGTGAGTTTGTCAGCGCTGACGATCACGCCCCGCTGATCATCAAGGATCAGGGCAGCCTCACTGCCGGCGGTGGGTTGATCACCCAGCCGGGAACCTTCGACCCCTACAAACCGTTGATGCCCGATGGCCAGACCTATCACGGCGACCATGTGTATGCGTTCTATCAGGTTCCCGTCGACGCTCGTCCGCTGCCGATTCTCATGCTGCATGGCGCAGGGCAGTCCGCAAAGTCCTGGGAGACAACGGCCGACGGCCGTGAAGGGTTCCAGAACATTTTCCTGCGGCGAGGATTCTCCACGTACCTGATCGACCAACCGCGCCGTGGCGATGCGGGACGCAGCCTGACTGAGATGACGATCAAACCAGTGCCGGATGAGCAGCTGTGGTTCAATCAATTCCGCATCGGCCTGTGGCCCGAACGCTTCGAAGGCAGCCAGTTTCCACATGGGCAGGCGGCGCTGGAACAGTTCTTTCGGTCGATGACGCCCAACACCGGGCCTTACGACATTGACATCGTATCCAATGGCCTTTGCGCGCTGCTGGAAAAGACTGGGCCGGCCATTTTGTTCACACATTCTCAGGGCGGCGGTCCCGGTTGGCTGACGGGGATCAAAAGCCCAAATGTGCGGGCCATTGTGGCGTTCGAACCGGGCAGCAGTTTCGTGTTTCCAGAGGGGGAGGTGCCCGCACCGATTGCCAGTGCGTTCGACACGCTCTCGGGTCAGGCCGTATCGGCGGAACAGTTCAAAGCACTGACCCAGATCCCCATCGTTATTTTCTACGGCGACAACATCCCCGGCCAACCGGTTCGGTTACCGGCCCAGGACAGTTGGCGCGCGCGGCTCGAGATGGCGCGCCTATGGCGCGATACGGTGAATCGCCATGGCGGTGACGTCACGCTTGTTCACCTGCCGCAGATCAATATCAAGGGCAATAGCCACTTTCCTTTTTCGGACATGAACAACGTCGAGATCGCTGATCTGGTTTCGCGGTTTCTCGCTGAAAAAAACTTGGATTGACCAAGAGCGTGGCGATATCACTCCCCCCTCTCACACACTTGAAATGTCAGGAGTATTCCTATGATGCGAGCCACGTTAAAGGCCACGTTGATGGCTGCCATGATCGGGATGTCGGGCATCGAAGCCGAGGCTGCGGACTACAAGCAGAATCCATTCACGTTGACCTACGCTGGCGCGCTGACCAAGAACGAACCGGGTAAGGTCAATATCCATCCGGTCACCTACACACTTGATGGCCTGGACATTGCCGCCAACGTTTACACTCCGGCGAACTACGATGCGGCGAAAAAATACCCGGTCGTCGTCGTGGCGCACCCCAATGGTGGGGTCAAGGAGCAGGTCGCGGGTCTGTATGCCCAGCGTCTGGCGGATCAGGGCTACATCACGATCACGGCGGATGCTGCGTATCAAGGGGCCAGTGCTGGTGAGCCGCGCAATGTCGACAAACCGGCGCATCGCATCGAAGACATCCATGGCATGGCTGACTTCATTGCCAGCTATCCCGGCGCCGACAGCAAGCGTCTGGGCTTGCTCGGTATCTGCGGTGGTGGTGGCTATTCATTGGCCGCGGCGCAAACCGACAAGCGCTTCCAGTCGATTGCGACCTTGAGTATGTTCAACTCCGGGCTGGTTCGCCGTAATGGCTACCAGGATTCGCAACTGTCGACGATTCAGCAACGCTTGCAGCAGGCGTCGGCGGCCCGTGCCCAGGAAGCGGCGGGTGGGGAAGTTCGCTACGTCGGTGATGCCAAGCTGACTGATGAGCAGATCGCCAAGCTGCCGTTTGATCTGTATCGACAGGGCTTCGAGTACTACGGCAAGACCCACGCTCATCCCAACTCGACTTTCCGTTACACCCAGAGCAGCCTGATGGACCTGATGAGCTTCGATGCCACGAATCAGATCGAGCTGATCGACAAGCCGTTGCTGATGATCGCGGGCAGCAAGGCCGACAGCCTGTACATGTCGCAACAAGCCTTTGCCAAGGCCACCGGTACCCAGGACAAAAGACTTTTCACCATCGATGGCGCGACCCATATCGACACCTACTGGGTGCCTGCGTATGTGGACGCGGCAATGGACCAGTTGACCGCGTTTTACGCCAGAACGCTCTGACTTGAAGGGGTACGTCCTCATGAAGAACACCTTGATAGGCATCGTGGTGTGCGCCGCGGTCCCCTTTGCCGACGCCGCCGGTGCAGACAATGCCAGTGGGTCCCGGACCGCGCAGCAGATCAGCCGGGCGGGCACTCAGGCTTCGGTTGCGGGACCTATGGATTATTTCACCGGGCGGGTACGCGTCGATCCCTTGTTTCCCGCCACGGACGAGATCAATGCTTCCGGCGCTTATGTCAGCTTCGAAGCGGGCGCACGCTCGGCCTGGCATACCCACCCCGCAGGACAGCGATTGGTGGTGACTTCCGGCATGGGACTGGTTCAGGAATGGGGCAAGCCGATGCAGGAAATCCGCCCGGGCGACGTGATCGTCTGCCCTCCAGGCGTCAAGCACTGGCATGGCGCCGCTCCGACGAGCGCCATGACGCACCTGGCTGTGACTGGCTTGGCGGATGGCAAGAGTGTGCAATGGCTGGAGCAAGTGACCGACGAGCAATACAACGCCCAAGGTTCGCAGGCAGCGAAAGCCGAGCCTGCAACCCAACCGGTGTCCGAGACGCTGTCTGCCAAGCAACAGGCCATCCCGTTGATGGCCGCTGCCATGGCCACGAGCAACATGTCCGGGCTCAATTCCGCGTTGAATCAGGGGCTGGATGCGGGCCTGACGGTCAGCGAGGCGAAGGAAATTCTGGTGCAACTTTACGCCTACAGCGGTTTTCCACGCAGTCTCAATGCACTCGGCGAGCTGATGAACGTGGTCGAGGCACGCAAGCAACGCGGCCTTCAGGACGATCCAGGGCGCGAGCCCGGCCGGGTCATTCCCGTCGGTGATGAACTCCTGGCGGCGGGCAAGGCCAATCAGACGCGAATCGCCGGTGCGCCTGTCCAGGGCCCGTTGTTCGACTTCGTTCCCGTTATCAACCAGTACTTGCAGGCGCATCTGTTCGGCGACATCTTCGAGCGCGACAACCTGGACTGGCAAAGTCGTGAGCTGGCCACCGTCGCTGCTTTAGCCGTCACCCCCGGTGTCGAGCCGCAACTGCGCTCGCACATGGCTGCCAGTCTGCGGGTCGGTTTGACCGCTTCACAGTTGCGTCAACTGATCCAACTGCTGGCCGACCAAGGCAATGCTACTGCGGCCAAGCGTGCCGGCGAAGCATTGGACACCGTTCAGGCTAATCAACCCAAATAGCGCAGGGCTTCGCGCAGCAAGGTGAAGGCCGGTGAACTCTGGCGCCGGCTCGGATAATAGAGGTGGTAGCCAGAGAAGGGTTCGCACCAGTCTTCGAGCACGCGAACCAAGCGACCTTGCGCTACATGCTCCAGCACCAGGTCCTCCGGCATATAGGCCAGTCCCAGTCCCTGGAGGGCCGCCTCCAGGCGCATGGCGATGTTGTTGAATACCAACTGGCCTTCGACCCGTACTTTCAGTTCTTGCCCGTCTTTCTCGAACTCCCAGAGGAACAATCCGCCGTAAGTCGGCATGCGCAGGGTGATGCAGTTGTGCACCATGAGGTCACTCGGGGTGACCGGCCTGGGATATCGGCTGAAATACGCCGGGGAGCCAACCACCGCCATCCGCATGTCAGGGCCGATGCGCATCGCGATCATGTCCTTGGCCACTTGCTGACCCAGCCGTACGCCAGCGTCGAAACCCTCCGCGACGATGTCGGTAAGGCCATAGTCGACGATGATTTCGATATTGAGATCGGGATTATCGGGCAGCAGCTTCGCTAGCACCGGATGCAACAGCGTGATCGCCGAGTGCTCACCTGCCGTGATGCGCAATTTGCCGGCCGGTTTGTCGCGGAACTCGCTGAGCAACGCCAGCTCATTGTCGATTTCTTCAAACCGGGGGGCGATCACCCGCAGCAAATGCTCGCCGGCTTCGGTGGGGGAGACGCTTCGAGTGGTGCGAGCAAGCAACCTGACTCCCAGTCGCTCCTCCAACTGACGCATCGCCCGGCTCAAGGCCGGTTGAGACATGCCGAGCCTGGCAGCGGCGCGGGTGAAACTGCGCTCTTGGGCCACGGCTGAAAAGATCGCAAGTTGGTCGTAGCTTTCGACGGTCATTTATACGCACCTGTCGCACATTCGTCAGTTTTTAAGTTGGCTGTATATATTTATTTCGAGTAAAAAGATCGCAAGCGAAACTAAAGCTGACTGACTCTAAGATAAAAGTTTCGCAGAGGCAATCATGCCAATAGTTATCTCTAGTTAAGTTTTGGCATTAGCTGGCAGCCATGGCATTCACGTAACGAATTACAGCCGTGCGGCGCCCTTTCGCCTGGCGTAAGGCTGACCTACGCATGGTCCTGAATTGTTACTGCCTGGAATCTGCCTGAACACCGGGCTTGCGGGGAGTCTGCTGTCACGGGCGTTGGTCGCTGCACAGAGGTCACGTGGGACCGGCCAGCGGCCACTGCTGAAAAGCACAAGACTTTCGGCTGAAAAACCGGATAATAGCGGCCAAATCGTTTTGCACGTTATTATGGTATTCCCGCATGGAAATCAAGGTCAACTTTCTCGACAACCTTCGGCTTGAAGCCAAGTTTGATGACTTCACCGTGGTCGCCGATCAGCCTATCCGCTATAAAGGCGATGGTTCGGCGCCGGGTCCGTTCGATTATTTTCTGGCGTCGTCGGCCTTGTGCGCAGCTTACTTTGTGAAGTTGTACTGCCAAACGCGTGATATCCCCACCGATAATATTCGCCTGTCGCAAA
Organism: Pseudomonas sp.; assembly: GCF_050739775.1. Taxonomy (GTDB): domain Bacteria; phylum Pseudomonadota; class Gammaproteobacteria; order Pseudomonadales; family Pseudomonadaceae; genus Aquipseudomonas. Next base: position 5,508 of record NZ_JBOICA010000053.1, read on the forward strand.
ACAATATTGTTGATCCGGAAAACCGCTACAACCAGATCTTCAAGATTCAGGTCGAGTTGCCAGCGGATATCTGCGCCAAAGATCGCCAGGGCATTCTGCGTTCCATCGACCGTTGTACGGTGAAAAAGGTAGTGCAGACCGGGCCTGAGTTCGTGATCGAGGAAGTCGACAACCTCGACGCCAATGCCCAGGCATTGCTGATGCTGGACCCGGCGTCCGACGCCAGCACCTATATTGCCGGCAAGGATCTGCCGCTGGAGCAGACCATTGCCAACATGTCGGGGATTCTCGCCGGCCTGGGCATGAAGATTGAAATCGCTTCGTGGCGCAACATTGTTCCCAACGTCTGGTCGTTGCATATCCGCGATGCGCAGTCGCCGATGTGTTTTACCAACGGCAAGGGCGCGACCAAAGAAAGCGCGCTGGCCTCGGCGTTGGGCGAATTCATCGAACGACTGAACTGCAACTTCTTCTACAACGATCAGTTCTGGGGCGAAGAGATCGCCAACGCGGCGTTTGTGCATTATCCGGACGAGCGCTGGTTCAAGCCTGGCCGTAAAGATGCACTGCCGGCGGAAATCCTCGACGGCTACTGCCTGGAGATCTACAACGCCGATGGCGAGCTGCGCGGCTCGCATCTGTACGACACCAACTCCGGCAATGAAGCGCGCGGCATTTGTTCGCTGCCTTTTGTACGTCAGTCGGACGGCGAGGTGGTGTATTTCCCCTCCAACCTGATCGAAAACCTGTACCTGAGCAACGGCATGAGCGCCGGTAACACGCTGGCCGAAGCGCAGGTGCAATGCCTGTCGGAAATCTTCGAACGTGCGGTAAAACGCGAAATTCTGGAAGGTGAACTTGCACTGCCTGATGTGCCGCAGGAGGTGCTGGCCAAGTACCCGGCGATCCTGGCCGGCATTCAGGGCCTGGAAGAACAGGGCTTCCCGGTGCTGGTGAAGGATGCGTCGCTGGGCGGTGAATTCCCGGTGATGTGCGTTACCTTGATGAACCCGCGTACCGGCGGCGTATTTGCCTCGTTCGGTGCGCACCCAAGCTTTGAAGTGGCGCTGGAGCGCAGCCTGACGGAATTGCTCCAGGGCCGCAGCTTCGAAGGTCTGAACGATCTGCCGCAGCCGACCTTCGAAAGTCACGCGCTGACGGAGCCGAACAACTTTGTTGAGCACTTCATCGATTCCAGCGGTGTCGTGTCGTGGCGCTTCTTCAGCGCCAAAGCCGATTTCGAATTTGTCGAGTGGGACTTCTCCGGCCAGGGGGAAAACTCCAACGCCGAAGAAGCCGCGACCTTGTTCGGCATTCTCGAAAGCATGGGCAAAGAAGTGTACATGGCGGTGTATGAGCACCTCGGCGCAAGCGCCTGCCGCATTCTCGTACCGGGCTATTCGGAAATTTACCCGGTCGACGATCTGATCTGGGACAACACCAACAAAGCGTTGTTTTTCCGCGAAGACATTCTCAATCTGCATCGCCTGGATGAGAGCGAGCTGCGCGCGCTGGTCGACCGCCTGGAAGAAAGCGAGCTGGATGACTACACCGACATCACCACACTGATCGGCATCGAATTCGATGACAACACGGTCTGGGGTCAGTTGACGATTCTGGAGTTGAAACTGCTGATCCATCTCGCCTTGCAGCAGTTTGAAGAAGCGAAAGAGCTGGTGGAAACCTTCCTGCAGTTCAACGACAACACCGTCGAGCGTGGACTGTTCTATCAGGCCCTGAATGTGGTGCTGGAAGTACAACTCGATGACGACCTGGAGCTGGACGATTACGAAGTCAACTTCCGCCGGATGTTTGGCAATGAGCGGATGGACGCAGTGATCGGCTCGGTGGACGGCAGCGTGCGCTTCTATGGCTTGACGCCTACGAGCATGAAACTGGAAGGACTCGACAGGCACCTGCGATTGATCGACAGCTACAAAAAGCTGCACACGGCGCGGGCCAACGCGGTAGCTTGATCCGGTTAACAGCACTGACGAAAAAGCACCTTTGGTGTTTTTTTTGTTTTTTGCCGGTTGCCACGAATTGCGCCGTGGCAAGTAGCACACCCTATTGGTTTAGTAATAACCCACCTGAGCGTTAGAAAAGCAGAGCCTTACTACCTTTACTTCCGTGCCACCTTACACGGCGAGCAAACGACCATAGGAAAGTTTTATTGTTCGCTGTGGAGTCATGCCCTGCATCGAATGGATCGAGGCCCGGATGTCTCGCCTGGGAAGGCTTAGTGAATCCCGGTGTCTTGAGTGATTTGCAATCACCCTTGAACAGTAAGAGATAACAATAATGATCAAAACTCTGAAATTCGCAGCGCTGGCAACCGGATTGTTGACTGCCAGTCACGGCCTTGCGGCCGATCTCACCATCGTCTCCTTCGGTGGCGCCAACAAAGAGGCCCAGGTCAAGGCCTTCTACAAACCCTGGCAGCAAGTCAGCGGCAGCAAGATCATTTCCGGCGAATACAACGGCGAAATGGCCAAGGTCAAAGCCATGGTCGACACCCGCAGCGTCTCCTGGGATGCAGTGGAAGTCGAATCGGCCGAGCTTGCCCGCGGCTGTGACGAAGGCATGTTCGAAACCCTCGATCCCGCGCAAATCGGCCTCGACAGCAAAGACTTCGTCCCCGGTGCCATCCAGCCATGTGGCATCGGTTTTCTGGTGTACTCGACGGTGCTGGCCTACAACGCCAGCAAATTGAAAGAGGCGCCTACCGGCTGGAAAGACTTCTGGGATGTCGAGCGCTTCCCCGGCAAGCGCGGCCTGCGCAAACTGGCCAAGTCGACCCTGGAGTTTGCCTTGATCGCCGACGGTGTAGCGCCTGGGGAGGTCTACACCTTACTGGCGACCGAGGCTGGCCAGGATCGTGCCTTCGCCAAACTCGACCAGATCAAACCGCACATTCAGTGGTGGGAAGCGGGCGCACAGCCGCCTCAGTACCTCGCGGCCGGGGATGTGGTGATGAGCTCGGTGTACAACGGCCGCCTTTCGGCTGAGCAACGCAAAACCTATGACCTGAAAATCGTCTGGTCCGGCGGGCTCTACGAGTTCGACTCCTGGGCCATCCCGCGCGGTGCTTCACGCCAGGAGAAAACCCGCGAATTCATCGCCTTCTCGCTGGAGCCTGTGCAACAGAAGCGCTTCGCCGAGCACATCGACTATGGCGCCGCCAACCTGCAGGCGATGGACCTGCTCGACAAGACACGCATCGCCGAACTGCCCACCGCGCCAGAGAACCTTGCCCAGCAGGTGCCGGTAGACGCACTGTTCTGGGCGGACCATGGTGAACACCTGGAGCAGCGCTTCAACGCCTGGGCTTCGCGTTGATCTTCTGAACGGTTGCCATTGCCAGCCATGGGGTGTAAACCCCATGGTTGCGAAACGCAGATCAGCAAGGAGCCAGACATGAGCGTTCGAGGCAACGATCGTCAGATCGACAACATTGAGTTCAACGTCAGCGACATCGCTCGCAGTAAAGCCTTCTATGGTGCCGCGTTCGGCTGGACATTCGTCGATTACGGCCCGAGCTATACCGAGTTCAGTGATGGCCGTCTTACCGGTGGCTTCACTACAGGCGAGGCCGTTCGGCCGGGTGGGCCATTGATCATCCTGTATGCGGATGACCTTGATGCAGTGCAGCAGCGTCTTGAAGGCCTTGGCGCTGTGATCAGCCGCGAAACTTTTGCGTTTCCTGGGGGGCGCAGGTTTCATTTCATTGACCCGGATGGATATGAGCTGGCGGTTTGGACAGCGCAGCAGTAGGCTTCGGCGCCTGATTTTATGGATGCAACTCAACAGGGAGCCGCCGAGATGGCTGAACAAATCTTGAAGACCAAGCTGGTCAATTTTCTCGTGGCTGACGCCCAGGTCAATCGCAGGAACGTCAGCGCTTTTGACAATGCGAGTTCATTGTCCGCTTTGATGGAGGTCTTCAAGAAGGTATCCGGAGGGCTGTGGGTTGGCGGCAAACTGGTGGTTACCCAAAGCGTAATTCGTCTGAGCGCCAACGCCATGAACCGCTTTGTTCAGCACGGCACGCTGGATATAGAAGTGCCGCTGGCATTGATTCGAAAGGTCAGCGTCGAACATGGGTATATCACTAAAATCGTATGTGTGGAGACCGATGCAGGCACCGTTAAATTTCGGTGTTTCGGGGCGAAGGACATCGCCAGGCAGATTGAGGGCTTGAGTCGCTCGCAGACTTCGATAGCGGCTCTGTAGGTGGGCCTCATCTGCGGCCTCGATGCTATCGTCGGCAATCACTCCCCTGCTTAAACAGAATCTAGTGTGTTGCATCCACCGGTTGAATCCACAACCCAAAGCTGCCTGTCATATCAGGCAGCAACTGAACTGCACGGTAGGGCTCGCGAGCGTGGTGTGATGGCTCGCGAGAACCGCTGACAAGGAACTAATCGTCAATGTTGAACCATGTATCGGCCGTTGTAGGGCTGATCTGCTTCTCTCGGGGACGCGATAACCTAGCCGCCTTTGTTGGCCGCTTGGTGACCCTCATGGGCGTCGTGGCTTGTCTGAGTATCGGCAGTCTCGACTTTGACTTGCACTTCAATCTTGCCGGCCTTTTCGAACTCCAGGGTCAGCGGGAACTGTTCACCGGCTTTCAGCGGCTTGTCCATACCGGATAGCATTACATGGTTGCCACCGGGCTGGAATGTCACCTCGCCATGGGCAGGGATATCCACGCTAGCAGTCTGTTGCATATCCATCATGCCGTTACTGGGGGCCTGAAGGTGTAGTTCACATTTTTGTGCTCGAGGGCTGCTGACACCGACAAGTCGGTCGGCCTGGCTTTCGTGGTTGTGTATCGTGAAATAGGCGGCGCCACCTGGAATATCAACTGGTAGCTCCCGCGACCAAGGGTGTTCGATCAGCAGTTCTCCTACCTTGTACTCATGGGCAACGCTTGACTGGGCACAAGCGATTAGAGCAGCAAGACTCAGGATACGAAAAACCATAGAGATCTCCTTGTCGTAATAAACTGTACTTGGGAGCGACACCCTCAACATAGGCAGCAAGCATCCCGAACGCAAATTGTCATTTTCAGAAGTTGATCGCACCGAATTCGAAATGTCTCGCCTGGCAGAAGCGACCGCTTCTGGCCCGTTCCGAGCCACTCATTGGACTCTCTCCAGTAATTTCGCTCCGTCCGGCGAAGTCATCTATCCCGCCCTGCAAAGCCAAGACATGGTGTCCGCGGACACCATCGCCCTTAATGCGGGAGTTCGGAAGGTGTGTTCGCCGTCTACTAACAGATCGGCAAGATATGGTCGGAGAGCTCTCTTCGGCCCGATATCCCTTGGCAAAGAGCAGGGCCAATCCGCAATTAGCCAGTGGGCGATAGCCTTTTGCCGCAGCTTGGAAGGTTACCGGTCTGTGCCGCCTGGACACCGACAGCCACACCCCGGATCGCACTGTCGCCGTCGCACCGATCGATGATCACCTTTAGAGTCTGCATGACGAGCTCCTTGGCGAAAAACGCATGACAACGGTTTTATCGTTAGTTTTTTATTACGAATTGGATGCGATGGGGCGTACCTGATCCTCCACAACGCATCGGTCCGCGAGTAACCCTATCTACGCAACAGCACCCTCGCGGTAATGGGGGAGTTTTAACCGGAAAACCCCGGAAGTGGGGAATTACCCCCACTGAAAACTGCCTCGTTACCCTTCAACAGCAAAGTCAATGGCCAACCGATTGATTACCGGCGGCTTTTTAAATTTTGCATATACCCCAAGGTTTGGCGTGGCTTTTGCCCATTGCTAAAGCGAAGCGGCAAAGTGCCATTTCTGTCGGGCGTGGCTGGTAAAGCTGCACAGGGAGCGAGGTAAAAATAATGACAAACAATCCACCGGTGAAGTTATTGCCCAATCTTTTCCGGCGCTCGGGCATCGCGTCGGCGCTACTGGTCACATTCGGCTTGGCCAACGTGAGTGCGGCGCCTCTCGATGATTTTGGCCCGCCGCCGCCGACTGATCCCTCGGCCTTTACCGATCCGCCTGCCAACCCCGAGGCCGCGCTGGAAGCACTGGAAACGCTGCCGGATACCAATCGTGGTGCACTTGCCCTGCCCAACGGCGCGTTCGGTGACCGAACCACTCCACGTGCCGAGAACGTCCTGCCCCCGGCGCTGCAGACCTCGTTCAACTTCCCTACCAACGGCAAGCCAAGCCCGCTGTTCGGGGCCCAACCCTATACCCAGCAACTGTTGCTGTTCGAGGAGTTCGGCCCGGAGAAACTCGATCCGACGACCCCGCCCGCCGACCTGACCTTCCCCGTCCCCACCACGGGCCCCGCCCCTGGGCAGGACCCGAACTACGTCGCCCGCAGCGGCCCCTCGGGCACGGCGCTGGAAGCCTTCCTGCGCCAGCCAGGGCTGACCCCGTTCCCGAGCCAGTTTTCCAATGTGCTGGACCGCAACCCCTGGAAAGCGCAAATCGAAGCCTTCCTCAACCGCAGCCCGGTGGGCTCGCCGGCCGAGGGGCGGCCACCGGGAAAAGGCTGGTCGCACCAGCGCTGGAACGAGTTCTACCCTCAGGCCGCGTTCAAGACGGCGCAAGCCGGTGCGCGGGTCAACCTGGGCCTGCGCGACAGCAAGCAGATGCACGGCTACACCAAGGGCGAGTTCGGTCCCGGCGGGCTCTATCACAACACCGCGGGTATTCCGGCCACCGAGGGCACCACCAAAGGGATCGGTATCCGCTTCCACCCGAACATGCCGATCCAGGACCACAAAACTTTGTGGACCTTCGACGGTACGCTACCGCTCAAACTGTTGATGGTCCGCTATGGCCAGCCGCTGTTGATGCGCCACTACAACGCCCTGCCGATCGACCCTGCGGCAAATCGGGGTTTCGGCCTGCACACCCTCAGCACCCACGAGCACAACGGTCATGTGCCGGCCGAAAGCGACGGCTTTGCCAACGCCTTCTTTTTCCCTGGCCAGTACTACGACTACCGCTGGCCAATCCAACTGGCCGGCTATGACACCATCAATACCAGGGCGCAAGACCCGAAGGCGGCGTTCCCCTGCGCGCCGGGGGAAACGCTCTTTGTCAACGATGCCACTCCCGGCCTCAAGACCTGCGAAAACGGCAGCATCAAGGTCCGCGGCGACTGGCGCGAAACCATGAGTACTCACTGGTTTCATGACCATATGCTCGATTTCACCGCGCAGAACGTCTACAAGGGCAACGCCGCGCTGATGAACTACTACAGCGCGATCGATCGCGGCAACGAGGCGCTCGAGGACGGTGTCAACCTGCGCCTGCCCAGTGGCTCGGCATTGCCCTGGGGTAACCGTGACTATGACGTCAACCTGGTATTCGCCGACAAGGCCTGGGACCAGAACGGCCAATTGTGGTTCAACCCGTTCAACACCGACGGCTTCCTCGGCGATCGGATGATGGTCAACTGGCAGTTCCAGCCTTACCTGAACGTGCGCGCACGGAGTTACCGATTCCGCATTCTCAATGGCTCGGTGTCGCGCTATTTCAAGCTGGCGGTGGTCCGCGAAATCCGGGGCACCGGCGGCGAATTCCAGGGACCGGCGGGCTCGGGTGTGTCCTACGCCAGGGTGCCATTCCACATGATCGGCAACGACGGCAACATCATGGAGCATGCCGTACCCTTCGACGGCAGCCTGGACCTGGACGACGATGGCGACCTGCAGGACAACAATGCCATCCTGCCGACCCTGGCCATCGCCGAGCGCTACGACATCATCATCAACTTCGCCAAGCATGGTATCAACCCGGGCGACAAGCTGTATTTCGTCAACTTGATGGAACACAAGACCGGCAAGGGCCCGGAGAAAGACCAGCTATCACTGGCTGACGTGCTGTCCGAAAAATACAAGGCAGTGCTCAAGCAGACCAGCAAAGGGCCGAAATGGGACAATGGCGACCCGGTGGTCGGCAAGTTCCTGCAGTTGAACGTCAAGTCCTATAGCGGCCAGGACCTGAGCCTGGACCCGACGGCCTATGAACCGGCCAAGCCTGGCAAGGTGGCCGGCAAGCAGATGGTCCCGCTGACCATCAACCGCGACAACGCTGACGACCAGGCCAAGCTCAAGCTGGCACGGCACCGCAGCTTTGAATTTGGTCGCTCCGAAGGTACCGATTTGGAGCCCTGGACCATCAAGACCGACGGTGGCATCGGTTATGGCATGGACCCGCGCCGGATCAGCGCGGCGCCCCAGTTGGCCAATGGTCCGACGGATGCCGGCTTCAGCGGCGACGGCACCCTCGAAGTGTGGAAAATCAAGAATGGTGGCGATGGCTGGAGCCATCCAGTGCATGTGCACTTCGAGGAAGGGGTGATTCTCAGCCGCGATGGCAAGGCACCGCCGGAGTGGGAGAAGTGGGCGCGCAAGGACGTTTACCGCGTCGGACCGGAGGTGGACAGCTCCGGCGAACTCGAGGTGGCTATCCGCTTCCGTGAGTTCGCCGGCACCTTCATGGAGCACTGCCACAACACTCAGCACGAGGACACCTCCATGTTGCTGCGCTGGGACGTCGAACACCCCGGCCAGTTCGAGCTGATGCCAACGCCGCTGCCAAGCTGGGACGGCGTGGAATACGTGAGCTCCGCAGCGCTCCCCACCTTCCGCGACGGCGATCGCGATGACGATGACGAGGGTGAGGGTGACAATCAGTTGCCAGTAGCCAGGGCCGATAACGCCAGCACCACTGCCGGTGTGGCGGTTACCCTCAACGTGCTGGGCAACGACAGCGACCCTGACAACAACGTGCCGCTGACGGTCGTCGGCCTGAGCCAGCCGGACTCTGGCCAGGGCACCGTCAGCACCGATGGCACCCGCGTGATCTACACGCCACCGGCAACGGCCACCGAGGCGTTTACTGCAGCCTTCACCTATGAAGTTCGCGATGCCCTGGGCGGTGTCTCGGCAACGCCTGGCAGCGTGACTGTTGCGGTGACACCGGCGGCAACCGCCAACGCAGACCTGAAGGTAACCAGCGCAACCGTCACGGCACGCAGTAAAAACCGCTACACCTGGAACCTGTCCGGGACGACGTCGAAAGCAACCGGCAATACCCTCACGGTCACGGCAGCGACCACCGGCGGTCCGCTTAACCTTGGCACGGCGACGCTCAGTGCTACGGCTACCGGTGCCCGCTGGCGGATCTCGATCACCACCACCGGCAACGGACCGTCGCCGACTCCGACCGTGACGATCAAATCGTCCTTGGGCCAGTCGATAACGGTACCGATCTCGGTCCGCTGACCTGCTTCACCTTGCGCTTCAGGCCACACACCGTGGCCTGAAGCGCAAGGCATTGATCAGTTATCTGCACAGGACGCACATCATGATCACTACCCGCTGGGCAAACCCAACCACGCTCACCCGTCTGCTGCTGTTGCTCACCTTGTGCGCTGCCCGTTGGTCGGTAGCGGCCACGGGTGCAAGCGACCCCGATACGCCCTGGGGACGCGACTACTTCCCCAACACTGCCCTGGTCAATCAGGATGGCCAGACGGTGCACTTCTTCGATGACCTGATCAAGGACAAGGTGGTGGCGATCAACTTCATCTTCACCTCTTGCACCGACTCCTGCCCGCTGGAAACCGCGCGCCTGCGGCAGGTGCAGAAGATCCTCGGCGACCGGGTCGGCAGCGACGTGTTCTTGTACTCGATCAGCATCGACCCGGAAACGGATACGCCGGCGGTGCTCAAGCAATACACCGAGAAATTCAAGGTCGGGCCCGGCTGGCAGTTCTTGACCGGCAATAAAGACGACATCACCGAACTGCGCAAAAGCCTCGGCTTGTTCATCGAGGGTGTCGACAACGGGCGCAACAAGGATCACAACCTGAGCCTGATCATTGGCAACCAGGGTACCGGTCGCTGGATGAAGGCATCGCCTATGGAGAACCCCTACATCCTCGCGGACCGGTTGGGCAAAAGCCTGCAGAACTGGAAGCTGGCGAGCACCAGCCAGCATGACTATGCCGATGCCCCCACCTTGCGCACGCCCAGCGCCGGCGAGCAAATCTATCGGACGCGCTGTTCCTCCTGCCATACGCTCGGCGACACGGAGCACGCCGGGCTGCGCAGCATTGGCCCGGATTTGCTGGGGGTGACTAGACAACGTGATCCGGTATGGCTCACGCGCTGGATCAAGGAGCCGGATCGGATGCTGGCGGAAAAGGACCCCTTGGCCATGCAGTTGTATGAACAATACAACCGCTTGGCGATGCCCAATTTGCGTTTGGGCGAGATTGAGATCAGCGCATTGCTGACCTACCTGGAGGAGGAGACCAATCGGCTACAACCTCTTGCGCCCGTAGCTCACGAGGCGCATGGCGAGTTGCATAATCCGGATCGTTAGGCTGCCCAAGACCACCAGTAGACTTTTTCAACAGAATCGGCCAATAGCGACCGTTCCGTGACTGGCTTTAAAACAGAAGCAAAGCGAGCTTAACCACGCCAAAGCCTATCATTACGCCGATGCATATCAGGACGAGGGCCAGTCCGTCCTGCAGCCCTGCCATACTGTTGAGCATGACCAGTGCAACCTTCCGCTTCTACGAGGAGCTCAACGATTTCCTGCCGGCCGAACGGCGGCGGCAGTCCTTCACCTGCGAGTGCGCGCGCGGGGCGACGGTCAAGCACATGATCGAGGCGCTCGGGATACCGCACACTGAGGTCGAGCTGGTGCTGCTCAACGACGAGTCGGTGGGCTTCGAGCGGGTGATCTTCGACAATGACCGGCTGGCGGTGTACCCCAAGTTCGAAGCGCTGGACATCAGCCTGCTGCTGAAGGTTCGTGCACAACCTTTACGGGTGCTGCGTTTCGTCGCTGATGTGCACCTTGGCGGGCTGGCCAGCCTGCTGCGCATGAGCGGCTTCGACACCCTCTACGACAATGACTTCGAGGATGGCGAGATCGCCGAGATCGCTGCGCAGCAAGGACGCATCGTACTAACCCGCGACCGCGAACTGCTCAAGCGGCGGATCATCAGCCACGGCTGTTACGTGCATGCCCTGAAACCGTCGCTGCAGCTGCGCGAACTGTACGAACGCCTCGACCTGGCGCGTAGCGCACGGCCATTCAGCCTGTGCCTTCATTGCAACCTGGCGCTGCACGAGATCAGTCCGGAGCTGGCCCGGCCGCAGGTGCCGCCACGCGTTAGCGCCCTCTATTCGCACTTCCTGCGCTGCGACGCCTGCCAACGGGTTTACTGGGAGGGTTCGCACTGGCGCGGTATGTGTGCATTGCTGGCACCTCTGCTGAACCGATAGCAAGCGCACCGGCCTGGCGTAGTCCGGCTCTCAGGTTATTCCCCTGCGCTCTATCCAATGTGAAAAAACGTACTAGCAAATGGCCTTGATTGCCGTCGGACAGCCACTAGCCTCGACAACAGCTTCTTCGCTACCGGGAATACTCGTAAGGGACTGGACGAAGAACAAATCTGGTCGTGAATGACCAGCCAGCAGCGCCATGAGGACAGGAGAGCGTTCATGAGCGACCGAAGCAACACTGCGATGCTGAGCTTTGATCCGGCGTTTCCATCGTTGCGCGATGGCCTTTCGGTCGCTCTGCAGATTGGTGACACACTGTGGGTGGCCAACGACGAAACCACGAACCTGGAGCGCCTGAAAATCCAGGACGCTGCGCCTGGCGACGTGGTGAGGTGCAATGAGCACCAATCGTTCCAGCTCTTGGAGTACCTGGACCTGCCCATACCGAAGCAGGACGCCGAGATCGATATCGAGGGCTTGGCCTATGCCCAAGACAGTGGTTATCTCTGGGTGGTGGGCTCCCATAGCCTGAAGCGAAAGAAGGCCGAGGCCGACAAACCTGCGCAGAAGAATATCAAGCGGCTATCGACGGTAGAGGCGGACGGCAATCGCTTTCTGCTGGCCCGCATCCCTGTGGTACAGCACAATGACGGCTATGCACTCGCCAGGAAGGTGGACGCTGATGGACGTACGGCGGCGCAGCTCCATGGCAACGAGGTCGGTAACGGCCTGACCGCGGCAATTGCTGAAGATGACCAGCTACGCGACTTCCTGCGTATCCCGGGTAAAGACAACGGCTTCGATATCGAAGGATTGGTGGTGATCGGCTCGCGCCTTTTGCTGGGGCTGCGTGGACCGGTCCTTCGCGGCTGGGCTGTGCTGCTTGAGATCGAGCCCGAGTTGAGCGACGACTCGACTGACACACTGGTGCTCAAGAAGATCGGCCCAGGGGGGCGCCGCTACCGCAAGCACTTCTTTGCGCTAAACGGCCTGGGGGTGCGTGACCTGTGCTCCAGCGGCGACGATCTGCTGATCCTGGCGGGTCCCACCATGGATCAGGACGGTCCGGTAACGGTCTTGCGCTGGCGCGGCGGTTTCGCGTCCGACGAGGAAAGCGTGGTTTTTACGGAGCAATTGGAGACGGTGCTGGAGGTGCCTTTCGGGCAAGGTGACGATCACGCTGAGGGCATGTGCCTGTTCGAATCGGGGGCGCAGCTTGGGGAGGTTCTGCTGATCCTCTACGACGCCGCGGCGCAGCGTCGTAAACACGGCGATACGGAGGTGGAAGGGGACCTGTTCATCTTGAAATAGTCACGCACTTCCACGACGCCGTCGCCGGCGATGAGCCGCTGATGGGCATAATGAGCAGGGGAACGAGCAGGCACTTGCCCGCTCGTTAACGGGTGAATGACACGCCAGGGTCTACGACATTTCACGAAACGAGTCCCTGAGTGCCCTGGCACCGCCTACCAGCAGCCCCACATCAGAGCCGACCGCTACGAAAACAGCGCCGAGCGCCAAATATCTACGGGCCATGGCAGCGTCGCTGGTGAGAATGCCCACGGCCTTGCCAGCCCCTCGGATTTCGCCAATGGCAGCCGCGATGAGGAGGAATGCCACGTGCTGCAAAAGATTCTTGGAAAACTCTGGAAACAGCTGAAGCCGGCTTGAGCTGCTCCACGTTGGGAGAAGACAAGCGGGACCAGTCACGACCCAGATGACGCAGCCTCTAGTTGCTGGGGGCAGCAAACGCTCTATTTGAGATAGAAATCGAATTACCGTCAGGATCTTTCTACGACGTTGGCGTCGGGGTGCATCATGAGAGGCGGGCGCTTGGAAATAATCGGGAGTTCAACATCGGGAATTAACGTCTGGGTTTGAATGTGGCATTCATGGCACGATTAATGAAGATGTCCGAAAGAGAATATCTGGCGTCTCCGTCGCTAAAGCCTTGCCAGCAATTCAGGTAAGTTATTTGCTGTGATCAAGTGTTCAGGGGCGCTCATGGGGATGTTATTAAGCCGGCTTCGATAGGACTCTAGAAATCCTTTGAACAACAAGTTGCCACCGAATGAAGCGCTCCCGGGCGTAGGGCCTAACGTGAGCACTCCATTCTTACGACCCAAAATACAGGTAGGTACACCTTGCGACAGGGTGTCGTTCGTTAACAGTTCTATTCTTTGATTCTGTTGGGGGTCAATATTGAGTGTGCTCAGCCACGCCTGGATTTCGGATATTGCCATATGGCGTTCGGTACCGCTTTTGTTGATCAGTTCCCAACTTTCTTTGAGTGTAGTTGAAGGCAGTAGATAACGAATGGGGAGCTTTTGGTTGATATAAAGGCGCAATTGAAGGAATGCATAACACCGTCCGAGAATATGAACAGGTAATGGCGTGTACTTTTCGAGCGAGCGGCTGAGAGAAACTGGGTGTATGACAGAGGGGAAACGCGTCAGCACCAGAACTTTAACGCTATCCACTTGTTTAGGAACCTGATGACGTTGACTGCGGTAGAGTGACTGGCGCTCAGTCCGGTAAACATCGCCCATTGCTTTAGTCAAACAGGCGCCCGCTGGCAGTCCGCCTTTGTCTTCTGCTATTCGTCTGACCATTTCCCATGGGTGGCAAAACGGGATCCCGTAAAAATAAAGTGCTAACCATATGGCGGTCAGGTGTTCCATGAAAATTTCATCGGTAGGATCAATTACCGTTTTTTTATCATCGATCTTGGTCGTGGTGTCGAGCTCAGCCTTGTGAAAAAGTTTAGCAAACTCCGATACGCTGGTGCTGTTTTTCATCAATAACTCACAAAACGTCAGTAGCCAGGTAATGGCCTCGGCGTTCTTTCGAGGCTTGCCGAGAAGCGGAATTCCCGTCGCGGATAAAGTATGTGCAAAGGAGGGTGACTTCAGCGCTTGAAGAACATTGTCCTGGATATGTTCTATGTGCAGCCAGAAGTTTTTGATAGTCTTAATGTCGAGGCCGATGTTCATTAGAGTATCTCCATGACGAGGTCACATACCCGCGGATGGGCGGTGCTGCGTCTGGCGTCAAGCGTTATACAGGTCGTGCAGTAATTTTCCAGAAAGCGACTGAATATTGCTTCGCACAAATGTTGCTCTTGACAGCGGATTGAGGGCGTCTGTTTGTCATTATTTTCAATTCTAAAATCTAGCCCGCTTTTCAAATATTCGTTCATGCCCAGCGATTTCAGAAGAGTGGTCAACGTCTCACCGCTCAGTTCGCAACTGTAGGGAATTTTGTTGTGCATTGCGGCCAGACTGAGTGTTGAACAGACATACTCTTCACCAAGACCACCCCGGTGAGCCGTGCGTCTGATATTGCGTCGCGCCCAGTCCCTCAGCGGTTGCTTTTCATCGATTGTACCCGGCGCACAGGATAACTTGCGCACCGTCGATTGGTTGATGGGCACTCGCTCTATGATTTGGTTGACTTCATCGTCGACCACATGCATCCAGAAGGGGGCCGGGGCTATCTTGATGCGTAGGTATTTTTCCTTGGCTTTGGGGTCATACGACGGTCGACGGTCATCACGCATGTGGCGTGCCTCGGACAGCACCACCAACTGCCAGGTCAGTCCCAACAGCTCTCTGAAGTAATGCGCTTGTTCGTTCGGGTCTCGGTAAAATGTCGGGATACTTATTCCGGAAACAAACTGGACAGATGCCTCTGATTCTTTTGAGCCAAGCGCATAAAGCAGGGTATCGCTATTTTTTCTAGAAGCCTTTATGTAGGCACTCCAAGGATCACTATTAAGCTTCCACCAGTCTTCATCAATGTCGAAATGGCGAATGATGGCGTCAATGCGGTTTTTAGCTGCCCGATAGTCCTCATACAAGGTTTTTTTCCATGTGTCCAATCCGTCGGCATTGAGTATCGTTTCAAGTTTTTCGCTCAACTTATCCACATTTTCGTCAAGCTTCTTCTCGGTTTCCCGCAGACCGCCGTAATGTTCCGCTGCCACGAATATCGCCACCATTGCCATGACAAAAACAGCGGGTTGATAGGCTTCAGTCATCGATAACATAAAGATGATGGGCGGCAGTAAAGATAGGCCTTTCAATATTGCATGAGTGAACGTTGATGCGACGTAACGCTTGAATTTCTCACCGGAGCGTTCTTTTTTTACGGATCCCTTCCGCCATAGCTTGTAATAGCCGATAGTGATGAAGCATTGGAACCACAAGAGGGATGTCAGAATGACATTGAGTATTTGGAAGTATGTCTGATTTCTTGTGGGCTGAGGATGTTCCTTGCTTTCGATAGCGAGAACGGTGCATTGGATATTGTCCAGCTGGATCGATTTATCGCAAAGGGTTTTAGTATGTGAGGGATGCTGGTCTGTGGTGAAGAAGGTGGGGAGATCTTTAAAGGGAAGTAGCGCAGAATCCCAGGCGTTGTCAAAAAAATGTTTAATCTGAGCATACGGTGCGCCCGCTGTTCCACCAATGTACGTCTGATAGTAAATGGCAGAAGCGAAATAGGCCGCCAGGAAGAGTAAAAACCAAAGGCACAACATTCTAAAAAATGTCCGGCCTTTGCGGTTTTTAGATGATGTTTTCATGGGCGTCATAGCCACATATCACGTGGAGCAGTAGCTTTACGTTAGTCCATGCATAGCGTTTGTCGAGGGTGGTATTCGGGAAGTGATCAAAAATATTCCCGATTTACGTGGATGAAGCCGGAGGGCTATTAATAACCTTGAATTAGCATTGTTAGTTCTGTTAGACCTATAGCAGCATCGATTGACCTGGTCGTGAAGGGCCGCTTCTGGCCGATTGCGGCCTGCCGCGATTGCCCATGGTTGCCTGCTTGATGGTGCGAGCCAGCTTCTATGCTTGTATATAACACCCCACCCCTGCCGGGGTTTTCCACGTTCGTTAGCGAGCCTCCAAACCCTTGTGCATGCGCATTGTAGTGCTGGCCCTGATCCTGACGCTGTTCGGCTGCGCTACCGCGTCGGACCCGCCAAGGGGTGAGGGTGGTGATTGGCGGTCTTTCTATGTAGTGAATCATGGCCTGCATACCGGGTTGGCAATTGCGCGCCCCGATCTACTTCAGGTGCTTCCCGCACTGGCCGAAGAGTTCGGCGACGGCGACTTCGTTGAGTTCGGCTGGGGTGACGAGGACTTTTACCGAGCCCCACAGGCCACCTTGAGCCTCGCCCTGCGAGCCTTGTTCGGGTCGACGGCAACCGTGCTGCATGCGCTCAAGATTGACGGGGACCCCAGGCGGCGTTTCGCCGCAAGCGAGGTCATCGAGGTGCGGGTGACGGAGGACGGCTACCGGCGACTGCTCGCGTTCGTGGCCGCAACCTTCACCCACTCAGCGACGGGCACCTTGGCGGTGCTCGGGCCTGGCCTGTATGGAGAGAGCCGGTTCTACCAGGCCGAGGGTAGGTATTCGCTGTTTTATACCTGCAATACCTGGGTCGCAGAGGCGCTGGCCGCGAGCAGTTGCCCAATGTCGCCTACAGCGGTGATTACGGCGGGGAACGTCATGTCGCAGTTACGCCGGGCGACAGCGGTTGGTGCATCCTGCCTGGTTACCCGCTAACCCGCGCTGACGATGGGGGTGTATTCCAACCCATCTGCGGCCCCAGCAACCGATCAATTGCCGCCTTCACACGCTCACTTTTCGAGACTCTCTGTACGGCTGACAGCCACCTGCCGCCCGCGCTCCAGGTCGACGCCGGCCAGGATCAGCAGGCCGGCGACGAAGTAGCTACCAGTAATCAGCATCGCCAGGCGGTGATCGCCTGCGGACAGCCAACTGGTCAGGCCATAAGTCATAGGTCCGAGGATTGCCGACAGTTTGACCGCCAGCCCCCAGAGGCCGAAGAACTCCGCCAGCCGTGTCGGCGGCGCAAGCAGACCGACTATCGCACGTCCGGCCGATTGGCTGGCGCCCATGCACAGGCCGGCGAGGTTGGCCGCCAGCCAGAACAGCTCTGGGCCGCGCGCGACCCAGACCAGACCGACCATGCCGAGCCAGCCCAGCAGGGTCAGCGCCAGTGTGGTGCGATGGCCGAGGCGATCCTGCAGCCAACCGAACAGCACGGCACCGATCGAGGCCGTGATATTCACCACTAAGATCAGCAGCAGCGTGTCTTGGGTACTGAAACCCATGACCTGATTGGCATAGATGGCAGCCAGGGTGATCACTGCCGAGATACCGGCCTGGTAGCAGACGGTGCAGGCAAGGAAGCGCAGCAGGTCGCGATAGCGCTCGGCTTCGCGCAGCGTCTGCGCGAAGCGCGCTAGCACCGCTTGCGCAATAGGCGTGTCGCCGCACACAGGCTGCGGCTGGCTGCGTTCGCGCAGGAACAGGAAGGTTGGCAGGCTGGCGACGGCGAACAAGGACGCGGTGATCAGCATGCACACCGGCACGAACTGCGCCGCAGTCTGGCCCTGCGCCTGGGCCCAGCTGACGAAGGCCAGGCAGGCGCCCAGGCTGACCAGGCCACCGATATAGCCGAATCCCCAGCCCCAGCCGGACACCTTGCCTAAGGCATCCGCACGGGCGAGTTCGGGCAGGAAAGCGGCGATCAGGTTTTCGCCGCTGCCGAAGCAGAAGTTGGATAGCACGATGAAAAGGATTGCGACACCGAGTTCCCCCGGTCCTGCCAGCGCGAGTCCAGAGGTAAAGACAACGCAACCGATCGTACTGAACAGCAGAAGGCGTTTCTTGCAGGCGAAGGCGTCGGCATAGGCGCCAACCAGTGGCGCGGTCAGGATGATCAGGGCGTAAGAGAGGGCTATGGCGCTGGTCCAGGCCAGCGTACCCCAGGCTTCGCCCTTGGCGACCACCGCGACGAAGTAGGCGTTGAACACGGCGGTGATCACCACAGTCGTGTAGCCGGAGTTGGCGAAATCGAACATCGCCCAGGCCCAGATTTCTCGGCGTGTCACTCCGGGGGCAAGGCTGGCTGGCATGGCGATCTCTCTACAGGGCTGTGGCGAGGGGAAAGCCCCCTCGCCACAGGTGCAATGTTCGTCTCAACGTCCGTGACTGACTGGTATTGAGCCTAGCCCTGGCCCACCCATCCTGCGAGCGTATAATGGCAATTGGCAAGGATTTAAACGCAGAGTTTCCTGTCATGAGGGGCCGCCGATGTCTCGTCCGCCTCCAGAACCCTCCGCCGCTCCCCGTTACGATGGGGGCGCGGAAAAATTGCTCGAAATTGTCCAGCGCACCGTGGCCGAGTTGCACCCGCAAGCGGCAGAAGGTTTGCAAGTCACCTTGCATAGCGTGCTGGACCGGGACCTGGGCGTAGACAGCCTGGCTCGAGTCGAACTCTGGTCACGTATCGAACACGAGTTCGGTGTGCGCTTACCAGAAAACCTGTTCGCCTCGGCGGACACCCCCGCCGATATACTGCGCGTGCTGCACAGCAGTCATGGCGCCGAGGCCGTCCGTCCGTTGCCCGCCAGCGACGCTAGCGAGGCCCAGACAGCAACAGGGCTGACGCCGGACGCCGCGCGGACCTTGATCGAGGTACTGGACTGGCATGTGCATCATCAGCCGCAGCATCTCCACGTGCGCCTGCTAGGGGAACGTGACCAGCAGGAAGCTATCAGCTATGGCGCCTTGCACCAGGGCGCCTTGGCCG
Organism: Pseudomonas sp.; assembly: GCF_050739775.1. Taxonomy (GTDB): domain Bacteria; phylum Pseudomonadota; class Gammaproteobacteria; order Pseudomonadales; family Pseudomonadaceae; genus Aquipseudomonas. The sequence continues at coordinate 24,435 of NZ_JBOICA010000053.1, forward strand.
TTGCCGCAGGACTGCAACGCAGTGGCTTGCAGGCCGGTCAGACCGTGGCCCTGATGCTGCCCACAGGCCGCGACTTTCTCCATGGCTTTTTCGGCATTCTGTTGGCCGGTGGTGTGCCGGTGCCCATCTACCCACCGCTGCGCCTGTCGCAGATAGAGGAGCATCTGCGCCGCCAGGCCGGCATCCTGCACAACGCCGAGGCCAAAGTGCTGATTACCGTGACGCAAGCGAAGCTGCTCGCCCGCCTGCTCCGGCCGCAGGTCCCGAGCCTGACTCGCATCGCCAGCGTGGCCGAGTTGACGGGCGAGGGTGGTGAGTGCGTTACACCGTCGCGGCAAGCGGATGACATCGCCTTTCTGCAGTACACCTCGGGCAGCACTGGCCAGCCCAAGGGCGTGATGGTCAGCCACGCCAATCTGCTGGCCAATCTGCGCGCCATGGGTAGGGCGCTGAAAGTGGGACCGCAGGACGTGTTCGTCAGTTGGCTGCCCATGTACCACGACATGGGCTTGATCGGCGCCTGGCTGGGCAGCCTGTATTACGGCTACAACCTGGTGCTGATGTCACCGCTGGCTTTCCTGGCACGGCCGGAGCGTTGGCTATGGGCCATCGACCGCTTTCGCGGCACCTTGTCGGCGGCGCCCAATTTCGCTTACGAACTGTGCCTGAACAAACTCGCTGACGGTGACATCGAGGGCCTGAACCTGAACAGTTGGCGCCTGGCCTTCAACGGTGCCGAACCGGTCAGCCCGGATACCTTGCAGCGTTTCGCCGAACGTTTCGCACGCTACGGCTTGGCGCCCACTGCGCTGGCGCCCGTCTATGGGTTGGCCGAGGCCACGTTGGGCGTAGCCTTTCCTCCCTTGGGCCGAGGACCGCTGATCGACCGGGTGCAGCGAGAGGCGTTCCAGACCCGTGGCAATGCACTGCCCGCCGAAGCGGACGCCAACGCAACGCTGCGCTTTGTCTCCAGCGGCCGGCCGTTGCCGGGTCATCAGATTCGTATCGTCGATGGTCGCGGGGTCGAGCTCCCCGAGCGTAGCGCAGGTCACCTGCAATTCAGTGGGCCGTCTACCACCGGTGGCTATTACCGTAACCCCGAAGAGACCCGCCGGGTGCTGCGCGATGGCTGGATCGACTCGCTCGACTTCGCCTACATGGCCGGTGGTGAGGTCTACCTGACCGGCCGCGCCAAGGATCTGATCATCCGTGCCGGGCGCAACATCTACCCCTACGATGTCGAAGCAGCGGTCGGCAATTTGCCCGGCTTGCGCAAAGGCTGCATCGCGGTGTTCGGCAGTCCTGACCCGGCCACCGGCACCGAACGCCTGGTGGTGTTGGCCGAAAGCTACGAGAAGGAAGCTGCCGCGCGGCAACACCTGCAGCAGGAGGTCAACCGCATCGTGGTCGACCTCACCGGTGTGTCGCCCGACGATATCGTTCTGGCACCACCGCATAGCGTACTGAAGACCTCCAGCGGCAAGATTCGCCGTGCGGCCAGTCGCGAACTGTATGAGCGCGGTGAAGTAGGCCGGCCACACCTCGCCGTGTGGCGCCAGCTATTGCGCCTGGTGGTGCAGGCCGTACGCGGGCATTTCGGTCGCAGCTGGCGGACCTGCCGCGCGGCGCTCTATGCCGCTTACATCTGGCTGCTGTTCTGGCTGGTCACTCCACTGACCTGGCTGGGCGTCGCGATCCTGCCGCGCCAGCGTTGGTGCCGCAGCTTTACCCGCGCGGCCGCACGGCTGTTCGTGGGTTTGACGAGGGTGCCGTTCAGCGTCACGGGGCTGGAGCACCTGCCTGAGTCTGGGGTGAGCGTGCTGGCTGTAAACCATGCCAGCTACCTCGACGGCGTCATTCTCTGCGCGGCTCTACCGCCGCAATTCAGCTTCGTTGCCAAGCGCGAACTGGCTGACCAGTGGATCGCCGGCCGGTTCCTGCGCAAGCTCGGTGCCCGCTTCGTCGAACGCTTCGACCTGCAGCGCAGCGCCGCAGACACCGAGCCCCTGGCCGAGGCGCTAGAGGCTGGCCAGCCCCTGGTGTTCTTCCCCGAGGGGACCTTCACCCGCGAGCCAGGCTTGCGAACGTTCCACATGGGCGCCTTCGTGCTCGCCGCGCGTGTCGGCGTGCCGCTGCTGCCGGTCGCAATCTGCGGCACGCGCAGGGTGCTGCGCGACGGTCAGTGGTTCCCGCGCCACGGTGCAATCCACGTCAACGTCTGCCCCCCGCTGTTGGCGCAAGGGCCGGACTGGATGGCGGCAATCAAGCTGCGGGATGCGACGATAGCGGTGCTGCTAGAGCACCTGGATGAATCGGAACGCGTCCAACGCGCAGGTTAGGCGACCATTTTGCTGTCGTCGTCCTTCCAGAGCCGTTTATAGCGTGGTACACGTCAAAAGCTAAACTGGATTGGATCAATCATCGCCATCACACTTGACCTCTTTTTTGTACTCATCTCGCTTGGCTTCGATCTTGACCTTGCAACCATGCTCCCAGAATTCGTCTTTCCACTCGCCGCGACGCCAACTGGCGCCGCGGCCATTTGGGCATTTGATCTCTTCCTTGTATTCATCGTCTTTGGATTCGATCTTTACTTTGCATGGCCCGTCCCTGTACTCGTCCTTCCACTCGCCACTCTCGTATCCGCCTCGCCGGTGATCCGCTGACGCTGGCGTCAACATGACTGAGCCAATCGCAGCCACCACCCACATACCAAGCATGGGTCTCATACTCATCTCACTACCTCTGTAATAGAAAGACACTACGCGACAGGCCAAGCCTTCCCGTAGTCCACCGTATCGGCGTTTTGATCGTAACGGTGCGCTTGCAGGCGATACGACAACGATCTGCGGCCGGTTTCTCCTTTAACGAGAAGAAACAGCGTGCTAATCGTCGGAAAGGAAAGATTGCAGGTTAGAGGGCTGCGGTTGTGCGGCCCTCCTATGACTTTCGATTTCTGAGAATGACCGCTTTTGGCTGACGGTCAGACTATCGAAAGTAAATCTGTTCCCATTGTTCAATGGCTAAGTCAGCGCATCAGTTGAGGCGCTTTAGGGGCGTCTAATAGAACGGGTAATCATAGGTCAAGCCGGACCACAGCAACCGCGCTGCTCCTGGACTGGCGGGCACTTCACCGAGCCAAACGAACAGAACACACAGCAGTCACCGGGATTCGGGTGTAGCAGGGTCTTGCAGCCGCCACACTCGTAGAAGAACTGGCAGGCGTCCGTGGGCATGGCTTCCTGCTTGGCGAAGCCGCAATGCGGGCAGGTCAACACGGATTCGAGGATGATGGCGCTCATGGCTGCCTCACTTGTGTACGGTGGAGGGATACCCCGCATTCGTCGTCGCCTTGGTCAATGCCTCAGGATCGGCTTTATCGGGGTCATAGGTGACGATGGCCATCTTCTCGGCGAAATCGAGCTTGACGGTACTTACGCCGGGCAACTGTTCCAGCGATCTTTTGACCGTGATCGAACAGACCGGACAGGTCATGTTCTGAACGTCCAGCCTGACGGTTTTTACTGGAGCCGCCAGTGCGGCGAGGGACAGGCCGGCGAGTGCGGCGATTAGCAGTTTGCGCATGGTGGGGCTCCTTTAATAGAACAGCGGGGCCAGCCACGGAACGGCCAGCAGACCGAGCAGTAGCCCAGTGACGACCCAGAACACGATCCGCTGACGTGTAATCGTGCGTGCATTGGCGCAGGTCGTGTCTGTTGCGCAGACCTGTGGCGCCAGGTAGAGCTTGTGCAACGCCAGCCCGAGAAACAGCAGCGTCAGGCCGATGAACAAAGGCCGGTATGCTTGCATCACCGTCAGGCTGCCGACCCATGTACCGCTGACGCCGAGCGCCAACAGTGCGAGTGGCCCGACGCAACACACCGACGCACTAATAGCGGCCAATGCGCCCGCGATCAGCGAGCCTTTGCCGATTTGTTGAGCCATCGTCTTCTCCATTGAACCTATCTAACCTAGAGTTACTCTACACTCCGTACCTGGGTACAGAATCAAGGGGCGTGTGATGGCGACAGGGCTGAGTATCGGCAAGTTGGCGCAAGCGGCCGGGGTGAACATCGAGACTATTCGCTATTACCAGCGACGCGGCTTGCTGGATGAACCGCCAAAGCCGCTCGGCGGTCATCGGCGCTATCTACCGGAGCAGGTCAAACGGCTGCGCTTCATCAAGAGGGCGCAGGCGCTGGGGTTCACGCTGGATGAGGTGGGCACGCTGCTGACACTTGATGCGGCCTGCACTTGTAGCGAGACTCGGGCACTGGCCGTGCACAAGCTGGCCCTGATCGAGCAAAAGATGGCCGACCTTGCCGCAATGCGGCAGGTGCTAGGCGGGCTAGTGCAGAAGTGCGATGGAGGCGACGGCGGGGCCGCTTGCCCTATCATCGATGTACTGGACGGGGAGTGATACCTGGTTGCAGGGCATAACGGACTCACAGAGCAAAAACGTTCCCGTCATCTACCCTATTTCAGCAAGCACGAAGCTGAAAGCGAGGCTAGGGAATGACAGTCGGCCGTAGAGATGATCTTGCCTACTTGGCTTGATCTTGCGAGCGCCGGCCCTGTTTCTGACCGGAGCGACAGCCGCAGCGGTGGCTACGCTGTTGATCTACATGAAAATCATGGCCAGCCTGGACCACACTGCGGCTCTTTTTGCACTCGGGCACGTATTCTCCGTGCCTGGCATGTTGGTTGGCGCAGGTGTGTCGGCGTGGTTGTTGAGGTACCGCGTGAAAGCAAGCTTGCCGTGGATCGTCGCGGGCATTAGCTTTCTGGGAGCAGCCTTGGGATTCATGGCCGCCCAGATGATTCTGTGCACCACCCTGATGCACTGCGGTGCACTGTCGCTTGGGGTGTAACGCTGGAACCGGGCGCCCTCGACCCAAAGCTGCCCCTCCCGCAGGGCAGTGAGCAAGCGATACGATGCTGCTTGATTGGCGGTACTCGACGTTCCATCGCCTCATCCTCGCTATCAGCTTCACGTGTGCTCGAAAGTTTGATCAGGCAATTGCCCCCGCGCGTTCCTGGTAACCATCGCAACGATCACCGCCAACAACTCATCTTTGGCCTGCTCGGCCGTAATCTCACCGTTGGATGCTGCCCCTGAAAGCGCTTCGGCAGCGCCCAGCATCGCGTGCAGGCTGGCCAACTTCAGTTCGCCGGTGCCCACGAACGGCAAAAATAGCGCGTGGCATTTGTTCAGGAACACCGCTTCATATTCGCGTTTGGTTTTTTCCAGTTCTGGCGTGCTGGCCAACGCCGCAATCACACCGGGGATCTCCCGGCCTTGACGCAGTACACAGTCGACATAAGACGAAGCGATGACCGTGGCCCTGCTCGACAGCGTCGGCTCGCTGGCCTGAACGGCGGCATCCATGATTGATGTCTGGCGTTGATCAAAGTCCTTGTACAGCGCAGCGAGCAATCCCGAACGGGTTACAAAATGGTCATAGACCACCGGTTTAGTCACCCCAGCCTGCTCCGCAAGCCTGCCGAGCGTAAGCGCTTCGGTGCCTTCATCGCTCACCAGTTGCCAGGCCACGTCCAGCAATTGGCGCAGCCGTTCCTCTCTTGCAAGCCGGCGGCGCGGCTTGGGCCGCCCGTCTCTGTTGTCCAGCTCGGTGATTGACATTGCTATATACCATTAGTAACTTGATAGGTGTAACTTACCAAAAGTATATAGCTGCCAGCCTTGCTGTTCAATCTGTCCAGGAGATCACCACATGCACACCCTTATCGTTGTCGCTCATCCAGAGCCTGAGTCGCTGACTCATGCCGTCGCGTCGCAAATAGTTAGAGGCATCAACATGGCAGGCCAACAGCACACGTTCGAGGTAGCCGACCTCGCGCAGGAAGGCTTTGACCCTCGCTTCACCCCGGGTGACCTGAGCGTGCACCGCCGAAAAGCCTTGCCCTCTGCCGATGTGCGGGTGGAGCAAGCCAGAATCGAGCGTGCCGATGCCCTGGTGCTGGTGTACCCGGTCTACTGGTGGGCGATGCCCGCGCTTTTGAAGGGATGGATAGATCGGGTGTTCTCGAACGGCTGGGCCTTCGACTTCAGCCCGCAAAGCGCCTTGATCAAAAAGCTGTCGCACTTGAGCGTTCACTTGGTAGGTATCGGTGGTGCCGATACGGCGACTTACACCCGGCATGGCTATTCAGCGGCAATGAAGGCGCAGATCGATCATGGCATCTTCGATTACTGCGGGGCTCAGGTGTTGACCTCGAAACTGCTATTGGACAGTGAAGCCGCTGACTCGGCCAAGGTGCTGCAAGCGGGTGAGCAGCTTGGGCACGAAATCTGCGCAGCGATGCGCAATCCGGCATCATGAGCGGCAGCAGATTTCAACACGACTCGACTTGCCCTGCGAGGGGTTGTATAGCCTCAGCGCAGACTAACCCAGTAATCATGCAAGGCCCGCGCAGCCGGCTCGATCGCCGCTACCCGCTGACGATGCAGGACCACATCCAGATCCACCGGCAGTTCGTAGTTGTCCTGCTCGGCGCAGTCGGTGATCACCTGCAGTCGGCTGGTCAACGCCTCAGGCAGTTGCGGCCAATTACCGACGGCGACGCCGCGCGCATAGCCAAAGCACCACTCTTCGGTCAGGGTCAGCGGCTGGCCGCGGTGTTCGGTTTGCTCGAAGCGCGCCTTGAACGCCTGTGGCTCGGTGGCCAGTTGGCTCGCCAGGGTGTTGAGGTGGCGCACGCAGAGGTCGATGAAACGCCGGCATTCTTCAGGCTTTTGCCATTGCGGGCTGTGCCCACCCCAGATGGCCGGGAACCACTCGGCGATGTCCACCTGTGCGGGGCTCGACACCAGCGCAGCGAAGTAACCGTCGAGCTCGGACGGGTTAAGTACGGAGTGATCGTCGCCGTATTTGAGCAGGGTGTCTTCGATGAACTCGAACTCGCTGGGGCTGAGAGGTTGGACTTGCATAAAGAGATTCCTTGGCGAGGTGAGCGTGAAAAAGGCGAAGGAGGATGGCCCTTTGCGACGATTTTTTCCAGTCTGGATCGCGATACAAGCAGTGGCCAAGCCGTTCACCACACTAATTTCTTGCCAGGCTAGTTCGTTCTCTTGGTAGCCACCGTACACCAGCTGCGCGGCGGGCCCATTCAATCCAGGAGACAGGCAATGACATCCGTATTCGACCGCGACGACATCGTGTTCCAGGTAGTGGTCAACCACGAAGAACAGTATTCCATCTGGCCCGACTACAAGGCCGTGCCGGCCGGCTGGCGTACTGTCGGCAAGAGCGGCCTGAAAAAGGAGTGCCTGGCCTACATCGATGAAGTCTGGACCGATATGCGCCCCCTGAGCCTGCGTCAGAAGATGGCCGAAGCCGCTGCGGCGCAGTAAGGGGCCGCCGGTGTCGTCCCTGAACTTGCTGTGCCTGCCGTATTCCGGTGCCAGTGCCATGGTCTACAGCCGCTGGCGGCGCAAGCTGCCGGCCTGGCTGAACCTGCGCCCAGTGGAGTTGCCCGGGCGCGGTGCGCGCATGGGTGAGCCGGTGCAAACCGACATGCAGGCCCTGGCCCGGCAACTGGCCAGTGAGCAGCGCCTGGCCGCCAGCCAACCCTATGCCTTGCTTGGTCACAGCCTGGGTGCCTTGTTGGCCTTCGAACTGGCCCATGAGCTGCAGGGCCTGGGCTGCCCGTCGCCGGTGGCGTTGTTTGCCTGTGGCACGGCAGCACCGACCCGGCGTGAAGATTACGACGGCAGCAACTGGCACGAGCCGAAAAGCGATGCAGTGTTGATCGAGGAGTTACGCAAGCTGCAGGGTACGCCGGAGGAGGTGCTGGCCAACCAGGAGCTGATGAGCCTGACCTTGCCGGTGCTGCGCGCCGATTTTCTCCTGTGTGGCCGTTACACCTACCGCCAGCGCCCACCGCTGCATTGCCCGCTGCATGTGCTGGGCGGCGAAGATGACCGCGCCAGTGAGGCGCAGTTGCTGGCCTGGCGTCGGGAGACCTTGGGTGATTTTTCCCTGCAGACCTTCCCCGGTGGCCACTTCTTCATCCATGAACATGAAGACCGGGTGCTGGGTGTGCTCAGCGCCGCGCTGGAGCCTCATCGGTTGTCAGCTTAATCCAGGCATTGACGTAGCGACCAGCGCCGGGCGAGCCTTAGTGGCTCAAATACGACGCAGGTGCAAGGGATGTTGATCAAGCCGAACCGGGCCAGCTTGCTGGTCATCGACGTGCAGGAAAAGCTCATTGGTGCGGTCAGCGACCCGGCCGGGACGCTGGCCCGGACCCGCTGGCTGCTGGCAGCCACTGCCGAACTGGGGCTGCCCACGGTGATTTCCGAGCAATACCCCAAGGGTCTCGGCCCGACCGTTGCTGCCCTTAAAGAGGCCTCGCCGGATGCCCAGGTGGTGGAGAAACTGCATTTTTCCTGCGTGGCTGCCCAGTGCCTGCCGGCATCCTTGCTCGCCCGCGAACAGGTGATTGTCTGCGGCATGGAAACCCATATCTGCGTGCTGCAAACCGTGCTCGGCCTGCGCGCGCTGGGTAAGCAGGTGTTCGTGGTCGAGGATGCCTGTGACTGTCGCGGCGCCCACAACCAGGCAGCGGGCATTGCGCGGATGCGTGACGCCGGTGCACAGATCGTCAGCCGCGAGATGGTCGTGTTCGAACTGATGGAAAGCTCGGCTCACGAACAGTTCCGCCACATCAGCAAGACCTACATGGTCGGCGAGCAGCCCTGAGCGGCAAGAGGCGAGGGTACTGCATGCACGTTCGAGGTCTAGTGTTTACCGTTGCCGTGTTGTTGACGGCGCAGGGCTGCGTCACCCAGCGCGAAGAACCTGAGGCGGATCCTGCCAAGGTGCGCGCGCAGATCCTGCGCTTGCTGCCTGCCGCCACCAAGGACCGTGAAGGCTGGGCCAGGGACATCCAGACCGCCTTCACCACGCAGAAGATCAGCCCCAGCCGCTCCAACCTGTGTGCAGTGCTGGCGGTGACCGAACAGGAGTCGACTTTCCAGTCCGATCCACAGGTGCCTGGCTTGGGCCGTATCGCCCGCCAGGAAATCGACCGCCGCGCCGCCAGCCTGCATATCCCGCAATTACTGGTCAATGGAGCGCTGCACACGCGTTCACCCAACGGTAGAACCTACAGTGAACGGCTCGACGCCGTGCGCAGTGAGAAGCAGCTCAGTGCGATTTTCGATGACCTAATCGGCAGCCTGCCTTTGGGCCGCACCTTGTTGGGGGACTTGAACCCGGTACGTACCGGTGGGCCGATGCAGGTCAGCATTGCCTTTGCCGAGCGCAATGCCCGCGACTATCCCTACCGCCATGCCGGGACGATTCGCCAGGAAGTGTTCAGTCGGCGTGGCGGGATGTACTTCGGTATCGCCCACCTGCTTGGCTACCCCAGCCACTATGAGCGCCAGGTGTACCGGTTTGCCGACTTCAACGCCGGTTGGTATGCCAGCCGCAATGCGGCGTTCCAGAGTGCCTTGAGTCGCGCCAGCGGCGTTAAGCTGGCCCTGGATGGCGACCTGATCGCGCCGGGGGCGATTCTGCCGGGCACCACCGAGAAGGCCGCACGGCGCTTGGGTGAGCAGCTTGGCCTGCGCAACCCGAGCATTCGCGATCAATTGGAGAAGGGCGACAACCTGGACTTTGAACAGACCCGGTTGTACAGCGGCGTCTATGCGCTGGCTGAAGGCAAGGCCGGCAAACAGTTGCCGCGAGCGCAGTTGCCGGGGATCGAATTGAAAAGCCCGAAGATCACTCGCAAACTGACCACCGCCTGGTTTGCCAATCGGGTGGATGAGCGCTATCAGCGCTGCATGAAGCGCTGACCTGTGGGAGATCACCCAGCCCTCCGGGCTGCGCTGTCGCGCAGCAAACATGAAGTGCATGGCTTCAGGTCTGCAGCGGCGCTGACATTTTGAAAAGCAAAAGGCGGCTGGCCCGGTAGGGCCAGCC
>NZ_JBOICA010000054.1:0-32688 GCF_050739775.1 Pseudomonas sp.
GGAACAGGCTGGTCTGGCTGCGGGACTCTCCTTGTATGTAGGCCATAACGAAAAATGCTCCGTATCCTTCGATACGGAGCATTCTCTTAAAGGGCCGGGCAGATTGCTAGGTTTTCACACAGTCTGCTTCGGGGCGTTTTTTTATGCGCGCTGGGTGATCAGCCGCGTGCCTTGTCGATGATTTCGATGTACTCAGCGGCGTTACGCTGGTCGCGGATCTGATCGACGAAAGTCTGACCGTGCTCGTCCTTGCCATCCACGTCTAGGCCGGCCTCGACAAAGAAACCGACAAAGCGTTCGAAGTCGTCGATGCGCAGGCCACGATAGGCCTTGATCAGCTTGTGCAGCGAAGGTGAAGTGGCATCCGCCGGTTCGAACTGCAGGAAGGATTTGACGTACTCGTCGCTGATCTCATCCCCAATCACTTGCTTCTTGTCTTTACGCATTGCCGACTCCAACTGAACCATCACGGACATTTTCACGGGTCGGCAGTTTACCCCTGCCCGGCACCGGCGCTCAACGCGCGCGTACGGCCCCGGTATGCAGATCGGCCCAGACATGGCCATTGGCATAGGTGAGAAGCTGCACATAGACGGTGTTGTTGCGCAGCAGGTCGAGCATCACCTGGTACTGGCTGATTGGATAGTTCAGGCTCAGCATTTTGCGCTGGTCGTCGAATAACGGCTTTTTCAGGCTTTTACTTTCGGCATCGAAGGTGATCAGAACCTGACGTACTGTCGCGCCTTTGCTCAAAGGCTTGCCTTTCAGACGCAGGATCAAGGGTGAGGTGACCGGGATCGGCTGCTGGTTGGACTGACGCTGATTGCCCACCACCACCGAGTAATCGGTGACCTGAAGCAATTGCTGGGTTTCCGGGGCTTCCTGGCGCACCCCCAGATCGTCGGGTGGCAGGAACTGGCTGTGCAAAGGGGCAGCAGCCAACGGCATGCTCAATAGCAGCAGAAGGGGGACAATCGCACGCATGTCAGGCTCCTTAAGACGGCCTGGCACTCTAGCATGGGACTTGCCCCGCGATTGGACTTTAGAGCCCTTTGACGGCGTAAATACCATTGGCGTTGCGCCAGTAGCCTTTGTAGTCCATGCCATAACCAAAGACATAGCGATCAACGCAGCTCAGGCCACAGAAGTCGGCCTTGAGCTCCGCGCTGGCTTTGCGGTCGTGATCCTTGTCGATCAGTACGGCAGTGTGCACGGCGCGGGCACCGGCGTGCTTGCAGAAGTCGATGATCGCGCTGAGGGTGTGCCCTTCGTCGAGGATGTCGTCGATGATCAGCACGTCGCGGTCGATGAAGGAGACTTCCGGCTTGGCTTTCCAGAACAGATCACCACCGCTGGTCTGATTGCGGTAGCGGGTAGCGTGCAGGTAGGACGACTCGAGCGGGAACTGCAGGTGAGTCAGCAGCTTGCCGGCGAAAATAAGGCCACCGTTCATCACACAGAACACCACCGGGTTGCTCTCGGCAAGCACTTCGCTGATCTGCGCGCCAACGCGGGCAATGGCGGCCTCAACTTCGGCTTCGGTGTACAGGCAGTCAGCCTCTCGCATGACTTGACGGATATGCTCGAGATCAGCGGACATGGCGCTCTCCAGGGGCTACAGATGAGAAAAGCGGGCAAAGGTACGCATCCAAGGGCATCAGATCAAGCATTTATGGACTAACGTCCAGAATGCCTACAGGACACACGCGGCTGAATAGATTAATCTACCGCGGTTTTTTTGCCCGCCCCCGGAGCTTTTCCTATGCCTACCCGTGAGATCCGCCATCCGCTGATCCGTCACAAGCTCGGCCTGATGCGCCGTGCTGATATCAGCACCAAGAATTTCCGCGAACTCGCCCAGGAAGTCGGCACGCTCCTGACCTACGAGGCCACCAAAGACCTGCCCCTGGAAAGCTATGAAATCGATGGCTGGTGCGGCAAGGTCCAGGTCGAGAAAATCGCTGGCAAGAAGATTACTGTAGTACCGATTCTACGCGCGGGTATCGGCATGCTCGACGGCGTGCTCAGCCTGATCCCAGGCGCCAAGGTCAGCGCCGTGGGCGTTGCCCGTAACGAAGAAACCCTCGAAGCACACACCTACCTGGAAAAACTTGCACCGGAAATCGACGAGCGCCTGGCGCTGATCATCGACCCGATGCTGGCCACCGGTGCCTCGATGGTCGCCACCATCGACCTACTGAAGAAAGCCGGTTGCAAAGACATTCGCGCCATGGTCCTGGTTGCCGCTCCCGAAGGTATCGACACAGTCGAGAAAGCCCACCCGGACGTACAGATCTACACCGCCTCGATCGACGAACGTCTGAACGAGCACGGCTACATTATCCCGGGCCTGGGCGATGCCGGTGACAAGATCTTCGGTACCAAGCAGAAGGACGCCTGAGCATGCAGGATGAGTTCAACGACCCGCTCTGGCGCCAGGTCGTCTCCGGCGCGCAGATGCTCTTCGTAGCCTTCGGAGCGCTGGTGCTGATGCCGCTGATCACCGGCCTCGACCCGAATGTCGCGCTGTTCACCGCAGGTTTGGGAACTCTGCTGTTTCAGGTAGTCACCGGCCGTCAGGTACCGGTGTTCCTCGCTTCGAGTTTTGCCTTCATCACCCCGATCATTCTCGCCAAGGGTCAGTTCGGCCTGGCCGAGACCATGGGCGGGGTCATGGCGGCCGGCTTCGTCTACACCTTCCTCGGCCTGGCCGTGAAGATCAAGGGCACCGGTTTCATCGACCGCCTGCTACCGCCGGTGGTGATCGGTCCGGTGATCATTTCCATCGGTCTGGCCATGGCGCCGATTGCCGCCAACATGGCGATGGGCAAAGCCGGTGACGGCACCGAACTGCTGCCCTATGGCACCGCGATGATGATCTCGATGCCGGCGCTGCTGACCACTCTGATCGTTGCCGTATTCGGCAAGGGTATCTTCCGCCTGGTGCCGATCATCGCTGGCGTGTTGGTAGGCTTCGGCCTGTCGTTCTACTACGGCGTGGTCGACACCGCCAAGATTGCCGCCGCGCCCTGGCTGGCGCTGCCACACTTCACCGCACCTGCGTTCAACTGGCAGGCGATCCTGTTCATTGTGCCCGTCGCCCTGGCGCCGGCCATCGAGCATATCGGCGGCGTGATCGCCGTAGGCAGCGTGACCGGTCGGGACTACCTGAAAAAGCCCGGCCTGCACCGCACCCTGCTCGGTGACGGTATCGCCACCACGACTGCCGGTCTGTTCGGAGGCCCACCCAACACCACCTACGCCGAAGTCACTGGCGCGGTGATGCTAACCAAGAACTACAACCCGAAGATCATGACCTGGGCGGCGGTTTTCGCCATCACCCTGGCGTTCATCGGCAAGTTCGGCGCCTTGCTGCAGAGCATTCCGGTACCGGTGATGGGCGGGATCCTCTGCTTGCTGTTCGGCTCGATTGCAGCGGTGGGCATGAACACCATGATCCGCCACAAGATCGACCTGAGCGAAGCACGCAACCTGGTAATCGTCTCGGTGACGCTGGTGTTCGGCATTGGTGGCGTGCTGGTCGGTAGCGGCACCGGTCCGGACGACTGGGGCCTCAAAGGCATCGCACTGTGTGCGGTGGTGGCGATTGCTCTGAACCTGCTACTGCCGGGTAATGACGGCTGGAAGAAAAAAGCACTGGACGATCAGTTGCCTTGAGCATCAGATGAAAGTGCCCCTCTTGTAGGATTCATCCGCGAAGGACGGCAGCGTCGTCCCGACTCACTGCATGGGGCCGCTAACGCGGCCCTTCGCGGATAAATCCGCTCCTATGGGAATGCGCTTACTGCGCCTTTTCACACATTCCTTTCAACGCCTTCACCCACTGCGGGTGATCATTCAGGCATGGCACCAACACTAACTCCTCCCCACCTGCCGCGACAAACTGCTCGCGCCCGCGATCACCGATTTCTTCCAACGTCTCGATACAGTCGGCAACGAACGCCGGGCACATCACCAGCAACTTCTTCACCCCTGATTTACCCAACTCATCCAGATGCGTCTCGGTATAGGGTTCGATCCATTTCGCCCGGCCCAACCGCGACTGGAACGACACCGACCACTTGCCGTCAGCAATGCCCATCTTTCTCGCGAACGCCTGAGCGGTACGCAGACATTGGCCGCGATAGCAGACAGCAAGCATCTCAGGCGAAGAATCCCGACAGCAATCCTCAGCCTGGAAATCATGGCTGCCAGTCGGATCGAGCTTTTTCAAATGGCGCTCGGGCAGGCCATGGAAACTCATCAGCAGGTGGTCGAAATCCTGCTCAAGATAGGGTCGGGCACTTTCCACCAAGGCATCGATGTACACCGGCTGATCATAGAATGGCCGCAACACAGCCATCTCCAACGGCAACTTGTGCTCGGCCACCACCTGCCTGGCCTGCTCGACCACTGTGGTCACGGTGCTATCTGCGAACTGTGGATAAAGCGGCGCCAAGGTGACCTTGCGCACGCCTTGCGCGGCCAGACGCTGCAGCACCGCCGGCAAGGACGGCTCACCATAACGCATGGCGATTTCCACCGGTCCATGGCGCCAGTGCTCACGCATGGCAGCCTGCAAACGACGGGTCAGCACCACCAGTGGCGAGCCTTCATCCCACCAGATCGAGGCATAGGCATGAGCCGATTGCTCAGGACGCTTGATCAGGATCAGCGACACCAACAAACGCCGCACCGGCCAAGGCAGGTCGATGACGTAGGGGTCCATCAGAAACTGATTGAGGTAGCGGCGCACATCGGCCACCGAAGTGGAGGCCGGCGAGCCCAGATTGACCAGCAGCAGAGCGTGATCGGTCATGCAACGTCCTATTTCAGAGGCGCCTGGACAAGTCATCCAGGGCCGATTGCAAATCATTGAAGCGGAAGGTGAAACCCGCAGCCAGCAAGCGCACTGGCCGTGCCCGCTGCCCACCCAGCAGCAGGGCCGACAGCTCGCCCAACCCGGCCTTCAACACCAGTGCCGGCAGCGGCATGAATGCAGGACGATGCAGGGCGCGACCCAGACGTCTGGCAAACTCGCGGTTGCGCACCGGCTCCGGTGCGCAGGCATTATAAGGACCGCTGGCGTCCTTATGCTGCAAGAGAAAATCAATCAGGGCGATCTGGTCGTGTATATGGACCCACGGCATCCATTGCCGACCATCACCAATCGGCCCACCCAGACCCAACTTGAACGGCAGGCGCAGCCGCGACAAAAAGCCACCCTCGCTGGATAGCACCAGGCCCGTACGGACCAGCACCACACGGATACCCAGGGCTTGGGCTTGTTGCGCAGTTTCCTCCCAGGCAATGCACAGCTGACTGGCAAAGTCCTCCTTGACTGGCTGTGAGGACTCGGTCAGCTCTCGTTCGCCACCGTCGCCGTACCAACCTACCGCCGAACCGGAGATCAGCACTTCAGGGCGCTGTTGACGGCTTTCGAGCCAGGCAAGCAACTGTTCAGTGAGGGTGATCCGGCTGCTCCAGAGCACGGCACGCCGCCGCGTGCTCCAGGGACGATCAGCGATCGGCGCCCCGGCCAGATTGATCACCGCATCTATCGGTTGATCCTCACTCAATGCCTCGAGCCGGGCGACTCCCTGCACGCCAGCACCACACAATTTACCCACCTGCTCAGGCCGCCGACTCCAGACCGTCAAGCGATGCCCTTGCGCCAGCCAGAGCTGACAAAGCTGTTGACCTATCAATCCCGTACCGCCGGTCAGCAATATATGCATGACTGTGTCCTCACATGGCGCGCCCTGGTCTATTTTTAAGATCAAGGCACTTTTTTGAACGAACACGCTCGGATAAACATAGGCCAACCTGCGGTAACAAACGAAAACACCTTATACAGCATTGTAAAATTGTACAGGTTTGTCCGGCAGCGTAATCTGCAACCATAAGGTTCGAAGAGGCCATCATGACTGTACCTATTGCCATCATCGGTGCCGGAATCGCCGGGCTGTCAGCGGCCCAGGCACTGCAAAAAGCCGGGCAGACCGTCCACTTGTTCGACAAGGGGCACGGCAGCGGCGGCCGCATGGCCAGCAAACGCAGCGATGCTGGCGCCCTGGACCTCGGCGCCCAGTACTTCACTGCCCGCGACCGGCGCTTTGTCGAACAAGTTCAGCAATGGGTCGCTGCCGGCTGGGTCGCCGAGTGGAAGCCTCAGCTCTATAACTACCACAACGGCGTTCTGAGTCCGTCGCCGGACGAGCAGACCCGCTGGGTCGGCGTGCCGCGCATGAGTGCCATTACCCGCGGCTTGCTCAAGGACCTGACGGTCAACTTCACCTGCCGAATCGCCGAGGTGTTTCGCGGCAAGCACTACTGGCATCTGCAAGATACTGATAGCTGCAGCCACGGTCCGTTCAGCCGGGTGATTGTCGCGGTACCTGCGCCCCAGGCCACTCAATTGCTGACTGCCACACCCAAGCTTGCGGCAACCGTAGCGGGCGTGCAGATGGACCCGACCTGGGCGATTGCCCTGGCCTTCGATACGCCACTGGACACACCGATGCAGGGCTGCTTCGTGCAGGACAGCTCCCTTGACTGGCTGGCTCGCAACCGCAGCAAACCGGGGCGTGACGAGCACATGGACACCTGGGTCCTGCATGCCACTTCGAGCTGGAGCAAACAGCACATCGATCTGAGCAAGGAGAAGGTGATAGAGCAGCTTTGGGGCGACTTCGCCGAATTGGTCGGCTGCGTGGTCCCAGCTCCCAACTTCTCCCTCGCCCATCGCTGGCTCTATGCACGCCCGGCCAGCAACCACGAATGGGGCGCCCTGGCCGATGCCGACCTGGGCCTGTATGCCTGCGGCGACTGGTGCCTGTCCGGACGCGTCGAAGGCGCCTGGCTCAGTGGCCAGGAAGCAGCGCGGCGGCTGCTTGAGCACCTGGAATGATCTCCACGGGGCCAACTGCCAGCGCCCTAAGCCTTGTGACGACAACCCATACAAAAGCTGTACAAAATAATTGATTTGAACAACCTTACTCCTAGGATGATCCTGTACATGAATTTCACTCCGTACAAGATCATTTGGAGCTCGCCGTGGATGATTCACTCTCCGCCCTCAGGCCCAGAATCGCTGTCAGCGCCTACCTGACCGGCGCCAAGGTTCGCTACAGCGGCGGCCAGGATCCAGCACTGGATCTCTCTGGCCCGTTACAAGCCTATGGACAACAGATGGCCACGGGCCTTGCTGTTGCGCATTGGCCAGGCCGTCAACCTGCGCTAACTTCAACGCAGTCTCGCCACTATCGATATTCTGAAACTCCTGAGTGGTAGCGCAGTCAGCATTCATAGGGATGCTATCGAAGACTGGTCACTCGCCGACCTGTATCTGCTCGATCCCCCGCTGGATGTGCTGCACAGCTTGCAACGACTGCACCTGTTGCAAGGGTATTGTCATGAAGGTAACTGCTGTTGACTGGGGAGCACCATGCAACTGATCTGGATGCGCAGCGATCTGCGCGTACACGACAACACTGCACTATCTGCCGCGTGTGAACAGGGGCCGACCCTGGCGGTCTGGCTGGTCAGTGCGCAGCAGTGGCGTAGCCATGATGATGCCCCGTGCAAAATCGATTTCTGGTTACGCAACCTGGCTGCACTGGGGAAGCACCTTGCCACGCTGAACATCCCTTTGCTGGTGCGCGAAGCCAACACCTGGGACCAGGCCCCTGATGTGCTGTTGCAGATCTGCCGCGAGCATCGGGTTCAGGCGCTGCACCTGAATGAAGAATACGGCGTCAACGAAAGCCGCCGCGATCATGCCGTCAGCGAGGCGCTGAAGCAGGCTGGCATTGCGGTGCACTGCCATTTGGACCAATTGTTGTTCAAACCCGGTAGCATCCTCACACGCACAGGTGGCTACTTTCAGGTCTTCAGCCAGTTTCGCAAGGCCTGCTACGAACGGCTATACCTGAGCCTGCCCAGCCTGCAACGCCCGATAGCACCTCAGGCAATGCTCGCGGTTGTCAGCGACGAGATTCCCTCCCAGGTGCCAGGTTTCGAACTGCCACCTGCCAGCCTGCGCGACCTCTGGCCAGCCGGTGAAACCGAGGCCCATGCGCGTCTGCAGCGATTTATCGATGAAGCCATTGATGACTACCAGCAGCAACGGGACTTTCCCGCCGCTGCTGGCACCAGCCAGCTCTCGCCCTACCTCGCAGCGGGCGTAATCTCACCTCGCCAGTGTTTGCATCGAGCCCTAGCACGTAACTACGGAGAGTTTGATAGCGGTAACAGCGGGCTGGTGACCTGGATCAATGAGTTGCTCTGGCGTGAATTCTACAAGCACATTCTGGTCGGCTATCCACGAGTATCCCGAAACCGCGCCTTCCGCCAGGAAACCGAAGCCCTGCGCTGGCGTCACGCTCCCGAGGATTTGAAGGCCTGGCAGGAGGGGCGCACCGGCTTTCCGATCATTGACGCTGCCATGCGCCAGCTGCTTGCCACCGGCTGGATGCACAATCGACTACGGATGATTGTGGCGATGTT
The DNA here is from genome assembly GCF_050739775.1 of Pseudomonas sp. GTDB lineage: Bacteria > Pseudomonadota > Gammaproteobacteria > Pseudomonadales > Pseudomonadaceae > Aquipseudomonas. Next base: position 8,509 of record NZ_JBOICA010000054.1, read on the forward strand.
CCTGACCAAGAATCTGCTGATCGACTGGCGCGAAGGCGAGCGCTTCTTCATGCGCCACCTGATCGATGGCGACCTGGCGGCCAACAATGGCGGCTGGCAGTGGAGTGCCTCTACGGGAACCGATGCGGTGCCCTACTTTCGGATATTCAATCCGGTCAGCCAATCCCGGCGTTCCGACAGCCAAGGCAGCTTTATCAAGGCCTGGCTGCCGGAACTGGCTGAGTTCGATGAAAAAAACATTCACAACCCAGTGCCATCTGCAGAGCTATTTGTTACAAATGGCTATCCACCCCCCATTGTGGACCTCGGTAGCAGTCGCCAACGTGCCTTGAATGCATTCAAGAATTTGTCCACGCGGCAGGTTGAGGAATCGCCTCTTGAATAACCCTATCAGCAAACGTGTTTGGGTTACCGGTGCCAGTAGCGGCCTAGGATTAGCACTGGTCGAGCACCTGCTGGAAAAAGGCGCGCGGGTAGCAGCCAGCGGCCGAGCCTGTAAAACCTTGCAGGACTTGACCCTGCAATACCATCCGAATTTGCTGTTGCTCGACAGCAACCTGACCGAGCAACTTGAAGCGCTGGAAGCCGCCAAGCAAATCACTGATCGTTGGGGAGCGCTCGATTGCCTGATTATTAATGCCGGGACTTGCGACTACCTGGCGGTTGATACGCCGGCTCCGGCCATTTTCGAAAGCATTGTCAGCAGCAACCTCAGCGCCTCCAGCTATTGCCTGGAAAGTGCCGTGCCGCTGCTGCAAGGAGGTCGTTCGCCTCAGGTGGCCGGTATTCTCAGTCGGTATTCATCGCTACAACTGAATGAGGCCAGCCAACTGACTACAGCGGACAACAGCTTGATGCAGCTATTCAACAACCAGCGCGCCACCCTCGCCGCTCAGGCTATCGACCTGACGATCATTGCCCCACTGAATTTGAAGTTTCCGCTGATACCGGAGCAGATCATTCCAGAGCAATGGACTGCACAGAGCGCTGCAGAGGTCATCCTCAATCGTCTGCCTGCTCGCTCAGCCAATCTGGTCCTGGAAGCCCTGCACCTGAATAATCTCTGGCCGCTACCCAAGTAAGCAGCAGGCCCTGCAATCAATGCAGGGCCGGAGCAGGCTACAGAGGCATGCGGTAATGAAGCGCGTAGCTTTCTACACCGTCGTTAGGCGTTTGCAGCCCGGCATTGGAATAGTGGATGGCGCGCAGGCCGACTTCATGTCCAGCGGCGAAACGCAGACCGAAACCGATACGATCTTCGAACTGGAAAGACGAACCCAAGTCGCTGTCTTCGATCTCTGTGCTGGAGAACGCCGCCACCCCGACACCGACTTCGATATAGGGTTTTACCGACTCCCCAGCAAACTCGTAGACGAATACGGGAGCAAAGGAAAGACTGTGGCTACTTGCCGTCTCGTCACCGTCCCAATAGGTGTAGCCAGCGTCCCAATAACCGGTAATCCGGCCAACACTAGTTTGCCACCAGCTGACATCCCAGTTCGATTGCAGGCCTAAGCGATAGGTCATGGTCGAGTCGCTAGTCTGCCCAAGCGAAAAAGAGACATCTGCCGCTTGAGCTGTAAACGATTGCCCCAGGATCACGGCCGCAACTGCAGCCAAACAAAGCAGTTTCTTCATGAGAAACGTCCTTTTTCCTAATGCTGATGTTGGTTCTTCTGTCTCGCCGGACAAAATTATAGAAATCGGCAGTGCGGCGTTAATTCATCAGAATGTCAGTGCTTATCGCACTTTTCACATAGTGAAGCTTCGCACACTGTCAGATTTATTCCACAACAATGGAAGTATCTTTCGCAAATGTTCCGGGCTCGAACTCGTCCAGAACTGCGCATCACGCGCCGGGCCGCCAGCCAGCAATTGCTGCTCGCCCAGCAGCCGTTGCAGCTGGCGGGCGACCGCTGCACCGGTATCAATGATGGCAATGGATGGCGGCACCATCTGCGCCAGCAGCGGCTTGAGGAAAGGGTAATGCGTACACCCCAGAATCAAGGTGTCACAGCCCGCATCGAGCAAGGGTCTCAAGTAACCCTGAAGCAAGTCACGCAGGGTCGGGCTGCCCAGGTCCCCCGCTTCGATGCACTCGACCAGCCCAGGACACGGCTGGGTCACCACCCGTACGTCGTTGGCGAATCGATCGAGCAGGGCAGCAAACTTGGCGCTCTGCAGTGTGCCGGTGGTGGCCAGCACCCCCACCACGCCACTGCGGGTCGCGGCAGCCGCGGGCTTGACCGCAGGCTCCATCCCCACCAATGGCCAATCCGGATACTGCTCACGCAGATCGGCCACCGCCGCCACGGTGGCGGTGTTGCAGGCGAGCACCATGGCCTTGGCGCCCTGCCCGCGGAAAAATTCGGCAACCAGGCGGCAGCGCTGGCGGATGAACTCAGGGGATTTCTCGCCGTAGGGAATATGCCCACAGTCGGCGACGTACAGCAGCGACTCATTGGGCAGCAAGCGCTGGATTTCTGCCAGCACCGACAAGCCCCCTACGCCGGAATCGAAGACGCCGACCGGCGCTGCTGCCTGATCAGTCATCGTGCCCGCCACAGACGCTGCATCCCGGATCACGTTTGACTCGCAACTCGCGGAAACGGCTGCCCAAGGCATCGATCAGCAGCAACCGCCCTACCAGCGGCTCACCAAAACCGGCCAATAGTTTGAGCGCTTCCAGGGCCTGCAGGCTGCCCACCAGGCCTACCAGCGGACCGACGACCCCAGCTTCGCTACAGGTCAGCTCGGCTTCACTGCCATGGCCATAGAGGCAGTGGTAGCAGGGGCTTTCAGGACGACGCGGATCGAACACTGACAACTGCCCTTCCAGGCGAATCGCCGCACCACTGACCAGCGGCTTGCCCTGTGCCACGCAGACGGCATTGACCGCCTCGCGAGTAGCGAAGTTGTCTGTGCAATCGAGCACCAGATCCACCGCCTGCACGGCACCCGCCAGGGAGTCTTCATCCAGGGCGCTGCGGTGCGCCAGCAGACGGACCTCAGGGTTGATCGCCTGCAAGCGGGTCAACGCCGAGTCAACCTTGCTCAAACCAACCGATGCTGTGTCATGCAACACCTGGCGCTGCAAGTTGGTCAGGTCGACCGTATCGAAATCCGCCAGGTGCAGCTCACCGACCCCCGCCGCCGCCAGGTATAACGCCACGGGAGACCCCAGGCCGCCGAGACCGACAATTAATACCCGGCTGTTTTTGAGCCGCAGTTGTCCATCGATATCGACCTGAGCCAGGAGGATCTGCCGACTGTAGCGCAACAGCTCCTGATCACTCAGCACGACAGTCGCCCCAAGCTAATACGTTCATGCCCACCGAGATCGATACGGCTTTCGATCTGCTCGAAATCGTGCTGGGCCAGCAGCTCCCGCACCGCGGCGCCTTGGTCATAACCGTGCTCAAGCAGCAACCAGCCGCCTGGCTGCAAATGCACAGGCGCCTGACTGATGATAATACGCAGGTCGTCCAGGCCATCGGCACCGGCCACCAGGGCGCTGCTCGGCTCAAAGCGCACATCACCGGCCACCAGGTGCGGATCCTCGGCAGCGATGTAGGGCGGATTGCTGATGATCAGATCAAAGCGCTGCCCCTGCAGAGAGTCGAACCAGTGGCTGCTGAGCACCTGAACATTGCTCAACTGCAGACGCTGGCGATTGCGCTCGGCCAGGGCCACGGCCTCAAGCACGCGGTCCACTGCCGTGACCTGCCACTGGGCCCGTTCACTGGCCAGGGCCAGGGCAATGGCACCAGTGCCGGTACCCAGGTCCAGCACGCGAACCGGGCTCAACGGCAATAGTTCCAGGGCAGTTTCAACCAACAGCTCAGTGTCCGGACGCGGAATCAGGGTATGCGGCGCCACCTCCAGGTCCAGGTTCCAGAAACCTTGCTGACCGAGGATGTAGGCCACCGGCTCGCCGCTACGGCGACGCTGCAGGTACTCGGCGAGCGTCAACGCCGCTTCGCTGCTGACAATCCGCTCAGGCCAGGTATGCAGATAGCTGCGCGACTTGCCGATGGCGGCGGCCAACAGCAGTTCCACATCCAGGCGCGCCGTTGGCGAATCCGGTAGCTCCGCAGCGCGGAGCAGGCTGGCGATAATCGTCATTTACTCACCCAGTGCAGCCAGTTGGTCAGCCTGATACTCGGCCAGCAGCGGTTCGATAACCGCGTCGACCCCACCCGCCAGAACATCATCCAGGGAATACAAGGTCAGGTTGATACGGTGATCGGTGACCCGGCCCTGTGGATAGTTGTAAGTACGAATCCGCTCGGAACGGTCGCCCGAGCCCACCAGCAGCTTACGCTCACTGGCAATTGCATTCTGCGCGGCGCTGGTCTGCATGTCGTTGAGCTTGGCCGACAGCCAGGACATCGCCCGTGCGCGGTTCTTGTGCTGGGAACGCTCTTCCTGGCACTCGACCACCATACCTGTAGGCAAGTGGGTAATGCGCACTGCCGAGTCGGTTTTGTTAATGTGCTGACCACCGGCGCCGGAGGCACGGTAAGTATCCACACGCAGATCCGCCGGGTTGATCTCGATCGCCACCTGCTCGTCGGGCTCGGGCAGTACCGCCACGGTGCAGGCCGAGGTGTGGATGCGGCCCTGGGATTCGGTTTCCGGCACGCGCTGGACACGATGGGCACCGGACTCGAACTTCAGCTTGCCATAGACATGGTCGCCCTCGACCCGGGCGATGATTTCCTTGTAGCCGCCGTGTTCGCCCTCGTTCTCCGAGAGGATTTCCAGGCGCCAGCCACGGCGTTCGGCGTAGCGCGCGTACATGCGGAACAGGTCGCCGGAGAAGATCGCCGCCTCGTCACCACCGGTACCGGCGCGGATTTCCAGGAACACGTTGCGCCCATCGTTGGGATCCTTGGGCAGCAACATGCGCTGCAGCTGGTTCTCCATCTCGGCCAGTTGTTCCTTGGCTTCACGCACTTCCTCCACGGCCATTTCGCGCAGGTCAGGGTCGCTGTCCTTGAGCAGCGCCTGGGCGCCAGCCAGGTCGTCCTGCACCTTGCGCCACTGGGCGTAGGCCGTGGCCACGGGCTCGACTTCGGCATATTCACGGGAATAGGCGCGAAAGCGGGTCTGGTCGGAAATGACTTCGGCATCACCCAGCAGGGCGGTCAATTCCTCGAAACGATCCTGGAGAGTGTCCAGTTTATTGAGCAGCGACGCTTTCATTGCGGGGTTTTATCCGTCGGTCCCTCATTGAGGGCAAAGAGTTCCTGAGCCATGGCCAGCGCATCGAGCCGGCCTTCGGCAGAGAGCTTTTTCAGCTGCACACTGGGTGCATGGAGCAATTTGTTGGTCAGCCCGCGAGCCAGTTGCACCAGCACCTCTTCGGCGCTGCCACCATTGGCCAGAAGACGCTGGGCCTTTTGCAATTCTTCGTCACGCAAGCGTTCGCTCTGCTGACGGTATGCCTTGAGCACATCCACCGCCGCCAGCTCACGCAGGCGCGCCATGAAATCTTCGGCGCCCACCGAGACCAGCTCTTCGGCGGCCTGGGCAGCGCCCTGGCGGCTCTTGAGGTTCTCGGCGACCACATCGTGCAGGTCATCGACGGTATACAGGTACACATCGTCCAGCTCACCGACTTCTGGCTCGATGTCCCGCGGCACGGCGATATCGACCATGAAAATCGGCTTGTGTCGGCGCTGCTTCAACGCACTTTCCACCGCCCCCTTACCCAAAATCGGCAACTGGCTGGCAGTGGAACTGATGACAATATCGCTGTTGACCAATTCCTGCGGGATATCTGCCAGCAGCACCGCATGAGCGCCGAACTGTGCAGCCAGGGTACTGGCCCGCTCCAGGGTACGGTTGGCCACCACGATACGCCGTACGCCCTGCTCGTGCAGGTGCCGCGCCACCAGGGTGATGGTTTCGCCCGCGCCAATCAGCAACGCCTGGCTACGACCCAGGTCGCTGAAAATCTGCTTGGCCAGGCTGACGGCGGCAAAGGCCACCGACACCGGGTTCTCACCAATGGCGGTGTCGGTGCGTACCTGCTTGGCTGCGCTGAAGGTCGCCTGGAACAGACGACCAAGCAGCGGGCCGATGGTCCCGGCTTCGCGGGCCACGGCGTAGGCAGACTTCATCTGACCGAGGATCTGCGGCTCGCCAAGCACCAGCGAGTCGAGCCCGGACGCCACGCGCATCATGTGCCGAACCGCATCATGATCCTCATGGATGTAGGCACTGGCGCGAAGCTCATCGAGGCTCAGCTGATGGTATTCGGCCAACCAGCGCAGAATGCTCTCTGCCGCCAGGTGGTCCTGCTCTATATACAGTTCACTGCGGTTGCAGGTCGAAAGGATCGCGGCTTCGCGGCTGGCAGTCAGTCGGCAGAGCTGCTGCAAGGCGTCCACCAGCTGCTCAGGAGTAAACGCCACGCGCTCGCGTACGTCTACCGAGGCAGTCTTATGGTTGATACCGAGGGCAAGAAAGGCCATGCAAGGTCGCTGATTATGACGAGAAGCCGATAATTGTCCTACTTCGCAGGTTTCAGAACAACCACCGCTCGCTATTGTCTCTATAGTCTACCTCTACCGAGACCTTCGCTTATGGGTTTGCCCCGGCGCTTGTGTCATGATGATCCGACCGCTGGTAAGCCGCCCAATTCCTCATTATGAATAGATCCTACGCGTTGTTCCTTGCCTTTGCCCTGCTCCAGGGCTGTCAGACCCTGGCCCCCGATTCAACGGATACCCAGGCGCCTGCCCTTGATGCCGCAAAAAAGCAGGCGGACAAGCCTGTGGTCTATGGATCGTTCACCCAGGAAACCGTATACAACCTGTTGAGCGCGGAACTGGCCGGCCAGCGCAATCGCTTCGACATCGCCCTGGACAACTATGTCAGTGAAGCGATCAAGACTCAGGATGCCGGCATTTCCGAACGCGCTTACCGCATTGCCGAATACCTGGGCGCCGATCAGTCCGCCCTCGATACCGCACTGATCTGGGCGAAAAACGACCCGGACAATCTCGATGCCCAACGTGCCGCTGCCATCCAGCTGGCACGCGGTGGCCGTTACGATGACTCCATGGCCTATATGGAGAAAGTGCTCCAGGGCAAAGGCGACACCCATTTCGACTTCCTCGCCCTGTCGGCCGCCGAAACCGACCAGGACACCCGCGACGGCCTGCAGAAGAGCTTCGATCGTCTGCTGCAGAAATACCCGGACAACGGTCAGTTGGTGTTCGGCAAAGCCCTGCTCCTGCAACAGGACGGCAACGCCAACGCGGCACTGTCTCTGCTTGAAGAGCATCCACCCGAGGAAGGCGAGATCGCCCCGGTGCTGCTGCGCGCGCGCCTGCTGCAAAGCGTGGGCCGTGGCGAAGAAGCCCTGCCCCTGCTGCAGAAAACCATCCGCCAGTACCCGGACGACAAGCGTCTGCGCCTGACCTACGCCCGCACACTGGTGGAACAGGATCGCCTGGACGACGCCAAGGTCGAGTTTTCCAGCCTGGTCGAACAGTACCCGGATGACGACGAGCTGCGTTACTCCCTGACCCTCATCTGCCTGGAAACCAAGAACTGGGACGAAGCCTCCGGCTACCTGGAAGAGCTGATCGAACGTGGCAGCCACGTCGACTCGGCGCACCTGAACCTGGGCCGTATCCATGAAGAACGCAACCAGCCGCAAGCGGCCCTGGACGAATATGCCCAGGTAGGCCCAGGTAACGATTACCTGCCGGCACAACTGCGCCAGGCCGATATCCTCGTTGCCAATGGCCGTAGCAGCGAAGCCACGCGGCGTTTGGCGCTGGCCCGCGAGACCCAGCCCGACTACGCCATCCAGCTGTACCTGATCGAAGCCGAGGCCCTGGGCAACAACGACAAGGATGCCCAGGCCCTGCAGGTACTGGAGCAGGCCCTGAAGCAGTACCCCGACGACAACAACCTGCTGTACACCCGTGCCATGCTGGCCGAAAAACGCAACGACCTGGCCCAGATGGAAAAGGACCTGCGTAGCATCATCGCCCGTGAGCCGGAAAACGCCATGGCCCTCAACGCCCTGGGCTACACCCTGGCCGACCGCACCACGCGCTATGCCGAAGCCAAGACACTGATCGACAAGGCTCACCAGATCAACCCGGACGACCCCGCCGTGCTCGACAGTCTGGGCTGGGTCAACTACCGGATGGGCAATCTCGACGAAGCCGAGCGCCTGCTGCGCCAGGCCCTGGAGCGCTTCCCCGACCACGAAGTCGCCGCGCACCTGGGCGAAGTGCTGTGGGCCAACGGCAAGCGCCGCGAAGCACGCCAGATCTGGGCCAAGGCCATCGAAGCCCAACCCGACAGCCCTATCCTGCGCAAGACGGTCTTGCGCCTGACCGGATCCGAGACTCTTTAAGCCTATGTTTTTGCGCCACTGCATTACCTTCAGTCTGATCGCCCTGCTCGCCGGCTGCGCCGGCTTCGGCTCCCGTGAAGCCCTCCAGGGCCAGGGCAGCCCGCAATTATGGCGCGAGCACAAACACCAGCTGAGCACTCTGGACGGCTGGCAGATCAACGGCAAGGTGGGAATACGCGCGCCCAAAGACTCCGGCAGCGGCACCCTGTTCTGGCTGCAACGCCAGGATTACTACGATATTCGCCTGTCCGGCCCGCTGGGTCGTGGCGCCGCCCGCCTGACCGGGCGCCCGGGTGGTGTAGTACTCGAAGTTGCCAACCAGGGCCGCTTCGAAGCGAAAAACCCGGAAGCCCTGCTCGAAGAACAGCTTGGCTGGGAACTGCCGGTATCACACCTGGTCTGGTGGGTGCGCGGCCTGCCCGCACCGGACAGCAAGAGCCAACTGACCCTGGACCGCGACAGCCGCCTGGCCAACCTCAAGCAGGATGGCTGGGACGTGCAGTACCTGAGCTATACCGAACAGAACGGCTACTGGTTGCCCGAGCGCCTCAAGCTTCACGGTCAAAATATCGACGTGACCCTGGTGGTCAAGGACTGGCAGCCGCGCCAGCTGGGGCACTGACATGACCCAACTGACCCTGCCGGCGCCAGCCAAGCTCAACCTGATGCTGCACATTCTTGGTCGCCGTGCCGATGGCTACCACCTGCTGGAAACGCTCTTCCAGTTTCTCGACTACGGCGATGAGCTGTCTTTCGCCGTGCGCGAAGACGGCGAAATCCGCCTTCACAGCGACATCGAAGGCGTTCCCCATGACAGTAACCTGATCGTCAAGGCCGCACGTAAACTACAGGCACTGACCGGCTGCACCCAAGGCGCCGATATCTGGCTGAAGAAAATCCTGCCCATGGGTGGCGGCATCGGCGGCGGCAGCTCGGATGCCGCAACCACCCTGCTCGGTCTCACCCACCTGTGGCAGCTCGATTGCAGCGAAGACCAGCTGGCTGAACTGGGCCTGAGCCTGGGCGCCGACGTACCGGTGTTCGTCCGTGGCCATGCGGCATTTGCCGAAGGCGTCGGCGAGATCCTCACCCCCGCAGACCCTGAAGAACCCTGGTATGTCGTATTGGTTCCGCAAGTATTTGTTAGTACAGCAGAAATTTTTTCACATCCACAGTTGACACGTGATTCTTTGCCCCTTAAGATGCGCCCCGTTCCCAAGGGAAACAGTCGAAATGACTGCCAACCGGTAGTAGAGCAGAGTTACCCAGAAGTACGTAACTCACTGAGTTTGCTAAGAAAATTCACTGACGCTAGACTAACCGGGACTGGAAGTTGTGTGTTTGGGGCCTTCCCAAGCAAAGCTGAAGCTGATAAAGTTTTGGCCCTTCTTGCAGATACCCAAACAGGGTTTGTAGCAAAGGGAAGCAACGTTTCGATGTTGCACCGCAAGCTGCAAAGTCTGCTCTAGGAATCGAGTATCAGGTACTCGCAGCTACAGATACAGGGGCGTCGCCAAGCGGTAAGGCAGCAGGTTTTGATCCTGCCATGCGTTGGTTCGAATCCAGCCGCCCCTGCCATTTTCCTATACTCATCCAGGTATACCCTCAGCCTTCAGGTACTGCGCGTGTCCAAGATGATGGTCTTTACGGGGAACGCCAACCCCGATCTGGCTCGGCGTGTCGTACGTCAGCTGCATATCCCATTGGGTGATGTTTCTGTCGGTAAATTCTCCGACGGCGAAATCAGCACTGAGATTAATGAAAATGTTCGCGGTAAGGACGTTTTCATCATTCAGCCGACTTGCGCGCCAACCAACGATAATCTGATGGAACTGGTAGTGATGGCCGATGCCTTCCGCCGCTCCTCAGCGTCCCGAATCACTGCCGTGATTCCTTACTTCGGATATGCCCGCCAGGATCGCCGTCCGCGTTCGGCGCGTGTAGCTATCAGCGCCAAAGTCGTCGCTGACATGCTCACCGTCGTAGGTATCGACCGTGTTCTCACTGTCGACCTGCACGCTGACCAGATCCAGGGTTTCTTCGATATTCCGGTAGATAACATCTACGGCTCCCCCGTTCTGGTGGATGACATCGAAGACCAGCGTTTCGAGAATCTCATGATCGTGTCCCCGGACATCGGCGGCGTCGTGCGTGCACGTGCTGTTGCCAAGTCCCTGGGTGTCGATCTGGGTATCATCGACAAACGCCGTGAAAAGGCTAATCACTCCGAAGTGATGCATATCATCGGCGACGTCGAAGGACGTACCTGTATTCTCGTCGACGACATGGTCGATACCGCCGGCACCCTGTGCCACGCGGCCAAGGCCCTGAAAGAACACGGCGCTGCCAAGGTTTACGCCTACTGCACGCACCCTGTCCTGTCGGGTCGGGCGATCGAGAATATCGAGAACTCCGTGCTGGACGAACTGGTGGTCACCAATACCATCCCGTTGTCCGCTGCTGCACAAGCCTGTGCGCGTATCCGTCAACTGGATATTGCACCGGTTGTTGCCGAAGCGGTTCGCCGCATCAGCAATGAAGAATCGATCAGCGCGATGTTCCGCTGAGGGCTTTTCCCTCGCGAACCTCTCGTTGACGAAAAGCGCCCCGCCCCAACACCTGTTGTTGGGGCGGGGCTTTTTTGCCCACCCCGTTTGGCGCTGGTCGCAAACGCCTGCGGGAGATGGCTATTTTGGAGATACAAAATGACTGATTTCATCCTGAACGCCCAAGCGCGTACCGACCTGGGGAAAGGTGCGAGCCGCCGCCTGCGTCGTCTCGCCGCCCAAGTTCCTGCCGTTGTTTACGGTGGCGACAAAGAGCCTGCATCGATCACCATGCTGGCTAAAGAAGTTGCCAAGCTGTTCGAAAACGAAGCTGCTTTCAGCCACGTTATCGAGCTGAACATCGACGGCAAGAAAGAAAACGTCGTTGTTAAAGCCATGCAGCGTCACCCAGCCAAGCAGTTCATCATGCACGCTGACTTCGTCCGCGTTGTTGCTGGCAAGAAACTGACCGCTATCGTTCCTGTGCACTTCATCAACGAAGAAGCGCCGGTCAAGAAAGGCGGCGAAATCTCCCACGTTGTGGCCGAAATCGAAGTTTCCTGCGAAGCCAAAGACCTGCCTGAGTTCATCGAAGTAGACCTGGCCAACGCCGAAGTCGGCACCATCGTTCACCTGTCGGACCTCAAAGCGCCGAAAGGTGTCGAGTTCGTCGCTCTGGCTCACGGTAACGACCTGGCTGTTGCCAACGTTCACGCTCCGCGTGTTGCGCCTGAAGCTGCAGAAGGCGCTGCCGAGTAATCTACTCAGCACGCCGGCGTTGATCGGGTTACAGTGCCCCGCACTGTAACCCCCAACTCCAAGGAAGAGCCCCTGACGTGACCGCCATCCAACTGATCGTCGGCCTGGGAAACCCTGGCCCCGAATACGAACAGACCCGGCATAACGCAGGGGCTCTTTTCGTAGAACGCATTGCCAGCGCCCAGCGCGTCAACCTGACCGCTGAGCGCAAGTATTTCGGCCTGACGGCTAAATTCAGCCATCAGGGCAAAGACGTTCGTCTGTTGATTCCGACCACCTACATGAACCGCAGCGGCCAGGCCGTTGCTGCACTGGCGAACTTTTTCCGCATTGCGCCAGATGCCATCCTGGTGGCCCACGACGAACTCGACCTGCCTCCCGGCGTCGCCAAGCTCAAGAAAGGCGGCGGCCATGGTGGGCATAACGGCCTGCGCGACATCATTGCGCAGCTCGGCAACAACAACGACTTTCACCGTCTGCGGCTTGGCATTGGCCACCCGGGTGACAGCAGCAAGGTCTCCGGCTTTGTCCTGGGCAAGGCGCCGCGCGCCGAGCAGGAAAAGCTGGACGCCAGTATCGATTTTGCCCTCGGCGTGCTGCCGGACATCCTCGCCGGCGACTGGACGCGTGCGATGAGAGAGCTGCACAGCCAGAAGGCCTGACTCTTTGAAGAGGGATTTACCATGGGTTTCAATTGCGGCATCGTCGGTCTGCCCAACGTCGGCAAGTCCACCCTGTTCAACGCCTTGACCAAATCCGGCATCGCGGCAGAGAACTTCCCCTTCTGCACCATTGAGCCGAACAGCGGCATCGTACCGATGCCCGATGCGCGCCTGGATGCGCTGGCGGCCATCGTCAAGCCGAACCGCGTGCTGCCGACCACCATGGAATTCGTCGACATCGCCGGCCTGGTAGCCGGCGCCTCGAAAGGTGAAGGCCTGGGCAACAAGTTCCTGGCCAACATCCGCGAAACCGATGCCATCGCCCACGTGGTGCGCTGCTTCGAAGACGAGAACGTGATTCACGTCTCCAACAGCGTCGACCCCAAGCGCGACATCGAGATCATCGAGCTGGAACTGATCTTCGCCGACCTCGACAGCTGCGAGAAGCAGCTGCAGAAGGTTGCGCGTAACGCCAAGGGCGGTGACAAGGACGCGCTGGCGCAGAAAGCCATCCTCGAAAAGCTGATCCCGCACTTCACCGAAGGCAAGCCTGCGCGCAGCCTGATGAAGCACATGGCGGATGACGAGAAGGCACTGATCCGCGGTTTCCACCTGCTGACCAGCAAGCCGGTGATGTACATCGCCAACGTTGCCGAAGATGGCTTCGAAAACAACCCGCACCTGGACGTGGTCCGCGCCATCGCCGAAGAAGAAGGCGCTGTCGTGGTACCGGTGTGCAACAAGATCGAAGCGGAGATCGCCGAGCTCGACGAAGGCGAAGAGAAAGACATGTTCCTCGAGGCCCTGGGCCTCGAAGAGCCTGGCCTGAACCGCGTGATCCGTGCCGGTTACGGCCTGCTCAACCTGCAGACCTACTTCACCGCCGGTGTTCAGGAAGTCCGTGCCTGGACCGTACGCGTCGGCGCCACCGCCCCTCAGGCGGCAGGCGTGATCCACACCGACTTCGAGAAAGGCTTCATCCGTGCTGAAGTAGTCGCCTATGACGACTTCATCCAGTACAAGGGTGAAGGCGGCGCAAAAGAAGCCGGTAAATGGCGCCTGGAAGGCAAGGACTACATCGTCAAGGACGGTGACGTGATGCACTTCCGCTTCAACGTCTAAGCCGCCTCCGGGTCCTTATGGACCCTGATGAACACAAAACCCCTTGAGGATATCGGTCTCAAGGGGTTTTTCTTTTCCATTGCGCCGCGTCAGGCCCTCCTGGTACAGCCCTGTCTATACTCAGAACCACTTTTACTGACGAGGTATTCGGCGCATGGCTAAAAAGAAGGAAAAGGCACGTAGCGCAGAGCGTCTACCCCGCAAGGACTACGAACAGGAACTCAAAGCCCTGCACGTCGAACTGGTCAAGCTGCAACAGTGGGTGACGGCCAAGGGCTTGAAAGTTTGCATCGTTTTCGAAGGCCGTGACGGCGCCGGCAAAGGCGGCACCATCAAGGCCATCACCGAGCGAGTCAGCCCACGGGTGTTCCGCGTTGTCGCGCTGCCGGCACCGACTGAGCGGGAAAAGAGCCAGATGTATGCCCAGCGCTACATCCAGCATATGCCGGCGGCGGGCGAAGTAGTGATCTTCGACCGCAGCTGGTACAACCGCGCTGGCGTCGAACGGGTAATGGGCTTCTGCTCCGACGAGCAGGCGAAAAAGTTCCTCAGTGTGGTACCGCATTTCGAGAAGATGCTGGTCGAGTCCGGCATCATCCTCATCAAGTATTGGCTGGAGGTCAGTGCCGAAGAGCAGCAGCGGCGCCTGGAAGAACGCATCACCGATGGCCGCAAGATCTGGAAGCTATCCCCGATGGACCTGAAGTCATTCAGCCGCTGGGACGACTACACGCGCGCTCGCGATGAGATGTTTGCCGCCTCCGACTCCTCCTGGGCTCCTTGGTACATGGCCCACTCCGAAGACAAGCGGCGAGTCCGCCTGAACATCATCAACCACTTGCTTGGGCAAGTCCCCTACGAGGACATCACCCAGGAACAGAAGATCAAGTTGCCCAAGCGTGGCAAGATCGGCCTCTACAAGAGTAGCCACTACCCATCGCGGATAATTCCCGAACGTTTCTGAGGCTTAACCCGCCACTGCAAGGCGCCTGGCCTTACGATGGGCACTGCGGGCAAAGCAAACGAACAACGCAGCCATGATTGCCAGCGCCATCGGCAGACCATGGGGTGCGACATCCATGGCTGCACCGCTGAGCAAAGGCCCGACCAGGCTGCCCACGCCCCACAACAGCCCGACACTGGCATTGGCGGTAACCAGGTCCTGCCCCTTGAACTGCTGGCCGATCAGCACCAGCGCCAGGGTATACACCCCACCGGCAACCGCCCCCAGCAGTACCAGCGCCGGCCACAGCAGCCACTGCACCTGCAACAACCAGGGTAAGGCCAGGCCGATCAGCATCGCCAGCACACCGCAGACCAGATGCACCATGGTCCGCTCGCTGCGGTCAGCCAACCAGCCCAGGGGCAGCTGGAACAGCATGTCGCCGGTGAGGATCACCGTTACCATCAAGGCCGCCACACCCACGGCAAAGCCGTGACTTGAGGCATACACCGGCATCAGCGAGAGAATCACCGCATCGAAGAAAGAGAAAAACAGCACGCCCATGCACAGCGCCGGCGCCACGCGAAAGAAGCCCGCCAGGGAGAAGCTCTTGTCACCCTCCTCGCCATGCTCGACGTGATCGTTGGGCACCGTCAGTACAATACACACCAGTGCCAGGCCATAGCAGGCGGTGACCACCGCAGTCACCCAAATGCTCTGTGCACCAACCAGCGCCAGCATCGCCGGGCCGAGCATCTGAAAACCGGTGAAGGCGGTTGCGTACAGCGCCATGACCTTGCCGCGGTTGTGCTCCTCGCTCAGCTCATTGACCCAGGACTCACCAAGAATGATCGCGATGCCCATGCCGATGCCCAGCCCCAGACGCAACAACCCAAGCAGGTAGATTGAAGAGAAAGCCCACTCAAGCAAGCCGATGCTCAAGGTACACAGCCCGAAGCACAACAGATAGATAGTCCGCCGGGTCAGGTGCCGGCAGCAGGCATCGACCATGAACGCCGAGAGCATCATCCCCGCCGCCGGAATGGCCGAGACGATACCGATCTGCAAGGTACTGGCGCCCGCCTCGAGCAGACGCAAGGACACCAGCGGCAAGCTCGCCCCCAGACTGAAGCCAACCACCGACACGGCGAACAACAGGCCCGCCAGAAAACACTTGTTCATTACAACTCCACCCACTGGCGCAAGAACGAAGTCGTCCTGGGCCAGCTCATACATGACCTTAAAGAGTTCAGGTGCAGGCAAGCTCGACCACGGCAGTGCCGGGCGTGCTTCTACCTCGTTAGTGGGTGAACGCGGGCGGGGAGAATGTAAAGGCGAACAATACGCTGCGCCGACGCTTGAGTACCGTGTCACACGGCCAGTTGCACCGCGCGGCCTGGGCGGCGGGTGTTGGCATCACGTAACAACTGCAAGAGCGGCCCATGCATCAGCAACCGTCAGAAAGGGAGGCGCACTCTAGGTGATGCACGCGGCACACGTCAATGAGCAGAAGAATATTTGCAAAGGAGGTTGGGGCGAATCGCTTATTAGGGAATTTGATTCAACTATCGGAGGAAAATATACCCAAGATAGGAAAAAAAATCTTTTATAGCCTATGGGGATTCTTCGTCCGCCGGATTCCAGTCCATGACTCAAGCATTGAATCATCCTCAGACCACTACCCAAGGTGGTAGTGGCTTCTCCATCGCCCTTCTGGCGGTGGCAGCGTTCGTCATCGTGACAACCGAGTTTTTGATTATCGGATTGCTGCCAGCTCTGGTCCGTGATCTGCACATTTCAATCCCGGTTGCTGGCCAACTGGTCACGCTCTTCGCGTTCACGGTCATGCTATTCGGTCCGCCCTTGACTGCGGCACTCTCTCATATCGAACGCAAGCGGCTGTTTATCTTCATCATGTTGGTGTTTGCAGCGTCCAACGCCCTAGCCGCACTGGCCCCCAACATCTGGATACTCAGCCTGGCCCGCTTCATACCTGCCCTGCTGCTGCCGGTGTTCTGGGGAACGGCAAGTGAAACCGCAAGCCAACTGGTGGGCCCCGAACGTGCGGGGCGTGCCGTGTCTCAAGTCTACCTGGGGATTGCTGCCGCCACCTTGTTCGGCATTCCGCTTGGTACTGTCGCCGCCAACCTGATTGGCTGGCGTGGGGCATTCTGGGGGCTGGCCATACTGTCGTTGGCTATGACCGTACTGCTGGCGGTATTCATGCCCAGACTGGCGCGCCCGCAACGTACTGGCATCCTCAAACAACTGAGCATCCTCGGCGACCGCCGTTTTGTCGCCAATGTGATCCTCTCGGTTGTGGTGTTTACCGCGATGTTCACTGCCTATACCTATCTGGCAGACCTGCTGGAACGCCTGGCGGGTATCGAGCCCGTAGCTGTCGGTTGGTGGCTGATGGGCTTTGGTGCAATCGGACTGCTCGGCAACTGGCTTGGTGGCCATTTCGTCGATCGCAATCCACTGGCCGCGACCGCAGTCTTCGTGCTGATACTGGGTGTCGGCATGGCCATCACCATCCCGCTGGCAAGTTCCTACCTCTGGCTCGCTGTTACATTGACGGTATGGGGCATCGCCTATACCGCCCTGTATCCGGTTTGCCAAGTTCGTGTCATGAAGGCAGCCACCCACGCTCAGGCACTGGCAGGTACGCTGAACGTCTCAGCGGCCAATGCCGGTATCGGCCTTGGCGCGATCATTGGCGGCTACAGCATCGAGCTCGGCGGGCTCGCCAGCATTGGCTATGTCGCGGCGGGCATTGCCTTGCTTGCGCTACTGATGGCCCTTGCCATGGGCCGGAGCAAACAAGTGCCATTGACACCTCGCAGCACTATCAAGCCACAGCGGACGTTCAGCCAATGACCGATCTTGTTCAGCGCCCTGCCGCTCAACCAACAGCGTTCGGACCTGCTGCTGGAGACCGGCGTAGCGAATTGACACAGCACAGTGCCTTCTCTCGCGTGTTTCAGCCCGGGAAGCTGACATTCGGTTTGATTGCACCGCTCGAAGCTTATCCCCACAGCTACAAACCTGCGTTGATGCAACACGCCGAGTTGGTTCGGCAAGCCGAAGCCCAGGGATTCTGCGCAATCTGGCTGCGCGATGTGCCCTTCTACGACCCTGGTTTCGGGGACGTCGCGCAGGTCTACGATCCGATGGTCTATGCCGGCTGGCTAGCCGCGCATACCCGGACAATCGCCATCGGCACCGCCGGGGTCATTCTCACCTTGCGTGATCCGGTGATCGTTGCCAAGCAGGCCGCCAGCATCGACCAGTTGCTTGGCGGACGTTTTCTGCTGGGCCTTTCCACCGGAGACCGGCCTGCCGAGTACCCGGTGTTCTCGGCCGACTACGAGCAACGTGCTGAACGCTACCGGGATGGCTTCGAATTGCTGCAAACCGTGTTGAAGGAGAACTTCCCGGTGCACAAATCGCGGTTTCATGGCCGACTCGACGGTTCTCTGGATCTGATCCCCAAGCCCGTCGGACCACGAATGCCTCTGTTGGCTATTGGCCGATGCAGCCAGGACATCAGTTGGCTGGCGCGCAATACCGATGGCTGGCTCTGGCACCAGGGTGACTTCCGTCTGATACCCAAGATTATCGAGCACTGGAGAGCTGAAATCGGCGATGCCCAGGTGTTCAAACCCTATGGCTACGGGGCATTCTTCGACCTCGACAAAGACCCTGATGCACCCTTGCAGCATGAGCGCGGCATGCGTGGCGGGCGCCATGCACTGCTTGAGCTCTGGAAGCAGCAAGAGTCACAAGGGGTGTCTCATGTCGCGCTGAATTTCAGAACCCTGCGTCGACCCGCCCAGGAGGTGATGGATGAATTGGCAGAGTACATACTTCCGCACTTCCCCTTGAATTAAAGCAACCTTGCCGGGCAGCGTTGCAATGCTGCCTGGCACCACAGCAACCCGTTTATCTTCCGACCTCAAGCAACCGCCATCATCGTGCGACTGGAGCTGCTGACCATTCCACGAGATGATGCCCCCCGCAACACATCGACGAGCCAAGGCACCATCAGTTCAAGGATCGACAATGAGGCTTACAGAGCACCTGAAAGGTATCGAAGTTTTTGTATCAGCGGCAGATTCTGGCAGTTTCACAGCCGCCGCCGCTCAGCTCAATCTGACAACATCCGCTGTCAGCAAAGGTGTCGCACGCCTGGAAGCACGACTGGGAACACGCTTGTTCGAACGCACCACACGCAGTCTCCACCTGACCGACACTGGCGATGCATTCTACCGTACCTGCACCCGGATCCTGGCCGAACTCGAAGAGGCCGAGACCGTGCTGGCCGCCGAACGTAAAGAGCCTGCGGGACGCTTGCGGGTCGACGTCCCCGTCACCTTCGGTCGACAACATGTGTTGCCGCTCCTGCTCAATTTCACCGAACACAATCCACGGCTGCGCCTGCATACCTCGTTCACTGATCGCTTCGTCGATATCATTGAAGAAGGTATCGATCTGGCCGTGCGAATCGGCAGCATTGATCAACTCTCCAACCTGCTCGCACACCTGCCTATTGGCCAGGAGCGCCTGATCTTCTGCGCAGCACCGCAATACTTGCGCCAACGCGCTCCGATCATCAACAACCTCGACCTCGATCAACATGAGTGCGTGATGTATGGACGGGCTGACGGCAGCGTCAGCCCCTGGCATTTTGCCGGGCCCGACCGTCAGATAGAGCGTCGGACCATGAACGGAAGAATCATCGTCGGGAGTGGCGAAGCGCAGGTTCAAGCGGTCAAAGGTGGCTATGGCATTTCACAACTGGCCACGTGGATGATCAGAGATGAACTACAACGTGGTGAACTGGTGGAGATCCTCCCTGAGCTTTCTACTGCCGGGTTACCCGTCAGTCTGGTCTGGCCACGCAGTCGTCAACTCCTGCCAAAAGTCGACGCCTTGTCGAGGTTCCTCGCCCGCCACCTGACGGTTATATTCGAAGATCACTAATATAAACTCCCTGCCGCATTCGATTGCGGCTTTTTCTGACTACTCAGTTTCGTACATACTGTAGCGCCTCCGCGCTACAACAAAACCCCGTAACTTTGGCCAGCGCTTAAGCAGCAAACTCCGGCCCCTCTCCCCGCCTTCGTTACTACTCTCCTACGTCCCGCGCAATGCATATTCCAATAGTGAACGGTTATTTCACCGGCTTTTATCGCCGGTGCAACTATTAGGTAGCACTACGGTAAAAACGCTGTCATCGTGGAATTTAATTCAATAATCACTAGAAAAATATGCCCGAATCAGTCAATTGATTCCACAGATACCCGCATGCTAGGATCCAAACTTCCTGAACACGCCAACTTCTTAGTACTTCTACAAGCAGACTAGAATTTAAATCATGAATGGAATCATCATTATTGGCGCCGGTATCGCCGGTTTAACCCTGGCACTTTCCCTGCACGCAAAAGGTTTGAGTGCTCGGGTAATCGAGGCGGCTCCTAGCCTGCAGCCTCTCGGGGTCGGCATTAATATACAGCCCTATGCCACTCGAGTACTTTCTGAACTTGGACTACTTGAAGAGTTGCAACGCCAGGCCATTACTACCAAAGAAATGGTGTTCTTCAATCGCTATGGCCAGCGTATCTACTCGCTGCCACTCGGGCTTAACGCCGAGCATGACTATCCACAGCTCTCCATCCATCGTGGTGTGCTGCAAAATACCCTGCTCGAGGCTGCATATGAGCGCCTGGGCCCTGACTTTCTAATCACCGGCCACTCGCTCCTTTCAGCATCCCAGGACCAGCATTCGGTCAAGGCCCGGTTACGCGACAACAGCGCTCATGGCGTAGAACGGGAGATCGTCTGCGATGCGCTGATCGGTGCCGACGGGGTGAACTCAAGTGTCTACCGTGCCTTGTATCCCGAGGGCCCACGCATTACCCCGACCGGCGTCCACATGTGGCGTGGGGTTAGCGTGGCGCCCAAGTTCCTGAGCGGAGCCAGCATGGTACGTGTCGGTGTTCCAGAGCACGGAAAACTGGTCATCTACCCTATTCGCGACAACGTCAACGCCCAGGGCGATCAACTGATCAACTGGGTTGCAGAACTGGATACCCGTTTGTTTGAAAGCCTCCCTGGCTTCTGCGTCAAAAGTACCTCCGATTTCGCCCAGTTCTTCGCCTCACGAGCGTTCGACTGGCTCGACATCCCGCAGTTGCTCAAGCAAACCTCACAACCGATCATCCAGATGCCAATGGCGGACCGCGACCCCTTGCCACAATGGCGTTCAGGTCGAGTGACACTGATCGGAGATGCTGCACACCCCATGGTTCCAGTGGGCTCGAACGGGGCCGGACAGGCGATTCTCGATGCCTGTTGCCTGGCTCGGAATCTGGCACAGACCTCCAGCATCGAAGAGGCATTTGCCAATTACGAGGATGCCCGGCGGCAACACACCTCTGCGATCGTACTCGGTGATCGCCAGGACCTGCCTGACCAGCTCATCACAGAGGTCGACACCAGGAGCAAGGGAATGCCATTCACTTCGCTCGACTCGCTAATGAGTGTTCAAGAGGCACATCGCCTGGCCATTCCGGATTATCACAGTGTGTTGCCCTCAACCAGCGCATCGCCTCGTGTGGTTACTCTCGCCTGATCTGTAACTGCACCACGAACACTTAACAAACGAGCTTCATCTACAGGGATGTGTGAGATGACCATCAGCCACCTGCATTCTCGCTGGTCGCACCAGCCTGCAACATCGCTCACCCCGTGTGAACAGTATTGGTTGTTCGCCCCGGGCTCCTTGACCCGTAAATTGAAAGGTCTCGGCAGCTATTCGATCGAGTTGATCAGCCAGTACGAAACGCAAGCCTGCGCCGATGACGCCAACGCACTAAGCATTGCACCGCAGACCCCCATCTGGATTCGTGAAGTACTGATGCGTGTCGACGGTCAACCGTGTGTTACAGCCAGAAGCATTGCCCCAAGCAGCGCACTGCAAAATGACTGGGCCGTGCTGTCGAACTATGGCAGCAGCCCGCTGGGCAATATTCTCTATCAGGACCCGGCGATCACCCGGCACCCCTTCGAGTGGGCCTCACTGGCATCAGAAGATCCACTCAGTGCACTTTCATACCCATTCAGATCGGGGAAACGTCTGCTTGCCAGGCGCTCTCGATTCATTCGCCTGCGTTCATCGCTGGTCATCAGTGAATGCTTCCTGCCGGCATTCTGGGCCGCCTGTGCACGCTCCGGGGATGAACACACTGACGTCGAAAGTAGCGCCGAAGCGCTTCATCTGCAGCACTCATGAACCTGTGAACTTTCTTCCACTCCCTACGCTTCAGGGGCTATCTCATGGTTTCTCTGCAACTTCAAGAAGACATCGTCGACCTGCGTTCTCCCTGCACTCGCGCTCGCCCTTTGGCGCTATCGGGCTTTCAACCAACTGACTGGACACCTTCCTCCTGGCAGCAGCGGGTGGCCCTGCAACAGCCTTGTTACAACGACGCTGAGGCACTGACCCAGACCGTCAGCGAACTCGCCCAGCAGCCGACACTGGTCACGGCACATGAAGTTGTCCAGCTCAAACAGGCACTGGCTGAGGCACAGGAGGGGAGGTCCTTTCTGCTGCAAGGCGGCGATTGCGCGGAACGTTTTTCCGAGTGCACCACTTCAATCATTACCGGCCGCTTGCAACTGCTGCTGCAAATGGGACTTATCCTGATGCACGGGCTGCAACAACCGGTTATTCGCGTAGGACGCTTTGCCGGCCAGTATGCCAAGCCGCGCTCGGCGGATAGCGAGTCGCGCAACGGTGTCACGCTGCCGGTCTTTCGCGGAGATATCGTCAACCGCCCAGAATTCAACGAAGCCGCGCGACGCCCAGATCCGCGTCGTTTGCTAGAGGCCCATGCGCGCTCGGCACTGACCATGAACATGACCAGAGCCCTGGCAGAAAACGGCCTGGCCCATGTCTATCGACCTTCGGGCTGGGACCTTGACTGGCTCGTCCATTCCCCGCTTGAAAGCGAACACAGGCGCCTGATTGGCTCGATCAGCGAGTCACTGCAGTTTATCCGCTCACTGGGCGAAGCAGGCGCCGGCAACGAGGTCAGCAGCGCCTTTCATACCTCCCATGAGGCGCTGCTCCTGCATTACGAAGAGGCCCAGACACGTTACGTACCGGGCCACGGTAGCTGGTTCAACCTGTCCACTCACTTCCCCTGGATCGGGGTGCGCACTGCTGCACTGGACGGCGCGCATGTCGAGTACCTCAGGGGTATCAGCAACCCGGTGGCGGTCAAGGTCGGTCCATCGACCAATGCCGATGAACTGTTGCGATTGATCGATACGCTCAACCCCCATAACGAGCCGGGGCGCTTGACCCTTATCACTCGCATGGGCCACCCGCACATCGCCCAGGCATTGCCCCCCCTGTTGCGCGCAGTCAGTCGTGAGGGACGGCGTGCGCTGTGGATCTGTGACCCGATGCATGGCAACACGGAAAATCTGGCCAGCGGATACAAGACGCGCCGATTCGACAACATTCTCAGTGAACTTGATCAGGCCTTCGATATTCACGCCGCTCACGGAACCCGCCTGGGTGGCGTTCACCTGGAGATCAGTGGTGAGGATGTAACCGAATGCCTGGGAGGTGCTCGCGCCTTGAACGAAGAGCAGTTGAGTCGCAACTACAAAACCTGCGTTGACCCGCGCCTGAACCGTGAGCAGTCACTGGAGTTGGCACTCATGGTTGTGCACAAGGCCCAGCGCTGCGCGGCTTGAGAAACGACAACAAGCCCTGACCGGCGCAGCATGCCAATGGAGTTGGATCATGATTGAAACCGAAGTATTGATTGTTGGAAGTGGCCCGGCCGGTGCCAGCGCGGCGCTCTTTCTGAGTCGCTATGGCATCAGCACCACCGTTGTCACCAAATATCGATGGCTCGCCGATACGCCACGTGCACACATCATGAACCAGCGAACGATGGAGATTCTGCAGGACGCCGGCGTGGCGCAGGAAGCAATGCGCGACGCGGTGCCCAATCATCTGATTGGCAACAGTATCCTGTGCGAATCGCTGGTCGGCCGGGAAATCGGCCGAATCAAGTCGTGGGGGGCCGCGCCTGAGCGGTTGTCCGAATACCGCCTGAACAGCCCTTTCGAGATCTGTGATATTCCGCAGAACTACCTCGAACCGATCTTGATTGCCAATGCGGCCAAGGACGGTGCACAGATCAAATTCTCAACCGAGTTCCTGTCCCTGACCCAGGATGATCAGGGCGTGACCGCGCAAGTCAGGGACCGGATCAGCGGTAACCAGTACCCTATCCGGGCCAAATACCTGATTGGTGCCGACGGTGGCCGGAGCCGCGTGGCCTCTGCTATTGACTTGCCGATGCAGGGCGAAATGGGCCTCGCAGGCAGCGTCAATATCCTGTTCAAGGCCGACCTGAGCTCGTATGTTGCCCACCGCCCCAGCGCACTGTTCTGGATGCTCAACCCTGAAGCACGAATCGGTGGCCTGGGAGTGGGCTTGTTGCGCATGGTCAGGCCGTGGAATGAATGGCTGTGTGTCTGGAGCTATGACATTTCGCAGCCGGCCCCACAGTTGGGCGAACAGGACGCAGTCGAGATCATCCACAAGATACTAGTGTTCTGTCTCAGATAAAACATTCTCTACGGGCGTACCCGCCATGACCTCTCGGGCACGCTGGATCTTGCGCAAAATGTCTTCACCTTTCGCGCTCCAGACGTACCGGCAGGGCTGAGCGT
>NZ_JBOICA010000055.1:0-32531 GCF_050739775.1 Pseudomonas sp.
CCATTACCACGTTTTTAGCGCTGCACAACGCTCAGCCCTGCCGGTACGTCTGGAGCGCGAAAGGTGAAGACATTTTGCGCAAGATCCAGCGTGCCCGAGAGGTCATGGCGGGTACGCCCGTAGAGAAAGTTTTATCTGAGACAGAACACTAGCGTCCTGAGCGGTTAGTTCGACTATCCATCGAAGCAACGGTAAAGTGATGACCCAACGTCATGGACTGATTGCACAAATGGCCCGTCCCGCTGCTCCCTTTGCTTTAACGCCTGCCGACCTCGTCACCCTGCAAAGCTGGTTGCGGATGGGGTCATTGGCGCAGAACCTCGCACAACGCGCCCGGATATTGCTTCTCTTGGCGGATGGGCTCACACCCAATGCCGTCGCTGAGCGGATGCACGTATCGGCATCCGTGATCTTTAAATGGCGCAAGCGCTATCAGGAGGCAGGGCTTGAGGGGTTACATGATTTGCCGCGTAGCGGCCAGCCGCGCAAGCTCAGTGCTGCCAAA
The DNA here is from genome assembly GCF_050739775.1 of Pseudomonas sp. Classification (GTDB taxonomy): domain Bacteria; phylum Pseudomonadota; class Gammaproteobacteria; order Pseudomonadales; family Pseudomonadaceae; genus Aquipseudomonas. The sequence continues at coordinate 506 of NZ_JBOICA010000055.1, forward strand.
TTCAACGACATTCTGACGTTAACAACTCAACGTGTCCCTCAGGAGGCAACACACTGGAGTGTTCGCCTGATGGCCAAATATGCGCAGGTCAGCACGTGGCAGGTTCGACAAGTCTGGGCGGCTTCCGATCTCAAGCCGCACCGGCTGAAGACGTTCAAAATCAGTAACGATCCTCTCTTTGCCGACAAGGTGGTCGATGTGGTCGGGCTCTACCTGAACCCGCCAGATAACGCGCTGGTGCTGTCGGTTGACGAAAAAACCCAGATCCAAGCACTGGATCGCACCCAGCCGATGCTGCCGCTACGTCCGGGGCAGATCGAGCGTCGAACCCACGATTACAAACGCCACGGAGCGGCGAGTCTGTACGCGGCTTTTGACATTTTGACGGGCAAGGTGATCGGGCGGATTACCCAGCGTCATCGAGCCAAGGAGTTTTTGGCTTTCCTGCAACAGATCGACCGCAGCACACCGGCCGAACTGGATCTGCATGTGATCCTGGACAACAGCTCGACTCACAAGACTCTCGTGATCCAGCAGTGGTTGGAGAAGCATCCCCGCTTCAAGCTGCACTTCACGCCGACCAGCGCCTCCTGGCTGAACGCCGTGGAAGGCTGGTTCGCGCAACTGGAGCGGCGAGCCCTGTACCGGGGTGTTTTTACCAGCGTCGCGGAGTTGAAAACGGGCATTCGTCAATTCATCGAGGCCCACAATGAGCACTCAGCCAAGCCGTTCAAGTGGAACAAAACCGCTGAAACCATCATCAGCTCGGTGCATAAAGCAAAGCTGGGTGCGATTAAAAATAGATTTTTGAATTAACCGCTCAGGACACTAGTCTGCCCTGGTTGAAGCTCAGTAACCTTCGGCGGCCCATCGAATCCGCCATCGAAACCATTATTTGCTTTCGTTGGCCAATCGGGGCTTCCGTCAGATTTTACCCACCTAGGATCAACACCCAACTTCTCAGCAGTAGCCACTTGCGCTGGTGTCGGATTGACTACGGGAGCGCGCGCGCCTTTTTGACCATTACGCTATTTTTTTACAAAGCTCATAAAGCTGAGTTCTTAAGCTATCTAATTCATTATTTTCTAGAACTAGTGGTTGGCCATCTCTATAGAGCACAACATCATTCAGAGATCCCATCCCCCCGTACATTGACAACAATTTTAGCGATGAGTATTTCGGATCCACCTCAAAACCCTTCTTGATTTTTTCAAGTGCTACCGCCCAATCATCAAACGCTCCAACACGAAGCAGCTCAATCATTCGTGCCAGAATTACTTCAACATCATTGAGATTTTTCATTTCAATGGACTCGAGTTAATCACTTGAACTCCGTCAACCAACCAAGGCTTCTGGACCACAATTTGCTGCGATCCACCAACATAGAACCCACCTTGGGATCCAACCTCACCAACGTACACCTTGGTACCGGCTGGTATTTTTATCTCAAAAACCGTATCTATGGGTGATTTTGCTCCCCCTGGCCACTCCGGTAGAACTGCCTTGTCGATCCTCGTCTGTATTACCCCAGTTGGCGGCTCACTGCTGAAAAACTGCCCAAGTGGTTTGTCGGTAGTCCCTGCACGGTACAGAACAGTATCCTTCTCAAGGGTAACAACGGAGTACCGTCCACCAGAGAAGGTTTCAGCAATATTATCGGTCAATGGCCCTGGCTTAACCGCCGAATAGGTGCCTTCAACTTTGCCAAAACCTTTTGCACCATCTACATAGCTTTAATCTCTGAAATCAGAGCCAAAAACTCTGACTCAGTTAACTCAAATTCCTCGCCCTCCTCCATTGCCATCAATGTGAGAAGGGCTCGATCCATGGGCGCAGTAATTTCTAACCCATGGTCTTGATAAATTTCAAATGCCACTTTAGAAATTCTAAAGACATCGAAACCTCTAGCCAGTGTTCTTTCTAGATCCATAGCAAGATCAGCTTGTGAGTACATTATTTCCAGCTCTCCAATTCTGCACCTGTAGGAGGATAGTGCTGCGCACTAACTGGCTGCCCATTAATGCTTTAGGGTGAACTCGTATGACATTTCCTGAATGATCATAGCTTTCCATCCACTGCCTAGTGGAACCAGTCGCAGGATTGTACTCCGTGGCAAACGAAGCACCACGAGTAGTGCCTTCGGTACGAGCAGGCACTTCCTGTGTGTAATAACGAATTCGTCCATCAGGGAGCGTCTTCGTGATAGCTGCTGTCTGTTGTGCCTTCTGCAACCCTGAAAATTTTGCCCTCAAAGCAGCTTGAGCATTAACACTTGCTGCCTCACCTGATATTGTTGCGGTTTCTTTTGCACCTGTCGCGTTTAGAGCTAATTAATAAATGAATTTAGTATTCGCTTTACCGCTAGGATCTATAGAAAGTACAAATTTTTTCCAATCTCCACCCGTGTGAGACTTCATCAGTCTGTGTAATTCATGCACAAAATCGGAAGCTCTATCTTCAGGATCATCTAAAAGATCGCTCACAGACAAACCATTTCGAACGAACGAGTATTTGGAGCTTACGGACCATCCTCCGTCGTAATCTTCATACTCAAACTCACAACGCATCTCCTCATACTGCCCACAAGCAGAATCATGCATGATTTGCGTAAGTGCATTTAGGGCTTCTACCTGTTGCTCAATACTCATTGCCCTGCCTCATTCCTGAACGATTTACGCATTTTCTCTCCATTGATTGAATAGTCAATCACCAGTGAATCCGGTCGTGCTGATGCAGGGTTAGCCCTAGAAAAGCGTACTGTTACTGAGCCAACCTGGTCGCCACTATTCAATGCGCTCTTGATTCCCATCTCCCAGCGTTTGTAGGCAGAATTATTAAAATTTCTGCCCTGTGGAAAAATATTGAATCGATCACAGGTTCCGCCAAACTGGCAACCTTGGATGTGCCCCCCAACGTCCGTTGGTAGCCCTTCCTTGCCAGCTGCCGTTTGGCGCGCATCACGAACTCCTTTTTCAAGCGATGGAGTGAATGTAAGTTCATCAACGTAACCGCTCGAATTGGTCTTGAACTCAGTGCCGTTGCTTAGCTTGACTTGGCTATTTGGTGGTGGCTCATTCAAGATTTTGTATTCGGGTGTACCTTTACTAGCTTTGGCCACATCGACCTCAACACTAGCTAGCTTCACCTCCCCTTTTGGACCCGTAGCCTTCCCAGCCCCCAGGAGTATAGCCGACCACTTGGCAATAAAACCTACGGTTTCGGGCTCAACATTCACACCAGCCTGCCCAGCCAAATCGCTGCCGGCCTGCGTCAGGCCAAGAGAAATCCCCATTTGAATCAATCGGATCTTGGCGTTCGCGTTCATCATTTGAACAGTCGCCAGCACATTTTTCATCTCTAGCGGAATATCGGATGCGCGTGCTTGAGAAATCTGCTCATGCGTCTTGTTGTAGCTCTCCACAAACTCCTGGAATTCCGCCGCTTTACATCCAGAAGGGTTGTCCAGACAAAACGCCGCGAACCGCTTTTCATTAGCGTCATTCAAATCCGCGTATTTGTTCCTGACCTCGGCACAGTTGTCGTTTGCGACACAGCTTTTCGCCTCGTCAATTAAGCCTTCAACCTCCTTGTGTCGTAGATAGTTATTGACCGTGGCCTGCTGCGCCACCCAACCCGCGACCTGCTGATCCTTGTCACTACCGCCAGCCGCAGCAGCAACGGTCATGCCCAGGAGCTGGGAAGTCATCGCCAGCACTTGCTCATGAGCGACACCCGGGAAAATTTTATCCCCGACCATCTCGATCAAAGCTTTGTTGGCCCCGGCAGCCATCGCGGACGTAACGAAGTCGCCTCCCGCGGCTTCGCCAATCAATCCTCCCACGATGGCGTGAACCGCCACCTTGGTCGGCAAGCCGCTGCCTAGAAGGCTGGTTCCAACTTGATCGTAAATCGCCCCGGCCATCATTTCCGCGACTAGCCCGACTGCGGCTTGACTCAGGTTGTCTTTGAATTTCCCACCATTGGCAACGGTACTTAGAGCGGAGTTAACAGCTAGGCGAACAGCGATGTTTTGCCCAGCGATCCCCCCACTGACGCCTGCGATCACATAACCTTTAAAACTATCGCTGGAAGTGACGTCCTTGACGACAGCGCCAAGATTTCCTCGGTTGTTGATCGTACTGATGGCCGCCCCGCTGGCCGCTGAAGTGACCATGGCGGTGAGTGCCACATTGCCCCATCCAGCCGCAACCGCTGTGCCGGCAGCAGAAGTACCCGCAGCAGCCATGGCAGTCCCTGAAGCAGCATTAGCTGCACTTCCTATTGCTGCGCTCGCCGCACCGGCGGTCAGTGCGGTCACGATGATTATGATCGCAAGCATCGCTCCTTGGCCCAGCCCCGAGTGGCTGTACTTGAAGCTCTCATGAATCTCTTGAACACGGCGCCAGTCCACATCGCCCCGTGCTTCGACTTCCTTGAGCCATGCCAATTGCGGATCGGCCTGCACCATGGCATCGATGGTCTGGCTCACGGACTTCTGATCGATCTGTTTGATGTCGATGTTCAGGCCATCGACGGCCCGTATGGCGATCTCGCCCTGAGCCACAAGCTGACTTTGACGCAAGGTCTCATCGGTATTACCTTTACCCTCCGCACTGGTCCACGCAAGGCTGTTACTGCTCTTCTCGTGGCTCTCCTGATGCAGGTCCTTCACCGCCTCAAACGTAATGCTCCCACCACTGTCCAGCGTGATGTCCTTGCCACTCTCCAGCTTCGCCACCTGATAGCGCTGATCGCCCTCGCTGACCAGCGTCAGGTCGCCACCGCTCTTGATCTCGCTGCCGACGTGGGTGATCTGGGTGACTTCGTCGCGTTGGGTTTTCTTCGCCCCGAAGCCGCCCTTTTCCTGCATGTCGTACAGCGTGTAATCGCTGTTCTGCGCGGCCAGCAGGTTGAGGTCGTTGCCCGCGTACACATAGGCTTCATTCCCCGCGCTGATCTTGCTAGCCACCAGCGTGGTGTCGCGGCCGGAAGCAGTGACCACGTTGCCACCGGCGCTGAACTCGGCGGCCTTCTGCACGGTGTGGTTGTCTTCTTCGTGGATGCGTTTCTTGCCGTCCTTGCTGCGGGTTTCGACGTTGTGTTCGTCGCCGGCCGAGGCCAGGGTGAGGTCGCGTTCAGCGTCGACGCTGAGATTGCCTTCGGCCTTGGCGGTGCTGGCGATGACGTTGATGTCGCGGCCGGCGGCGAGGCTCAGGTTGCCGCCGCTGGTGACACTGGACGCGAGGTTTTCCACGGTGGTGGTGATGGTGGAACGATGGCCGCCATCGGCCAGTTCGTGGATTTCGCTTTCGTTGCGCGTGGCCAGCAGGTTGAGGTCGCGGCCGGCACTCAGGCTGGCGTCGCCGCCGCTGCTGATGGCCGAGGCGTTGGTCAGGTCGCGGGCGGAGCTGATGCTCAGCGTGTCGCGGGCACTGATGCCGGCGCCGCTGTCCACCAGGGTACGCATGCCGGTGCCTGCCGCCACGGCGACGGCGGTGCGGTCGTTGACGATGTCGCCCTTGAGGGTGCTGAGGCTGACCTGATTACCGCGAATTTCGCCGGCCAGGGCGTTGCGGATGCTGTCCGTGGCCATGAGGCTCAGCCGCTCGTTGGCTTCGACCAGGCCGCCCTGATAGAGGCTGCCTTTGACATCGGCGGACAGGTCGTTCGTGCCGCGCAAGGTGCCGACGTTGACCAGGTCGTTGCCGGCGATCAGGGTCAGGTCGCGGCCCTGGATCAGGCTGCCGCCGCGCACGTTGCGCGATTCGGCCTGAGCCAGATACAGCACCGGCACCAGCACTTTCTCGCCGTCGACGATGCGCTCTTCCATCCACACGATGTCGTGGGTCAGCGCCGCGACCTGCGCCGATGTCAGGCTCACGCCCACCGACAGGTTCAGCTGGTTTTTGCTGGCCAGCGCGTTATCCATCAGGTAACGGAATTGCTCGCTGTCGTCATTCAGACCGTCGGCGAGGAAACGCTGGCCGGTTTGAGCCAATACCGCATCGCTGATCAGACGGGATTCATAGCGGCCGTCACCGAGTCGGCGCGCAGCCTCATCGGCATCGAAATTGAGCTGGCCCAGCAGGTAGTCGGAGCTCATGAACAGCGCCGGCTGGGTGAGCTCGGGATTGGTTTCGATCAGGTAGCGACTTTGCGGATTGCGGGTCTGCACGAACAGGCCGTACTGACCCTGGGGCAGGCGGAAGGTCGAGGACGCTGTCGGGTCAACCGCTGCAAAGGGAACGCCACTGAAATCGACCGGGATGAAGCTGATTTGCTTCACACCGTCGGCATCCACCCGCTCGATGCGCGTGACAGCTTTAGGTACTTGAGCGCTGGCATCGGTGCTGCGTTTGCCGAGGTTGATGTTGATGCCGCCTACCGAGGCGGTCTGATCGTTATCCAGCGCACCGGTCAGTTGGCTGTAGGTATTGTCGTACAGCGTGCCGTTCTGGATGCTGTTGGTGACGTTCAGTCTGACATTGCCACCGGCTTGCAACACGGCGGCATAAGTGGTGTTGCCGTTTTCGTTCCAGGTGGTGACGTCGCTCAGCACACTGAATCGCGCGTCGCTGGAACGAGCGCTCAACTCCTGGAAACGCGCCTCGTCGAAGTTGCCTGCTGCTGTCGCTGCGTTGAAAGCCGGGACATCGATGAACTCCATCTGATCCCAGAGGCTGTTGTCGATGCGGCCGGGCGTACCGATTTCCACCACCCGCTGGCCGGAGCGAGACGCCGCCCCCTGGTTGATCAGACTGTCGGCAGTGAGGTCGAGGTTACCGTTGGCGGCCATCAGGCTGTAGCGGTTTTGCACCTGATTGGCGTGAACACTGAAGTTATTCCCGGCCACGAAGCGTGCGGCGCGAGAGTCTTTGAGCACGGTGTCGTTGAACTGGGTGATGATGGTGATCGCACCGCGCTTCCAGCCATCGCCACCACCGCAATGTTGACCGCACACCCAACTCAGGCTGCCGGACGACTGCCCGGAGGTGAGTTCGAATTCGGCTTTGGCGTTATCCAGCGACGCGACGTTGATATCGATGTCGCCTTCACTCTCGATGGTGGCCGACAGGTTGCTCAAGTAGGCCGCTCGGCCGCCATTCAAAGCGCTGAAGCTCAGATTGCCGCGACTGTAGATATCACCGTAGTAGTTGCTCAGGCTGTTGCCATGCAGCTCCATTGCACCGCCGCTGAACAGCAGCGTATCCGCGCCGTTACTGATGCCATTGGTCGCGTTGAATGTAACCTTGCCTTGGGCGCCGAGGGTGCCTTTGTTGTCGATCCGCGCCGCCGTCACCGAAAGATTTTGCGTGGCGATCAGCCGACCGAGGTTGTCCAGTGTGCCGCGCAGGTTCAGCTCCGTGTCGCCGCCACTGACAATTCGCCCGTCATACTGGATCAGGTCGCCGGCGCTGATGGTCAGTTTTTGCTTGGCCGAAATCCGCCCACTGTTGATCAGGTTTGTACCCAAGACAAACGACAACCCGGCGTCGCTCAACAGTTCGCCCGCGTTGGTCAGACCGGCGACATTCAAGCTCAGTGCCGACGCGCTGGCGATACGCTCACCGGCGTTGAGAGCAAGGGCTTGTGCGCTGGTGTAGGTCAGGCCGCCGTTGAGTTGCCAAGTGCCCACACCGCTGACCGAACCGATATCCCAGATCCCGCTGCCCAGCCCGGTGAGGCTGCCCTGACTGCCGTACAGACTGCTGAGGTCGAGGTCGAACACCCCGAGTGCCGCGTGCCGAACGCTGCCACCAAGGTTATTGAGCTGGGTACCGCCAAGGGTCAGGTCCCGACTGCCAATTTCGATGACGCCGTTCTGGTTGTTCAGATTACCGGTCAACTTGATCAGACTGGATTCGCCGCCCAGAGCCCGAACCTGACCGCCCGCGCTGTTGTTCAACTGGCCGCTGAGAAGTTTCAGGCCGGTGGCCGACTCGATCAGGCCACCCTGATTAAGAATCTGGCTGACGGCTTCAAGCCCCAGTCGCGTACCGCTGATTTCGCCGCCGATGTTGTCGAGACTGGAACCGTCGAACGTAACCGCGCCTTTGGCAAACAGTTTGCCCGCGTGGTTGGTCAGGCGGGTGACCACCAGTTCCAGGTCACCCAGCAGGCTTGAAATCAGCCCCGCCTTGCCGTCGAGGGCACTGTTGTCAAGGTCGGCCGCCGTGATGTTCAGACTGTCGGCCTGGAGGATGCCACCCTGGTTCTGCAGACTGCCCTGCCCCAGCGCCAGTTCGGCGTGGCCGGCATTGGCGAGCATGACGCCCTGCTGGTTCTTCAGGCTCGTACTGACAATTTTCAGACCATCGCTACCCGCGACGATCTGGCCTTCGCTGCGGTTATCGATGGCTGTGCTGTTGATGTCCAGACGTTTGCCACGCAGTGTGCCACCGCGGTTATCGAGTTCAGTAAGCTGTTCGAGCAACAAGCGCTGTTCGCCGGCATCGACCACACCGGTGACGTTGCTGAAAACACCGGCGATTCTCAGTTCGACGGTGCCATCGGTACTGACAATGGCGCCCTTGTCATTGTTGGTCAGTTGTTTTGCGCTGACATCGATGGTTTTAGCGAGCAGGACACCCCCGCTGTTGTCGACGGCATCGCTTTCGATGTGCAACCCGGCTTCACTTTGAATCCGTCCCTTGTTGTTGAGCAACGCCGACTGTCCGGGGCCAGTCTGCTCAAGAATCAACCGTGTGCCGTCAACACCCGCCGCCAGCAGGCCGCCATCGCTGTTGTCGAGGCTGCCTGCCTGCAGTTCCAGGCGATCGCCCATGATCCGCCCACCGCGGTTATCGATGTGCCCACCCGGAGTGACCAGCAGCAATTGCTGACCGGCCACGACGCCTTCCTGGTTGTCCATGCTCGCCGCCTGAACATCGACATCTCCGTGGGTCGCTTGCAAGCGGCCCAGCGCATTGTTCAGGTGTTGTGTAACGATCAGCGTGAGCTTGCCGGACTCGGCGCTCAAGGTGCCTTTGGTGTTCCCGGAAAGGCTGTCGAGTGTCGCCTGCAGATTGCCGCCGAGCAGTTGGCCCTCGACATTGATCAGATCGCGGCCAGTGAGCTTGAGATTTGTCGTGCCCTGAATCAGCCCCTTGGTGTTGTCCAGATCTTCACTGCCAAGAAGGGTATCCTCTGACGAAATGATGCCTTGAGTGTTGTCGAGTTTGCCGTTGCTGGTCAGCTCAAGGGTCTTGCCCGTCAGGCTGCCATTGCGGTTGTTGATGCTCTTGGCGTCAACGGTCAGTTGCGTTGAGGCTTGCGCCTGGCCGCCGTGGTTGTCGAAGTCTTCGTCGACGGTCAGTTTGAGGGCACCCTTCTCTGCACTGATCACGCCTTTCAGGCTGTTATCCAGACGGGCTGCCTTGATGGTCACTTCATCGGCGACCAACGTTCCACCCTGGCTACGCAGTTCGCCACCGGACACCTTCAGCACGGTCTGCGCCTGAATCTTGCCTTTGCCGTTGTCCAGACGCTCTCGTGCAACCACTGTCGCGTCGGACTGACTGGCGGCAATCAAGCCATTGACGTTGTCGAGCTGACGGGTGTCGAGGTCCAGCCGTCCGGCAATCAACTTGCCGCTGTCGTTTTTCAGTTCCCGGGATTTGACTGTCAGGCTGCCACCCGCGACTTCGATACGGCCCTGACGGTTATCCAGGCTGTCGAGAGTCAAAGACGCAGCCTGATTGTCGGCGAAGCGAATCAGTCCGTTGAGGTTGACGATCGCCGGAGCGTTGAACGTCAGGCTGCCTTCACCGAAGATCCGCGCATTGAGCCCCTGGTTGAGCAAGCGGGCCGCATTTAATGTGACGCTGCGTGCCTGAATGATGCCGTTCTGGTTGTCCAGCGAACCCGCGACCTGCGCGTTCAGGGAACGGCTGGCCAGCAGGCTGCGGCTGTTACTCAGCGCTTGACTGTCGAGGATCAGGTCACCGTCAGTATTGCGACTGTTATCGGCATTGACCCCAGCTTCGATGATGCCGAGGTTGTTTAAAACTCCGCCGCTGCTTAGCCGCACAGTGTCCTTGGCCGTGAGACTTTGACGGTTGACCAGATCCTCTGCGGTTTGCACCGACAATTGCGTACCGGCGTAAACCGGTCCCTGGGCGTCAAGACTTTTGGCCTTGATGTCCACGACGTTGCTGGCTGTGGCTTTGGCCAGGCTCAGATGCCCATTGGCGTCAATCTGGATATCCCCGCCGCTGGCGGCCAGGTTACCCGCCAGTTTCACCCCAACCCCGGCCTCGGTGCCCACCAGTTTGATCGCCCCGGCGTACATGCCGCCCAGGGCCGAGGAGTCGATGGCCAGTTCTGGCTTGGCACTGCCGTCATTCGCACGAGCGGTGGCGTTGAGGCTGTCGCCCTTGACGTCATTGCGACCGGCGATAATCGTCAGGTTGTTCGCCTGGATCTCGGCGTTGATTTTCGCGCTGCGGGTGATGATTTCGAAGCGGTCGACCTGGCTGGCATCCAGCCCGGCGCCGTCGATGGAGACGCTGCCCTGATCGACCTGAAAACGATCCAGTCGGCCCGCGCCATCCAGCACCGGTTTACCGGTAGTCAGCGTCACGCGTGGGGTGTTGATAAAGCCGCAGCCGTTGCAACTGATGCCATACGGGTTGGCAACGATGACCCGCGCCGACTGCCCCGCCACTTCGGTGTAACCGCGCAGCTGACTCGGGCTGCCGCCGACCACTTCGTTGAGGATGGTTTGCGCCGAACCGCTGTTTTTCAGGTGCGGGTTGCCGATGATGATCCCGCCCAGTTGCGTGGCACCGGTCTGGTTGGCGACGTTGTTAAGGATCACGCCCTGATTGCCGACGTTGTAATCGACGAACTGATTGTGCGACAGGCCGCTGCCGTTGGGCGTGGCGATGTTGACGATCGGCACGCCATTGCCCGCCTGACCGAGACTGGTGCCGGGGTTGGCCACCACGATACCGTCGGCCTGGGCCCAGATCGGTTGCCAGAACATGACGTTGGCCAACAGGAACGCCAACCCGCGCTTGGGCATGCCCCAGAAACGCTCGCGGGGTTCACCACGGCGGAGGGCTGGCGGGTGAGGAAGGCGTAGTGGCGGGCGTCCATGTCAGGGGTCTCGATACAGCGATATTAGAGGAAGAAATCCACGCGGAAATAGATCGGCGCTTCACGCTCGGTCAGGGTGTCCGGGCGTTCCAGGGAGTGGGCAAAGGTCACGCTGGCGGCCAGGTGCTGACCCCGGGCAAACAACTCCAGCGAGTTGCTCGACATCCTCCCGTGCTGATCGCCGTTGTAGCGATCGCCGCGAATCACGCCCTGGTCGTAACCCAGGCCGGTGCCGTATTCGGCGAACAGCGGGCGCAACCACTCGAGCATCACCTGACGGCTCCAGCGCAGGTCGTTGCGCCAGTAGCCGCCGCTGTCGCCGGCCAACGATTGATCCTTGTAACCGCGGATCGACGACTGCCCGCCAAGGCTGGTGCGTTGCGGACTGAACAGCACGTCTTCACTGCGCTGGCCGGTCATCAGGCTGGTGAAGCTGAAGGATTCGCCCCACAGCTTGAACGGCTGCAGGTAGCTCGCCGTGGCGGTGTACTTGCGGTAGCGCGCGTTCGGCTCGCCCGGCCCCGGATGATCATTGTCCTGGGCGTCGAACGCACCGATGCCTTGCTGCAGGCCGAGATCGAGGTTGACGAACGCGCTGCTCACCCGACGTCCATGGTTGATGCCGTACTGCAACTCGCTGATGCGGTTGCTGCTCAATTTGAGCTTGCTGTCTTCGATGAAGTTGTTGGTGCGCAGATGGGAGAGCCCGGCGTTGAGCGAGGTCTTGCTCACGGCATCGCGGTGGATCACCCGCTCGGCGCGCAATTGATGGTTCTGGCTATCGCCGGTTTGCTTGAAGTTGTACCCGTTGGCAGCGATCTGCGAGCGGTACTCGCTCTGGTTGTAGGTGTAACTGAAGTTCCACCAGCCCCACGGCAGGTTGTAATAGAGCAGCGCGTTGTTGGAGGTGTGTTGGTGATCGCTCATCGCATCGTGACCGCCGCGCAACATCAACTGATCGGCCAGGCCCAACGGGCTGTCCCAGTCAAACGTCGTACCTCACTGCTGCTCACCGGTGCTGCGCTGGCCGTCATTGTTGCGCGACAACCCGACCCGCCAGGGTTTCTGCGGGCTGTTGGTGACCAGCACCTCGCTGCCGCCGACGTTCTTGCCGGGGGCCAATTCCATCTTGGCCTGGTTCGAGGGCAGGCGATTGAGCTGATCGACCAGTTGTTCGATCTCGCGCAGGTTGACCAGCTCACCGGTCTTGCCGGGAAACGCCATGGCCAGTTCGCGCTCGGACAACTGGCTGTCCGGCGCGCCCTTCATGCCTTCAAGCCGCCCCTCGACCACCAGCACCTTTAAATGCCCGCCGGACAAATCCTGCTGCGGCAGGTAGGCGCGACTGGTGACCAGGCCTTTCTCGATGTAGTGGTCGGTGATGACCTTGAGCAGTTCATTGAGTTGCGTCACACCCAGGCACTGACCGATGTAGGGCTTGAGCAGGCGATTTTTCTCACTGGCCGAGAGACTGTCGGCGCCCTTGAGTTCGATGTCCTTGATCGGGAAACAACGGGTATCGGCTGGGGCTGGCGGTGGCGTCGGCTGGACTGGCTTGCCGGGCAAGTCCTTGAGTTCTTCGAGACGCCGGCGCTGCTCGTCGAGCAAGCGGTCCTGGCGTTCGCGGATCAGGTCGGTGTCACCGGGGGTGGGAGCGGCGTAAGCAGAATTCAGTGGAGAAAGGCACAGCAAAGCCAGGCACAACCTCGCCACGAGGGCGGGTGGGTACATGTTCGATCCCTCGAAGAAAGATGATGGCGAAATAGTGGCGCGATATTAGATCGCCGCTTTTCTGGCGTCAAATATTGTCTCCAGTTATTTTCAGGGCGTATCAATTACGAAGTGGGTGGCAGCGGTCGAGTTCAACTCATCGTAGAAAGTTAAAGTCAGAGGTATCTCTATTGAAATCAGTGGTCTATACCAGCGCCAGTGCTAGAGCGTGTCGTCACGAGGTATGATTTAATTGCTACGCCCTAAACCACGATTGCCATTGAATGACCAAAGCCCATCGACGCCACGACATTTCAGACAAGGACTGGGCTGCGCTGGAAGCGCACCTGCCAGGACAAGCCGGGCAGTGGGGAGGTGTAGCGCAGGACAATCGCCGCTTCGTCAACGCGGTATTCTGGATTTTGCGTACCGGCGCGCCCTGGCGCGATCTACCGCCGGATTACGGCGATTGGAAGAACACCCACCGGCGCTTCTGTCGCTGGCGCGACAAAGGCGTGTGGGAGGCATTGTTGGAGCGGTTGATTAACGAGCCGGACTACGAGTGGCTGATGATCGATGCCAGCCACTGCAAGGTTCACCCACACGCCGCCGGGGCGCGAGGGGGGAATCAGGGGATGAGCCTCACAAAAGGGGGCTCAACACCAAGATACATTTGGCCGTGGATGCGCATGGTATGCCGCTCCGAGTTCTTGCTACGCAAGGTTCCCGAGCGGATTGCACAGAAGCTGCAAGCCTGCTCAAAGGCATGACGGCAGAGCACCTGATCGCCGACAAAGGCTACGACAGCGATGCCATTGTCGAACAGGCCCGGCGCCAAGGTATGCACGTGCAGATTCCGTCACGCAAGAACCGCAAGGCACCTCGTGGCCATGACAAGCACCTGTACCGTCATCGCCATCTGGTCAAAAACGCTTTTTTATATATCAAGCAATGGCGCGGCGTCGCCACGCGCTATGCCAAGAACCTGTCTTCATTTCTGGCTGCCGCGCAGATACGCTGCCTAGCACTTTGGCTGCGCATCTCGTGACGACACTCTCTAGTGACCGGTGGTTTCAACCAGTTGATCGCGGGGATCTATCACTCCTACAGCGTTTTGCCCCCCGGCGAGGTCTTTCATTTCGGCCCCGGTTTTCTGGCGTTCCTGTCCCGGCAGTGGCAACTGGCCTATGAGTTATGCCTGCGTTTCTCGATGCCGGCGATTGTCGCCATTCTTCTGGTGGATATGGCCCTTGGGCTGGTCAACCGCTCGGCCCAGCAACTGAACGTGTTTTTTCTGTCGATGCCGATCAAAAGCGCCTTCGCCCTACTAATGCTGGTCATGAGCCTGGACTTCGCGTTCAAAGCCCCCCTTGGACAGAGCACCCAATGGGTGCAACACGTACTCACGTTAATGGACCACCTGCGATGAGCGAAAAAACCGAGAAACCCACGGCGAAAAAAATTCGCGAAGCACGCGCCAAGGGCCAAGTCGCCAAAAGCACAGAGGTTACCAGCGGTGTGCAACTGGCGATTATGCTCGGCTATTTCATGTTCGAAGGCGGCTACCTGCTCGACAGTTTCACGACCCTGCTCGACACCACGATCAACGCCATCAACCTCGACCTGGCCTCGGCGCTCAAACAGTTGGGCGAGTTGTTCGCGGCAATTGTTGTACGGGTGGCGGGAGGTATCGCCGCCATGCTGATCATCACGACGCTGGTTGCCAGCATCGCCCAGACCGGACCGTTGCTCGCGCCCGAGGCGATCAATCCCTCCCTAGAAAAACTCAACCCGCTGGCCAACGCCAAGCAGATGTTTTCCATGCACAGCCTGTTCGAATTCGGCAAATCCATTGCCAAAGTCGGAATTCTGTCACTGATATTTTTCTACCTGATCCGACAGTACGCGCCATCCATCCAATTCCTGCCCCTGTGCAGTGTAGCGTGCGGCCTGGAGGTCAGCACACAGTTGCTGTACTGGATGTGGGCGGTGCTGATCGGGTTCTACGTAATGGTGGGCATCGCCGATTTCGCCTTTCAGCGCTACAACACCAACCAGCAATTGATGATGTCGCTGGAGGACATCAAGCAGGAGTACAAGAACGCGGAAGGCGATCCGCAAATGAAACAAAAACGCAAAGAAGCGCACCGGGAAGTGCAAAGCGGCAGCCTGGCGGCGAATGTCGCCAAATCCACAGCGGTGGTGCGCAACCCAACCCACATTGCGGTCTGCCTGTACTTCGAAGCCGGTGAAACTCCGTTGCCACGGGTGATCGAAATCGGTCACGACCATGTGGCACTGAACATCCTCGCCCTCGCCGAAAAGGCGGGGATCCCGGTGGTCGAGAACATCGCTACCGCCCGCGCCCTGGCTGCCCAGTGTGACGTGGGCCGCTACATTCCCCCCGAGCTGTTCGAACCGGTGGCGCATATTCTGCGAATCGCCATGAAGCTGGACTACGAGCAGGAAGCACCGTGAGCCGGCGGCGAACGTTAATGGCCTGCCTTGGCCTGCTTCTGGCCTATGGCTCAGGCGCTTCTGCCTTCGCACAAAGCGCCGGGTTGTACGCGCCCCTGACCTGGACCCGAGGCGACCTCGAAACATACATCCCTCCTGCACCGTCTGCCGACACACCGCCCCCCTCACATCCTCCGGCCTTCGTAGCGCCATCCCGGACCACCTCCTCCTATGATCCACTCATCGACAGCGTGGCCCGGGAGCACCACCTCGACCCGCGACTGCTGCACGCCGTGATCCACGTGGAGTCCCGGTATCAACAGGACGCTATTTCAATCAAAGGCGCGGTCGGCTTGATGCAAGTCATGCCCCTCACAGGCAGGCGATTTGGCTACACCGACCTGAGCAGCGCACCCAACAACCTGCGGGCCGGCGCGGCGTACCTGAAATGGCTGCTCGATCATTTCGATCACAATCTGGAACTGTCCATCGCCGCCTACAATGCCGGAGAAGGCGCGGTAAAAAAGTATGGCCGACAAATACCACCTTACCCCGAAACCCGAGCCTATGTTACCCGCGTCATGGCCCGTTATCGGGAAAACCCAATGGCGTTCTCTGCCACTGACCGGGAAAACCAACCAGATGCTCGCGCAACGGAAAATCCGTCGGCCGCCCTACACAGTGCCACCGTTTTTTTGCAAACCGTGGGCGCACTGTTGCTGACTTCGCCGGAACACAACGAGAGATAGAAACAGGAAGAACATGGTTATCACGGAAATTGGGAGTAATCCGGTTTAACTATTGCTGCAGGCGCCGTTCAAGCGAGCGCCCGCCGCAGGTCGGCAGCGGCGCCGGCCAGGGCCGTGGCAGCGCGCTCGACAAACGGCGCCATGCTGATAAAACCATGCACCATGCCCTCACAGCGCTCGATCCGGGTAGCCACTCCAGCCGCCCGCAAGCGCTCGGCAAAGGCCTCCCCTTCATCCCGTAGCGGGTCGTATTCGGCAGTGACCAGGGTGGTGGCCGGCAACCCGGCGAGAGACACTGCGAGCAGTGGCGAGGCCAGTGGATCGTCGACCTGTGCCGGGCTTTGCAGGTAAGTCTTCCAGAACCAGGCCATCATCGCCCGCGATAGCAAGTAGCCTTCGGCGTAGGACTGGTAAGACGGGCTGTCGCAGCGGCCATTGGTGACCGGGTAGAACAGGCACTGATGCCGGATCTGCGGCCCTTGGCGCTGTGCGGCCAAACGGCTCACGGCAATCGCCAGGTTGCCCCCGGCGCTATCACCGGCCAGCGCCAGCCGGCTGCCATCGACGCCCAGGCGGCTGGCATGCTCGACCAGCCAGCAAGTGGCCGCATAGCAGTCGAGCGGCGCCGCCGGAAAGCATGCCTGCGGTGCCAGCCGATAAGCGACCGAAACCACCACCGCCCCGGTCTCCCTGGCCAGGGTGCGGCAAAGGTTGTCATGGGTATCGAGGGTGCCAATGACAAAACCGCCGCCATGGAAGAACACCAGCAGCGGCAGGTTGTCCTGGTCCAGCGGCCGGTACAGACGGGCATCCAGCTCACCGGCGGCGCCGCCAACCCGCAGGTCGCAGACCTCGGCCATAGCGGCGCCGGGTATCGGCGGCATCAAGTTGTCGGCGTACTGGCGGTACTGCAAGACGTCAAGCTGATCGTAATCGGGCTCGGGTTGCGCACTGAACTGCTGGAGCACAGCGGCGATCTGCTTATCCAGCGGCATGGGTATCTCCTTGCACATCGAACATCTGGAACTGCGGGTTAGTTTCCTCGAGGATGCCGCGCACACGCTGCTCCAGCGCGGGCTTGAAGTCTTTATGAGGAAAGATCCAGAAGCGCTGTTCAGCGAGAGCGGCAAACACTTCTGCGGCCAGTGCACGGGGCGTCATGCCGTGGCGGATGCTGTCGTCGAGCAAGGCGCTGAACGACTCGCCGGCCTCGTCACGAGCCTGGTTCGAGGCCATGATTTCACTGGCCACCGGCCCCGGGCAGAGCACCGACACCGAGACCGCTGCGCCAAGCATGCTCAACTCAAAATGCAGGGTTTCCGACAGCGCCACGACAGCCTGCTTGGTGACGTTGTACGGCGCCATCAACGGGCTGCTAAGCAGCCCGGCGAGCGATGCGGTGTTGATCACCTTCGCCGGGTGGCCTTGCTGCAGCAGCAGCGGGACAAAACTGCGGATGCCATTGATGACACCCTGCAGGTTGATGGCGAGCATGCGCTGCCATTGCTCGTGGGTGATTTCCCAGCTGTAGCCGGTCTGCATCACCCCGGCGTTGTTGAACAGCAGGTCGACCCGGCCAAAGTGTTTCAGGGCGACATCGCGCAGGTGTTCGACCTGGCCCACATCGCTGACATCGGTCACCTGGGCGATCGCCTGCGCACCCTGGCCTTGCAACTGCGCGCAGAGCGCCTGCAAGCCCTGGTCATCGACATCGGCCAGCACCAGCTGCATGCCCAGCCCCGCCGCATGCTCGGCCAGGCCACGGCCAATACCGCTGGCGGCGCCGGTAATCACCGCCACCCGCCCCTGCTCATTGCTCATCGCGTTCTCCCGCTGCTGGCTTGATTGCACCAGTAGAGCCGCCCGCAAGCGCACGGCCATCGTCCGTTCAGACGATGCCCGCCTGTGCAGGGGCGGCAGAATCACTCGCAAAGCACACCCCCGTGATACACCGGAGAACAATAAGATGAGCACCCTGCACCGCATCGAAGCAAAGCTGCTGGAGGACCGTTACGCCCGTGGTTGGCACTGCCTGGGCCTGGCCGCGCAATACCGCGACGGCAAGGCCCATCGCCTGGACGTGTTCGGTACCCGCCTGGTGGCGTTCCAGGGTGAAGACGGCCAGCTGAACATCCTCGACGGTTATTGCCCGCACATGGGCGCCGATCTCAGCACCGGTTGCATCGAAGGCAATTCGATCCGCTGCCCGTTCCACGGCTGGCGCTGGAACGCCGATGGCGTGTGCGACGATATTCCTTACGCCAAGCGCATTCCGCCGCGGGCCAAGGTCAAGCGCTGGCCAATCATGGAAGAGAACCAGCTGCTGTTTGTCTGGAACGACCCTGAAGGCAATCCGCCGATTGCCGAGCAAGCGATCCCGCACATCGATGTTTGCTTCAGTGACGAGTGGGCCAGCTGGGAAGTGGCCGAGCTGCAGATCGGCACCAACTGCCGCGAATTGATCGACAACATCGCCGACATGGCCCACTTCGGCACGGTTCACGGCGCTCCCGTGGCCGAATTCAGCAACGTCTTCGAAGGCCACCTGGCCACCCAGATCATGCGTGCCCGCAGCGAGCGCCTGTCCGGTGACAGCGAACTGAGCACGGTGGCGACCTACTACGGCCCGGCCTATCAGATCACCGAGATGACCGGGGCGATGAACGGCCAGCCGATCCACTCGATCCTGCTCAACTGCCATGTACCGATCGACCTCGACAGTTTCACCCTGCGCTACGGTGTGCTGGTGAAAAAAATCCCTGGCCTGAGCGAGGAACAGAACCAGGCCATTGCCAAGGCCTATGTGCAACAGGCCCAGGCCGCCTTCTACGAAGACGTGGCGATCTGGCACAGCAAGACCCGCGTCGACAACCCGCTGTTGTGTGACGGCGATGGCCCGGTGTACCAGCTGCGTCGCTGGTACGAACAGTTCTATACCAACGTCGCCTTGCTGCCCGCCGATACCTACGACAGCAAGCATTTCGTGGTGCTCGGCGGCGAACGCGTCTGAGTCTGCCGTATCCGCGCCGGGCAGGCGTTGCCTACACCTGTCCGGTTGCGTGCACAAAGCGTTGCGCGCAGTCGTCGACGGCGATTAATCTCCGCCATCGCCAACGCTAATAATAAAAATGGTGGTTCCCTATGCAGCCGTGCCTCACTCTAGAGTCGTTCAGCGACCTGCTCGGTCATCTCTATCAGGGCCCCATGGAGAATATTCCCTGGGTCACCTTCCTCAACCAACTCAACCTGCAGCTGCACAGCAAGTACGTCACCTTCATCCTGCGACCGCCCAGCGTCAACGTCGACGGCCTGATGGTCAACACCACCGGCACTTCGACCGAAGCCACCGCCTCCTATAACAAGCACTTCTTCGCCCTTGATCCCTTCGTCGACCTGCCCAACCGCGAAGTCGTCACCCTTGCCGGCTATGTGTCCAACGACGAGCTGTTGCAATCGGAGTTCTACAAAAACTTCCTCGAGCCGGTGGATGTGTTCCATATTCTCGGTGCCGACATCAATACCTGCGACGGCGCCCAGTGCCGCATCCGCATCAGCCGCGGCCGCCACGACAAGGCCTTCGGCGACCAGGAAAAAACCCTCCTGGCGCGCTTCATCCCACATCTGGAGCGCTCGATCAAACTGCACATGCAGCTCAACCGCATCGAGACCGAACGCAACCTCTACGCCGGCGCCGTCGACCAGATGGCGGTGGGCACCATCATCCTCGATGAAACCGGCAAGGTGCTGCAGACCAACCAGGTTGCCGATCGTCTGATTCAAGAGAAAGACGGCATCAAACTGGTCAATGACGGGCTGCAGGTCGGCACCGCACGTGATACCCAGGAGTTTCGCCGCCTGGTCAAACAATCGCTGCTGTCACAGAAAAGCAGTAACCCTTCTGTGGTCGAGGCCATGCGCGTGCAGCGGCCCTCCGGGCGCGCAGACTTGGGTATCATCGTGCGCTCAGTGCCACTGTCGGCCTGGAGCGAAGGCAAGCAGTGCCCGACCGTAGTGATCTTCATCAGCGACCCGGAGCAGCAATCGTCCGCCCCCCAGGAGATTGTCCGCGCACTGTTCGACTTCACCCCGGCGGAAACCCAACTGGCCATGCTGCTGGCCAACGGCCTGACCCTGGACGAAGCCTCGGAGGAACTGGGTATCAGCCGCAACACCTCCCGTGCCCACCTGCGTTCGACCTTTTCCAAGACCGGGGTGACCCGCCAGACCATGCTGGTGCGCCTGATCCTGCGCAGCGTGGCAACCCTCGGCTGAAACAAACCGCCCTCGTCCGCTCGGACGATGGCGGCCCGGCGTTGCCGGCGCACAGTGCAGGTATCCACCTTCCGTCACCGCGTGGGCCTGCACATGCGCAACTGTCCGACCATTCTCAAGACCGAACTGCTTGCCCAGAGCAGCCATTTCCAGATCGAGGCCCTGCACCTGCAATTCAGCAACGGCCAGAAACGCGTTTACGAGCGTTTGCGCGGTACCGGTTACCGCTCGGTAATGCTGGTGGCACTGGCGGATCCTGCGCATGTACTGATGGTGCGCGAATACGCAGTAGGTGTGGAGGCGACCATCCTCGGCTTGCCCAAGGGCGGCGCCGAAAGCAATGAGAGTTACCTGCAAGCGGCGCAACGCGAGCTGAGCGAAGAAGTCGGCCTGCAGGCGGCGCAGTTAACTGAACTGGGCGAACTGACCTTGGCCCCCGGGCATTTATGTCATCGCTATCGGGTGGTGCTGGCCGAGCAACTGAGCCCCTGTCCGCTGGATGGCGACGAGCCCGAGCCGCTGGAATGCATCAAGGTGCCGCTGGCACAGATTCCCGAACTGGTGGCCTGTGGCGAACTGCATGAAGCCCGGGCCATTGCCGCGTTGTTCATGGCAATAGGGGAATTGGCCCGGCGCTGAATCCTCAGGCGCCGACTTGTCCCGCGATCAAAAGCCTGATCGCAGGACAAACCCGCGCGGACACTCAGGTCGGCATCACCCCGCGAGCCCGTGACATTGTCAGCGCCAGGTCTTCAATCATGTCTTCCTGGCCGCCCACGGTACCCCGCCGCCCCAGCTCCACCAGCAAGTCACGGGCGGCAATGCCGTACTTCAGCTCGGCCCGCTTGGCAAACAGCAGGAACGAACTGTAGACCCCGGCATAGCCCAGGGTCAGCGCATCGCGGTCGAGACGGATCGGTTGATCCATCATTGGCACTACCAGGTCCTCGGCCACGTCCATGATCCGGTACAGGTCGATGCCGCTGCTCACGCCCATGCGTTCGAGCACCGCCACGAACACTTCCAGCGGCGTGTTACCGGCCCCCGCGCCGAGCCCTGCGACCGAACCGTCGATCCGCACGGCACCGGCCTCGATGGCCGCCAGGGAGTTGGCAATCGCCATGCCCAGGTTATGGTGGCCATGAAAGCCGACTTCGGTCGCGCTGTTCAAGCCGGCACGCAAGGCGCCGATCTTGTCACTGACCTCAGCGGGCAGCATGTACCCGGCCGAGTCGGTGCAGTAGATACAATTCGCGCCGTAGCTTTCCATCAGCCGCGCCTGCTCGAGCAGTTTTTCCGCGCTGACCCTATGCGCCATCATCAGGAAACCGACGGTATCCAGGCCCATCTTCGCCGCCATGCCGATGTGTTGGCCGGAGACATCGGCTTCGGTGCAATGGGTCGCCACACGGATGGTCGAGACGCCGTGCTCATGGGCCATTTGCACATGATCAAGGGTACCGATCCCCGGCAGCAGCAAAGCGGAAACCTTGGCCTGTTTAAGCTTGGGGATCACTGCCGAGAAATATTCTTCGTCGCTGTGGGCGGGCAAACCGTAGTTCAGCGAGGCGCCGCCAAGGCCATCGCCGTGGGTGACTTCGATCAGCGGCACGCCGGCCGCATCCAGGCCGGTGGCCACCGCCACCATCTCTTGCAGGCTGATCTGGTGACGTTTGGCGTGCATCCCGTCGCGCAGGCTCATGTCATGCAGACGGACGCTCTTACCTTGCAGATTCATGGCAGTTCTCCACTCAACGAACGGGCAGTTGCAGGGTGCCCTTGTGGGCTTCTTCGGCAAACATTTCGGCAGTACGCAGACCTGCGGCGGTCATGATGTCGAGGTTGCCGGCGGACTTGGGCAGGAAGTCGCCCAGGCCTTCAACCTCGATGAAGATCGACACCTTGCGCCCCTCGAAAATCGGCCCGTTGATCAGCTTGTAGCCGGGCACATAGCGCTGCACTTCCTTGACCATGCTCAGCACCGAAGCGCGGATGGCCTCGCGGTCGGGCTCCTCATCGGTCAGGCAGTGAATGGTGTCGCGCATCATCAGCGGCGGTTCGGCCGGGTTGATGACGATGATCGCCTTGCCGCGCCGGGCACCACCGATCTGCTCCACGGCGCCCGCGGTGGTGCGGGTGAACTCGTCGATGTTCTGCCGGGTGCCGGGGCCTACGGAACCCGAGGATACCGTGGCGACGATCTCGCCATAGGCCACCGACTGGATGCGCGACACCGCCGCCACCATCGGGATGGTCGCCTGGCCACCGCAGGTGACCATGTTGACGTTCATCGCCAGCGTGGCGGCGTGTTCCTTGAGGTTGACCGGCGGCACGCAGAACGGCCCGATGGCCGCCGGCGTGAGGTCGACCATGATCACCCCCAGCTCATTGAGCTTGCGGCTGTTGTGCGCATGCACATAGGCCGAGGTGGCGTCGAAGGCGATGCGAATATCGTCGTCGAGGACATGCGCCAGCAGCCCGTCCAGACCTTGCGCAGTAGTCTTGACGCCCATCTCCCGGGCCCGCTTGAGTCCTTCGGACTGCGGGTCGACACCGACCATCCACACCGGTTCGATCCACTCGGACCTGCACATTTTCATCAGCAGGTCAGTGCCGATGTTGCCCGGCCCGATTATGGCCGCTTTCAGTTTCTTGCTCATTCGCTTCAACCTCGCACGTTACGCGCAGAACGACACCCGGGCACTGCCCAGGCCGTCGATGGTCAGGGAAAACTGATCGCCGGCCTGCGCCGGCTCCAGCGGTACCAGTGAGCCGGAAAGAATGATTTCCCCGGCCTTGAACGGGATGCCGAAGGCCCCCAGGGTGTTCGCCAGCCAAGCCACCGCGGTCAGCGGATTACCCTGCACTGCCGAGCCCAGGCCTTCGCTGATCAGTTCGCCATTCTTGAACACCTGCATGCGCAGGTTGGGCAGATCGAGCTGACGCGGATCGACACGGCTGTCACCGAGCACGAAGACCCCGCAGGAAGCGTTGTCGGCGACAGTGTCCTGAATGCGGATGCGCCAGTCCTGGATGCGCGAATCAACGATCTCGAAACATGCCATCACGTACTCGGTAGCTGCCAGCACATCGGCCTCAGTGACGCCGGGACCGATCAGGTCATGCTTGAGTTTGAAGGCGATCTCACCTTCGGCGCGTGGCTGGATCAGGCGGTTTTGCCCCAGGGAAATCCGCGCGCCGTCGGCAAAGGCCATCTGCTCGGTAATAAAGCCGAAGTCGGGTTGATGCACATTGAGCATGCGCTGCACCGCCGCCGAGGTGACGCCGATCTTCTTACCGACGATCCGGTCGCCTGCGGCCACCCGGCGCTCGATGCTGTAGAGCGAAATATGGTAGGCATCCTCGATGCTGATCTGCTCCCAACGCTCACTCAACGGCTGCAGAGTGCTGCCGCTGCACAAGGCCTGATACAGTTCTTCGCCATACTGGCGACGCAGTTGTTCGCTCATGCCCGGTCCTCCGCCAGGAACGCCAGGCAATCGCGGTTGAACAGCTCACGGTGCTCGACCATTACCCAGTGACCGCACTCGCTCAACAGCACGAAGCGAATCCGCTTGCAGGCCGCGAGCATTGTCTGCGCACCGGAGGCTGGGCAGAACTTGTCGTTCATACCCCAGAAGCCGAGAATCGGGCATTGCAGTTCGCCCAGACGCGACGCCAGGTTCGGCACCTGCATGCTCGACAGCACGCAGGTCGGTTGCTGACTGACCACCGCCACCCGCTCGGCCACGGTTTCATCGCTGATCAGCGACGGGTCGAACAGTTGCAGGCTGAGCAGGCGACGCATGCCAGCAGCGTCATTGAGTTCGCCATTGGCGAAGGCGGCGGCCATTTTCTGGATGCCTTCCATCTGCAGGTAGTACTGCTCTTTCTCCATCAGCCCGCCCGGGGCCATGAGCACCAGGCGCCTGACCCGCTGCGGCTGATCCAACGCCAGCTTGATGGCGACGGCCCCGCCCAGGGAGTTACCGACCAGTACGCAGCGCTGGATATCCAGGGCATCGAGCAGGCCGCTCAGGGCGTTGACGAAAAAATCCAGGCTGTAGGTGCTCTGCGGCTTGCTGGAGCCGCCGTAACCGGGCAGGTCCGGGACGATCACCCGATACCCGGCTGCGGCGAACACCGGGTAATTCTGTTTGAAGTTGCTGTGCCCGCTGGCGCCTGGGCCGCTGCCGTGGATGAAAACCACCGCCTCGCCCGTGCCAACGTCCTGGTAATGCAGCTGCAAACCATCGGGCAGCGTGACCACGTGCCCTTGCGCTGATGCGCCCATGAGGTGCCCTCCCGGCCTGTTGTTGTCCCGGGATTATTCAGAGCGCCTTGGCGAGCAACATCGTCCGACAGGACTACTAGTCCCTTCGGACGTTGGCCCTTGCCCGCGGCCTGCCTAGCATCTGAAGCATTACTGTGGCTAACACGAGGCTGGCATGCACAACCCTATGGATTTTCGCGGCAAAGTGGTCCTGATCACCGGTGGTGGCAAAGGGGTGGGACGCGGCATCAGCCGGCGTTTTCTCGAATGCGGCGCCGAGGTGGTGATCTGCGGGCGCCAGGCCCCCACAACCCTGCCCGCCAGCGCCGGACGTGAGGCGTTGTTCCTGCCGTGCGACCTGCGTGACATCGAGCAGGCGCAGCAGTTGATGGCGGCCGTGGTCAAGCGCTTCGGACGCCTTGACGTGCTCATCAACAACGCCGGTGGCGCGCCTTATGCCGAAGCGGCCAGCGCCTCGCCGCGCTTCAGTGAATCGATCATCCGCCTCAACCTGCTGGCACCGCTTAACCTGAGCCAACTGGCCAACCAGGTCATGCAAGCACAGACAGACGGCGGCAGCATCATCAACATCTGCAGCGTTAGCGCCACTCGCCCCTCCCCAGGCACCGCAGCCTATGGCGCGGCCAAGGCCGGGCTGCTCAACCTGAGCCGCTCGCTGGCGGTGGAATGGGCACCCAAGGTGCGAGTCAATGCCGTCACCGCCGGGCTGATCCTCACCGAACAGGCGGCCCTGCACTACGGCGACGAAAACGACCTGGCCCAGGTCGCCGCAACCATCCCCCTGCAACGCCTGGCCGATCCCGAAGACATCGGCGACACTTGCCTGTACCTGGCCTCGGCCCTGGCCCGCTATGTCAGCGGCGCCGACATCGCCGTGCATGGAGGCGGTGAACGCCCGGCGTTTCTTGACGCGGCAAAGAACCAATAACCCTCGCGCCTACACGCAAAGGAACAAATCGATGCCTGTCATTGCCAGCCACAGCGTTGTGCTCAACCTTTCTCCGGCTGCTGCCTGGGACAAACTCCGTGACCTCAGCCTCGCCCCGTACTATGTCCCCGGCTTGACCGGCTGCCGTTTTCATCCCGGTCCGCAGGAAGGACTGGGCGCCAGTCGCCGGGTATTTCGCAAGGGCGGCCAATGGCTCGATGAAAGCGTGGTGCACTGGCAGGAACGCCAAGGCTTCGCCCTGATGCTGCACAAGGGCAATGCCGGAGCCCCTCTACCGTTTCGCCAGGCCTGTTTCCACTATGCCTTGCAGGCCGAAGGTGAAGGCACGCGGATTACCACCAGCCTGCATTATCACCTGCGTGGCGGACGCCTGGTCGAGCGCCTGTTGCGCGGATCATTCGTTAAGGTGGTACGGCAGATCGCCGAGAACCTCGGGGCGTATTATGAAAGCGGGCGCACTCAGAACCCCGACTTCATCGACCCCCACCTGCAAGGCCACACCCCGACGGGGTGAGCCTTGCAGTACCTTCACGCCGGTGCCTGCACGCTCAGGTTAACCTCACTCCAGTAGGCTTGCATGGTGCGGATCCGGCCTTGCTCATCAAAGCTCATCACATCGATCACATCCAGCGCACAGGGTTGGCCGTTCCAGATCATCTCGACGCGAAACGGCATCGCCCCACAGCCGTTATGGCTGGCCCGTACCGGCCCGGTCAGACGCGCGTTGACCTTGCTGGCCCCCAGACCCTGGCGGTAAAACGCCGCAATCTGTTCACGGCCGCGGATCGGCGGCTGGCCGAACGGGTCTTCAACCGTGGCATCGTCGGCGTACATCTGCACGATCGCCTCGATATCACCGGCATCGACCCGCTCGACATAACGCGCCATCAGCACCTGGACTTCCTGTGCAGTCGGTTTGTTCATGCTCAGGCCACCTCGAACAGCGCAGCGGCACCCATGCCACCGCCGATGCACATGCTCACCACCACGTAGCGCACACCACGGCGCTTGCCCTCGATCAGGGCGTGGCCGACCATCCGCGCACCCGACATACCGAATGGATGGCCAATGGCAATCGCCCCGCCGTTGACGTTCAGCCGCTGGTTGTCGATGCTCAGGGTATCGCGGCAGTACAGGACCTGGCTGGCGAAGGCTTCGTTGAGCTCCCACAGGCCGATGTCCTCGACCTTCAGGCCATGGCGCTTGAGCAGTTTCGGGATGGCGTATACCGGACCGATGCCCATCTCGTCAGCATTGCAACCGGCCACGGCCAGGCCGCGATAGATGCCCAGCGGGGCGAGGCCTCGCTGTTCGGCCAGCTTTGCGCTCATCAACACCGATGCCGAAGCGCCGTCGGACAGTTGCGAGGCGTTGCCAGCGGTGATGAAGCGCCCTGCTTCGGTCCACTGCCCGCCCTGCCACACCGGCTCCAGGGCGCTGAGACTGGCCAGGGTGGTGTCGGCGCGATTGCATTCGTCACGCAACAGGGTCACGGTGTCGTAGCGGGTCTCGCCGCTGGCCTTGTCGATGATCGCCTTGCGCGTGGTCAGCGGCGCAAGCTCCTGGTCGAACAGCCCGGCGGCTTGCGCATTGGCCGTGCGCAGCTGGCTCTGCAGGGCATAGGCGTCCTGTTCCTGGCGCAAAATGCCGTAGCGCTGTGCGACGATTTCGCCGGTTTCAATCATCGGGATGTAAGCATGGGGATCGCGCTCGAGCACCGCCGAGGACTGATTGCGATAGAGGTTCTTGTGCTTGTTCTGCACCAGCGAAATCGACTCCAGGCCACCGGCAACGGCAATGTCGATTTCATTGCAGATGATGCCCTTGGCCGCCAGGGCAATGCTCATCAGGCCCGAGGCGCACTGGCGCTCAACGGCCATCCCGGCGACCGAGGGCGGCAAGCCGCCTGCGATGGCGCACAGGCGGCCGAGGTTGTAGGCCTGGGTGCCCTGCTGCGCGGCGGCACCGATGATCACGTCATCGACCTCGTCGACGGCGATCCCGGCACGGCGCACCGCCTCACGCACGACATGGCCACCCAGGGCCGGCGCCTCGGTATCGTTGAAGGCACCGCGAAAAGCCTTGCCGATCGGCGTGCGGGCAGTAGAGACGATTACAGCTTCATTCATGCTCACTTCCTCGAATGCCTGAGCCTTTGACTCAGGCGGGGTAATAACGGCTGATGGTGTCGACCACGCAACCAGGACGCTCCTGGCCTTCAATCTCGACGGTGACGCGGATGACCGCCTGGACCCCGCCGCCGACCTGCTCGACCTTGATCAACTGGGCGTTGCCGCGAACCCGCGAGCCAACCCGCACCACGTTGGGAAAGCGCACCCGCTCGCAACCGTAGTTGACGCCCATGGCGATCCCGCGCACGTCGACGATCTGCGGCAGGAACAGGTTGACCAGGGCCAGGCTCAGGTAACCGTGGGCGATGCAGGCACCGAACGGGCCCGTGGCGGCACGTTGCGGGTCGACATGAATCCACTGGTGATCGCCGCTGGCGTCGGCGAACAGGTTGATACGCGCCTGGTCGATGGCCAGCCATTGGCTGACGCCCAGCACCTCGCCCTCGGCGTCGAGCAAGGCCTGGGGCGTGTCGAAGATTCGGCTCATGCTCAGGCCCTCTGGCTGGAAACCGACAGCACTTCGCCGGTCATGTACGAGCTGTAGTCGCTGGCCAGGAACATCATCACGTTGGCCACCTCCCAGACTTCGGCGGCGCGGCCGAAGGCTTCGTTCGCCGCCAGTTGCTCAAGCACGGCCTGGGGCGCGGAACGCGCGAGAAAGTCATGCAGTGCGATACTCGGGCTGACCGCATTGATACGAATCCCATGGCTGGCAGCCTCGACCGCAGCGCAACGGGTCAAGGCCATCACCCCAGCCTTGGCGGCGGCGTAATGCGCCTGCTCTTTCTGCGCCCGCCAGCCGAGCACCGAGGCATTGTTGACGATCACCCCGGCGCGGCGCGCCATCATCTTCGGCAGGATGGCGCGGGTCATGCGCATGGTGCCGGTAAGGGTGACGTCGAGCACCCGGTTCCATTCCTCATCCGGCATCTCGACCAGGGCTCGGGAACCGCCGAGGCCGGCGTTGTTGATCAGCACATCGACACCGTCCAGGTCGCGCTCGGCGCAACTGATCAGGTGTTGCACCTGGGCTTCATCGGTGACGTTACACAGCTCGCCGAAAACCTGCGAAAGCCCCGTGGCTTCGCGGATCTTCGCCACAGCCTCAGCCAGGCGGCCCTGGTGAATGTCACTGATCATCAGGGCCCGGCAGCCTTCTTCGGCTGCGCGCAAGGCGGCGGAAAAGCCGATACCGGAACCTGCCGCGGCGGTGATCAGCACCGACTTGCCGCGCAACAGGCCATGGCCTGCAACATAGTGGGGGGTGGACATGGACAAACTCCTCAGGTCAGGGACGCAGGCGCGCTTCCTTGGGCATGCCCAGGGCGCGCTCGGCAATGATGTTGCGCTGGATCTCGTTGCTGCCGCCGTACAGGGTGTCGGCGCGACTGAACAGATACAGCGATTGCAGCCGGGTGAGCTGATAGGGGGCGGCCTCGAGCAGCTCCGCTGCGGGGCCGAGCACGTCCATGGCCAGCTTGCCGAGATTGGCGTGCCAGCTGGACCAGAACAGCTTGTAGATGGTGGCTTCCTTGCGCAGGGAGCCGTCCTGGGGGCCGGAGAGCATGCGCAGCGAGTTGTAGCGCATGATCCGCAAGCCACACCATGCCTCGGCCAGGCGCTGGCGCAGGATCGGATCGCGGGCCGCGCCGTTGCTTTTGGCGATAGCGATGATCTCGCTCAGCTCGTTGTGAAACTGCATCTGCTGGCCCAGGGTCGAGACCCCACGCTCGAAACCGAGCAGCGCCATGGCAATCTTCCAGCCATCTCCTGGCTGGCCGATGATGTTGGCGGCGTCGGTCCGGGCGTTATCGAAGAACACTTCGTTGAATTCCGAAGTGCCGGTCATCTGCTCGATCGGTCGCACGCTGATCCCGGCCTGGGCCATCGGCACCAGCAGGAACGACAGCCCGCGATGGCCAACGCTGCCGGGCTCGGTACGGGCGATCACAAAGCACCAGTCCGACTCATGGGCCAGCGAGGTCCAGACCTTCTGGCCGTTGATCAACCAGGTGCCGCTCTGGGCGTCCAGGGCGGCGCGGGTCTTGACGTTGGCAAGGTCGGAACCTGCGCCCGGCTCCGAATAGCCCTGGCACCAGAACTGCGTGCCATTGACAATGCCGGGCAACAAGCGGCGTTTCTGCTCGTCATTGCCGAACGCAGCAATGGTCGGCCCCGCCAGGCCTTCGCCGATATGCCCCATCCGCCCGGGGCCACCGGCGCGGGCGTACTCTTCGTGGAAGATCACCTGTTGGTTGATCGACAGGCCACGACCACCGTGCTCCGGCGCCCAACCGACACAGGTCCAGCCGCCTTCGGCAAGCCTGCGTTCCCAGGCTTTGCGTTCCTCGGGAAACATGTGCTCATCGCCCGGACCGCCGCGAAAACGCAGGCGTTCGAACTCCCCGCAGAGGTTGGCGGCCAGCCAGTCGGCGAGCTCCTGACGGAAGCGTTCGTCCTGTTCGCTGAAACTGATCTTCATGGCTGCTCCCCGATGATTGCTGTAGCGATCTGTTGCAGATGCCAGGCCGGCGCGCCGAGATAGCTTTCGCTGGCGCGAGCACGTTTGAAATACAGATGCGGGTCGTATTCCCAGGTAAAACCGACGCCGCCATGCAGCTGGATCGACTCCGCCGCACAATGAAAGTAGGTTTGCGAGCACTGGGCCTTGGCCAGGGCAGCGGCCAGTGGCAACTGCTCGGCCACCTGCTGATCGCCTTGCGGGTCGAGCACTTCCTGGGCAACGCAGGCTGCGTAGTAACTTGCCGAACGTGCGCACTCGACCTGCAGCATCATGTCGGCGGCGCGATGTTTGAGGGCCTGAAAGCTGGCGATCGGCCGACCGAACTGTTGACGTTCCTGCATGTAGGCCACACTCAGGTCCAGGACCTGCTGGGCGCCGCCAGTCTGTTCCGCGGCCAGGCCGATGCAGGCCAGTTGCAACACTTGCTGCAAGGCCTGCCAGCCATTGCCGGCCTGCGCCAAGAGCGCCTCGGGCCGCAGATACACACGGTTGAAATGCACCCGCGCCAGCCGGCGGGTCTGGTCCATGGTCGGCAACCACTGCCTGTCGATGCCTGCGCTGTCGGCCTCGACGACAAACAGACTGATACCCGCCTCGCCTTCGCTGCCTGGCGTGCGGGCAGCGACGATCAGCAGATCGGCGCTGTCGCCATCGATCACCTGGCCGAAGCAACCGTCGAGTACAAAACCCTCGCCTTCGCTGCTCACCGTGGCCTGGATATCTTCGGCGCCCCAACCGCTGCCGCGGGTAAAGGCCAGGGTCGCGGTCACGCTGCCTTGGGCGATGCGTGGCAGCCAGGTATTTTTCTGCCTCTCGTCTGCCGCCAGCAGCAAGGCTGGGGTGGCCAGACAGGCGGTGGCGAAGAACGGTGAACAGAACAGCCGGCGGCCCATCTGCTCGAGCAGAATGCTCAATTCGACAAAGCCCAGGCCGAGGCCGCCATAGGCCTCGGGAATGTGGATGGCAGGCCAGTACATCTCGCTGCACAGGCGTTGCCACAGGGCTTGGTCATACCCTCTATCACTGCTCATCGCCGCCCGCACGGCGGCACAGTCGGAAACATCGGCAAGAAAGCCCTCTGCCGAAGTACGGATCATTTCCTGCTCGTCGTTGAATGCAAATTCCATCGCGGCGCCTTTTACTCGTCTGGCGGAGGTGCCCACGAGTTTGGCCAGATGAGATCGCAGCAGAATCGTTTGCCTCGCCTAGTCCGGATGGCCGATGCCCGGCGATCAAGTCACACAAAAAAACATTCTTCACGGAATCCCGGGGGGCATGATCTTGGGACGGAACTGGGTTTCGGATGGGAGTTTATCCATTCAATGTGGCGCCGCTGCTGGCCCCTTCCGCCTTTACGGCGGGTCCATACATCTTGGCAAAAGGAACCAAAACCGCTCGTTCTTGATCTTGATCTTGATCTTGATCTTCATGCACGCAAGTTCAGGCGCCGCAGATCGCGACTTCAGGAGGCCGAGCGAAGGTGCCTGTAGGGGCAGTGCGCAGCACCTTCGGCGTTAGCCGAAGACGCGAGCCGTAGACTTGGCGTAGCAAGTCGTAGGCCGCGTGGCCCCGGAAGGCGCCGTAGCGAGGGGACCCGGAGCGCAGCGTAGGGCCGTATGCAGGAGCAAGCGGTTTTGCCTACTTTTCCCAAGAGAAATCTATGGTCACCCCCTTTTTTGCAATACTGATTAACGGATGAAATGGGTGGCTTAAAATCTATCCGGCGTCTTTTGGGCTCGTATCCCGCGCCACGATGAGTGTTCGCGCCTGACGATCCTTAAAAAGTAGGCGGCTTCGTTGAGCCAAATTCTCTTCCAGGATCATCGTCAGGCCGATCAG
>NZ_JBOICA010000056.1:0-29094 GCF_050739775.1 Pseudomonas sp.
ATTCACGCTTCCTCCCCACACTTGGTCGCCCTCATGCAGTTGCGCTTCACTTCGTTCGCTGTGGTCAGCTCACGGCGGGACTTTCACCCGCAAGATTGCGCCCATGCTGGGCGCACAACAAAAAAGGCGACCCTTTCGGATCGCCTTTTTCAGTACCGCCAGCAGGGGCGGATTTGATTTGGTAGGCACAATTGGACTCGAACCAACGACCCCCACCATGTCAAGGTGGTGCTCTAACCAACTGAGCTATGTGCCTGCTGTGGGGCGGCATTCTACGGAATCGGCTGCCAGTGTCAACTCTTTTTTTCAGCCTAAGCCACTGAATATCAAAAGTATTTGTGAAAACCCGGGGTAAAGGATTTTCAACACACGACTAGCGGGTGTTTATTATTATTGATAGCATCGGTACAGTCGTAAAAAATATAAAACAGAGGTTTCGCAGCATGGCCAATACCCCCTACCCTCAGTCCTACTACGCCGCATCGGCCAATCCGGTACCGCCGCGCCCGGCGCTGCAGGAAGAGGTACAGACCGATGTCTGCGTGATCGGCGCCGGCTATACCGGTTTGTCCAGCGCCCTGTTCCTGCTGGAAGCGGGCTTCAGCGTGACCGTGCTTGAAGCCGCGAAAGTCGGTTTCGGCGCCTCGGGCCGCAACGGTGGCCAGATCGTCAACAGTTATAGTCGCGACATCGACGTTATCGAACGCACCGTCGGCCCCAAGCAGGCACAACTGCTTGGGCACATGGCCTTCGAAGGCGGGCGCATCATCCGTGAGCGCGTGGCCAAGTACAACATCCAGTGCGATCTGAAGGACGGCGGTGTATTCGCTGCCCTGACCCCTAAGCAGATGGGCCACCTGGAATCGCAAAAGCGCCTGTGGGAACGCTTCGGCCATACCCAGCTGGAGCTGATGGACCAGAAGCGCATTCGTGAAGTGGTCAGTTGCGATCAATACATCGGCGGTATGCTCGACATGAGCGGCGGCCATATCCACCCGCTGAACCTGGCACTGGGCGAAGCTGCGGCAGTCGAATCGCTGGGCGGCAAGATCTACGAACAATCCCCGGCTGTGCGCATCGAGCGCGGCGCCAACCCGGTCGTGCACACCCCACAAGGTAAAGTACGCGCTAAATTCGTCATCGTTGCCGGTAACGCCTACCTGGGCAACCTGGTGCCGGAACTGGCGGCCAAGTCCATGCCGTGCGGCACCCAGGTGATCACCACCGAGCCGCTGAGTGAAGACCTGGCGCGCAGCCTGCTGCCGCAGGACTACTGCGTCGAAGACTGCAACTATCTGCTCGACTACTACCGCCTGACCGGCGACAAGCGTCTGATCTTTGGTGGCGGTGTGGTTTACGGCGCTCGTGACCCGGCGAACATCGAAGCGATCATCCGCCCGAAGATGCTCAAGGCCTTCCCGCAGCTCAAGGACGTGAAGATCGACTACGCCTGGACCGGCAACTTCCTGCTGACCCTGTCGCGCCTGCCTCAGGTCGGCCGTCTCGGCGACAACATCTACTACTCCCAGGGTTGCAGTGGCCACGGCGTCACTTACACCCACCTGGCGGGCAAGGTGCTGGCCGAGGCCCTGCGTGGCCAAGCCGAGCGTTTCGACGCGTTCGCCGAGCTGCCGCACTACCCGTTCCCGGGTGGCCAGATGCTGCGTGTACCGTTCAGCGCCCTGGGCGCCTGGTACTACAGCCTGCGCGACCGTCTGGGCTTCTAAGCCCGAGCCTGGCCTGCGCCGTCATTGCCCCAGGGCGCTGACGGCCTGGCGGGCCGCTTGTTCCTGGCCCACCTGGGCCAGGTCATTGGCCGCTTTCAGCCAACGCTGACGGTCAACCTGGGCTGGCAATTGGCCCGGTTGCTGCACCAATACCGCCCAACTCCCCTGCTTGTTCCACGCCGATGTGAAGTCGTCGAAGTCCATCAGCAGGCGTCGATTCATTCCTGCCCGCAGCAGCACCCGTTCCTTGTAGCGGTCGTAACCGACCAGCAAGGCATAGCGCGGCTCCCCCCAGAACGCTGAACCTTGTTCGAAACGCAGCAGCACCGGATTGCCTGCGGCCACCTGGGCCAGCAGTGCATTCAGTTTCGGTTCCAGCGGATAGACCACCATGCCGTACTGACGGGCAACGTTCTGCATCGAGTCCTGCAGTTTGTCCACCCCCTGAGGCAAGCCCAGTGGCTGTTCGAGCAACCCCGGGGTAATGCGCACGCCCTGTTGCCAGAGCAATGCCGCCAGGGCCATTGGCGCGCTCTGGTTGGCATTGCCGCGGTAGAACGGCACCGAGCCGATTTCGACCCGCTGCGGCAAACCCTTGATCGGGGCGGGAGGCTGACTGGCGCAACCGGCCAGGGTCAAGCCCATCACGCA
Source organism: Pseudomonas sp. (assembly GCF_050739775.1). GTDB lineage: Bacteria > Pseudomonadota > Gammaproteobacteria > Pseudomonadales > Pseudomonadaceae > Aquipseudomonas. Next base: position 2,379 of record NZ_JBOICA010000056.1, read on the forward strand.
AGCCGCCAGCAGGCGACGCGGGGCGATAGCGGAGAATGTGGTAGACAGTGGCAGCATGAACACTCGCTTGTGCTGATGCCCGGCAGACAGCGCCCGGCCCTGGGGCTTTGATTTTCACTTCAAATCGTTTTTTGTTCATTAATTTTTGCACTCCCTTCTAGTCTACCCTCTTTTCACCCTTGAACTCGGTTCAACACATCGAGAACGCGTCGTTGGCCTGAGGTATACCTTGCGCCTACCGGGCAGAGTTCAGGACGTGTCGAATGAATTTAAAGTCGGCAGACTGGAATTGGAGTGGTACTGGACTACCCCTTTACGATAGTCATCCCCAGCCAGCTTGCGCCAGGGTGGCTCCGCATATCTCAAGCGCCGCTCAGCTTCAAGCCAATCGCTACCGCTCTCCTTATTTGCAGTAGCATGAGGCGTAACTGATTGATGGGGTCTTCCCGATCGCCGTAAGCCTCTGCAGCCATGTCCATCTTGGCTCAGAGTAGTAGAAGGCAGATACTAATCTACTCATTCCCTCGGGAAGAGGGTGCGAGGACGAGAACCGCCTTATCGTCAGCTACACCATTCCGTTGCTGTAAAGGGTGAAGTCAGGAGTAATGAGCCGGCCCTCCCAAGCATTGCATGCCAAATGCGGCAATCTAAAAATGCAAAACCGGATCCGCCATGACCTTGGAGCCGGGCGGTCGAAGTCCCGGGTACTGAGCGCCTTTACGGCATCAACCGTGCAATGCTAGCCACCGGGAAGTAACAAGGTTGGAAGCCAGGCTGACAGTAATAGGTAACCATCACTGCTGCCGGCTGAGGGCGTTTCAGGACCGCGGTATAGCCTGCGCCAAAGGCGCAGACAATCAGGGCAAGGCATAGTTTTTTTGTTGTTTTCATGGCCATTCCACTGCATTAGAGGGAGAGACGAGTAAGCGCCAGACTAGAAGCGGCTGCGACAACTCGCCTCGTCCAAATGGACTAGATCTGCTTAGAGCAGCGCCCGACGAATGTCATCCGCTGCTGCCGTCAATACCGCGCCCGCACGCCCCACGAACGGCGCACCCACCAGCGCGTTGCCCAAGGTCAGAAAACGGTCCCGGCGCGACAGCTCGCGCCCCTCGCGGTCACGCCAGTAACGCCATATGACCCGCATAGACAGCCCCAGCCACCCCTTGCCACGACACAGCAACACCCGCGCCTCCTTCATGGTCATCGCCATGCGCCCCATCATCAGGGTGCCGGGTGAAGGCGCGCGCATGCGCAAGAACTCGCTACCCAGCGCTGCGGCGTCGAACGGCAGCGGGTCCATCGAGCGATAGCCGGCCTTGCCGCCAGGTACTTCCGGGTAGTAGTCGGCATAGTGCGGCTGCGCCTCGAAGCGCACGTGGCTGTTCTGTTCGAGGTACTCGACCATCTCCCGGCCATGTTTGACGTAGGCCTCGATGCGCCCATCGTCGATCTCACCGCAGGTGACGGTCTTGATGTAGGCAATGGCCTCTTCGGCCGAATCCTGCCCACCCAGAGCCTCGATGCGATGGTTGTTGGGTATCCAGATGCCGCCACCGGACACCGCCGAGGTGCCGCCATATTCGTCACTTTTCTCGATCACCAGGGCATCGAAGCCCAGGTCTTTGGCTCGCAGTGCGGCGGTCATGCCCCCCGCCCCGAACCGATTACCAGTACATCGCAGCATTCATCCCACCTGACCACGGCATCGTTCATCGGATCACCTCCTCTGGAGCACGGACAACACGCCACACCAGCGCGAGGCCGGGAGGCAATAGTCACGTGGTTGTTCGCTGGCAGGTATCGCTGAACATCACCAGGATTACTTAGTCCGGTTGGACGATGTTGTAGTTCGTTCGGAATCTCATAGTCGGTCCGGCTTCACCTCCCAACCAAGAACTGCCGGTCGGGCAGGTCTGACCGCTGTATGAGGACGATATGATAAGAACAAAAATCGCCCCACACTCTCTGCACATGTGCGCACGTTTGAGCATGTTTGTACTGGCCGGAGGCCTGGGGGGCCAGGCCTGCGCAATGACGTTTCAGCCGAGTGATGATCTGAGCATCGACTGGGACACGACGCTGACCTACAGCCTGGCGTGGCGGACCGAAAGCCGCGACCACAAGCTGGTCGCCAACGCCGATGGCAACGACGGCGACAACGCCTTCGACAAGGGCAGCCTGATCAACAACCGTGCCGGTTTACCCAGGCACAGATACTGTCTTCCACCGGCCACATCAACCTGGAATTGATGCGCTATGAGAAGCACCGTGTCTGGGTGCTCGAGGCGACTGTCAAGCCCACCTCCCGGCATATCTACGCCAAGCGTATGATCTACATCGACGAAGACAGCTGGGCAGCGACCCTGGCCGACAACTACGATGCCCGTGGCCAGCTGTGGCGCACCAACATGCAAACCTCGGTGTACGCCTATGAGATCCAGCGTTTCCATGCCCGCCTAGGTGTCTACCATGACCTGATCGCCGGGTCTTACCTGGTTGACCGCTTGCTCGTCGACCAGAAGCCGGCTCTGCTCAATGCCAGCAGTTTCACGGCAGACGAGTTTACCCCGGGTAACCTGCGCAAGCTCGGTACGCGCTAACCCACAAGCCCCGTCCGTTCCGGTCGGGGCGCCCTCCTAAGGAGCTCCCATGAATAAGCTGCTTACTGGCGCCCTCGTTGTCGTAGGCGCCAGCCTTTCGCTGCAAGCCAATGCGCTCAACATCCTGCTGACCAACGACGACGGCTGCCGCGCCCCCGGCATTGATGCGATGTACCGCGCATTGAGTGCTGCGGGCCATCACGTCACCCTGGTCGGGCCGTTGAACGACAGCAGCGGCATCAGCGCGGCCAGCGTGGTCATTCCCGGTCAGGCACTGGCGGTCACGGAGCTTGCACCGGGCAAGTTCTGCGTCGGCCCGCCGCAAGGCTATACAGCGCCTTCGGGCAAGACATCAGCCATCGGCACCCCCGTTGATGCGGTCAATGTCGGGATGGATGTACTGCTCAAGGAACAGCGCCCAGACCTGGTGGTTTCCGGAAGCAATTTCGGTGAAAACGTTGGCCCGCTGACGCAGATGTCCGGCACCCTGAACGCCGCCCTGCGCGCTATGATCAAAGGTGTACCAGCAGTGGCGGTGTCCACCTCGGTCGACCTGGATTTGATCATGCGCGATCAACAAGCCGGTTATCGCAAGACCCTCGATGCCTTGGACGATACCGCCCGGTTCGCCACCCGCGTCATCCAGAAAGCCATCGACAGCGCCGCCCATGCCAAGGGTGGGGTGAACGTGTTGGGCCTGCCCGGTAGCAGCGGCCTGAATATCAACTTCCCGGCCCTGCCAATGGCGCAGGTCAAGGGTGTGCGTCAGGCGCCGATAGGCACCTGGGACCGAGTCAACTTCACCGCCCAACGCGGCGAAGATGGCAGCGTGCGGATGAATCTGGTGCCACCGGCAAAGCCGGACCCGGCACAACAACAGGCCGATGCCTACTTGCTGTGGCAGGGCTATGCGGTGGTCTCGGCAGTCGACGGCAACCGAAGCTCGTCCAAGACGGCGCAGGCACAACTTGGGCATCTGATTGACGATCAACGCGCCCTGCTCACCCCCTGATCGCAAAACCGTCATGCCAGCCTGATAACTACCTTGCGGTTGCTACCTACATCGACGCACAAGGTGAGACTGAAGGTGTACACATCCCCCACTCGCAAACACATCATCCTCAGGTCCAGTGGCTTTGGCTCTGAGGATTTCAGCGCTCTTTTTACCCGTACGTTCGGCGGTCTCTATGCCGATGCCAAAGCCCTGAACACCTACACCATCGAGGGCGTCTACGGCCGACACGAGGGCGTCAGCTTCCGACGCTTACGCTTTTGCGGCGATCTCACTGTCGAGTTTCCGACCCGATACGATGAAATAACCTTCGTCATCCCCACGGCCGGCAAGGTCATCGTCAGCCACATCTGCGAATCGGTCGGGCTTAATCAGGTCGGCCTGGCGGTCAACAAGGCCGACGTCCGTGCGTTGCGCTTCCTCGATAACCATGCGCAGTACGGAATTTCGATCAAGCGTGCACTGTTTGCAGAGCGTCTCTCGACGCTGCTGGGCAAGCCGATCGTGGATAACGTGTGCTTCGCCCCGGTGGTAGACCTGAGCGTTGCAGCGTACCAGGGTCTGCGCTCGTTGCTGATAATGGCCACGGGAGCCGAGTTCGACATTCTTATCAATGCCGGCTCGCTGATGCCGGCGCGTTTGCAGGAAATGCTCGTGGACGCGGTACTGGAGGCCTGGCCGCACAATTACACCGAAGCGCTCAGGCGCCCCACGCCGTCCATAGCCCCGCGCCATGTGAAATTGGCCATTGGCTATATTCGCGAGCATCCTCACAACATGGTCAGCGGTACCGAACTGGCCCGTTACACCAACGTCAGCCTGCGTGCGCTACAAGAAGGTTTTAAGCGCTTTGTCGGGCAATCGATCGCCACGTACCAACGGCAAGTACGCCTGGAGCGCGCCTACGATGCGCTTTCCCACGGCGTGTCGCCCTCGGTTACCGAAGTGGCCTTGCGCTACGGATTCAGTAATGTCGGCAGGTTCAGCCACTACTTCCAGAGCGCCTATGGGGTAAGCCCGGCCGATGTCAGAAAGGGTTTGCGTATACGACCCTGATGTAGACGGAAAAGGCCCAGGCCGCCGTAGTGACGGCGACCTGGGCCAATGGCACCGTGCCTGTCAGAACAGGTAACTGGCCTTGAGGCTGCCACTGACGCCGTGGCTGTCTCCACCCACGCTCCCGCCAAGCTCGGCACCGAAGCTCAATGCACCAAGGCTGGCCATCACATCGACAGCGCCGGTGAATTGGTCGCGGTTGTCGAAGGTAGCGCGCTGTTCGATATCCAGGCCCAACAGGTGGCCTTGGCTGTCGACTTCGTGGTCGCCCAGTACATGCTCATAACCGACCGACACACCCGGCACCAGTTGCCAGCCCCCACTCACGCCAATGGGATTGAAGGCTGCCCTGAGATTGGCCGCTGCGCTGCGTCGGGTTTCCTGGATACCGTCTACGTCCAGGGCCAACTCGCTGCCTTTTTCCTGGAAGTCAGACAGATCGATATGGCTGACCCGTACGCCGAGGCTCGGCTCGAGGGTCACACTGTCCAGTGGCAGGCGATAACCGACGGCCAGGCTGGCACCGCTGAGGCTGCCGTGGGTGTCGCCTTTGGCTGAACCGAGGTCAGCGCCAAGGTCACGCTTGCTGTCATAGTCCAGCCATCCGCCGCTGGCGTTGGCGGCAATGAACAGGCCGTGCTCCAGGCTGCCTGGGGCAAACCGTGCGCCCACGCTGACGAAGGTCAGGTCGGTATCCGCCTCGCCACCTGCGCCGCCAACACTGCCACGGCTATAGCCAAGGCCGGCATAGCCGCTGAGCTGCTCGGAGAAGCGCTGAGTGAAACCGACCATCATGCCTTGGCTGTGTTCGTTGCTGCTGGCGGCGTGGGACGAACCGTCGGTGCCCAGGTAGCCGGCCAGGGCCGTCGTCCACAGCCTGCCCTGACCGACCTTCAGGTCGATGCCGTTGGCATAAGGTGTTGCGGCCTGGTCGATCAAAGCCCCCTGGCGCAGCAGGTAGCTGGCGGTGTCGGCGTGCACCTGGCCACCGACGGTGGACTCGACACCGCTCAGGTTACCGGCATCGATGGCCGATTGCAGGTAATAGTTGTAGTCCGTGAAACTGCCCGACAGGCTGCTGTTCTGCAATTGCTGCAACAACTGCGCGCCTGCGGCGGCGTTGCCGACCAGTCCCTGCTGACCGGGCAGGCTGTTGTAGTAGACCATCTTGGCACGCAACACGTAGATCGTTTCCTGGGAAAGGCCCAGGCCTTGCTTAAGGTAGTTGTCCATGCTGCCGTACAGCGCACTCACCTCGTCCAGACTGGTTTGCAGATAGCTCTCATCCACTCCTATCAATGGCGCGTAAATCGCCTGAATGCGGGCAGGGAACATTGCCAGTGTCGCGGCCATGCGTGCGGCTGTGTATTCGTTGGTGGCCATGTAGTTGGCCATTATGGTGGCGTCGTCGACACCGGCGATGCTCTGCAACACCGCAGCAGCCCAGCCGGTGCGGTCCTTGCCGGCGGTGCAGTGGAACAGCGCGGCGCCATCGGCACTGGCCAATTCGTTGAACAGCACGCCAAATTCACCCCGCATGCCGGCATCGCTGACGAAGGCACGGTTGGTTTCGCGCATCAGGGCGACGGCCTCGTCGGCGTTGTGAAACGTGGTCGTGGTGATGTTCGCGGTAGAGGTCGCGTTGCCAATGATGTCGATGTTGGTATAGGTCGCGCCTTGAGGCAGGGTATCGGGCGTAGCGGCGGCCTCCACCGGGGTGCGCAGGTCGTAGACTTCTTTGATGCCCAGGCCATTGAGGGTAGCAAGGTCTGCTGGCGAGGGGGTCAACGCGTTGGATCGGTAGAACACGCCTTTGCGCATGATGCCGTCGTGACTTGTGGTATAGGCGCTACTGGTGCCGGCGACATCGCGAAAGTTGTCGATTTTTTGCAGGCGCGGAGTGTCGAGGGCATAACTTTCGGCAGCCTGTGCGAGCGAGATCGAAAGACCCAGAACGGACATCGATAAGAGAGTTTTTTGAAACACGGATTCAGCCTCGTAGGGAATGTACAGGGCTGACTAGTAACCGAGGCAACCTGTTGCCGATAGCTGTAAACGACCAACTAAAGGCAATGGCTGCGCTATTTGTCCAGGGGGTTCGTTAATTGTCTGTGAGCCGCCCAGTTCCAAGGTCGACCCTGGGTCATTGTCGTAGTGCTAATGACCAGCCCTGCGCCAACGCTCGCGCTCGATCTGCCGCCAGTACCGACCGCGCACGTCGTTTTATTTCCGTCTGCAAGCATAGGCCGGCAGGCCGCGTGGGTATAGTGTGAAGGCGGCTTAGAACAAAGCGGCCCAAGGGCCTGGACCATCGGTCAATAGCCTGCAACATGGCTTCGGCTAGACTCTAGGGGGTGTCCGCGTGGCAAGCATCATGGGCTGGCCAGGAACCTGAGGAGGCACACATGAGCCTGACAATGGCAATTTTCATGCTGGTTGGAGCTTGGCTGAGCGTCGCCGCCGCCATGCTCTGGGGCGTGTTGCGCATTGCCCGCCGCCATCACTCGCACCATACCTTGCCGAAAAAGACCAGCGAGGCAGTACCGACGCGGCGTAGTCGCCGCCATGCCAGCGCGCACTGAAGCTTTAAAAGCATCGCGGGGCAAGCCCGCCCACAGGTTTGGTATATCCCTGTGGGCGGGCTTGCCCCGCGACTTACATCAGACTTCAGCCGCTTCGCGCTTGATCCGCGCCCGGCGCGACATGATGTTCAGCACTTCGATCGCAGTAGAGAACGCCATCGCCGCATACACATAACCTTTCGGTACGTGGGCGCCGAAGCCTTCGGCGATCAGGGTCATGCCGATCATGATCAGGAAGCCCAGGGCCAGCATCACCACGGTCGGGTTGTCGTTGATGAACTTGGCCAGCGGGTCGGCGGCCACCAACATTACGATCACGGCACTGATCACGGCAATGATCATGATCGGCAGGTGCTCGGTCATGCCCACAGCGGTAATGATGCTGTCGATCGAGAAGACGATGTCCAGGATCAGGATCTGGCCAATCGCAGCGGCAAAGCCCAGGGTGATGGTCGACGACGCCTTGGCTTCAGCCTTGGCCCGCGGGTCGACGCTCTCGTGGATTTCGCTGGTCGCCTTCCACAGCAGGAACAGGCCACCGGCGATCAGGATCATGTCCTTCCAGGAGAAGACTTGACCGAACACGTCGATCACCGGCTCGGTCAGCTGGACGATCCAGGCCACGGTGCTGAGCAGACCCAGGCGCATCACCAGCGCCATGCTGATACCGATGCGGCGCGCCTTGGAGCGAAACTCCTCAGGCAACTTGTTGGTGAGGATGGAGATGAAGATCAGGTTATCGATGCCCAGCACGATCTCCATGGCCACCAAGGTGGCCAGGGCTACCCAGGCGGTCGGGCTTGCAGCGAGTTCCAACAAGTATTCCATGAATCATTCCTGCATCGAGGTAAGGGGTGGGTCAGATTTCTTTAGCGCTGCCATCAGGCTCGGGCTTGGCAGCCTTCTCGCCCTCGGAGCCGGTGGCTTCGCTCAGGGCCTGTTGGGCGGCGTCGTTGGTTTTGTCGATGGCTTGCTTGGCCGACTCCGCTGCCTGGTTGAGCATCTGCTGGGCGGACTTTTCCGCCTGCTCGCAACCGCTCATGGCAAACAGGGCCAACAGCAACACCAGGGGGGTTCCGATGGATTTGAGTTGCATCATGTGTAGTTCTCCGTGTCGATGATCAGTGCCCAATCAGTGGCACCGTGATGGCTGGGGATTCTAAATATCTTGATACATCAGGAAAATTCGTATTTTCAGCAGTTATACTTCGGTTTTTACGAATCGAGAACACCCGTGCTCAACTACCGACAGCTGCATTACTTCTGGGTGGTCGCCCGCACCGGCAGCATCGTGCGCGCCGGTGAACAGCTGAACCTGACCCCGCAAACCATCAGCGGGCAGATCAGCCTGCTCGAACAGACCTACGGTATTGAGCTGTTTCGGCGGGTCGGGCGGCAACTGGAACTGACCGAAAGCGGCCGCCAGACCCTGGCCTACGCTGAGCAGATGTTCCAGATCGGCGGGGAGTTGGAGGCCATGCTGCGTGCACGCCCGGATGAGCAGCAGATTCTGTTCCGGGTCGGGGTCGCCGACGTGGTGCCCAAGTCCATCGTCTACCGTCTGTTGGCGCCGACCATGGCGATGGAAGACGCCCTGCGCTTGAGCTGCCGCGAAGACAAGCTGGAACGCCTGCTGGCCGACCTGGCGATCCAACGCCTGGACCTGGTGATCTCCGACAGCCCCATGCCCAGCCACCTGGACATCAAGGGCTACAGTCAGCGCCTGGGTGAATGTGGCATCAGTTTTTTCGCCACACCTGCACTGGCCACTGAATTGGGCGAAAATTTTCCAGCCTGCCTGCAACATGCCCCGCTGCTGATTCCCGGTCAGGAAACCGTGGTACGCAGCCGCCTGCTGCGCTGGCTCGCCGAGCAGCAGATACAGCCGCGCATTGTCGGCGAGTTCGACGACAGCGCCCTGATGCAGGCCTTCGGCCAATCCGGCAGCGGTATCTTCATCGGCCCTAGCGTGATCGCCGATGAGGTCTGCCGGCAATACGGCGTTGAGCTGATCGGCCAGACCGACGCGGTCATCGAGTCGTTCTATGCCATTTCAGTGGAGCGCAAAGTCAAGCACCCTGGCATCATCGCCATCACCGAAGGCGCCCGGCGCCAGCTGTTCAACTGGTAGCGCTGGTATCGCGCACGCGCATCAGCCCCAGCGCCAGCAACGCCGAGACGCCAATCAGCAGCGCGGCGGCATAACCGAGGCTGCCCAGGCCCAGGCTGTCGATCACCCGGCCGCCAATCAGCGCGCCCAGGCCGATCCCGAGGTTGGCCCCGGCGATGTTCAGCGAAGCGGCGAAGGCTGGTGCCTGGGGCGCAGCCTTGATCAGGCGGACGTGGCTGACCAGAAACAGCGCCGCCTGGGTCGCGCCCCAGATCGCCAGCGCGGCGATCAGGCCGTAGGTAGAATGAATGCTCGGCACCAGGGCAATCAGGCCCACCAGCATCAGCGCGCAAAAGCCGCCAGAGGCCAGCAGCGGATGGCGATCCACGGCACGACCACCCAGGCTGTTGCCGATCAGGCCTACCGCACCGAAGCCCATCAAGTACCAGCCCACCCGCGCGCCATCGAACCCGGCCAGGCGTTCGAGGATATCGGCCAGGTAGGTGTAGACGGTGAACATGCCGCTGAACACCAGTACCGAGAGCAGTACATGCCCTTGCAGCAAGCGGCTGCGCAGGATGCCGAACTGCCCCCGCAGTGAGGTGGCCTGGTTATGCCGGGGCGTACGCGGCAGATAAAGGTGCAGCAACAGCGCCTTGGCCAGCGCCAGCACGGCCAGCATGGCGAAGGCCGCACGCCAGCCCAGGGCGTCGCCCACCAGGGTACCGACCGGGATACCGAACACCGTGGCGCAGACCACGCCAAAGCTGATCTTGGCAATGGCCCGCCCGGCATAGGCCGGGCCGACGATGTCCACCGCTGTTTCGCTGGCCAGCGACCAGAACACCGGCAAGCCCAGGGCCGGCAGCAGCCGCGCCAGGCCCATGAGATAAATGTTCGGGGCCATCGCCGCCAGGGCATTGCAGGCAGCGAACAGCAGCAGAATGCCGACGAACAGACGCTTGCGCTCGAAGCGTGCGCACCAGGCCGTCAGAAAAGGCCCGAAGCACGCTACGGTAAAGGCAAACAACGTCACTAAAAGCCCGGCCTGGGGCACGCTTACCGCGAGGTCGCGGGCAATCCCCGGCAGTAGGCCGACAATCACGAACTCAGTGGTCAACACAGTGAAGCCAGCCGCAGCCAGCAACAGAATCGGCAGTAACATCTACACTCCAGAACGTTAAACATCCACGGCACTGAGCCGTTTCCAAGGGGCGCGCATACTACACGCCCGTCTTGCCGCCTGACACAGGGCAATCACCCATTGTGCCTCCTGTGCTAAAGTCGCGCCCCTTTCATCGCCCTAACCGCCTGACGCCCCCAGTATTTCCCGGCGTCGCGACGGGTCGGCTGCCCCCCTACAAGACTGAGAAACACCCGACATGACACCTGTTCTAAAGCTGTTGAACCGTACCAGCCTGGTACTACAGATCATGATCGGCCTGGTGGCCGGTATCGCCCTGGCCTTGATCGCCCCCGAAGTCGCGTTGAGCCTGGGCTTCATCGGCAAGGTGTTCGTTTCCGCGCTGAAGGCGGTGGCGCCGATCCTGGTGTTCATTCTGGTCATGGCCTCCATCGCCAACCATAAACACGGTACCGAAACCCATATTCGGCCGATCCTGGTGCTGTACCTGTTCGGCACCTTCGCCGCTGCCGTGGTCGCAGTGGCCGCCAGCATGGCCTTCCCGTCGAGCCTGGCCTTGAGCACCTCTGACGTGGCCCTGAGCGCGCCAGGCGGCATCACTGAAGTGCTGCAGAGCCTGCTGCTGAGCGTGGTCGACAACCCGGTCAGCGCGCTGATGAACGCCAACTTCATCGGCATCCTGGCCTGGGCCATCGGCCTGGGTGTGGCTATTCGTCACGCCGGGCAAACCACCCGCACCGTGGTCGAAGACCTGTCCAATGGTGTCACCCTGATCGTACGCGTGGTGATTCGCTTCGCCCCGCTGGGTATTTTCGGCCTGGTTGCCTCGACCCTGGCCCAATCGGGCCTGGACGCCCTGCTCGGCTACCTGCATCTGCTGGCCGTGCTGATCGGCTGCATGCTGCTCGTCGCGCTGGTGGTCAACCCGCTCATCGTGTTCTGGAAAATTCGCCGCAACCCGTTCCCGCTGGTGTTCCTGTGCCTGCGTGAGAGCGGCATCACTGCATTCTTCACCCGCAGCTCGGCGGCCAATATTCCGGTCAACCTGGGCCTCAGTGAGCGCCTGGGCCTGCACGAAGACACCTACTCGGTATCGATCCCTCTGGGTGCAACCATCAACATGGCCGGCGCCGCCATCACCATCACCGTGCTGACCCTGGCCGCCGTGCACACCCTGGGTATCGCCGTCGACATTCCCACAGCCATCCTGCTCAGCGTCGTCGCCGCCGTATGCGCCTGTGGCGCCTCGGGTGTGGCCGGTGGCTCGCTGCTGCTGATCCCCCTGGCTTGCAGCCTGTTCGGCATTCCTAGCGAAATCGCCATGCAGGTGGTGGCCGTCGGCTTCATCATTGGCGTGCTGCAGGACTCGGCGGAAACTGCGCTGAACTCCTCCACCGACGTGCTGTTCACCGCCGCCGCCTGCATGGCCGAGGAACGCCAGGCCGCCTGAGCCAGGCCCGCAGCCGGTGCATCCTGCACCGGCTGCTTGTGTTTTACCCTGTCGCGCACCTAGGCTAGGGGCCTTTCTTCGCATAGAGACAGGGTCATGTCCGACGATCACCAATCGCCTTCCGAAGCCCGCTTCAACAGCACCGAGATCCGCGTTCTCGGCTCGCTGATCGAAAAGCAGGCCACCAGCCCGGAAACCTACCCGCTGACCTTGAACGCCCTGCTCCTGGCCTGCAACCAGAAGACCAGCCGCGAGCCGGTGATGAATTTGAGCCAAGGCCAGGCCGGCCAGGCCCTGCGCGCCCTTGAAGGGCAGGGCCTGACCCGCTTGCAGATGGGCAGCCGCGCCGACCGCTGGGAGCAGCGCGTGGACAAGGCCCTGGAGCTGGTTCCAGCCCAGGTCACTCTGCTCGGCCTGATGTTCCTGCGCGGCCCGCAGACGGTCAATGAATTGCTGACCCGCAGCAACCGCATGCATGAGTTCGAAGACGCCGAGCAGGTCGTGCATCAGCTTGAGCGCCTGATCGCTCGTGGCTTTGCCCTGCACCTGCCGCGTCAGGCCGGACAGCGTGAAGACCGTTATACCCACGCGCTGGGTGATCCGGCGGATATCGAGGCGATTCTTGCGGCACGCCAGCAAGGGCCGGAGCGCAGCACTGGTGGTGCAGTGTCGCTGGAGCGGATCGAGGCGCTGGAGGCGCGGATTGCGGCGCTGGAAGAGCGCTTGGCGGCATTCGAGTAATACTGTGGGGGCGCGCTGGCCTAGCCCCGGGCGTAGGCCACCGCCTCAGCCACCTGCGCGGCCGTCGGCCGCACACCGGTGTACAATACAAACTGCTCCAGCGCCTGCAAGGCAATCACTTCAAGTCCGCTAATCACCGCTTTGCCCTGCCGTTGAGCTTCAATGATCAGCGGTGTATGCGCTGGCATTGCCACCACATCGAAGACCAGCTGCGCCGCGGCAATCGCCTCGCGGCTGAACGCCAACTGCTCGGCCTCCACCCCGCCCGCCATACCAATCGGCGTGACGTTGACCAGCATCGGCGGGCACAGATCGCCCAGCTCAGCCTGCCAGCGATAACCACAACTGTCGGCCAACTGCCGACCCGCCTGTTCATTGCGGGCAACGATGATGCCCTGTTTGAACCCGGCATCGCGCAAGGCGCTGGCCACGGCCTTGGCCATACCGCCGCTGCCGCGCAAGGCAAAGGCGGTGTCCGGGTCGATTCGATGCTGATCAAGTAGCTGGCGTACAGCCAGGTAATCGGTGTTGTAGGCCTTGAGCCGACCGGCGTCATTGACGATGGTGTTGATCGATTCGATGGCCGCCGCCGACGGGTCGATCTCGTCGACCAGCGCCATACAGGCTTCCTTGTACGGCATCGACACGCCACAACCGCGAATGCCCAAGGCGCGTATACCGCCCACCGCCGCGGGCAGATCCTCGGTGGTCATCGCCTTGTAGTAAAAATCCAGGCCCAGCTGTTGGTACAAGTGGTTGTGAAAGCGTACGCCAAAGGTGCCGGGGCGACCGGCCAACGAGATGCACAGGACCGTGTCTTTACCAGGAATGTGGGCCATTTGATTCTCCTTTGCGATCGAGTCGGCATTATGCACAGACATGGCAGTTACCGTTGATCGGCGCGTACAAAACCTTTACTCAGGCGCGCGGTGCAGCCGATGACAGTAATGAGCACTATCGAGCCAGTTGATTTCAACCGGCCCGCCGTGCCACGTAAGGTAGGCCCATGAATCGCAGGAGAACCCCCATGGCCCCTATCAGCATCATGTCCGTCATCGGCAGCGCCGTCCCCGCTTCGCTCAGGGAGCTGGGACTGCTGGCCTGCTGGTACCTGGTCCGCGATGGTGAACCGGTGTCCGGACCGCTGACCTCGCTGACTGCTGCCCAGGTCCTTGCCAGCCATCTCGAAAGCTCCGGCCTGCGCACCTGAGACGGCCACCTCCCTCATCGTGCGTTGCTCCGCACAGCCCTTTGCCCCGCCCTTTGGCGGGGCTTTTTATTGGCTGACGACAGAGCCTTGGATTAAGTTTTTTTCATCTGCACGCTAACCTCGCACAGGCAATCGACAGCAACTCAGCCATACTTCAGAATGCGAGCGTTTTTTTGGGGGAAAACCCTTGCACAGCCAACGACATACCAACTTTTAGTGAGCCCCGACGTGAAAACCTCCCTTTCGATTCTAAGCCTGCTGCTGCTGCTCACCAGTACCGCGACTGTCACCACGGCCACTGCTGCGCAACCCCCTGCCCAAGTGCAACGCGATCCTGCCAAGTTGCACCTGGCCTCCGGCGCCGCCCTGCTGATCGATCTGCAGACCAACAAGGTGCTCTACGCCAACAATGCCGACCGGGTGGTGCCTATCGCCTCGGTGACCAAGCTGATGACCGGCATGGTGGTGCTCGACGCCAAGCAGAACATGGATGAGATGCTCACGGTCACCATTGCCCAGAACAAGGAAATGAAAGGCGTGTATTCGCGGGTGCGCCTCGGCAGCCAGTTGAACCGCAAAGACATGCTGCTGATCACCCTGATGTCGTCGGAAAACCGCGCCGCCTCGACCCTGGCCCATAACTATCCGGGCGGCTACAACGCCTTTATCAAGGCGATGAACGCCAAGGCCAAGGCGCTGGGGATGACCCAGACCCGCTATGTCGAACCGACCGGTCTGTCCCACAGCAACGTCTCCACCGCCCGCGACCTGGGCAAGTTGCTGCTGGCAGCGCGCAACTACCCTATGCTCAGCGAGCTGAGCAGCACCCCCCAGAAGACCGTGGCGTTTCGCAAGCCCAACTACACCCTGGGCTTTCGCAACACCGATCACCTGGTCAACAAGAGCAATTGGGATATCAAGCTGACCAAGACCGGCTTCACCAACAAGGCCGGCCACTGCCTGGTGCTGTTGACGAGAATGGACAACCGTCCGGTGGCCATGGTGATTCTCGATGCGTTCGGCAAGTACACCCACTTCGCCGACGCCAGCCGCATGCGTCAGTGGCTGGAAACCGGCAGCACCAAACCGGCACCGGCGGTGGCCATGCGCTACAAGTCCGAGCGCAGCCAGAACCGCCCACTGGCCGACTGACCAGACGGGCCTGTGCGCCATGCGCGCCAGGCCCGCTGCCGGTCAGGCGCTGGTGCTGACCATGCTGCCAGTGCTGCTGCCGCCGCTGTCCAGCAGGGCCTTGAGCAACTGCGCGGCGGTCGACTGGATGGCGCCCATGGTGGTACTCACCGACGACTGAGCGGCAGCAACCGCCGAGGCCTTGGCGGTCTCTTCCATGTTGCTGGACATTATTGCCTGCAGCTGTTTTTGCTGTTCGGCCAACTGCTTTTGCAGTTGTTTGATCATCTCACGCAACTGGCGGATGTGCGCCGGCTCGCTACTTTCACTGCTTTCGCTGGCTTCGGCCTTGTTGCTTTCGGCGACGCCGGAAAGGTTGACTTTGAGCGTGCCCTCTTCAGTTTTCGCCGCCGGGCCCTGAGCACCGACATTGACGCTGGCAACGCCCGGGGTCCCGCTGCTCAACGGGTTTCCATTGATCGATACGGCATTGATGCCTACCATGCTTTTATCATCCTGATGGTCTATGGGTTGACTCCGCTATCGGCCGTCGGCCGCAAAACTTGAGCCGTCTGTCTGCTCATAAATTTACCCCCCCGCCATTCGTCCCTCCTGGTACCCGAGCTTTGCCCCTGGCACACCCGTGCGCCGGCAAGCCGTTCCGATCAGCCCAGCGTTGAGATGGCAATGACCACGACCAAGCCCCGTTCTCGAAAAGCCCTGTATATCGGCCTGCCCCTTGCCCTGGCAGTGGCACTGGGTACCGCTGCTACCGGTTACCTCTATTACCAGAACAGCGCTGGCTACCCGCGCAAGATCGTCGAGCAGGCCAACGCCTTGCATGAGCACATGCTGTCGTTCGACAGCCATGTCACCGTTCCCTTGAACATGGGCAGCGCTGGCAACGAAATCGACAAGGATGGCCCCGGCCAGCTCGATCTGGTCAAGGCTGGCAAAGGCCGGCTTTCCGGCGCTGCCCTGACCATCTTCGGCTGGCCGGAGCTGTGGAACGGCGCCAATGCCCCACACCGCCCGACGCCAGGTTTTGTCGATGAAGCCCGGCATCAGCAGGAAGTGCGCTACAAGATCATCAGCAACATGGTTCGCGACTTCCCCAACCAGCTCGGCATCGCCTACACCCCGGAGGACTTCCGGCGCCTGAACGGCGAGGGCAAGTTCGCCATCTTCATCAGCATGCTCAACGCCTACCCGCTGGGCCACGACCTGTCGCAACTGGACCTGTGGACCGCCCGCGGCATGCGCATGTTCGGTTTCAGCTACACCGGCAACAACGACTGGGCTGACTCCTCGCGGCCGCTGCCGTTCTTCAACGACACCGCCGATGCCCTGGGCGGGCTATCACCCTTGGGCGAGCAGGCGGTCAAGCGTCTCAACGACCTGGGGGTAATTATCGATGTTTCGCAGATGTCGACCCTGGCCCTGGAAGACGTTGCTCGCTTGAGTCGTGCGCCGATGGTCGCTTCACACTCGGCGCCACGGGCGCTGGTGGATATTCCGCGCAACCTCAGCGACAAGGAAATGCAGCTGATCAAGGACAGTGGCGGGGTCATCCAGGTAGTCGCCTTCGGCACCTACCTCAAGCCCCTGAGCAAGCCAACCCTGGACAAGCTTGAAGCACTGCGCGCGCGCTTCGACCTGCAACCGCTGCAAGGCCTGGCCAACGCCCTGATGCCCGGCGATGCGGTGATCGCCATCTGGCCGGAATCGCGTTTCGGCGAATACGCCGGCAGCCTCTACGGCATCGTCGAGCAAGAGCCCAAGGCAACCCTCAAGGACTTTGCCGACGCGATCGACTACACGGTGAAAAAGGTCGGCATCGACCATGTCGGCATCAGCTCGGACTTCAACGACGGCGGCGGCCTCGACGGCTGGAAGGATGTCAGCGAAATCCGCAACGTCACCGCCGAACTGCTCAGCCGCGGCTATTCCGAAGCCGATATCGGCAAGCTTTGGGCCGGTAACTTCCTGCGGGTCTGGGAACAGGTGCAGAAAAGCGCCCACCCCGTCGCCACCACTGCCACCCCTTGATCTGGAATCTGCTCTGTCATGACTGACCGCCGCACCTTTCTCAAGCAGGCCGGGCTGCTAGCTGCCAGCCTGCCGATCGCCGGTTCCCTGCTGCCCAAGGCCCTGGCTGCCAGCGCGCCGTCTCTTGCCGGCAAGGACAAATGGCAGCAACTGCGCCAGCTGTTCCCACTGGACCCACACTACGCCCACTTCGCCAACTTCCTGGTCACCGCCCACCCTAAGCCGGTGCAGGATGCCATCGACTACTACCGCGGCGAAATTGACCGCAACCCGGCGCGCTGGGTCGACTGGGAAACCCAGATCGAATGGCAGCGCGAAGGTGAAGTGCGCGACTGGGCCGGCCGCTACTTGCAGGTCAAGCCCCGGCAGATCGCCCTGACCGGCAGCACCACCGAGGGCCTGGGCATGATCTATGGCGGCCTGAAGGTGGGCCCCGACCAGGAGATCCTCACCACCGAGCACGAGCACTATTCGACCAACAAGATCCTCGGCTTTCGCCAACAGCGCCAGGGCACCCGGGTGCGCAAACTGCGCCTGTTCCAGCAGCCCCGAGACCTGTCCACCGATCAGGTACTGAGCACCCTCGACAAGGCCATCAAACCCAACACCCGGGTGCTGGGCATGACCTGGGTCCACTCGGGCAGCGGGGTAAAACTGCCGGTCGGCGAAATTGGCGAGTTGCTGCGTCAACACAACCGCGACCGCGAAGAAGACCGGCGCATTATCTATGTGATCGATGGTGTGCACGGCTTTGGCGTGGAGAACCAGAACTTCGCCGACTTCAACTGCGATTACTTCATTTCCGGCACCCACAAGTGGATGTTCGGCCCGCGCGGCACCGGAATCATCTGCGCCGCCTCGGAAAAAATGCAGCACCTGGTGCCGACCTTCGCCACCTTCTCCGAAGACCAAGACTTCGCCACCATCATGACCCCCGGCGGCTACCACGCTTTCGAGCACCGCTGGGCCCTGGGCAAAGCCTTCGAGCTGCACCTGCAGTTGGGCAAGGCCGATGTCCAGGAGCGTATCCACCAGCTCAATGACTATCTCAAGGCCCGACTCACTGAGCACAAGGCAATCGAGCTGGTCACCCCCCTGAGTCGCGAACATTCGGCCGGTTTTACCTTCTTCCGTATCAAAGACCGCGACCCCGATGCCATCGCCGCGTACCTCAATGACCAGCGCATTGTCGTCGACGCCGTGCACCGCGATGTCGGCCCAGTGATCCGCATGGCGCCGGGCCTGCTCAACAACGAGCAGGAAATCGACCGGGCCATGGACCTGCTGACCCACAAACTCTGACCAAGGCTTATCCATGTCCTCACGACTGCTCTACCCCCTTTCACTGCTGGCCCTGCTCGGCGCCTTCGGCAGCGCCCAGGCCGCCGAACCGCTGCCCGCTGGCAAGGTCTTTCGCGACTGCAAGCCGGCCTGCCCGGAAATGCTTGTGCTACCGGCTGGCACGTTCACCATGGGCACCCCAGACGATGAAGCCGGCCGCCAACCCGACGAAAGCCCGCTGCACCCGGTGACTTTTGCCAAACCCTTTGCCGTCAGCCGCTACCAGGTCACGGCAAGCGAATGGGACGCCTACCTGCGCGAATCCGGCGCAAAGATCGCCGACGGTGACACGCGCCCCGGACGCGAGTGCCAGGCCAGCAAACCCCGCTACAAGCAGGGGCCGCGCCAACCGGCCGTGTGCATGAGCTACCAGGATGCCCAGGACTACGCCGCCTGGTTGACCGCCAAGACCGGCAAGCAGTACCGCATGATCAACGAAGCTCAGCGCGAGTACGCCGCCCGCGCCGGCAGCAGCGGTCCCTTCCCCTTCGAACTGGACCCCGATGGCGAGTACGAAATCAGCCGTAACGCCAACGTCTACGGGCCCAAGGACGGCTTCAGCTTCAGCGCCCCGGTGGGCAGCTATGCAGCCAACGCCTTCGGTGTCTACGACATGCATGGCAACGTGTATGAATGGGTCGACGACTGCTACCACAACAGCTATGCCGGCGCGCCGAACGACGGCAGCGCGTGGAAGGAAGCGGGCTGCAAGCTGGTAGTGATCCGCGGCAACGACTGGGGTGAGGCACCGATCTTTTCCCGTTCAGGCAACCGCAACACCAGCTTGCCAACCAACCGTGGCGACTGGATCGGTATTCGTCTGGCCCGTGAACTTTGAGCAGTGAAAATCGGTAAATTCTCGCTCTGACAGCTCGTTCTATCGGTGTACTTGCGCAGGATCCGGGACGCCCTTTTCCAGGGTGTCCCCTCTCGACCACCCAAGGAACCGCCCCCATGAGCCAGACCCTCTCTTGCGAAAAAATCCACGACCTGATCGGCGTTGGTTTCGGCCCTTCCAACCTGGCCCTGGCCATCGCCCTGGAAGAACTTGCCGAAACCAACGGCCACGCCCTCGACGCCCTGTTCATCGACAAGCAGAGTGACTACCGCTGGCACGGCAACACCCTGGCCACCCAGAGCGAACTGCAGATTTCCTTCCTCAAGGACTTGGTGTCGCTGCGTAACCCGACCAGCCCGTACAGTTTCGTCAACTACCTGCACCAGAAACAACGCCTGGTGGACTTCATCAACCTGGGCACCTTCTATCCCTGCCGCCTGGAGTACAACGATTACCTGCGTTGGGCTGCCGAGCACTTCGCTACCCAGGCTGTCTACGGCGAAGAAATCCTGCGTATTGAACCGGAGTTGAACAACGGCCGGATCGATCACCTGCGCCTGATCTGCCGTGACCAGAACGGCCACGAACACATCCGCCGCGCGCGTTCCGTGGTGGTGGGCAGTGGCGGCACAGCGAAGATCCCCCAGGTGTTTTCCCCGTTCAAGGATGATCCACGGGTGTTCCACCACTCCCAGTACCTGAACAGCCTGCAACAGTTGCCCTGCACTGAGGGCAAGCCAATGCGCATCGCCATCATCGGCTCGGGGCAAAGCGCTGCCGAAGCCTTCATCGACCTCAACGACAGCTACCCGTCGGTCAAGGTCGACATGATCCTGCGTGCCTCGGCGCTCAAGCCGGCCGACGACAGCCCGTTCGTCAACGAAGTGTTCGCACCGGACTACACCGACCTGGTGTTCAATCAGCCTCACGTCGAGCGGGCCAAGCTGATCGAGGAATACCACAACACCAACTACTCGGTGGTCGATGTCGACCTGATCGAGCGCATCTACGCCATCCTCTACCGCCAGAAAGTCGCCCATCAGTTCCGTCATGCCGTGCTCTGCCGCCGCGATATCGAAGCCGCCGTGAGTACCGCCGAAGGTATCGAGCTGACCCTGCGCGACCTGGCCACCGAGGTTCGACAAACCCATCGCTACGATGCGGTGATCCTCGCCACCGGCTACGAACGCCGCTCCCACCGCGACCTGCTGGCGCCGCTGCAACAGCATTTGCAAGACTTCGAAGTCGACCGCCACTACCGCGCACTGGCCACCCCGGAACTCAACGCCGCCGTCTACCTGCAAGGCTTCTGCGAAGCCTCCCATGGCCTGAGCGACACTCTGTTGTCGGTGCTGCCGGTGCGTGCAGCGGAAATCGGCCAGTCGCTGTACCAGAGCCTGGCCCGCGCCCACGTGGGCACGCGAGAAGCTGTTGCCCTCACTCGCGCCTGAGCAGGAACTTTCAATGACCAAGCAACCACGCGGGGCGCTGCGCGAGCTGTTCGCCCTGCTCAAACCCTTCTGGCCGGTGGTCAGCGTATCGATCGTACTGGGTATGGCCGGCGGCCTGAGCGTGACGGTGCTGCTGGCCACCATCAACAGTGCCCTGCATGCCGAAGCGGGCCTCAGTTCCGCGTTGGTGGGGCTGTTCGCGGGCCTCTGCCTGCTGGCCTTGCTCAGTTCGATCCTGTCGGATATCGGCACCAACTATGTTGGCCAGCACATCATCGCAACCCTGCGCACATCCCTGGGCGAGAAGGTGCTGTCAGCGCCCATCGCCCAGATCGAGCGCTATCGCAGTCATCGGCTGATCCCGGTCCTGACGCATGACGTCGATACCATCAGCGACTTTGCCTTTGCCTTTGCGCCACTGGCCATATCACTGACGGTAACGCTGGGCTGCCTGGGCTACCTGGCCATGTTGTCCTTGCCGATGTTCCTCATGATGCTGATCGCCATCGCCATCGGCATCAGCGCCCAGTACATCGCCCGGGCCAAAGGGATCAAAGGCTTCCTTGCCGCCCGCGACGCCGAGGACGAACTGCAAAAGCACTACAGCGCAATTGCCGAAGGGGCCAAGGAGCTGCGCATCCACCGGCCGCGCCGGCAGCGCATGTTCGTCAAGCGCATCCAGCAGACCGCCAACGATATCCGCGATACGCAGGTTCGTTCGATCAATGTCTTTGTCATCGCCAAGAGTTTCGGCTCGATGCTGTTCTTCGTGGTCATCGGCCTGGCACTGGCGCTGCAATCGCTGTGGCCGTCGGCTGACAAGACGGTGATGAGCGGCTTCGTGCTGGTGCTGCTGTACATGAAAGGCCCGCTGGAACACCTGGTCGTGACCCTGCCGATCATCAGTCGTGCGCAAGTTGCCTTTCGGCGCATCGCCGAACTGTCCGAGCAGTTCTCCTCGCCTGAACCGCACCTGCTGCTCGACGACAAAGGCGCGGCCCAGGCAAGCCTGCGCAGCCTCGAACTGAAGGACGTCTGCCATGCGTTCCCAGCGGTGGACGATAACCCGCCCTTTCGCCTGGGGCCGGTAAACCTGTCGATCGAACAGGGCGAGATCGTCTTCATCGTCGGCGAGAACGGTTGTGGCAAAACCACGCTGATCAAACTGCTGCTGGGGCTGTATCCACCGCAATCGGGAGAGATCCTCCTCGATGGCATCGCCGTCAACAGTCAGACCCGCGATGACTACCGGCAGCTGTTCACCACCATCTTCTCCGACTATTACCTGTTCGACGATGTGGTCCAGGGTGATCAGCATATCCCGGAGGATGCCAACCAGTACCTGCAACGCCTGGAAATCGGCCACAAGGTCAGCGTCAAGGACGGCAGGTTCAGCACCACCGACCTGTCCACTGGCCAACGCAAGCGCCTGGCCCTGATCAGTGCCTGGCTCGAACAACGTCCGGTACTGGTGTTCGACGAGTGGGCAGCCGACCAGGACCCGACCTTCCGCCGCATCTTCTACACCGAGCTGCTGCCCGATCTCAAACGCCTGGGCAAGACCATCATCGTCATCTCCCACGATGACCGCTACTTCGATGTCGCCGACCAGTTGGTGAGCATGAAGGCCGGTCATGTCATCAGCGAAAAAGCGCTGGCCTGACCCGTTACGGCCCAACGAAAAATTTCTTATCCGTTTTTTCCTGGGCCGTGCGTCTTACTTTTAATAACAATTCTCAATAACATTTGCCTACACTTGATGGATAATTCGATGTTCAACAGACCTTCCCGAGGCCTTGGCCTCATGCGTGTCAGCAAACCTGCCAATCGTACCGTTCTCTCCCTCGGAGCGGCCATTGCCTTGGCCTATGCGTCCCAGAGCATCGCCGAGCCGGTCGACCTGAACATCCCGGCGCAACCGCTTTCCCAGGCGCTGCAAGCGTTGGGCAGACAAGCCAACCTGCAGATCCTGTACAGCCCGGAGTCAGTGCGCGACACGCGTACCCGTGCCGTGAAGGGCAATCTGGAGCCCAGTGAAGCACTGGAACGCCTGTTGCACGGCACCGGTATCCGTTATCAGCTCAATGGCAACACCGCCATCCTCAATGCACCGTCCAGCGACAACGCCGCCATCAATCTGGACAACGTCCTGATCAACAGCCGGGTTGATACCGCCACCACCGAAGGCACCAACTCCTATGCCTCGCCGGTGACCTCCATCGGCAAGGGCGTGAAGAACATCAAGGACATTCCCCAAGCCGTCAGCGTGGTCACTCAGCGGCGCATGCAGGAACAGGACATCACCAATGTCACCGAGGCCCTGCTGGCCTCCCCCGGCATCACCGCAGTGCCATCGTTCACCGGCTACCAGTTCTATTCCCGTGGTTTTTTCATCAACAGCTTCCAGTACGACGGCGTTCCGCTGGAGCGCCAACTCTACGCGCGGGGTTCGAGCTTTAGTGGACAAACCGCCATTCTTGATCGCGTCGAAGTATTGCGTGGCCCACAAGGGCTGCTCGAAGGTGGCGGCGATCCATCAGGCGCGGTCAACCTGGTGCGCAAACGCCCCACCTTTGATCCGCAGGTCAACCTGACAGCCAAAGCCGGTTCATGGGACCGCTATGGCGCCCAGGTCGATGTGGCCGGCCCCCTGGATGAGCAGCGCAAGTTGCGCGGGCGCGTGGTGCTGGACTACGACACCGCCAACTCCTTCGTCAACTACGTCGGCTCCGATAACCAGACCCTCTATGCGGCCCTGGACTACGACCTGACCCCCGACACCCTGGTCGGCGTCGGCTATAGCCACGAGCGCGTGGATGCCACCCCCAACTTCATGGGCATTCCCAACTTCAGCAACGGCTCGATGCCATCGCTGGATCGCTCGGCCTACCTGGGCACCACCTGGGATAACTGGGACAAGACCCAGGACACCTACTACCTGGATATTACCCATCAGCTCAATGACACCTGGAAACTCAAGGGTACCTTCATCAATGCCCGCGAGTTCAACGACTTCAAGTACCTGCAACGTCGTGGCCGCATGGGCCCAGGCACCAAGCTGGTGGGCGACGCCTATGTGTTCGACTACTTCTCCGATCACTGGGGCGGCGATATCAATGCCACCGGTGACCTGGCGTTGTTCGAGCGCAAGCTTGGCCTGACCGTGGGTGCCAACTACTCCAAACTCAAGAGCCATGATGTCTGGGGTGCCCGCTACAACTACGTCAACCCGATCAACATTTTCGACTATGTGCCCAACAATGTAGAGCCGAGCGATGACTCCATCTACTCGGCGAACAAATGGGACGATGCCTATGACTCGACCCAGAAAGGCCTCTATGGTGTTGCCAACTACGAGCTGACCGAGTCGCTGTCCTTTATCCTCGGCGCCCGGGTCTCCGATTTCAGGACCGTGTTCACCTCCGATGGCCCGTGGGGTGCAAGCAAGAGCGAAGCGCAGAAGAACGGCAAGGTCACACCCTACACAGGCCTGGTGTACAAGCTCGACCCGAACTGGAGCGCCTACGCCAGTTACACCGAAATCTTCAAGCCGCAGACCCAGCGCACGGCCGCAGGCAACATCCTCGACCCGCGTACTGGCAAAAGCTATGAAGTCGGCCTCAAGGGTGAGCATAAGGACGGTCGCCTGATCACCTCGTTCTCCCTGTACCAGATGGAGCAGGACAACATTCCGATGCCTGATTCGTCAGTGTCGTCGATCATTGCCAACGCCAATTGCAGCGGCACCTGCTACATCCCCTCGGGCACCATCCAGAGCCGCGGCTTCGAGGCCGAAGTCAGTGGTGAAGTACTGGACGGCCTGCAACTTTATGCGGGCTACACCCTGAACCTGCTCAAGTACAAGGATGAAGAACCGGCGGTGGCCGGCAACATCTCCGCCAACACCCAGACGCCCAAACATATACTGCGCACCTGGGCCAACTACCAGTTGCCAGGCAACTGGAGCAAGGTGTCGATCGGCGGTGGGGTGAACACCCAGAGCTCCGCCTCGGGTTTTGGCTACTACGGTCGTAACCAGGGTGGTTACTCGATCTGGAACGGTCGTATCGCCTACCAGATCGACAAGAACTTCTCGGCGGCCGTCAACGTCAACAACATCTTCGACAAGAAGTACTACCAGGCCATCGACTACGATCACAACTTCTACGGCGATCCTCGCAACGCGCTGGTGACCTTGAAGTACAGCTACTGAGTCACACCGCCGCGACACCTGGCGCTGGCGCCAGGCCCTGCACTCAATGCCGGTCAGTTCTGACCGGCATTTTTCATACCCAAAGAAATGTATTGCCAACCAGGCTTGGGGCCGTTGCACGGCCCCAACGAGGGTTAACACCCGATTGGCGGATCAGCCGTGTGCTCGGCTTTGGGCCAGCGCCTGGGCAAGTGACTCCAGCAACTGCCGGCTGTTGATGATCTGGTCGTGATCGCATGGCAACACCTGCGACAGGCCTTGTCTGGTTGCGCCCAACGCTTGCGCCAAGGTCGCTTCGATCAGTTGAACCAGGTCGTTCGGCTTGTCGCTGCCTGCCCACCAACACGATGGCGACACCCGAGTCGCTTCGTACTGGAACGACTCGAGCAAGGCATCGAGCCGCGGCTTCAAGGTCAGCGCATTGTCGAGATCCTTGTTCTGCAGGATCAGCCCTTCGATCAATCCATACTGCTCGGGCATCTGCTCAGCGGCCCAGTCCAGCACCCGGCGGTAGGCCTGCTCCAGTGTCAGGCCCTGCAGGGTTTCGGCCAGCGCCTGAAGCGCGTGCGCCTGCTCCGGGAACAGCATCGACAGCAACGCCAGCCGTGACGCTTGCTCGTCCGGCGCAACCGATGCCTGGCCCTTGCGTTCCGCCACCAGGTCCCAGAACGGCCGGACCTCGCGCGGTGGTGGTGCATCGAGCATGCCCAGGAAAGCGACCTGGTGACCGGCAAGTTCCAGCTGCCTGGCCACACTCATCGCGATGTTGCCCCCCAGCGACCAACCCAGCAGATAAAACGGACCTTGCGCCTGTGCCGCAAGCAGCTCACGGGTGTAGCGCTGGATCATCAACTGCCAGCTGGTCTCCTGCCATTTGCCGAGGACAAAGGCCTCGCACACCACCCCTTGCACAGACCATTGATCCTTCAAGGCCTGGGCCAATGGCTGATAGCAGTACACCGAACCATAGCTTGGGTGGAAACAGAACAGCTGCGGGTTGCGCCGGGCGTCGCCCGCCAGCGGTACCAGCAATGAAGTGCCGGCGTGATCCTGGCCTTGCAGGCTGCGCGCAAGTCCGGCCAAGGTCGGATTGCTCATGAAACGACTCAACGCAACCTCGACACCGAGGCTTCGGCGTATACGATCGAGCAGGGTCAGGGAAAGCAGCGAGTGCCCACCCAGTTCGAAGAAACTATCTTCACGCCCTACCCTTTCAATGCCCAGCACCTGGGCCCAGAGCGCGGCCAAGGCCTGCTCCAGTTCACCCTGAGGCTCAGGGTAGTCCTCCTTCGCCTGCGCCTCGAAGGCCGGCAGCGCCTTGCGTTCCAGCTTGCCGTTGGGGCTCAGCGGCATCCGCTCCAGGGCCAGCCACCGGCTCGGCACCATGTACTCCGGCAGGCTCTGCTCCAGGTGGGCCGCCAGCTCGCCGCGCCAGTCCGCTGTTTCCTGTTCCAGCACCACGTAGCCGACCAGGTACTTGCTTTCAACCGCCAATACCACCGCCTCACGAACCAACGGATGCTCGAGCAAGCGCGCCTCGATCTCGCCCAGCTCGATCCGCAAGCCGCGCAGTTTCACCTGGTGGTCCAGGCGCCCGGCGTACTCGATCACGCCATCCGCCCGGTAGCGCGCCAGGTCACCGGTGCGGTACATCCGCTCGCCGGCCACGAACGGGCTGGCGACAAAACGCTCGGCTGTCAGCCCAGGGCGACGGTGGTAGCCGCGGGCAAGCCCGCTACCGCACAGGTACAGTTCGCCCAGCACCCCCGCTGGCACCGGCTGCAA
>NZ_JBOICA010000057.1:0-28933 GCF_050739775.1 Pseudomonas sp.
CTCAACTTGTTCGTCGTCACTGAGCACGATGTCTTGAGAGTTCATAGCGGCACTCCATGTCACGGCTGACTATGGAAGAGTAGCTCAAGTAGGAAATTTATTTTTGAGACAGAACACTAGGGAATGCGACGTAAGCATCCGGGTAGGTGGAAAGCAGAGGGCCCGATAAGCTCGGTTAGGTAGTCATCATTGATACCAAGCAACTTTTTGCTCGAACAGCACCAAGTGCGCTTCAACGCGCACAAGGGTGCGTCGAAAATATCAACAGCGGGCGACGAGTCATCAAGTGATTCGTCAGGATGAACTTGGCATGCTTACCGTGCCTTAGACTGGCATCCACTTCGTCGAAGAGTTGCCCCTAGGGCAATCCAAAAATGGCGATCAACTCGCCCAGAAACGCACTCACCAAATCACGCCGCCGAGCCGAATGCCTGACCGCCGCATGAAAACCGACCTCATAGCACAGCACCTCAGGATTGAGCGGATGCAACTGCCCGAGTTGCTCATGCCGTGCCGCATAGTGCTGAGGCAGAAAACCCAGGTGTTGGCCGGACAGAATCAGCAGCGCGGCACCGTCCATGCTGTCAGTGAGAACGGTCAGGCGTTCGATCGAGGTCGGCGCTGGCATTTCCGGCAAGGGGTGGCTCGGCCAGACCCAGTCATAGTGGCTGACATCCTCCCGGGTCAACGCGCCCGCATGCTCTGACAGCGGGTGCGGTGGCGCGCAGTAAGCGATCTGGGTTTCCTGAAACAAAGGGAAGTAATCGATATTGGGCAGGCGGTGCCAGAAATAGCCGATTGCCAGATCGATATGGCTGTTGATGATTTTCTCTTCCAGCAGGGACGAGGACAGTTCCGTGAAATGGAAGTACAGCCCCTCATGCTGAGATCGCAAGCGCGCAATGGCCAGGCCGATTTTCTTGTTGGCGACCGGATCGATTTGTCCGAGCAGTCCAATGTTGATGGTGCCCGAGACTTTGCGATTGATGTGCTGTACTTCGACCCGGAAGCCCTCCGCAGCTGCCAGCAATCGTCTGGCTGCCTCGACAAACTGGTTGCCCTTGGGCGTCACCGAAAAGCCGCCGCGACCGCGTTCGCACAGGCGGAATCCCACGCGTGCTTCCAGTGTTGCCAGTTGTGCGCTGATAGTGGGTTGCGTGGTGTTAAGGGCGGTTTGCGCCGCCGAAACCCCGCCGGCCTCGACGACGGCCAGAAATACCCGGATCAAACGCAGATCCAGCTCCGATACAGTTCCCAGCATGCGTGCCCCCCCGATGCTCGCTTACATAGGCATGGATCTATGTAAACAATTTGTTTGCGATATTTTACAGTCCCGAGCAACGCCATACATTGCAGTGTGTCCAGCGAAATTGTCAGCTATTTATGGAGCTTCACCCGATCAGGATGGCGAACCGATCGCTGTGTCCACAACAAAAACAATCAGCTGCATAGGAACCATCGTATGTCAGGGTCCCCACTTTCTGCGCACGCCGCCGAGGCGAGCAGCGGGTTGGCCATCGAAGGCCACTCGATCGACTACATACCGGAACACGAACGTCACGCTAAACTTAGCAGCCAGGGACCGTTCTGGTTTCTCGGCAATTTTCACTTCTTTACCATCTCCATCGGCTTTGTCGGCCCAAGCCTGGGGTTGTCGGCCCTATGGACCATGCTGGCCGGCGCACTGGGCATCATGTTCGGCACTATCTTCATGGCGTTCCACGGCTCGCAGGGGCCGGAGATGGGCTTGCCGCAAATGATCCAGTCCCGTGCCCAGTTCGGCTATCGCGGGGTAATCCTGGCGTTGATGGCGACGATGTTTGTGTTTGTCGGTTTCAACGTGGTGAACATTTCACTGATCATGAACGGCCTGGAACATGTGTTTGGCGTTGACCCGACGCTCGTGGCGGTGACGGTAGTGCTGATTGGCGCTCTGCTGTCGATCTATGGCCACGATCTGATGCACAAAGCCTTCAAATGGGCGTTGCTGGCCACTTTGCCGTTGTATGCGCTGGTCACGATTGCTTTGATGTTCGGCGCGGGCCGGGAAAGTGTCAGCCCAGCGGCCGATCTGGGATTTAGCTGGATTGCCTTTGCCACGTTGTTTGCCATTGGCGCGAGCTACAACATTTCCTACGCGCCCTATGTTTCCGACTATTCCCGCTACCTGCCGAAGAACACCAGCCGCTGGAAGCTGATCGCGGCAGTGTTCATCGGCGCCTCGTTGTCGGGCAGCTGGATGATCGGCCTCGGTGCCTGGCTCGCTCAGGAGTTGAATGCGGCAGATGCACTAGTGGCGTTGAATCAGGTCGGCTCTTCTATGATTCCGGGGCTGGGCAACCTGCTGGTGGTCGTGTCGGTGGCGGGTTTCCTGCCGATCATTGCGCTCAATACCTATAGCGCCATGCTGACCTTGCTGACTGGCCTCGACTCGATAAAGAAAATCACCCCGACACCCCGTGCGCGGGTGCTCTCGATCACCGTCATCAGCCTGATCCTGTTGACCTGTGTGCTGTCGGTCAAAGGTGACGGCATAGCGCTTTTGAACACTTTCCTGGTGTTGCTCCTGTACTTCCTCGTGCCATGGACCGCCGTCAATCTGGTGGACTACTTCTTCGTGCGCAAAGGCCGCTACGCGATCCCGCATTTCTTCACGCCGAACGGCATCTATGGCGCCTGGCAATTTCGCGGCATTGTCTCGTACCTGATCGGCTTTGCCGCCATGGTGCCGTTCTTCTACATCTTCGATGCCGCCGCCGACAAGGAAGTATTCGTCGGCCCGCTGGCACGCATGCTTGAAGGCGTGGACATTGCCTGGCTGGTGGGGCTGGCCGTTTCGGGGCTGACGTATTACATCCTCAGCCGTTCGATAGATCTGGCCGCCGAGCGCCGGATCATCGACTCGATTACTGAGAGTGACATTATCGCCATGACCGATAAAACTGCGGAGGCAGGGCGTTGAACATTGCACAGAACATCGTGGTCGCCTGCTGTCAACTGGCGCCGAAAATAGGCGATCTCGCTTACAACCGCACACTCACTGAGCGAGCCATTCGTTCGGCGGCCTTCCAGGGCGCCCAGGTTGTGGTATTGCCCGAACTGGTACAGAGCGGCTACCTGTTTGCCGACCGTGACGAAGCGCTGGCCCTTGCCGAAACCACTGAAGGCCCGACGCTGCGCCTGTGGCAAGCATTGGCTCGTGAGCTGAACATTGTGGTAGTGGGCGGATTCTGCGAGCAGCTGGCCGGCGATGAACTTGGCAACAGCGCGGCGATGATCGATGCCCAAGGACTGCGCGCGGTATACCGCAAGGCGCATCTGTGGGATGCGGAAAAGGAAATCTTCACGGCCGGGGATGCTGCGCCACCGGTGATCGAAACGGTCTTTGGGCGTATTGGCATGCTGATCTGCTACGACCTGGAGTTTCCCGAGTGGGTGCGCCTTCCGGCACTGGCCGGTGCCGATCTACTCTGTGCGCCGGTCAACTGGCCCGACGGTCCACGGCCACCAACCGAACGCCCGGCGGAAGTCTTGCGGGTGCAGGCCAACGCCTCGGTGAACCGGATGTTCATCGCCGCTTGTGACCGCTATGGTCACGAGCGCGGGGTGAACTGGGTGCAAGGTTCGGTGATTGTCGATGCCGACGGTTACCCGATGTCAGGTCCTGCGGAGCAGGGCGGCGAGCAGATTCTGTTGGCGGCAGTCAATCTTGTGCAGGCGCGTAACAAGCGTATTAGTGAGCGCAATGATCTGCATCGGGACCGACGACCGCAGTTGTACGGATTAAGTGGTTCAGCCTAGTAAACGAAGTAAGATGTTCACATGGCGGATCGGCTGAGCAGCACTCAGTTTGCCGACTATCTCCAGCGACGGGGGTTGTTCGCGATCCTGGCGTAAAATAGCAGTGCTACCTCATCAGAAGGAGCCGCATATGGATACCGACCAGCTGAACCAACCGTTGTCAGAGCAAAGAGTTTGGGATCAATACTTCTGTGCCGCGTTGATTGCGGAAAGCAATCTGACTGCACCGGTTGTAGGAGGGGCCACTCACGAAGACAGGCAAAACCTGTTGATTGAACGGGCCAAAGCGCTCGCCGACAAGATGATGGAAAACAGAAAATAACCAGAGCCCAGCCTTCGTGCTGGGCTTTTTACACCTGGAGTCACCATGGCCTTCTACGACGAAATGGCCGTGATGGCTCTGGGGATGATCACCGCGTTTTCAGCGCCATCAGCATCAAGGGTGCCTGCTGGCGGAGCGCAGGCAGCTCTCACGCATCCCTGACGTACACCACCCACGTGCCGATCAATAGCAATACCCAAAGCAGCATGATGACCAACGCAGCAACTCTGTTTGGCGGACGCTTGCTGTGTTGCTGCTCCCATTCGGCTGCCTTGGTCTGACACGCTGCCAGGACCAGAGGTGGCATCAGATGAATAGCTAGCCAGATACCCAACGGCAGGATAATCAGATCGTCCAGGTAGCCAAGTACAGGGATAAAGTCGGGAATCAAGTCGATTGGGCTCAATGCGTAAGCGACCACCAAAATGGCAATCCATCTGGGCAACCAGGGGGTTCCGGGGTGGTGGTAACAGAACCAGAGCACCATGGTTTGCTTTTTGAGTGCTTTCGCCCAGCGCTGCAGGCGCTCAAGGATGGCGTTCATGACGGTGAAGTCTAGCGTGCGGGATGGGGCGTAACATTCAACCCGTCCGGTCGATGCCGCTGAAATGTACGGCTAGAGTGTAGGTAGAGGTGGTGAGACTGCCTGGATCGTCGACTATCAGGGACGTTGCAATCACTGCTGTTCACATCTGGCGAGTCTCTTCTATGAATGCAACGTCATTCTGGTCCAGATACCTACCTTTTCGAGGCGCTACGTCAATCGACTCCGCTGAGCAGTTCGATTTGCTGCGCGGGTTCTCGATAATCAGCTTCCTCATCATCGGCGTCGTTGCCATTGGCCTGGGGTCGCTGTCGACCCGCTTCCTGATGAACGAAAGCCTCGAGCGCGATGCACTGTTGTCGGCTCAGTTCATCCAGGCTGTGGCTATTGGCGAAATTCGCCATCACGACCTCTCGGGCATGCAGATGGGGGCAGTGCTGGCACCGTCGGTGTACGGCATGTTGAATGAAGAAACGGCGCGTAACCGGGGCCGGGCACGTTCCGAATTTCTGGACCATCTGGCCCATCTTCCGGACATTCTGCTAGCGACCATCTATTCGCCTGACAAGGTCGTTGTCTGGTCAACCAATCCGGCATTGATGGGGCGCAAGATCGTGGGGGATGCTGCACTAGACGTTGCCTTTACCTCCAAGGGGCGCGTTTCGGCGAGATATAACGAGGTTCAGGATGGGCGGGTCGAGCAGCAGTTTATCCATCCGCCGCAGGAGTTCTTTATCGAGAACTACATCCCGTTGATTGACGAACAAGGCAATGTCCTGGCGATGGTGGAGATCTATAAAGAACCAGTGGATTTGATCGAGAGGGTCAATCGGGGATTCCGCTTGATCTGGATGGCCACCGTGCTGGGTGGTTTGGGGATTTACTTCGGACTGTTCTGGATCGTCTGGCGGGCCTCGAAGTTGTTGGCGTCCCAGCAGGATCAACTGGTAGCCAACAAGACCTATGGCGGCCTGGTCGAGATGTCGACCGCTGTGGCGCACAGCATGCGTAACCCACTGGCGAGCATCCGTAGCAGTGCCGAACTGGCCGAAAGCGCGGAGGGGCAACCCGCCGGGAAAAATATCGCGGATATCATCAGTCAAGTTGACCGCATGTCGATCTGGGTAAGGGATTTGCTGCTGTGCTTGCGTCCGTTGCGGGGCGAGTCGGAACAGGTCGATCTCGTCGGCGCAGTTCATTCGGCATTGAACTCCTTCGAACAGCAGCTGACCTACTCGAAAGTCCAGGTTGCGTTTGTTTCTGGGCCAACCCCATTGGTGGTGAGTCACCAACTGTTGCTCGCACAGGTGCTCAACAGCGTGATTGCCAACGCCATTGAAGCAATGCCGGATGGCGGCCGACTCGAGATCAACACCCTCCTGTGCGCAGATGGGCAAAAGCTCTACCTGTCGATAAACGATAGCGGTAAAGGCATGACCCGCCAGCAAGAGATGATGGCCTTCAAGTCGTTCTACACCACCAAACTGGGCGGGCTGGGCATCGGCTTGACCATGGTGAAGCAGATCATGGAGCGCTTTGGCGGGGAAGTTAGCCTCAGCAGCCGCGAACAGGCAGGGACCAGCGTTTGTCTTTGTTTCAGAGTCGGTAGCTGACAGCTTGTGGTAAAGCCGCGCCTCTGGACTCTGGGGGCGCACAAGATCGATTTGAAAGAGACTCGATAATCCGACACTGTTCAATGACCCCGCCTTGGCAACAGGCGATCAAGCGTTGCAGTTCACTTTCCAGGCCTTGCAAGTCCCGGATGCGCTCGCGCACTTGAGCCAGTTGTAGTTCGACCTTGGTATCGACAGCCGCGCAGGAGTGCGTCTTGTGGTCAGCCAGGCCGAGCAGTTCGCGCACATCGCCAAGACTGAAACCCAGCCCGCGGCTGCGTCGAATGAATAGCAGGCGATCACGCTCTACATTGGTGTAAAGGCGGTAGCCCGAAGGGGGCCTGGTGGCCGAAGGCAACAGGCTCTGTTGCTCGTATAGCGAATAGCTACGGCTTTGGTGTCGGTGGCTTTTGCCAACTGGCCCAAGTATAGATGCGGTGCTCAAAGTGGACATGCAGGATGTTAACGCCGTAGGCGTGCAGGGGAACCCGACGTTCTTCGTCAATGGGCAAAGCCTGAACGAGTTTAGTCTGCAAGCGCTGAGTCAGTTGGTCTGTACTGAGGTTGCCAAGACCAGGGAGTAACGTTATGCACTGGTTCGAGAACCGTGTGCCGCCACCCTTGGTGGCGGTGATCTGCGCATTGTTGATGTGGCTCAGTGCAGCACAATGGCCCGTGCTCGAAGCGCCTCTGAGTTGGCGCCTGGGCGTAGCACTGACGTTGTTGTTGATCGGTGCGGGGATTTGTCTGGCGGGTGTGATCTTCTTTCATCAGGCCAAGACGACCGTCAACCCGTTGAAACCGGAAACTGCCTCAGTTCTGGTTTCAACGGGTATCTATCGATTTACCCGAAACCCGATGTATTTGGGCTTTGCGTTGATCCTGGGCGCGTGGATGGTGTTGCTTGCCTCACCTTTCACGGTGCTGGGGATCATGGCGTTTGTCCTCTATATGAATCGCTTCCAGATCAGGCCAGAAGAGCGCGCATTGCAGCGCTTGTTCGGTGAAGCGTTTGATCAGTACTGCGCGCGTGTCAGCCGCTGGATTTGAAGCTCAGCGTGAACATGGAACGCAAAGCAGGGGCGGTGAGGTGCGCTACAGGCTAATAACCTGAGCCTCCCACACCCCCCATATTGGTGGGTGGCTCCCTGGATTTCTTCTGTGCGTGACTCCATTGTGCGCAAGTCATGAAGCTCTTGTGGTCCACTTTCCCAGTGTCATCGAAGCTGACATGGTAAGGCTGCGTCTGGCCTGGCTTGCTGAGCATATAGTCGAAGCAGGTACCGGGCACCACGGTACGCTCAGATACGGCTAATGGCTTCCCGCCGATACGCTGGACTTGTTCTGTGCTCATTCCTGTCTCGACCTTTGCGACCAGTGGCTGGTCACGATAGGTATATGAAGCCGTAGCGCAGCCACCTGCCGCTGATAGCGCGGCGATCAGTACGAAAATAAGTTTGTTCATGGCAGTGCTCCCGGTAGTGAGTGTCGTTAAGAAACCCCTGGGGACATCAGTTAAATTAAAGTCGAGGGCTGCCGGGCGCGCCAAGTATTCTCAAGCACAACACACCGATGTGCGATCAACGTATTGCTATGCTTCTCTGAGCAAAGATGATCATAGGGGTTTGACGTTTCGACATTACTGGGATGGGCCACATGGAACCCCTACAGGATTATGTGGTGTACGTCGTAACGGCCTGGGAAGGCTGGTTGTCTCAGGTGTCAACGCTGTTGACGGCCCTGGTGGCGTTTGCTTCGGTCCTGGTTGCCTGTATCGCTGTGCGGTTCAGTTCCAGGCAAAGAAAAATGCACGAGCAGCACCATCGACGGATGGCAACGCCACATCTGGCGGCCTGGAACAGTACCGACGTTAACACCCAGTCCTGCTCTTTCATCCTGGAAAACAATGGCCTGGGACCGGCAATCATTCGAGAGGTCAGCCTATGGGTCGATGGCGAGCGACTGCAGGGCGAGGGGCCGGATTTGTTGGCGGCTGCCAGCAGAATATTGTTGGGGGATATTCCCTACGAGCAACACGCCGAATTGTTTGTCGTCGGCGAGTTCATTCCTCCCGGTAAACAATTCAGCACGACTACCGTGATGCTGGAGGCCCATGAGCCTGCGGCGATCATCGCCGCCGCCGAGGCTCGAGTGCGTCTGCTGATTCGCTACGACAGCATGCTTGGCGATACCTTTGTCTACGATTCGGATAGCTGGCGGAATCGACAGTGATAGTCAGTCCAG
This sequence comes from Pseudomonas sp., assembly GCF_050739775.1. Classification (GTDB taxonomy): domain Bacteria; phylum Pseudomonadota; class Gammaproteobacteria; order Pseudomonadales; family Pseudomonadaceae; genus Aquipseudomonas. Next base: position 8,525 of record NZ_JBOICA010000057.1, read on the forward strand.
ATCCGCCGCCTGATGCCGCTCCGGCACCTGGCTCGCTTCATCTCCCCAGGTCCGGTTCACCCGTTTCCCACGCATCACCGCAGGCCGTTCGGCGATCTCTTCTGCCCAGCGTTGCACATGGGTGTATTGCTGCACGTTGAGGAACTCACCCGCCGAATACAGGTTGCCCCGCACCAACTGGCCGTACCAGGGCCAGACTGCGATATCGGCGATGGTATAGCTGTCACCCGCCAGGTAAGCGTTTTTGCTGAGGCAGCGGTCGAGCACATCGAGTTGGCGTTTCGCTTCCATGGTGAAGCGGTTGATCGGGTACTCGAACTTCTCCGGCGCGTAAGCATAGAAATGCCCGAAGCCACCGCCCAGGTAGGGTGCCGAGCCCATTTGCCAGAACAGCCAGTTCAAGGTTTCCGTACGCCCGGCGGGATCGCTGGGCAGGAAGTGGCCGAATTTTTCCGCTAGGTACAGCAGGATCGAGCCGGATTCGAACACCCGAATGGCCGGCTCCACACTGCGGTCCACCAGCGCCGGGATCTTCGAGTTGGGGTTGATGTCGACAAAGCCGCTGGAAAACTGGTCGCCTTCGCTGATGCGGATAAGCCAGGCGTCGTACTCGGCGCCGGTAACCCCGAGCGCCAGCAGTTCTTCGAGCAGGATGGTGACCTTCACGCCATTGGGTGTGGCCAATGAATAAAGCTGCAAGGGGTGCTTGCCAACTGGTAGCACTTTGTCATGGGTCGGTCCGGCAACTGGCCGGTTGATATTGGCGAATTCGCCACCCGACGGCGCGTCATGTTTCCAGACCGTGGGCGGTGTATAGGGCGTTTTGCTCATGGGGTCAATTTCCTGGTTCGCTTCGAAGGTTGTGGGTAGATTGGCACAGGGAATCGTACTGTGCCGCTCATCACAGCCATCGGTCAAAGAAACCAGCGGTACTCCCTGGCGCTGATGTCGTGCATGAACGCCAGATGGTCCTGACGCTTGTTCTCGCAGTAGACCATCACAAATTCGCTGCCCAGGCTCTGGTTGACCACCGGGTGCTGGCGCATGGCGCTGACCGCCGTGAGCATATCCTTGGGAAATTCGATGCCGCTGCTGCGATCTTCATTGAGAGGGGCGATGGGCTCCCGGGCGGCATCCAGCCCGTGCTCCATGCCGCTGAGGATCGCGGCCAGCACCAGGTAAGGGTTGGCGTCGGCACCGGCGAGACGGTGTTCGATGCGCAGGTTGCGCGGGTCGGACTCGGGGATGCGGATGCACGCATCGCGATCCTCGTGCCCCCAGCTGGCACGGCTGGCAGCATTGACCATGGCGCCGTAGCGGCGCATGGCATTGTGGTTGGCGGCGAAGATCGGCATGCAACTGGGCAGCAGTTCCAGGCAGCCTGCCACGGCATGGCGCAAGGGGCGCTGGTCATCGGCGGCGAGCAGGTTGTTGCCGTCCTGGTCATACAGGCTGACATGCACGTGCATGCCACTGCCCGGTGCCTCCAGGTAGGGCTTGCTCATGAAGCTGGCGCGCATCCCGTGCTTGAGCGCCACGCCGCGGGTGCTGCGGCAGAACAAGGCCGCCCAGTCGGCGGCGCGCAGGCCGTCGTCGCAGTGGCCGAAGTTGATTTCGAACTGGCCGGGGCCCAGTTCGGCGGTGATGACGTTGGCGTCCACGCCTTGCTCATTGGCGGCCTCGACCATATCGCGCAACACGTCGGAGTAGCGCGACAGGCGCTCGATATGCATGTTTGGCTGGTCGTCCGGGTCATCACTGAACGGATCGCGGGGAAACTGTGGCAGACCTTCCTTGAGGCTGCGGTCGAACAGGTAGAACTCCAGCTCGAACGCCACCACCGGGCGAATGCCGCGACGCGCCAAGCGCTGCAAGACCTGGGCGAGCACTTCCCGCGGTTCGAATTCGATGGGCGCCTGGGTGCCGTCGGAGCTGATCAGCATCTGCCCCAGCGGCTGGTTCTCCCAGCGCACCGGCTTGAGGGTGCCAGGGATCAGGCGCCGCGGTGCGTCCGGGTCGCCATCGTGGAAGCAGTAGTCGCCGATCGGGAACAGACCGCCCTGGACGCCCAGCAGCACGCAGTTCTGCGGCAGTTTCAAGGGGCTGCCGGCGGCGACCTTTTCGAGCATGTCGATCGGGTAGCGCTTGCCATAGAAGTGCCCGGGAATGTCCAGGCTGATCAGGTCGACATAGCACACTTCGGGGAATCGAGTGCGAAAGTCACGAACTTCAGTGAGCAGATCGGCAAAGCTTTTTGTTGTTATCATCGATTGCAATCCTGCAGCGTGGTTCAACGAAATACCCAGAGCACCCGTGTCGGCTGTCCGGTGAGGTTGGCGTAGCGAAACTGGCTGTGCGGCGGTAGCTGGAAACTGTCGTTGGGGCCCAGGGTTACCGGCTCTTGGCTGTCATCGAGCCACAGGCTCAGTTGTCCTTCGAGGACAAAGCCACCTTGTTCGGAGCTGTCATCCAGATGGCCTTCGCCGCTGCTGGCGCCGGGTGCCAGGTGGCTTTCGAGCATGGAAAAACTGCCCGTGAGCTTGGGGGAGACCAGCACGTCGGTGATGCCGCCGGCGTAGTAGAGCGTGCGCCGCTCGCCCGGGCGCGTGACCCAGTCCACTTCCCGTGGTTTGCTCAGGTTGTAGAAATAGGTGGTGGGTACATCCAGGGTTTCGCTGATGGCGGTCAGGTCGGCCACGGTGGGGCGCGACAGGCCGCGCTCGACCTGGGACAGAAAGCCCACCGAGCGGTCAATGCGCTGGGCCAGTTCGCCCAGCGTCAAGTTGCGGTGTTTGCGCAGGTCACGGATCAGGATCGCCAGGCCTTCGATTTCATCCTGCATGTCCATGGTGCTGTCCTCTTAAAGGTTGTCGCGCAGGCGGTACCAGGCCTTGGCCGCTGCCTCCAGAGGCGCGGCAAGCAAATCGCCGCCGGGGAAGCGACCATTGTCGATGGCCTGGTACAGCGCCAGCAACTCGGTGTCGCCGAGAATGGCATCGCTGACGGCGCGGGCGCCGGCCAGGGTCGGCAGTACGCCATGCCCGGAGAAGCCCTGCAACCAGTAGCGCTGGCCGCTGTGGCCGATGTCCGGGGTGCGTCGCAGGCTGCAGTCCAGGTGCCCGCCCCAGGCATGTTCGATGGCGACCCCACGCAACTGCGGGAAGGCGCGCTCCAGCACCGGGCGGGTGGCTGCGGCAACATCTTGGGGAATGCCGCCCAGATACGTGCAACCACCGCCAAACAACAAGCGGTGGTCCGGGGTCAGGCGGAAATAGTCCGGGACGAACTGGTTGTCGATTACGCAGCTGTTACGCGGCAGCAGCGAACGTGCAAAAGCGGGGTCCAGGGGCACTGTAGCCACCTGGTAGGAGCCCACCGGCAGCAGGCGGCGTGATAGTTGCCGGTCGAGGTTGTCGATGTAGGCATTGCAGGCCAGGACCAGTACGTCGCTGCGCACTTCACCGTGTTCGGTGCGGGCGATAAAGCCGTTGGCGGTTTCGCGGTAATCAAGTACACGGGTCTGTTCGAACAGACGTCCGCCTGCCGATTCAACAGTGGCTGCCAGGCCTTGGGCCAGTTTCAACGGGTTAAGATGAGCACCTTCCGGATCGTAGAGCGCGGCCTGGTAGCGTGGGCTGTCGATCCACTCCGGCAAGGCATCACGTTCGATCAACTGCAGTTTGTCGTAACCCCATTTATCGATCGCCTCGCGCTGGGCTTCACGCAGCATGCCGACCCGCCGGGGCAGCACTGCGGTCCACAGGCTGCCTGGACGGTAATCGATATCGAAACCATGGCGCTCGGGGAGTTCGCGCATCTCGCGGGCGGCCCAGCACATGCTGTCCCACAGGCGCCGGGCATGTTCCTGGCCCAGGGCTTTTTCCAGCGGTGGCATGTCGCACGACCAGCCCAGCAGGGCCTGACCTCCATTGCGTCCCGACGCCGCCCACGCTACGCGGCTGGCCTCCAGCAGCGTCACCCGCTTGCCCGCCAAGGCCAGGCGCAGGGCGGTGTGCAAGCCGCTGAAACCGGCGCCGATGATCAGCACCTCGGTGTCCAGACGCTCGTGCAGGGTAGGGCGCAAGGGGATGACACCCGGGTAGGTGCGGGCGTAGTAGCTGGCGACATGCTGGGCGGATTGCTTGAACATGGCGGGTCTCGTGAATTTTTATTGGTATATTTTCATGAAAAACTACCAGATAAATTTCACGAGTCCAAGCCCCCTGTGCTTATTGCACCTGCAGCAGTCCACTCCGGGCGTTGACCAGGCGCATGCCTGCACCAGCGACAGGTGGAAATTAGTTGGTGACCAGCAGTTCTGGGCCGAGGTAGTTGTTGATCTGGTCGATATCGTCATCGCCCAGGCTGCCCACCGAAGAGGCCAGGCGCAGGTGCGACATCAAATAGCGCAACTTGGCCTCAAACAGATCGTGGCGCGCAACGAAGAGCAGCTCCTCGGCATTGAGGACGTCCGAGTTGGTGCTGGTGCCGCCCTCCAGGAAACCCTTGCGTGTCGATGCCAGTGAGCGTTCGTTGGACGCTACTGCCTTCTCCAGCGCGCGAACACGTTTGGCGCCGCTTTGTACGCCGCGATACTCACGGGTGGTTCCGGAGATGACTTCCTGTCGCGTGGCGTCGAGTTCGTCCAGGGCCTTTTCTCTATTGGCACTGGCCTGGCGTGCCAGCGCACTGACACCGCCACCGCTGAACAGCGGGAAGTTGATTTCCAGCCCGATTGAGCTGTAGCGGTTGCGTTGATTCAACTCGGAGATTGATTGGCTGTCGCCCGCGGTGTAGCCGGCAATGAAATCCAGTGTTGGCCAGTGGCCGGCTTTGGCGCGCTGCACTTCTTCTTCGGCGAGGTCGCTGCTATAACGGCGCGCATGGATCAGCGGGCTATCGGCCTGGGCTTTGACCAGCCAGTCCTGCAGGTTGCTCGGTAGCAGCGGTGGTGTATCGAAGCTCGGACGTAAGGTGGTCAGCGATTCGGGGGGGGCACCGATATATTCCTCAAGCTTGCGGCGTGCATTGACCAGGTTGTCCTGCGCTTCGATCAGCTCAGCCTCGGCGAGATCGCGGCGCGCGAGCGACTCGTCGATGTCGGTGACGGTGCCGGCCCCCAGCTCCATACGCCGTTTCGCCGAGGCGAGTTGCTCATTGAAGGCGCTCAGCTTGGACTTGGCCAGGACGATGGTTTCGCTGGCCAGGAGCACGTCGAAATAGCTTTCGGCCAGGCGCACCGCGGCGTCCTGACTCTTGGCATCGAACACCGCGACGCTGTAGTCGGCACGCTGCTTTCCTTGGCGGTACTCGGCCATCTTCTGTTTGTTGAACAGCGGCTGGCGCAAGCGCACGTTAGCGCCCTTGGAATCGTAGTCGAGATCGTTGTCGATGCCGTTCTGGCGTTGGGAGCCATTGACCTTGTTGTCGTAGGCCGAGGCATTGATCTGCGGCAGCAGGCCGGCCAGGCCAATGGCGCGGTTTTGCGCGCCGGCCGCTTTTTCATGCACTGCGGCGCGGTAGACAGGGCCTTGGTATTGCAACAGATCCCAGGCCTGTTTGAGGTCCATGGCGCTGGCCGGCAGAGACAGCCCTAGCAGGTAGAAGAACAGGCAATGACGGTTCATTTCATTGCTCCTTGAAGGCGCTGTCCACGCGTTCGAGCATCGGTTTGAGCAGGTAGCTCAACAGGTTGCGCTCGCCGGTCTTGATGGTGACGCTGGCGGGCATGCCGGGGCGAATGTGATTGCTGCCAAGCAGGCGCATGCCAGCGGGCGTGACTTCCACCTGTGCCAAGTAGAAGGGTTGCTTGCTTTCCTCGTCGAGCAGGCGGTCGGCGGAGATGGTCTTGACGCGGCCGGGGATGTTCGGCGTTTGGGCATGGTTGAAGGCCGGGAAGGCAATGTCCACGGCAAGGCCCGGGACCATCTTGTCGATGGCCTGCACGGGAATCATCGCGTCGACCTGCAGCGGTTCGTTGAGCGGAACGATTTCCATGATCTTGAAACCAGGCTGAATGATCCCGCCGACGGTGGCAATGCTCAGGGACTGGACCATGCCCTCGATCGGTGAGCGAATTACCGTGTGGGTCACTTCGTAGTCCAGCGCGCGCAAGCGGTCGGCCAGGGTGGTGTTTTCCTTGGCGGTGTCGGTCAGCTGCGATTCGACCTCTTTCAGGTAATCGTGTTGGCGCTGCAGGATGCGCAGTTTGATTTCGGTGGCCTGGCTACGCACGCGAGCGATGTTGTTGAGGTTCTCGGCCTGGCCGGCGGAGAGGTCGGCGTTACTGCGTTCCAGCTCCAGCAGGCGGTTGCGCGGCACGTAACCTTCGGCCGCCAGTACGCGGGTGCCTTGCAGCTCCTGGTTGAGGAAGTTGATCTGCGAGGCGCGGGCGCCATACACCTGTTGCAGGCCCTTGAGTTGCACTGCCGACGCTGTCAGGTTTTCCTCCAGGATGCTGATCTCGCCAGCGAGACCGGCGCGCCGGGTGTCGAGCAGGCGCTGTTGCAGGTCCATGGCGGCCACCAGGCGCTGGTCATTGCCGAAGCGCTTGAGCAACTCAGGGTCGTAGTTCACCACATCACGGTCGTCACGTTCCGCTTCCAGGCGGTTTTCCACGGTCTTGCTGACGATGTACTGGGCGCTGACTGCGCCTTGTTCGGCAACGGCACGCAGCGCGTCGAGGCGGACCACCTCCTGGCCTTTTGTCACGACATCGCCTTCGCGCACGAGAATGGCCTCCACGGTGCCGCCGCTCAGGTGCTGCACGGCCTTGCGATTGCTGGTGACCTTGACCGTGCCTGTCGCTACCACGCCGGCATCCAGCGGCGCCAGCCAGGACCACAGGAGGAAACCGCCGAAACCGGCGAGCACCAGCCATATGCCCCATCGCGCGGGTTTACCGACATCCAGATCGATCACGCTCTTGTCAGCGGTTTGAATCATCTCGGTGTGTTGGCTCATTTGCATGATCGGTCACTCCCGTGCTTTGACGGAGGCCAGCGGAGTCGGCGCGCCTGCAGGCATCACACTGGCCTTGCGCAGCGCTGTGAATACTTCGTCGCGCGTGCCGAGCATCTGCACGCCGCCGTCGCGCAGCATCAGCACCTTATCGACGGCGCAGAGCACGTTGGGACGGTGGGAAATCAGAATGACGGTGGCGCCGCGGTGCTTGAGTTCGGCCAGCGCATCGACCAGGGCCTTTTCGCCAAGGTCGTCGAGGTTGGCGTTCGGCTCATCCAGCACGATCAGATTCGGTTCGCCATACAGGGCGCGGGCCAAGGCGATGCGTTGCTTCTGGCCACCGGAAAGCGGGCTGCCATCGGTGCCCAGACGGGTGTCATAACCCTGTGCAAAACGCAGGATCATCTCGTGTACGCCAGTGATCTTGGCGGCGCGGATGACTGCGTCGCTGTCCACTTCGCCAAAGCGCGCGATGTTGTCGGCGATGGTGCCCTCGAACAGCTCCACGTCCTGGGGCAGGTAGCCGAGCCAGGGGCCAAGTTCGCCCTTGTTCCAGGTGAACATGTCCGCGCCGTCCAGGCGTACCTTGCCGGCCTGCGCCGGCCAGACGCCAACCAGCAGGCGGGCGAGGGTGGATTTGCCCGAGGCGGATGGACCGATAATGCCGAGGCTTTCGCCGGGGGCAAGGTTGAAGCTCACCCCGCGCAGAATCGTGTTGTTGCCACCGGGGGCGCCGGCATACACATTCTCCACCGCCAGCATGCCCAGCGGCCGTTGCAGCGACATGCTCGGAGGCCGGCGCGGATAGTCGTGCAGCATCTCGTTGAGCCGGCCCCAGGCCGAACGGCAGCCGAGCAGTTGCTTCCACGATGCGATGACCTGTTCCACCGGGCCCAGTGCGCGGCCGGTGAGGATCGAGCAGGCAATCATCATCCCCGGGGTGATCTTGCCTTCGATCGCCAGCAGCGCGCCAGCGCCGAGGATCAGCGACTGCAACGTGATGCGCACGAAGCGCCCGGTGCTGCTGATGATGGCGGCGCGGTCGGAGGCCAGGGTCTGCATCTGCAGAATGCGCAGATGGCTTTGGTACCAGCGCTTGCTGATCGACGGCAGCATGCCCATGGCCTCGATGACCTCGGCGTTGCGCAGGTTGTTGTTGGCGTAGTTGGCAGAGGAGAGGGCAGCCTGATTGGCTTCGGCCAGTGGCTTCTGCGTCGCCTTCTCGGTGAGGTACGCCAGGCCCACCAGAATCAGCGAACCGATCAGCGTGATCAGTCCGAGTAGCGGGTGGATCAGATAGGCGACCAGCAGGTAGACCGGCGTCCACGGCGCATCGAAGAAAGCGAACAGGCCATTGCCGGTGAGGAACTGACGAACCTGCGCGAGATCTTGCAGGGCCTGGGCCGGATTGCCTCCGGCGCGGCTCAGGTTGCGCTCGAATGCAGCGGTGAAAACGCGTCGGTTGAGGTCCATGTCGAGGTAGTTGCCGACCCGGATCAGCATGCGGGTGCGGATCATTTCCAGGGTGCTCATCAGCAAGAACAACCCCACCACCAGGACGGTCAGCATTGTCAGCGTCGTGATGTTGCGACTGACCAGGGCTCGGTCATAGACCTGCAGCATGTACACGGCTGGCGTCAACATCATGACGTTGATGACCCCGCTGAACCCTGCCAGCGAGTAAAAACTGCGGCGCAGGCGAAAGAGCGCGTCGGCCAGTTCGGAGCGGGTGCTCGATTGTTTGTGCATTTGGGTCATCCCCTCCGAAAAGCCGGTTGCCCTTACGGCGCAACAGCCAGCAGTAGATGTAGTTCCGTAGGCAGCTAGTCGACACGCAGGCTGGACGCTCTATGGGCGAGTCTTTCGAACGCTCTGAGTTGCTCCGGCATGCAGCAGAGTAGATTGGGTTTGTTTCTTCGGCGATACAGTCTGAAATAACATTTTGCTCTATAGCAGTGATCAAACTGACTTATATGTCTTTTAAGAACAGCTAGTTGGCCGGTTTAATACCGGTCGTCTGTTTTCGCGGCATAATATTGACAGTTTTTTGCTATGGAACTTTAGTCTTGTTCGGGGGACCGCCCGCTTGAAGCCTGCCAGCGCTTTGGCAACGCAAGGTGCGGTGATTTTCCTGAGGGGCAGACCATGTCGATCATTTCGTTCTTTTGCAGAGGGAAGGGGCTATTCAGGAAGTTCGCCTTTATTTCCCGTTTCCATGGTCCACCCAGGGCCCGGATTCGCTCTGCCTAATCGCTCAGCGAGCAATTCATTCGGCGAACTCCAGGCGCTCATCCCGGGTCCCGGGTAACGGCTTTGCCTTTCCCGCGCCTGCGCTAGCCAAAAAAACGCACTAACACACTGCGCAAGCCAGTACCTGACTGGGCGTGGGAGGACTTTATCGTCCCGTGCCTTTCCCCAGATAGATCGAGGACAACCAACAAAATGGCCAATTTCAACAAGTCGGACCTGGAGTTCATCCTCAAGCAAATCTTCATTGCAGAAGCACATGCCGACGGCGCCAATCTCAGTGATCTGCTACCCAACAGTCAGGTGCCATTCGGTCTGCGTACCGTCGATGGCAGCTTCAACAACCTGGTCGCCGGGCAAAGCGGGTTTGGCGCCGCAGACAATTCCTTCCTGCGCCTACTTGACCCCTCGTATCAAGCGGGATACGCCGGGACAGGGTCGGTGATCGACCCGCAGCCACGGATTATCAGTAACCTGATCGCCGACCAGACCGCCAACAACCCGGCCGCGGTTGCGGCGAACGGCGGTGCCAACCCGGTGATCAGCCCCGGTCTGGATGGGGTGTTCGGCACGGACGACGACAAGGAAGTGTTTTTTATCCCCAACGAGTCACCGGACGTCGGTCTGACCGCCGGCTTCAACTCGTGGATGACCTTCTTCGGCCAGTTCTTCGACCACGGCCTCGACCTGCTCACCAAGAGCAGTACCGGCGTCGTGTTTATTCCGCTACAGCCAGACGATCCGTTGTTCGTACCGGGCAGCCCGACCAACTTCATGGTGCTGCCACGTGCAGTGCGTACCGCCGGCGCGGACGGAGTACTCGGCACTACCGATGATGGCCAGCCCAACACCACCTCGCCGTTCGTGGACCAGAGCCAAACCTACAGCTCGCACCCGTCGCATCAGGTGTTCCTGCGCGAGTACGTCCTCAACGCGGCAGGTGACCCTGTTGCAACGGGGCGCTTGATTACCAACCGCGATCTCGGTACCGATGGCAAGTTCGGCACTGCCGATGATGGCGACGGCGAAAATGGCGGCATGGCGACCTGGGCGGTGGTCAAGGCCCAGGCCCGTGACATTCTCGGCATCAACCTGACCGACGCCGATGTTCACAACGTGCCGCTGCTGGCAACCGATGCGTATGGCAACTTCTTACGGGGGCCGAACGGCATGCCGCAGGTGGTGGTGCGCGTCAGTAACGGTGCTGACGGTATCGCTGGGACGGCTGATGACGTCACTCAACTGGTCGAAGGCAACCGGGATGCTCCGATCAGTCTGGCCAGCGCCGTGAGCACCGGGCATGGCTTCCTCGACGACATCGCCCACAATGCCGCGCCGGTAGTCGTCGGCGGGGTTCTGCAGGCGGATGCTGACACCGATGTCGGCAATGCGCAGCCAGTCGGCGCGGGCGGCAATAAACTGACCTATGACAACGAACTGCTCGACGCTCACTTCATTGCCGGCGACGGCCGGGCGAACGAGAACATCGGCCTGACCGCCGTGCACCATGTGTTCCACTCCGAGCACAACCGCCTGGTCCAGCAAACCAAGGACACCCTCCTTGCCGCCGGCGATCTGGCCTTCCTCAATGAGTGGCTGGTGGACGACGTGGCCGCGATACCGACTGCACCCGCCGATATCGCGGCGTTGGTGTGGGACGGCGAGCGCCTGTTCCAGGCCGCCAAGTTCGGCACCGAGATGCAGTACCAGCACCTGGTGTTCGAGGAGTTCGGGCGGACCGTTCAGCCGCAGATCGACGAATTCCTTGCACCCAACGGCTATGACACCTCGATCAACCCGGCAATCCTCGCCGAGTTCGCCCACGTGGTGTACCGCTTCGGTCACTCGATGTTGACCGAGACCGTCGATCGCTTCGACCCCGCGTTCAATCCACTCCTCACTGATCCGAACAACCCGGACTCGCAACTCGGTCTGATCGCGGCCTTCCTCAACCCGCTGGCGTTCGTCGGTAGCGGCGCTACTGCGGACGAAGCGGCGGGGGCGATCATTCGCGGTGTGACCCGCCAGCTCGGCAACGAGATCGACGAATTCGTCACCGAAGCGTTGCGCAACAATCTGCTCGGTCTGCCGCTCGATTTGCCGGCCTTGAACCTGGCGCGCGGTCGCGACACTGGCATCCCCACCTTGAACGAGGCGCGCCGTGAGTTCTACGCAACGACGGGTGATAGCCAGCTCAAGCCGTACATCAGCTGGGCTGACCTGGCCAACAACCTCAAGCACCCCGAGTCGCTGGTAAACTTCATCGCGGCCTTCGGCACCCACGGGGCGTTGACCGCAGCCGATGTGGATACGCTGGTCGAGATGCGTGCGGTCGCCGCTGCCCTGGTGTTTGGCGGCAGTGCGGTGATCAACGCCGGCACTATCAATGAGCGTACCTTTACCGCCACTGAAGCGGATCGCCTGGACTTTCTTAACAGTTCGGGCATCTACGCCATGAACAATGGCGTCACCACCACCGGTGTCGACGACATCGACTTCTGGGTCGGTGGCCTCGCCGAGCAGAAGATGCCGTTCGGCGGCATGCTCGGTACGACGTTCAACTTCGTGTTTGAAACCCAGATGGAGGCGTTGCAGAACGGCGACCGCTTCTACTACCTGTCGCGTACCGCTGGCCTGAACTTCGGCACCGAGTTGGAGAACAGCTCCTTTGCCAAGCTGATCATGCTCAACACCGATGTCACCCACCTGTCGAACACCGTGTTCCTGACGCCGACTTTCACCCTCGAAGTGAATCAGGCCAATCAGTTCACTGGCCTGGGCGCGAACGGTAGCGCCGACCCGACTGGCGGCATCATGATCAACGGCGTGGAAATTGTGCCGCTGGTGATCCGCAACAACCCCAATACCCCTGTTACAGATAGCAATTATCTGCAGTACACCGGTGAAGATCATGTCGTCCTGGGCGGCACCGCCGGCAATGACATCATCGTTTCCGGTGATGGCGATGACACCCTTTATGGCGACGGCGGCAACGACCGCCTCGAAGGCGGCTCCGGGAACGATGCGGTACTGGGTGGCGCGGGTGATGACATCATCACCGACTCGTTCGGCGATAACCGACTGGAAGGTAATGCCGGTAACGATGTGATCGTGGCCGGTAGCATGCTTGCTGGAGGCAATCTGATCCTGGGAGGCGATGGCCAGGACTTCATCGTCACCACCGAAGATGTCGCCACCACCTTCGGCGGTCAGGGTGACGATTTCATCCTCGGTGCCAAGACCAACCTGCCAGCTAACGGCAACGAAGGAGATGACTGGATCGAGAAGGGCACCCAGGACGGTGCACCTGGCGATAACCTCTCGCCGTTGCTCAATGACGATGTGATCGGCAACGACATCTTTGTCGGTGGTGGTGGCTTCGACGAAATGATCGGCGAGGGTGGCGATGACATCTTTGTCGGCAGCGATGCCCAGGACAATATGGACGGCATGTCCGGTTTCGACTGGGTGACCTACAAAAATGACAAGGCCGGCGTGACCGCTGACCTGACCATGGTCACGCAGGCGCAGCCACACGGCAACGCGCCAAACCAGAACAACGGAGTGTTCAATCCGGTCGGCGCCTCGCCGGCCTCGATTCTCGACCGTTTTGCCGAGGTCGAAGGCTTGTCCGGTTCGCAATTTGGCGATGTGCTTAAAGGCGATGATGTTGATGCGGTCACTATCATCGACCACGGTGGCACCACGGGCAGTGCGCTGACCAATGTGGCGTTGATCCGCGGACTGGAGCAGTTTCTGGCCGATGCCGGTTTGCCGACCAGCGGCTTTGCCACTGGCAACATTATCCTCGGTGGCAATGGCAGTGACCTGATCGAGGGCCGCGGTGGCGATGATCTGATCGACGGCGACAAATGGATCAACGTCAGAATTGCGGTTTATGACGCCGCTGACGTCAACCATACCGGCCCCGAGATTGCGACCTTCGACAGCATGGTCGATATGATTCCGTTCATGCTGGACGGCACCTATAACCCGGGTCAGCTCAAGGCCGTGCGGGAAATCCTGCCCGGTACCTCGACTGGCGGGGCGGCCTTCGACACCGCGTTTTTCTCCGGGCTTCAGTCCGAGTATGTGGTGACTCGTGACACCCGCGGCACGGTCAATGTGGCGGACGATGTCTGGACGGTGGCAGATACCGTAGCGGGTCGCGACGGCACCGATACCCTGCTGCATATCGAACGCCTGCAGTTCGTCGATTCCCAGCAAGTGCTGGTGCCGGGGCTGAATGATCAACCGGTTGGCAGTCCGACTGTCTCGGATGGCAACGGCGGAGCGATAACGGTGGGCGATACGCTGACTGTCAGCATGGCCGGGGTGCGCGATGCCAACAACGTCACGGCGGGTAATCCGTTGGGCTTGGTCAACAACACCTCGGTGTCCTACTACTGGCAATTCGAGACAGATCCAGGCACCGGCGTTTTCGAGGACATCATCCTGTTGCCAGCCGGCGACCTGGCGTTCCAGAGTGCCGACGGCACCACGTTCAAGGTCTCTCCTGACCTCGCCGGGTTGTCGTTGCGGGTCAAGGCGATCTACCAGGATGGTCATGGCACGACTGAAGTGGTGTTCTCGCAGCCGACTGCCGTGGTGGCTCCCGGCGCGCCGGTTGTGCCCACGGCGCAGGCACCCGTAGTCAATGCCAGCGAGGGTGGCGAGGGCCTTCACATGGTCCGCTCCGACCTCAATTTCATCCTTGACCAGATCAAGATTGCCGAGGCTGACGCGTCCGGCCAGGACATCCTCTCACTGATCCCGAACATTCGCGCGCCGTTGGGCCTGCGTACGGTCGACGGGTCGAATAACAACCTGATGAACCTCAACGGCAATAACCATACAGGGTATGGTGCCGCCGACAACACCTTCCCGCGCTTGACCGATCCGGTGTTCAATCCGGCGCAAGGTGCGCCTGCCGGCTTCTTCGGCCCCGGCTCGCCGGCGATCCCGGGATCGTCGTATGCGCAGAACAGCGGCGCTGTGTTTGACTCGCAGCCGCGCACCATCAGTAACCTGATCGTCGACCAGACGTCGAACAACCCGGCGGCCTATGCCACCGCTTACGACGTGGGTGCAGACGGTGTGCTCAACTACGGCGTAGTGGGCAGCGGTAACGACGACGTGCTCAAGGATGGCACACGGATAGTCGCCAGCCCCGGCATGGATGGTCAGTTCGGTACTGCCGACGACCACGATGTGTACCTGTTCGAGAACACCACGGCGGACGAGGGGTTGTCCGCACCGTTCAACGCCTGGATGACCTTCTTCGGGCAGTTCTTCGATCATGGTCTGGACCTGCTCACCAAAGGCGGTTCGGGCACCATCTACATCCCGCTGCAACCGGATGATCCGCTGTATGTGCCAGGCGGCCACACCAACTTCATGGTGCTGACTCGCGCGACCAATCTGCCAGGGGCGGATGGCATTCTCGGCACGGCCGACGACATCCGTGAGCACACCAACACCACCTCGTCGTTCGTGGACCAAAACCAGACCTATAGCTCGCACCCGTCGCACCAGGTATTCCTGCGCAGTTATTTGCTGACTGACGACGGCCCCATCGCGACCGGCAGGCTGATCACTAACCGTGACCTGGGGGCGGATGGCAAGTACGGTACCTCGGACGACACCGAAATCGGTGGTATGGCGACCTGGAAGGTGGTCAAGGCGCAGGCCAACGACATCCTCGGTATCCGCCTTACCGATGCCGACGTCGATAATTCCCCGCTGTTGGCGACCGACGCCTATGGCAATTTCATCAAGGGGCCGAACGGCTTCCCTATAGTCGTGATGAAGGGTGCTGACGGTCTGGGCGGCACGGCGGATGACGTCCTTGTCGAAGGCAATCCGCTATCCCCCATTAGCCTGGCCAATGCTGTGCGCACCGGTCACCAGTTCCTCGCCGACATTGCCCACAATGCAGCGCCGGTGTTCAGCGGTGGCGTGCTCGCTGCTGACGCGGATACCGATACTGGCAACGCAGTGCCGTTCAATCCGCATACCGGGGCGAACCTGGCCTACGACAACGAGTTGCTGGATGCGCACTACATCGCTGGCGACGGCCGGGTCAACGAGAACATCGGCCTGACCGCGGTGCATGCGATCTTCCACTCCGAGCACAATCGGCTGGTGGGGCAGACCAAGGACACCGTGCTCGATTCGGGGGACCTGGCCTTCCTCAACGAGTGGCTGCTCACTCCGGTTAGCGGGTTGCCAGCCAACCAGGCCGAGATCGATGCACTGGTGTGGAATGGCGAGCGCTTGTTCCAGGCTGCCAAGTTCGGCACCGAGATGCAGTATCAGCACCTGGTGTTCGAGGAGTTTGCCCGGACCATCCAGCCCAACATCGACCTGTTCTTCGCCCCGACCCAGGTCTATGACGTCGACCTCGATGCCTCGATCGTCGCCGAGTTCGCCCATACCGTGTACCGGTTTGGCCACTCGATGCTGACCGAGACCGTCGATCGCTTCGACGTCAATTTCAACGTGGTTGGCGACCCGAACAGCGCTGATCCCGATCAGCAAATGGGCTTGATCGCGGCGTTCCTCAACCCGCTGGCGTACGCCGCCAGTGGCGTGACGCCAGAGGATGCGACCAGTGCGATTGTGCGTGGGGTGACTCGCCAGGCCGGTAACGAAATCGACGAGTTCGTCACCGAGGCGCTGCGCAATAACCTGCTCGGCCTGCCGCTTGACCTGGCAGCGATCAACATCGCCCGTGGCCGCGACGTGGGGATTCCCTCGCTCAATGCGGTGCGCCGCGACATCTACAGCCAAACCGGTGATACCCAACTCAAGCCGTACACCAGCTGGGTCGACCTGGTGCAGCACCTCAAGCATCCGGAGTCGTTGATCAACTTCATCGCTGCCTATGGCACGCATGATACGATCACGGCGGCGACCACGCTGGAAGGCAAACGCGCCGCGGCGATGTTGCTGGTATTTGGCGATGGTGGTGTTACTGAGCCAGCCGATCGGCTGGACTTCCTCAACGGCAGCGGTGCCTGGGCCAACGTAACGCTGGCCGGCAAGGATGGGGTGTTGGGTACTGCCGACGATCTGAAGGGTGTGACGGTCACGGGCGTCGATGCCATCGATTTCTGGATCGGCGGCCTGGCCGAAGAGAAGACTCCGTTCGGCGGCATGCTCGGCTCGACCTTCAACTTCGTGTTCGAGAACCAGCTGGAAAAACTGCAGGACGGTGACCGCTTCTACTACTTGGAGCGTACCGCTGGCCTGTCGATGAATGCCGAACTGGAAAGTGCCTCGTTCGCCAAGCTGATCATGGCCAACACCTCGGCCACTCACTTGCCGGGCTTGGTGTTCTCGGACCCGGCGTTCTATCTGGAAAGGGACCAGAGCAAGCAGTACAACGATGGCCTGGGCAATGCCGATCCGCTTGGCGAGAATGGCGAGCAGGTGGTGTTGCGCGACAACCCGCTGACTGCGGGGCCGGACACCCACTACATCCGGTACTCGGGTGAAGAGCACATCGTGCTGGGCGGCACCAACAGCGCAGACATCCTCGTCGCGGGGGGTGGCGATGACACGGTCTGGGGTGATGGCGGCAACGATCGCATCGAAGGCGGTAACGGCAACGACCAACTGCGCGGTGGCGCCGGCGATGACATCATTACCGACCTTGGCGGCGACGATAACCTCCAGGGTGGCGACGGCAACGACGTGCTGCACGGTGGCAACGGCGTCAACCTGATCATTGGCGGCTTCGGCAATGACTTCATCGTGACCGGTGAGGACGCCTCCGAGGCCATTGGTGGCCACGGCAACGACTTCATCCTGGGCAGCAAGGCCAACGAGCAGGACATGGGTAACGAAGGCGACGACTGGATCGAGAAGGGCACGTCCGACGGTGCACCTGGCGACAACTTCGACCCGCTCGGCAACGACTCGGTGATCGGCCACGATGTGTACATCGGCGGTAACGAGAACGACAAGTTCAACGGCGAAGGCGGCGACGACATCATGGTCGGCAGTCTCGGCTTCGGTGACCGCTATATTGGCGGCTCCGGCTTTGACTGGGCGACCTTCAAGGATCTCGCCCAGGGCGTGAGCATCGATTACAGCGATCGCTTTTTCGATGTGCCGCTGTTGCCGGGTTCGGGTGCCTCGGCGCTGGTGCGTTTCGACGTCATGGAAGGCCTGTCGGGTTCGTCGCACGGTGACTTCCTGCGCGGTGATAACGAAGATGCCACATCGCTGCCCACCGCGGGTGCAACAGGCAGTGTGCTGACCAACATCAACCTGATCAACGGTCTGGCGGATCTGCTGTCAGCCGGAGCGACGTTCTTCGACGGCGGCAACATCATCCTCGGTGGCAGCGGCAGCGACCTCATCGAGGGTCGCGGTGGTGACGACATCATCGATGGTGACAAGTGGCTGAACGTGCGCATCAGCGTACGGGCGAACACCGATGGCACTGGTGCGGAACTCGCCACGTTCGACAGCATGGAGCCGTTGGTGCCGCTGATGCTGAACGGTACTTACAACCCAGGCCAACTGGTCATCGTGCGGGAGATTCGTACCGGCAATGACCGCTTCGACACCGCGCTGTTCACCGGTACTGCGGCGCAATACAGCGTTGTTGTCGATGGCGACACAGTCGTTGTGACCGACTCGGTGGCGGGGCGTGACGGTGTCGATCGCTTGACTGGCATCGAGCGTCTGCAGTTCTCTGACCTTGCGCTGTCGTCCGGAGTTGGCAGCACCCTAAACAACGGTCCAGCGGGTCACCTGGCGATCCTCGATGATGCCACCGGTGTGCGTGACGATACGCCTGTCGCCGGCCAGCTACTGCGTGTCAGCAATCGGGCTATACGCGACGCGGACAACCAGAGTGTGGCCAATCCGACCGGCGCGGTTACCGGTGCGGTGGCTTACTACTGGCAGGTCGAAAACATTCCTGGCTCGGGCGTTTTCGAAGACATCACCTTTATCGCCGCCGGCGAGGCATCGCGGGCGACTGGCAGCACCTACCGGGTGGCGGACGATGTAGCGGGTCTGAACATCCGCGTCCGGGCGGTGTATCAGGATGCCAAAGGCACGCTGGAGATCGTCGACTCGACGCCCAACAGCCTACCGACCCTAGTACCGACCGTAGCGGGACTCGCGGTGCAGAACCAGGTGTTGACCGCTAACCCGGCGAGCATCATTGACGTTGATGGCCTCAGCAATCCGCAGTTCACCTTCCAGTGGCAGGTAAACAGCGCGGCTGGCTTCGTCAACATCGGCGGAGCGACCAACAGCACGCTCGCGCTTGGCCAGGCTCAGGTTGGCCAGACGGTGCGCGTGGTGGTCAACTACGTGGATGACTTCGGTGTGGCCGAAAGCGTTGCGTCCGATGTCCTGGGGCCGGTGGCCAACGTCAACGATGCGCCGACAGGCGCGTTGCTGATCAGCGATATGACACCGGACCAAGGGCAGGTGCTGACCGCGCTCACTGCCGGGATTGCCGATGCGGATGGGCTGGGCACCTTCAGCTTCCAATGGCAGCAAGGTGTCGGCACTTCCTTCACCGACATCAACGGCGCGACCGCTGCGACCTTCACCCCTGGTGTGGCGCAGGGCAATCAGCAACTGCGGGTGATCGTGCGCTACACCGATGGCTTCGGCACGCTGGAGTCGGTGACCTCTGCTGCGACGGCGGTAGTTGGCGTGGTGCTGCTGGGCAATGCTTTTGCGAACACCCTCACTGGCGGCGCGGGTAACGATGTGCTGCTTGGCCTGGGCGGGAGCGATACGCTCAATGGCCTGGCCGGTAATGACCAGTTGTTTGGCGGCACCGGCAACGACATTCTCAATGGCGGAGACGACAACGACGTCCTTAATGGCGAGGACGGCAGCGACACCCTCAACGGTGGGCTCGGCGCGGATGCCATGAACGGCGGTGTCGGCAACGACACCTTTGAGGTCGACAACATCGGTGACACCGTCACCGAGGCGCTGGGTGGTGGTACCGATCTGGTGCAAACCAGTCTGACTAACTACCTGCTCGGTGCCAACGTCGAGAACCTGACCTATACCGGCGCCGGTAACTTCACCGGCACCGGTAATGCGCTGGCCAACACCATCACCGGCGGGGTCGGTAACGACTTCCTCAATGGCGGTGCAGGTGTTGACCGGTTGGTGGGGGGAGCCGGCAACGACACCTACGTCGTCGATGCAGCCGCGGACGTGGTGGTCGAGGTGACGGGTGGCGGTACGGATACCGTGCAGACGTCGCTGGCCAGCTACACGCTCGGTGGTAATGTCGAGAATCTGACCTACACCGGAGCCGGCAACTTCATCGGCAACGGCAACGGGTCGAACAACGTCATCACCGCGGGGGTGGGTAATGACACCCTCAATGGTGGCGGCGGCAACGACATCCTCACCGGCAACGGTGGCAACGACACACTGAATGACGACGCCGGTAACGACCAACTGTTCGGTGGCATTGGCACGGATACCCTGAACGGCGGCACTGGCGATGACAGCCTCGACGGCGGTGATGGGGCGGATGTCTTGAATGGTGGAGCAGGCAACGACACGCTGCTCGGTGGTGACGCTAACGACACATTGTTGGGTGGTATCGGCAATGACTTTATCGATGGCGGTACTGGCAACAATACGGTCACTGGCGGTGCCGGCAACGACATGATGGTTGCCAGCAGTGGCAACGATATCTTCATGTTCGCAGCGGGCTTCGGGACCGATCAGATCATCGGCTTCGATGCCAACGCGGTGGGAGGCCAGGACCGGCTCGATATTTCCGCGTTCGGCGTCACTGCTGCGACCTTTGCCGGCATCGTCATCATCACCGATGTCGGTGCGGATACCTTGCTCAGCTACGCAGGACCTGACTCCATCCGCCTGGTAGGTGTGGCCGACGCAACAACCGTCACTGCCGCAGACTTCATTCTGGCCACTTGAGGTCCTGATTAGTACGGTTGCAGGGAGCGTGGACAGTGGAGGGGAGGGCAATGGATGCCCTCCATTTTTTAGGCTCTTCACGGAATCCTGGGGAGTATGATCTTGGGACTGGACTGGACTTCGGATGGGAGCTTATCCATTCGCTGTGGCGCCGCTACTGGCCCCTTCCGCCTTTACGGCGGCCTACTTAATGAGATGGTCACCCCGGCACCCTGCGGAGCCTAAGCTTTCGCAGGGTGTTTTTACTCTGGAGGC
>NZ_JBOICA010000058.1:0-22686 GCF_050739775.1 Pseudomonas sp.
GGATCGCCAGCAGGCCGATGACCATCTCCAGCGAACGCTCCACGGCGATGCCCACCAGCACATCCGGCCCCACCCCGCGCGCGATCAGCAGGTGTGCCAGCTGGTTGGCCCGGGCATTGAGCTGGGCGTAGCTGAGTTGCTGGCCGGCAAAGACCAGGGCTGGCGCATCAGGCTGCTGCAGGGCCTGGGCTTCGAAACGGGCATGCACCGGCCAGTCCAGGGCGTAGTCCACACGGGTGTCGTTCCACTGCTCGACCGTGGTTTGCAACGCCGCAGGCCTGACGATGCCCAGTTGCCCCAGGCAGGTGTCGGGCTGACTGCCAACCAGTTGTTCGAGCAGCCAGTCCAGACTGGTGCCGAACTGCTCGACTGCCGAGGCATCGAACAACGCCCGGTCGAAGCTGAAGTGCAGCGACATCTGCGCACCCAGGTTGACCGCCAGCGACAACGGGTAGCTGGTCTGCTCATGGTTTTGTACTTCACCAAAGACCAGGCCGATGTTTGCGCCCTGGGCCAGGGCCTCGGATACCGGATAGTTCTCGAACACCAGGATGTTGTCGAACAGGGCAGCCCCGGCCTGGCCGGCCCAACGCTGAATCTCGAACAAAGGGGTGTACTCATGCTCACGTGCTGCCAGGTTTTCCTGCTGCACCTGCTGCAGCCACTGGGACACGCTCGACTCACTGGCCGCCGAAGCCACCACCGGCAGGGTGTTGATGAACAACCCCACTTGACGCTCGATGCCCTTGAGCTCGGCCGGGCGCCCCGCCACGGTTGCCCCGAAGGCGACCGTGGATTGCCCGGTGAAGCGTTGCAACAGCAACAGCCAGGCCGCCTGGACCACCGTGTTGAGGGTCACTTTGTGCTGCCGGGCAAACGCGTTGAGCTGCTCGCAACGCAGCTCATCGAGCACATGGTAGTGATCGCCATGGCCGCTGCGATCAGCCTGATCGGGATCGCGTGCCACGGCCTGGCTGAGCGAGGTAGGTGCCGCCAGCCGGGCGATGCGTGATGTCCAGAATGCTTCGCTGGCCTGCATGTCCTGGCGCTGCAACCAGGCAATGTAGTCACTGAAACGTCCGTTGTGCGGGGCGATGACCTCACCGGCATAGCGTTGCAGCAACTCGCCCAGCAACTGCGAGTTACTCCAGCCATCCATGAGGATGTGGTGGCTGGTGTAGATCAGCCGATAACTCGCCTCACCGGTGCGCACTACGGTCAGGCGCACCAGCGGTGCCTGGGCCAGGTCGAAGCCCCGGGCACGGTCCTGTTGCGCCAGTTCGCTCAGCGCCTGAGCCTGCTCGTCACGGGCCGACCAGTCGAGCACGCTGAAGTTGGCCGCCGCTTGCTTGCAGACTATCTGCCGCGGCTGCTCCAGCTGCCAGATGAACTGACTGCGCAGGATGTCGTGGCTGGCCAGCACCTGCTGCCAGGCCGCGCGGAAGCGCTCGACATCCAGCCCGCTGACATCCACTTCCATCTGGTTGATGTAGTCGCCACTGCCCTGCTGGTACAAAGCATGAAACAGCATGCCCTGCTGCATCGGCGACAAGGGATAGAGGTCATCGATATCGCGGGCCGCCACCGGCAAGGCGTCAAGCTGATCCTGGCTGAGGCCGGCCAAGGGCACATCCGAAGGGGTCAGGGCACCTTGCTCGAGGAGGCAGCAATGCTCGATCAACTCCGCGAGTTCGTCGCAATAAGCCTGGGCCAATCGCTCAATGGTCGCGGCATCGAACAGGTCGCTGCTGAACGTCCAGGTCATGCTCAATTCACCGCCGTAGACCCGGCTGCCAATCGACAGCCAGTTGCCCAGCGGCGCCTCGGCATGCTGCTGGCTACCCGAGCTTTCCTCGGCCGGCACGAACAGTCCCTGTTCGTCGTCGAAGCTGCTGTCGAATTGCCCCAGGTAGTTGAAGGTGATCCGTGGCTGCGGCAAGTCACGCAGTTGCGCCCGACTGGCATCGTCGCCCAGGTACTGCAGCAGGCCCAGGCCAAGGCCTTTGTTGGGGATCGCGCGCAGCTGCTCCTTGATGACCTTGATCGAATCCTCCAGACGCGGTTGCGGGGCCAGGCACACGGGGAACAGGCTGGTGAACCATCCAACGGTGCGGGTCAGATCGATATCGTCGAACAACTCCTCACGACCATGTCCCTCCAACTGGATCAGCACCCGTGGCTGCTCGCTCCAACGAGCGATGACCCGCGCCAGGGCAGTCAGCAGCAGATCGTTGACCTGGGTGCGATAGGCGGCGGGCGCCTGCTGCAACAAGCGCCGGGTCAGTTGCGGGTTCAGCTGACGCTGCACACTGCTGGCGAACGCTGCGCTCAGGCTGCCGTCTGGGTGGTCACACGGCAAATCGACCGGAGCATCCCGCAACTGTGCCTGCCAGTACCCCAGCTCAGCCTGCCCGCTGCTGTGTGCGTACTGTTGCAGGCGTTCGCCCCAGGCCTTGAACGAACTGGTGCGCGGCGGCAAGGACAAGGCCTGACCCGCTTGCAGCTGGGCATAGAGTGCCTGCAGGTCCTCGAACAGGATGCGCCATGAAACCCCATCAACCACCAGGTGGTGAATAACCAGCAGCAAGCGCTGGCTGCCATCGGCCAGGGTGGCCAGCAAGGCGCGCAACAACGGCCCTTGCTGCAGGTCAAGGCTGCGCTGGACCTGCTCGCATACCGCCTCCAGTGCCTGCGCGTCAGCGACCTGGGCACAGATCAGCAACGGCTGGGTTTGCCACAGCTGTTCCTGCAGCTCCAGGCTGCGGTGTTCGGCGCGCCATCGCGCGGCCTCAACCTGGAACGACAGGCGCAAGGCATCGTGATGAACAACCAGCGCGTGCAAGGCGTTCTCCAGATGCTCCGCTTGCAGCGCTTGTTGCGGACGTAGCAACACCGACTGGTTCCAGTGGTGCAGGTCGGGAATCGGCTGCTCGAAGAACCATTGCTGGATCGGCAACAGGGCCAGCGCGCCGCTGACCGGGCCCTGATCGATTTGCAAACGCGACTCGCCACGCTGGGCGACCAGCGCCAGTTCCTGGATCGTCTGCTGGTTGAACAGGTCCTTGGGACTGAACTGAATACCGACGGCACGGGCGCGGCTGACCAACTGGATCGAAATGATCGAGTCGCCGCCCAGTTCGAAGAAGTTGTCGTTACGCCCTACCCGGTCGAGCTTGAGCACCTGTGCCCAGAGGTTTGCCAGTTCTTGCTCCAGCGCCGTTACCGGCGCCTCGTAAATCCCCTGCAGGGCACTGGCATCCGGGGCCGGCAGCGCCTTGCGGTCGAGCTTGCCGTTGGGCGTCAGCGGCAGTTGCGCCAGCAGCAGCCACTGCGCCGGCACCATGTAGTCCGGCAGCACGCTGCGCAGGTGCTGGCGCAGTTCGTCACGCAGCGCCTGCTGCGCCTGCGAATCGTCAAGCAGGGTCAGCTCCGTCGGTACCACATAGGCCACCAGTTGCTGGCCGCTGAGCCCCTCGCGGGCCAGCACCACCGCTTCACGCACGCCAGCCACGGCCAGCAAGCACGCTTCGATTTCGCCCAGTTCGATACGGAAGCCGCGGATCTTCACCTGGTTGTCGACCCGCCCTAGGTACTCCACCACCCCGTCGCCACGCTGGCGCACCAGGTCACCGGTACGGTACAGGCGTCCGCCAGGGGCGAACGGATCGGCGACAAAGCGTTCGGCGGTCAGCCCGGCACGGGCCAGGTAACCGCGCGCCAGTCCCTGCCCGCCCAGGTACAGCTCACCGGCAATGCCTTGCGGCACCAGGTTCAGTTCGCTGTCCAGCACATAGGCGCTACGGGCGCCGATGCGCTCGCCGATCGGCGCATAGGCCGCGCCGCAGCCTTCATCGCCCCCGGCCTTCCAGATCAGCGGCGTGACCACGGTTTCGGTCGGCCCATAGCCATTGATGATGTACTGCGGGCGCAAGGCGCGCTTGGCCAGTTCGAAGCTGGCATCGGGCACCGCATCGCCACCGAAGCAGTAGATCCGCAGCGCTGGCGGGTTGCCCTCGCGCTCGGCATGTTCGGCCAGTTGCTGCAGGTAGGCCGGCGGGAATGCCGCCACCGTCACGCCATGCTGGTGCATCTGCTGGTAAGTCTGCTCCGGGGTCCACAAGGCAGCGTCGCGGATCAGCAGGCTGGCGCCATGGCTCAGGCTGGTCAGCCAACGCTCGTGGGCACCGTCGAAAGCGAACGACATGAAGTGCAGTTCACAATCCTGCGCGGTCATTTCGTAGCGCTCGCCGATGGCCAGGCAATGCATCAGCAGCGGTCCGTGCGCCACGGCCACACCCTTGGGCTGGCCGGTGGAGCCGGAAGTGTAGATCACGTAGGCGAGGTTGTCCGGGTGCAGATCAACCTGCGGATTGTGGTCGCTGTAGGCCTCCAGCCAGTCGCCCGGCACCAGGGTTTCGATGCCGTCAAGCGGCAGACGCTGGCGCAGCGAATCCTGGGTCAGCAGCAAGCTCACCGCACTGTCGGCAAGCATGTAGGCCAGGCGTTCCTGCGGGTATTCCGGGTCCAGTGGTACATAGGCGCCGCCAGCCTTCATGATCGCCAGCAGGCCGACGACCATGTCCAGGGAACGCTCCAGGGCGATAGCCACCAGCACGTCCGGACCGACCCCACGTTCGATCAGGGCATGGGCCAGGCGGTTGGCCCGGGCGTTGAGGCTGGCAAAGTCCAGGCGTTGACCGGCAAACAGCAAGGCGGTGGCCTGCGGCGCCCGCTCGGCTTGCGCTTCGATCAGTTGGTGGACCGCCTGCTCGAACGGGTAGGTCCGGGTCGGGCCATTCCAGACCTGTTCGATCAGCTCGCGCTCGGCAGGGCCGATGGCGTCCAGCTCACCCAGGCAACGATGCACCGGCACACTGGTCAGTTGCTCCAGCAGGTGGTCGAAGCTCTGGCTGAGCTGCTCGATATCCCGCTCCTGGTACAGCCCCTTGTCGAAGCAGTAGTGCAGCGACAGCTCATTGCCCAGGCTGACCGCCAGTGACAACGGATAGTTGGACTGTTCATGGTTGACCACTTCACCGAATCTCAGCCCCAGGCTGTCGCCCTGGGCCAGGGCTTCGGAGATCGGATAATTCTCGAACACCAGGATCGAATCGAACAGGGCACTGCCGCCCTGCCCGGCCCAGCGCTGGATATCCACCAAGGCGCTATGTTCGTGATCACGAATGGCCAGGTTTTCAGCCTGGACCACCTGCAACCACCGCGCGACGCTCATCGTTGGCTCGACACGGGCAATTACCGGCAGGGTATTAATGAACAAACCGAGCTGCTGCTCGATGCCTTTGAGCGCGGTCGGACGTCCTGCAACCGTCGCCCCGAACGTCACGCAGGGTTGCCCGGTATAGCGCTGCAACACCAGCAACCAGGCGGCCTGCATCAAGGTATTGAGGGTGATCTTCTGCTGCCGGGCAAACTCGCCAAATTGCCGGGTCCGTTCGCTGTCCAGCACCTGGTAACGGTGGCCATGACCACTGGCATCGAGCTTGCGCGGCGTACTGGCGAAGGCCAGCGCCAGGTGAGTAGGCGCCGGCAGCTCGGCCAGGCGCGCTTTCCAAAAGGCCTCACTGGCCTGGCGATCTTGCCCCAGCAACCAACCGATGTAGTCGCGATAACGCCCTGGCAACTGGGTGATAGGTTCACCGCTGTAGCGCTGCAACACCTCACCCAGCAGCTGCGAATTGCTCCAGCCGTCGAGCAGAATATGGTGGTTGGTGTAGATCAAGCGGTACCGGTCGGTAGCGGTACGCACCACGGTCAGGTGCAGCAACGGTGCCCGGGCCAGGTCAAAGCCTTGCTCGCGGCGGGTGCGCGCCAATGCCTGTAAGGCCTGCTCAAGGTCCGGCTGCCCGCGCCAGTCCAGTGACTCGAAGCTGGCCGGTGCTTGTTTGCACACCACCTGGACGGCCGGCTCAAGCTGCCAGCAAAAGACCGTGCGCAGAATGTCATGCGCGGCCAGTGCCGCTTGCCAGGCGGCCTGGAAGCGCTCGACCTGCAGGCCCTGGACATCGACCCACATCTGGTTGACGTATTCACTGCGTTGCTGCTGGTACAGCGAATGGAACAACATCCCCTGTTGCATCGGCGACAGCGGATAGATGTCTTCGATGTCGGCAGCGGCGATGTCCAGGCTGTCCAGCTGCGCCTGATCGAGCCCGGCCAGGGGGAAGTCAGCCGGGGTCACGCCAGCGCTCTCTGGCACCAGGCAATGAGCGATCAGCGCCTTGAGTTCGGCAACATAGTCCTGGGCCAGGCGCTCGATGCTCGCGTCGGCGAAACGTTCGCCGCTGAAGGTCCAACCAATGCTCAACTCACCGTCATACACCTGGCCGTTGAGGCTGAGCCAGTTGCTCAGCAAGGTACCCTCGCCCTGTTCCGCGCCCTTGTCTTCAAGTGCCGGTACGAAGAGGTCCTGGGTCTGGTCGAAACTGCCATCGAACTGGCCCAGGTAATTGAACGTAATGCGCGCCTGCGGCAGCTCGGCCAGTTGCGCTCGCAGCGTGCCGCTGCCCAGGTAGCGCAGCACACCCAGGCTGATGCCCTTGTTCGGAACCGCGCGCAGTTGCTCCTTGATCGCCTTGATCGAGTCGTCCAGGGCGACGGCCGGGGTCAGGCACACCGGGAACAAGCTGGTGAACCAGCCCACCGTGCGCGTCAGGTCGACGTCGTCGAACAGCTCCTCGCGGCCATGGCCTTCCAGTTGGATCAGCGCTTGTGGCTGGCCACTCCAGCGCACCACTACCCGTGCCAATGCGGTCAGCAGCAAGTCGTTGACCTGGGTGCGATACGCCGCAGGCGCCTGCTGCAGCAACTGGCGCGTGGTCTCCCGGTCCAGGCGGCTGTACATACAATGGGCATGGCCAGACGACTGGCTGCCATGAGGATTGTCACAAGGCAGCTCGGCGCTGACGCCACGCAAGCCTTGCCAGTGGGCCAGGGCTTCAAGCCCGGCGCCCTGGGCGAACTCACCGAGGCGCTCGCCCCAGACCTTGTAGGCACTGGTCTTGGCCGGCAATTGCCACGCCTGTCCCTGGCATAGCTGCGCATAGGCCGTTTGCAGGTCCTCGAAGAGGATGCGCCATGACACGCCATCGACCACTAGGTGATGAATGACCAGCAGCAGCCGCTGGCTGCCATCTTCCAGCGTGGCCAGCAGGCCGCGCAGCAGTGGGCCGTTGCTCAGGTCCAGGCTGGCCTGGGCCTCAGTGCACGCCGCTTGCAGCGCCTGCGCCGAGGCAACGCGGGTGATCCAGAGCAAGGGCCGTTGCTGCCAGTCCTGACGCTGCCGCTCAAGGTTGCGGTGGCTCGCCCGCGGGCCAGTGAAGGACAGGCGCAGTGCATCATGATGGCTGACCAGGGCCTGCAGCGCCTGCTCCAGCGCCGCTTCATCGACCTTTTGCAAGGGCCGCAGCAACACCGATTGATTCCAGTAGTGAGGGACCGCCACGGCCTGTTCGAAGAACCACTGCTGAATGGGCAGCAGCGCCAGGTCACCGCTGACCGGGCCTTGTTCGAGCAGCTTGCGCACCTCCCCCAACTGCGCCACCAGAGCCAGTTCACGCACGCTCTGGCGGGTGAACAGATCCCGTGCGCTGAAGTGAATACCGGCATTGCGCGCACGGCTGACCACTTGAATGGAGATGATCGAATCACCGCCCAATTCAAAGAAGTTATCGTTGCGCCCGACCTGCTCACGCTTGAGCACCTCGGCCCAGATCCCCGCGATGCGCACTTCCAGCTCACCTTCCGGGGCTTGGAAACGGCCCTGCAGCAGATGAGTGTCCGGAGCAGGCAAGGCCCGACGATCGAGCTTGCCATTGCTGGTCACTGGCAGTTTTTCAAGCAGCACCACGTGGCTGGGCAACAGGTAGTCGGGCACCTGCTGCTTGAATGCTTGCAACAGTGCCTGGCACCAGGGCTGCGGCGCAAATGCGGCCTGTCGTACTTCAACCTCGTCGGCGACGACATAGGCGAGCAGACGCAACCCCGCGCCGAGGTCCATTGGCACCACCGCCGCGCTGGCCACGCCGGGCATCGCCCGAAGGCGCTGGGCCACTTCGTCTGGCTCGACGCGAAAGCCTCTGATCTTGACCTGGTCATCCGCCCGCCCCAGGTAGGCGATGGCACCCTGCTCGATGCGCGCCCGGTCGCCCGTGCGGTACAGCCGCCCGCCTGCGCTGGATGCCGGATCCGGCACGAAGCGTTCGGCGGTCATCCCCGGCCTGGCATGGTAGCCTCGCGCCAGGGTTGGCCCAGCCACATACAGCTCTGCGCTGGTACCCAACGGCGCCGGCTGCAGGTTGTCGTCGAGCAGGTGGATCTGCACCTGGGGCAACGCACGCCCCATGGCGATACGCGACGATGGCGAAGCCGCGGTAATCTCCCCGGCGATCACGCCCACCGTGGTTTCGCTTGGCCCGTAGTGGTTGACCACCTGGCAGTGCGGCGCGAGTAGGCGAAGCTGATCAAGCAGCGCCGTGGAACACGCCTCGCCACCGAGCACCAGGCAATGGCGCGGCAGTACCGCGGCCGGGTCTGCAGCTTCGAGCAGCGCGCTCAAGTGCGACGGCACGATCTTCAGGGCATCGATGGCGTGTTCGACCATGAAGCCGCGGAAGGCCTCGGCATCCTTGACCTGCCGGGCATCGGCCAAGTGCAAGGTGCGCCCCGAACACAGGGCGCCGAACAGCATGGTATGGCCCAGGTCCGCCGCCGGCGTGGAGACCATCGCCATGCTCTGCACCTGGTCCCAAGGCATTTGCGCAAGAATGGCCCGGACATAACCGAGCAACGCGCCATGGCTGACCATCACCCCCTTGGCCTGGCCGGTGGAACCCGAGGTGTAGATCACATAAGCCAGGTTATCCGCCAGGACCTGCGCTGCATCATTCGGCCCCTCTGCCGCCAGGTAGCTGTCGGCAGCGTCCAGGCACACGACCTGTGGAAGCCGCGCCTGGTGTTGCTGGGCTAGCCAGGTGCTGTCGCTCAGCAACAGGTCGACGCCACTGTCGGCGAGCAACTGCTCAAGCCGTTGGCTCGGCGCCTCGGGATCAAGCGGCAGGTAGGCCGCGCCGGCCTTGAGCACCGCCACGATCGCCACGATCAACTCCACCGAACGCGGCGCCCGGACAGCCACACACACGTCCGGCCCAGCGCCGAGCGCGCGCAGGCGACGGGCCAACTGCCCGGCCCGCAGGTCCAGTTCACGGTAGGTCAAGCGCTGGTCATTGCAGACCACCGCCAGTTGTTCCGGCACACGCTGGGCAGCGGCTTCAATCAAGGCATGAATGGACGACTGCGGCTGCGCGGCCAGCACCTGCCCGATGCAGGGCTGGGCAATGGCCTGGCGCTCGGCGGCATCGAGCAACAGCGGCGCCGCCAGGGTGGTATCAGGGTTGTCGCTGAACGCACTGATCAGGGTCGCAAGATGCCGGGCCATCCGTTCGATGGTCTGGGCCTCGAACAAATCGCTGGCATAGATGAACGATGCCGCCATCTCATCGCCATGCTCGAAAGTTTCCAGGGTCAGGTCGAACTTGCTCTGGCACCCGCCCAAGGTCAGGCTCTGGACCCGAAGCTGCTCGTCTACCTGCCACTGCTCGCCACGGCTTTCGCTCTGGTGGTTGTGCAATACCTGGAACAATGGACTCTGGCTGAGGCTGCGCTCCGGCTGCAGCGCCTCGACCAACTGCTCGAACGGCAAGTCCTGGTGGGCCTGGGCCCCCATGACCTGCTGCTTGACCTGGGCCAAAAGCGCACGGAAGGTCAGTTGCCCATGCGGGGTAGTGCGCAACACCAGAGTGTTGACGAAAAAGCCGATCAAGCGCTCGGCTTCCGGGCGGTTGCGGTTACTCACCGGCAGGCCGACGCGAATATCCTGTTGGCCGCTGTAGCGGTATAGCAAGGCATGCAGGCACGCCTGCAGCACCACGAAGGGGGTCAGGTTCTCGCTGTTGGCCAGGCGTTTGAGCCCGGCAACCTGGGCGGCCTCCAGCGCAAGCTGCACCCGCGCCCCGCGATGGCTTGGCTGCGCCGGACGCGGACGGTCGATGGGCAAGCCCAACTGGGGCTGTTCGCCACCCAGTTGCGCGGTCCAGTAGGCCAGTTGCCGGTCGCGTTCACCCGCTTCCATCCAGGCTCGCTGCCAATGCGCGTAATCGACATACTGGATCGGCAAGGCCGGCAAAGCACTGGCACCTTTGCCGGTGAATTCGCGGTACAGGGCAATGAGCTCTTCGACCATCACCTGCATCGACCAGCCATCGGCGATGATGTGGTGCAGGGTCAACACCAGGACATGGTCGTCCTCGGCTACCTGCATCAGGCGCACCCGCAGCAGGCAATCGCAAGCCAGATCGAAGGGGCGCTGGATCTCCGCCTCCATCCGCGCGACCAGCTGCGCTTGATCGAGCGCCAACTCACTGAGTGCCTCGAATGCCACGCTCAGCGCACGGGTCGGCAGGATCTGCTGCGCGGCCAGGCCGTCATGCTCGACAAAGGCCGTGCGCAGCACCGAGTGGCGCTCAATCAGCCGATCAAAGCTGCGCTGCAAGGCGTCCCGTTGCAGCGGCCCATACAGACGCAACGCAGAGGGAATGTGGTAAGTAGCGCTGCCTGGCTGCAACTGCCAGAGAAACCACTGGCGTTGCTGGGCATAGGACAACGCCACCGGCTGATCGGCGTGTTCCACGTGCGCGATGGGCAGTTGCGTCAGGCTCACGCCTTTTTCCTGCAGCTTGTCGAGGAACAACCGGCGCTGGCCCGCAGGCAACTTCAGAAAGCGCTGAACCAGGGCGAGTTTGCTGTTGTGGTCCATCTCAGTTCGCCTCCAGCACGGTGAGGAAATCGTGCAGGTCATCGAGGGTGTCGCTCATGTCGAGGCTGACCAATGGCGTGATTGCCTGAGTGAAACCTTGCAAGGTGCTGTCCTTGAACAAAAGACTCAACGCAATGTTCGCCCCCAGTTCCAGCTGGACCCGAGCCATGACCTGGGTAGCCAGCAGCGAGTGCCCACCCAGTTCGAAAAAGTTGTCATGCATACTGATTGCCGGGACCTTGAGCAGGTCCTGCCAGATCGCCGCCACGCGCTTTTCCAGGTCGCTGGCTGGCGCTACGTGCAAACGGCGCAACGCATCGGGATCCGGTGCCGGCAGTGCGCGGCGATCCAGTTTGCCGTTGGGTGACAACGGCATGGCCTCCAGGCGCAACAGGTGCGCGGGCACCATGTAGTCGGGCAGACACTCCTTGAGCCAGGCCTTTAGCGGCACCCTCCAGTCGTCCTCACCCGCTGCCAATGCCGGCGCCACCAGGTAAGCCACCAGTTGCATGCCGGCCGGCCCCTCTACCGGCATCACCAACGCCTCACGGATCCGTGGGTGCTCCAGCAGTTTCGCCTCGATTTCGCTCAACTCGATACGGAAGCCACGCAACTTGATCTGATGGTCGCTGCGCCCGACATACTCGATGTCACCGTCGGCCAGGCGCCGTACCAGGTCACCACTGCGGTACAAACGCCCGCCACCGGACGCGAACGGGTTGGGCATGAAGCGCTCGGCAGTCAGCCCAGGCCGGGAGAAGTAACCCCGTGCCAACAAATCACCGCCGATCATCAGCTCGCCGATCACGCCAATCGGCGCCAAGGCGCCACTGCCATCGAGCACATACAGCGAACGCCCCGGCAGTACCTGGCCGATAGGCGGGTTCGCGGTGCCAGCTGAACGTGAGCGTTCAGTGCTGCAGTCGTAGGCGCTGACCGTCACGGTTGCCTCGGTTGGGCCGTAGGTGTTGAGCAGGCGCACACCCTTGAGGCCAGCGGCATGCCAAGCGGCCAGCGCATCGGCCGACATCGCCTCGCCCCCGGCGTGCACCTGGCGCAACGCGCCATAGCTGGTACGCGGCTGCGCGGCAAAGTCCTTGGCCAGCATCGCCCAGTAGGCTGTGGGCAGGTCGGCAACACTGATGCCCTGAGTGATCAACGCCTGATGGAACATCTCGCTTGACCAGATTTCGTTACCACGCAGGACCACCGCCGCGCCACAGCTCAGCGCCGGGAACAGCTGTTCGATAAAACCGTCGAAGTTGAAGGTCGCAAATTGCAGCACCCGGTCGCTCGGCACCAGGCCAAAGAAACCGATGCACATCTGCACATGGGCCGTCAGTGCGGCCTGGCTGATCGCCACGCCTTTGGGCCGCCCGGTGGAGCCTGAGGTGAACATCACATAGGCGAGGTTATCCGGCTCAGCCGTGCGGCACGGGTCCGGATGCTCACTGCCATCATGCTCATCGAGCACCCTGTCCAGGCAGATTTCAGGAATGTTCTGGGCCACGGCCAGTGCGTCAAGCAACCAGCTCTGGCTGACCAGGCAGGCCAGGCCGGCATCTTCGATCATGCACTGCAGGCGGTCAGCCGGGTACTGCGGATCCATCGGTACATAGGCGGCGCCGCACTTGAGCACAGCCAATACCGCGATGACCATGCCCAACCCGCGCTCGACGGCAATGCCGACCCGCGACTCGGGCCCCACGCCGACGGCCAGCAACTGGCTGGCCAGCAGGTTGGCCTGGGCATTCATCTGCCGATAGGTCAGTTGCCGGTCTTCGTGGACCAGCGCCACGGCTTCCGGCGTTTTTACCACCTGGGCTTCGATCAGGTCCGGGACAGTATCGGGGCTTGGCTGAGCGCACCCCTGCACACCACTCCACTGTTGCAGCAACTGCTGGCGCTGGGGAGCATCGAGCAGGTCGAGTTGATCCACGCCAGCATGGGGCTGGGCCACGATCGCTTGCAGCAGGTTCGACCAGTGCCCGCCCATGCGTTCGAGCGTTGCGTGCTCGAACAGCTCGTCCATATAGGTGAAGGAGCCGACCAGGCCCTGGTCCGACTCGAAGGTATCCAGGCTCAGGTCAAATTGCGCCGCCTGGCTATCGAACACAATTTCTTCGATGCTCAAACCATCCAGTTGCTGGGTTGGCAGGCCGCCACGGGCAGCACTCTGGTGGTTATACATGGCCTGGAACAGAGGACTCTGGCTCAGGCTACGCTCGGGTTGCAAGGCTTCGACCAGTTGCTCGAACGGCAGGTCTTGATGGCCCTGGGCTTGCAGCGCGGCTTGCTTGACCTGCTGCAGCAGCTGGGCGAAGGACTGGCGCCCCTGGATATCGGCCTTGAGCACCTGGGTGTTGACGAAAAAGCCGATCAGGCGCTGGGTTTCAGGCCGGTTGCGGTTGGCGTTCGGCACACCCACGCGGATGTCCGACTGGCCGCTGTAGCGATGCAACAGGACCTGGAAACTGGCCAACAGCAGCATGAACAACGTCACGCCTTGCTGCTGGGCCAAGTCCTGCAAGCCTTTGCTCAGTGCCAACCCCAGCGGCACATCGACCCGGCCACCACGATAGCTTTGGCTGGCTGGCCGCGAGTGGTCCAGGGGCAGCTCCAGCACCGGCTGTTCGTGGCCCAGTTGCGCGGCCCAGTAATCCAATTGCCGGGCACGCTCGCCGGCCTCCATCCAACTCCGCTGCCAGAGCGCATAGTCGGCGTACTGAATGGGCAATGGCGGCAGCTGCGGCGAGAGGCCCTGGGCGAAGGCCTGGTAGCACGCCACCAGCTCCTGAACCATGATCTGCATCGACCAGCCATCAGAAATGATGTGGTGCTGCACCAAGACCAGCACATGCTCCTGCTCGCTGATCTGCATCAGGCTGACCCGTAGCAACGGCCCAGCCTGCAGGTCGAAAGGTTGTTGCACCTGCGCCTCAACCAGCGCCCTCACCTGCGCTTCGCTGCACTCACCAATCGGCTGCACCTGCAGGTCAACCGCCAGGTCAGCGGCGATGACCTGACGGGTCTGGCCTTCAATCTGGGTGAAATGCGTGCGCAGGCTTTCATGACGCTCCACCAGCGCGGCGAAACTGCGCTGCAGGGCCGACAGGTCCAGCGCGCCGCGCAAGCGCAGTGCGGCCGGGATGTGATAGGCGGCGCTGTGCGGTTCCAGCTGCCAGAGAAACCACTGGCGCTCCTGGGCATAGGAAAGCTTCAGGGGTTCGCCAGGGTCTCGCTTGAACACCGGCGCCACATCGAAGAGATTGACCCCTTCCTTTTTCAGCAGGATGGCCAGGGCCTTTCTTTCCTGTGCAGACAGCACACCTATCGAATCAATCAACTCTTGCACGCCATGCCCCTCATTCGGAAAGCAGTTTTTCTAGATCATTGGCAGATAAACGTTTGAGGGCGGCCAACGATTTAGCCAAGGCGTCCTGTACCGGTGAATTTTCCTTGCGCAGCGCCTCTACCTGCTGGGCGAAGCCGGCCAGGTCGGGATGACTGAACAAGGTTTTGAGGGCAATTTCGACGTGCAATTGCTCACGCACGCCGACGATCACCTGCATGGCCAGGAGCGAGTGACCGCCCAGCTCGAAGAAGTTGTCGTTACGCCCTACCCGGTCGAGCTTGAGCACCTGTGCCCAGAGGTTTGCCAGTTCTTGCTCCAGCGCCGTTACCGGCGCCTCGTAAATCCCCTGCAAGGCACTGGCATCCGGGGCCGGCAGCGCCTTGCGGTCGAGCTTGCCGTTGGGCGTCAGCGGCAGTTGCGCCAGCAGCAGCCACTGCGCCGGCACCATGTAGTCCGGCAGCACGCTGCGCAGGTGCTGGCGCAGTTCGTCACGCAGCGCCTGCTGCGCCTGCGAATCGTCAAGCAGGGTCAGCTCCGTCGGTACCACATAGGCCACCAGTTGCTGGCCGCTGAGCCCCTCGCGGGCCAGCACCACCGCTTCACGCACGCCAGCCACGGCCAGCAAGCACGCTTCGATTTCGCCCAGTTCGATACGGAAGCCGCGGATCTTCACCTGGTTGTCGACCCGCCCTAGGTACTCCACCACCCCGTCGCCACGCTGGCGCACCAGGTCACCGGTACGGTACAGGCGTCCGCCAGGGGCGAACGGATCGGCGACAAAGCGTTCGGCGGTCAGCCCGGCACGGGCCAGGTAACCGCGCGCCAGTCCCTGCCCGCCCAGGTACAGCTCACCGGCAATGCCTTGCGGCACCAGGTTCAGTTCGCTGTCCAGCACATAGGCGCTACGGGCGCCGATGCGCTCGCCGATCGGCGCATAGGCCGCGCCGCAGCCTTCATCGCCCCCGGCCTTCCAGATCAGCGGCGTGACCACGGTTTCGGTCGGCCCATAGCCATTGATGATGTACTGCGGGCGCAAGGCGCGCTTGGCCAGTTCGAAGCTGGCATCGGGCACCGCATCGCCACCGAAGCAGTAGATCCGCAGCGCTGGCGGGTTGCCCTCGCGCTCGGCATGTTCGGCCAGTTGCTGCAGGTAGGCCGGCGGGAAGGCCGCCACAGTCACGCCATGCTGGTGCATCTGCTGGTAAGTCTGCTCCGGGGTCCACAAGGCAGCGTCGCGAATCAGCAGGCTGGCGCCATGGCTCAGGCTGGTCAGCCAGCGCTCGTGGGCACCGTCGAAGGCGAACGACATGAAGTGCAGTTCACAATCCTGCGCGGTCATCTCGTAACGCTCGCCGATGGCCAGGCAATGCATCAGCAGCGGCCCATGCGCCACGGCTACGCCCTTGGGCTGGCCGGTGGAACCGGAGGTGTAGATCACATAGGCGAGGTTGTCCGGGTGCAGATCAACCTGCGGGTTGCGGTCGCTGTAAACTTCCAGCCAATCGCCCGGCACCAGGGTTTCGATGCCGTCGAGCGGCAGGCGCTGGCGCAGCGAATCCTGGGTCAGCAGCAAACTCACCGCACTGTCGGCAAGCATGTAGGCCAGGCGTTCCTGCGGGTACTCCGGGTCCAGTGGTACATAGGCACCGCCAGCCTTCATGATCGCCAGCAGGCCGACGACCATGTCCAGGGAACGCTCCAGGGCGATACCCACCAGCACGTCCGGACCGACCCCACGTTCGATCAGGGCATGGGCCAGGCGGTTGGCCCGGGCGTTGAGGCTGGCAAAATCCAGGCGTTGACCGGCAAACAGCAAGGCGGTGGCCTGCGGCGCCCGCTCGGCTTGCGCTTCGATCAGTTGATGGACCGCCTGCTCGAACGGGTAGGTCCGGGTCGGGCCGTTCAGCTCCAGCAACTGGCGATCCCGCTCCTGCTGATCGAGCAGGTCCAGGTTGCCAATACAGGTCTGCGGCTGCCGGACCACCGCCCGCAGCAGTTGGGTCCAGTGCCCGGCCATTCGCTCGATGGTGCGCGGTTCGAACAGCTCGGCCATGTAGCTCAGCGTGGCGCACAGGCCATCGGCGGACTCCAGGGTGTCCAGGGTCAAGTCGAACTGCACGGCATGGCCACTGAAGGGACGCTGCTCCACCTGCACGCCACTCAGGTGACGTACAGCACTGGCTGTCCGGCTCTGGTGGTTGAACATCACCTGGAACAACGGATTCTGGCCAAGCGTACGCTCTGGTTGCAGGGCTTCAACCAGTTGCTCGAACGGCAGGTCCTGGTGAGCCTGGGCTTGCAGGGCGGTGTGCTTGACCTGCTGCAGCAACTGATCGAAGCCCAACTGACCGTCGAGCGACGCCTTGAGCACCTGGGTGTTGACGAAAAAGCCGATCAAGCGCTCGGTTTCGGCGCGATTACGGTTGGCATTGGGCACGCCAACGCGAATATCGGACTGACCGCTGTAACGCTGCAACAACACCTGGAAGCTGGCCAGTAGCAGCATGAACAAGGTGACCCCCTGCTCGCGGGCACAGTGCTCCAGTGCCTGGGTGAGGCTGTTGTCGAGGCTGAACTCCAGGCTGGCACCGCGATGACTCGGCGTGACCGGCCGTGGATGGTCCAGCGGCAACTGCAACACCGGCTGCAGCGTGCCCAGCTGTGCACGCCAGTAGCTCAGTTGCCGCTCACGCTCGCCGGCCGCCATCCAGGCACGTTGCCAGTGAGCGTAATCGGCGTACTGCACCGGCAATTGCGGCAACTGCAGCGGCCGTTGTTCAAGGCAAGCCTGGTAACCCTCCACCAGCTCCTCGACCATCAGTTGCATCGACCAGGCATCGGAAACGATGTGGTGCTGAACCAGCAGCAGCGCATGATCGTCAGCCGCCAGGCGCACCAGGCGAATCCGCAGCAGCGGCCCGGCCTGCAAATCGAAAGGTCGCTCGATCTCGGCGGCGAATAGTGCCTCCACACCTGCTTCATCAGCGCCTTGCTCAAGCACCAGTTGTAGCGTCGATACCGGCTCGATCACTTGCAGCGCCTGCCCCTGCACCACCTGTACGTGGGTGCGCAGGGACTCGTGGCGCGCCAGCAACCGGGCAAAACTTTCGCGCAGCGCGGCGACCTGCAACTCGCCACGCAAGCGCAGCGTCACCGGCAGGTTGGAGGCGGCGCTGTGCGGCGCCAGTTGCCAGAGGAACCATTGCCGCTCCTGGGCAAACGACAGCGGCAGGGCCTGCTCGCGGGATACCGGCTCGATCGCCGTGCAAGCGCTAGGGGCCTGTTGCTCGAGCAGTGCCACGAAGGCTTCCAGCGAGGAGGTTTCGAACAACGTCTTGAGGGCGATCTCAATCGACAGCTCACGACGAATGCGCGACACCACGCGGGTGGCCAACAATGAGTGCCCACCCAGGGCAAAGAAGTTATCGCCAAGGCCCACTGGCGCCTGTTCAAGCACCTGCTCCCAGATCAATGCAACGGCAGCTTGCAGGGCGGTGCGCGGGGCACTGTAGTGCGACTCGCCATTGGCCGCGTCGGGCAGCGGCAAGGCTTTGCGGTCGACCTTGCCATTGGGGGTCAACGGCAGCTGCGCAAGGAACAGGACATGCGCTGGCACCATGTAGTCCGGCAAGGTCTGGCGCAGGAAGGCCTGGACCGCCTCGCGGCGCTGGTTCGTGGAGGCGTCCTGCGCAGTCGGTTGTTCCTGCAGGTACGCCACCAGCTGTACCCCGCCCTGCAAGGGCTGGGCAACCACAACCGCGGCACTCACGCCCGGGCATTCAAGCAGCTGCGCCTCAAGCTCACCCAGTTCGATACGGAAGCCACGAACCTTGACCTGGTGATCGATCCGCCCGGTGTAGTGCATGACGCCTTTATCGTCGTAACGCACCAGGTCACCCGTGCGGTACATGCGCAGCCCATCGGCCGAGAACGGATCCGGCACGTAGCGCTCGGCCGTCAATCCCGGACGGTTCAGGTAACCGCGGGTGACGCCGTCGCCTGCCAGGTAGAGCTCGCCATTGAGACCAATCGGCAAGGGTTGCAACTGGGCATCGAGCACATACCCGGCGGTATTGGTGACAGGCCGCCCGATGTTCGCCTCACCGCCTGCGGCACGCAGGGCCTGGGTGGAATAGGTGGTGTCTTCCGACGGGCCATACAGGTCGTGCACCCGCGCAAGGCTCGGGAGTCGATAAAGCGCATCGACCAGCGCCTGTTTCAGCGGCTCACCGGCCAGGTTGATGATGCGTACGCTTGGCGGAATGTGCCCGGCCTGCTCCAGGGCGGCAATGGCCGAGGGCACGGTATTGATCAGCCGTACCTGGTCGCGCGCCGGCAGATCCGGCAAGGCCAGCGCATTACGGGCCAGGATGCAGTGGCCACCGCAAGCCAGGGTGACGAACAGTTCCCAAACCGACAGGTCGAAACAGATCGAGGTGCTGGCGAGAACGCCTTGCAGGTCATTCTGACTGTAGACCCTGGCAGACCAGTGGATCAGCGCCCGCACGTTGTCATGGCTGATGGCAACGCCTTTGGGCTTGCCGGTAGAGCCTGAGGTATAGATGACATAGGCCAGGTTGCTCGCAGACACCGCCTGGCAAGGGTCAGTGTCTTCGCTTGCGCTGTCTTCGAGAAGGGCCGCCACTGGCAGCAGGCGTTCTTCCGGCAACACCAGCTCACGCACGTCAGCGGTGTCATCGACCAGCACCCAGGCCGCCTGACTGTCCTCGAGCATATGTGCCAGGCGTTCGCCCGGGTAGTCCAGGTCCAGTGGCACATAAGCGCCACCGGCCTTGAGCACCGCCAGCATGGCGATCAGCATGTGCGGCGTGCGCGACATGGCAATCGCCACGCGCACCTCCGGGCCGACGCCGCGGGCGATCAAGCAATGCGCCAGACGGTTGGCCTGGACGTTGAGCTCGGCATAGGTCAGGGCTTGATGCTCGTGAACAAGCGCCATGGCATCCGGCGTCCTGGCCACCTGCAGCTCGATCAGGCCGTGGATAGTCTGCGCCGGTTGCTGACGCGCCTGCCGCGGGTTCCAGAGGCTGATCTGACGCTGCTGCTCGGCCACCGGCAGCAGCCGCAGGTCGCCCAGATGGCCCTCGCCGCCGACGTTGAGCATTTCATCCAGCAGCTGCGCCAATTGTGCGCTCAAGCCGGCCACCCCCTCACAGGTGAAACTGGCCAGGGCGAAGCGGTAATGCAGCGATAGCCTTTGCGCGGCAGTAACCGACAGGGTCAAGGGCAAGCTGGTCTGCTCCTGGCTGCGGATATTGCTCAAATGCAAGCCGTCCAATGCCGACGCACTCAGTGCCTGGTCCACCGGGTAGTTTTCGAATACCAGCAAGGTATCGAACAAGGCATCCCCCTGCCCGGCCCAGCGCTGGATCTCGAACAATGGCGTGTGTTCGTGTTCGCGCAATTGCAGGTTCTGCGCCTGCAATGCCTGCAGCCATTGCCCCAGCGCCAGGTGCCCTGGCACTTGGGCAATGACCGGCAGGGTATTGATGAACAGACCGACCTGCTCTTCTACCCCGGGCAAGTCACTGGGCCGGCCAGCAACCGTGGCCCCGAAGGCCACGCACTGCTGCCCGCTGTAACGTTGCAAGAGCACCAGCCAGGCGCCTTGAATCACCGTATTGAGGGTGACCTTGCAACGCCGGGCAAATGCCTGAAGGGCGGCACTGGCCTGCTCGTCAAGGTGCTGCCAATGCTCATCCTGGCCTTGGGCAGCGCTGTCGGGCAGTGGATGAATCGAGCGTCCCAGGCGGGTCGGGACTTCCAGACCGGCCAGTTGCGTGTGCCAGAACGCCTTGCTGGCCTCCTGATCCTGGCGTTGCAGCCAGGCGATGTAGTCCTGGTAGCGTCCGGCCGCGGTTGCGCAGGTGCCGGTGCGATAGCGTTGCAGCACTTCAGCCAGCACCCGCGCATTGCTCCAGCCGTCCAGCAGGAGGTGATGGTGGGTATAGATCAGTTGATACTGATCGTCAGCCAGACGCACCAGCAGCAGACGCAACAGCGGCGCCTGGTCGAGGGCAAAGCCACGGCTGCGTTCGCTCAGCGCCAGAGCGTCGAGGCGCAGTTGCTGATCCTCCTGGCCACGCCAGTCCTGTTCGGCAAAGTCCACGGCGGCGCGCTTGTCGACCCGTTGCAGCGGCTGCTCCAGATGCCAGAGGAAGGTCGTGCGCAGGATGTCGTGAGCGTCGACGGTGTGCTGCCAGGCCTCGCGGAAACGAACGCTGTCGAGCCCCTGGATATCCATGCGCAACTGGTTGATGTAGTCCCCCCGGTCGGCCTGGTAGAGGCTATGGAACAACATGCCTTGCTGCATGGGCGACAATGGGTAAAGGTCCTGGATATCACCGGGACACCCGGGCAAGGCATCGAGCTCGGCTTGCGACAGCGCCGCCAGGGGGACATCGGAAGGTGTCAGGCCACCATTGGCCGGCTCACAACAGTGGGCGACCAGGGCCACCAGCTCCCGGCGGTAATCCTCAAGCAAGGCTTCAATGGTCGCAGCGTCGAACATCTGCTCGCTATAGGTCCATTGCAGGCTCAAGCGTGCGCCGTGCACCTGACCTTCAATACTCAGCCAGTTCGCCAGAGGGGCATTTTCATCCTGGGCGTGGCCTGCGCTTTCCGCGGCCGGATAGAAGGCGGCGTGCTCGTCGAACTGACTGTCGAAACGTCCCAGGTAGTTGAAGGTGATGCGTGGACGCGGCAGACCGGCCATCACCTGCCGGGTCTGGGCATCGCCCAGGTAACGCAGGATGCCGAAGCCAACACCTTTGTCCGGCACCGCGCGCAGCTGCTCCTTGATCGACTTGATCGACGCCGACAGGCTCTGGCTGGCTTGCAGCTTGAGCGGGAACAAGCTGGTAAACCAGCCGACCGTGCGGCTCAGGTCGATGTCGTCGAACAGCGCTTCACGGCCGTGGCCTTCGAGCTCGATCAAGGTCGAGTCATGACCGGTCCAGCGCCTGATTACCCGTGCCAGGGCGGTCAGCAGCAAGTCGTTGACCTGAGTGCGGTAGGCCGCCGGCGCCTCTTGCAGTAGCTGCCGGGTCAGTTCGGCATCCAGTTGCAGTTGCTGTTTGCGCCCATGACGATTGAGCAGGCTGCCCTGGGCATTGCGCACCGGCAGACTCTCGTGCGCACCTGCCAGGTGTTGCTGCCACCAGCGGCACTCTCCAGTGCGGGTCGCCGCGTTGTCCAGCAAACGTTCGGCCCACGCCTTGTAGCTGCTGGTCTTGCTCATCGCCAGTGGCGCCTTGTGCAGCAGGCAACGCTCATAGTTGGCCTGCAGGTCCTCCAGCAGAATGCGCCACGACACCCCATCCACCGCCAGATGGTGAATGACCAGCAGCAAACGCTGGCTACCGTCCGGCAGCTGCGCCAGCACTGCACGCAGCAGCATGCCCTGCTCCAGTGACAGGCTGCGTTGAGCCTCTTCACAAAGGGCCAGCAGGGCTTGAGCCGAGTCGACCTGACGCTGCCACAGCAGCCCTGCCGGCGGCTCGGCGACATAGGCTTGCTGCCAGCCCTCGGCCTGCGCGACGAAACTCAGGCGCAGGGCGTCATGCTGCCCCAGCAAATGCTCAAGGGCCCGCTCCAGCGCGCCGGCTTGCAAGGCATTGCGCGGCTGCAACAACAGCGACTGGTTCCAGTGCGCACGCTGAAACTGCGCCAGTTCAAAGAAAGCGTGCTGCACCGGCGTCAGCGGCAATGCGCCCTCAACCGGCAACTGCACGGCCTGCTCAACAGCTGCGGTGCTGGCGATCCGCGCCAGGCTGGCGACCGTTTGGTGCTGGAACAGGTCACGCGGACTGAAACCAATACCGACCTGCCGCGCCCGGCTGACCAATTGAATGGAGAT
The DNA here is from genome assembly GCF_050739775.1 of Pseudomonas sp. Lineage (GTDB taxonomy): Bacteria > Pseudomonadota > Gammaproteobacteria > Pseudomonadales > Pseudomonadaceae > Aquipseudomonas. The sequence continues at coordinate 22,066 of NZ_JBOICA010000058.1, forward strand.
GATCGAATCCCCGCCCAACTCGAAGAAGTTGTCCGTGCGCCCTACCCGCGCCACGCCCAGCACCTGGGCCCAGAGCGCGGCCAAGGCCTGCTCCAGTTCACCCTGAGGCTCAAGGTAATCCTCCTTCGCCTGCGCCTCGAAGACCGGCAGCGCCTTGCGTTCCAGCTTGCCGTTGGGGCTCAGCGGCATCCGCTCCAGGGCCAGCCACTGGCTCGGCACCATGTACTCCGGCAGGCGCTGCCCCAGGTGGCTTGCCAACTCGCCGCGCCAGTCCGCTGTTTCCTGCTCCAGCACCACGTAGCCGACCAGGTACTTGCCTTCAACCGCCAATACCACCGCCTCGCGAACCAACGGATGCTCGAGCAAGCGTGCCTCGATCTCGCCCAGCTCGATCCGCAAGCCGCGCAGTTTCACCTGGTGGTCCAGGCGCCCGGCGTATTCGAGCACGCCATCCGCCCGGTAGCGCGCCAGGTCACCGGTGCGGTACATCCGCGCGCCGGCCACGAACGGGCTGGCGACAAAACGCTCGGCTGTCAGCCCAGGGCGACGGTGGTAGCCGCGGGCAAGCCCGCTACCGCACAGGTACAGTTCGCCCAGCACCCCCGCTGGCACCGGCTGCAA
>NZ_JBOICA010000059.1:0-22538 GCF_050739775.1 Pseudomonas sp.
GGAACAGGCTGGTCTGGCTGCGGGACTCTCCTTGTATGTAGGCCATAACGAAAAATGCTCCGTATCCTTCGATACGGAGCATTCTCTTAAAGGGCCGGGCAGATTGCTAGGTTTTCACACAGTCTGTGCGGGTCCCGTTTTTTTTCGCGGGGCAAGCCCGCTCCCACCGGGCTGTGTGGGCGCGGCCTTGCCCCGTAAACATGTATACACTTATACAAAAGCACCATTTAATTTCATAAAAACGACATTTCGCCCTGTTCCGGTGCGAGTGGTTCTTGGTAAAGTCAGGGAAAAATCAATAAGTCAAAATCTCTATCTGGTGAAGTGTCTATGATCGAATCCGTCGAAGACTTCCTTGCACGCCTGAAACAGCGCGACCCTGCCCAGCCTGAATTCCACCAGGCGGTGGAAGAAGTGTTGCGTAGCCTCTGGCCTTTCCTGGAAGCCAATCCGCATTACCTTCAGGCCGGTATTCTTGAGCGTATGGTCGAACCGGAACGGGCGATCCTGTTCCGTGTGTCGTGGGTCGATGACTCGGGCAAGGTCCAGGTCAACCGCGGCTACCGCATCCAGATGAGCAGCGCCATCGGTCCGTACAAGGGCGGCCTGCGCTTCCACCCGTCAGTGAACCTCGGCGTGCTCAAGTTCCTGGCCTTCGAGCAGGTGTTCAAGAACTCCCTGACCTCGCTGCCCATGGGCGGTGGTAAAGGTGGCTCGGACTTCGATCCGAAGGGCAAGAGCGACGCCGAAGTCATGCGCTTCTGCCAGGCCTTCATGAGCGAGCTGTACCGTCATATCGGTGCGGATCTGGACGTGCCGGCCGGTGATATCGGCGTGGGCGCTCGTGAGATCGGCTTCATGTTCGGCCAGTACAAGCGCCTGGCCAACCAGTTCACTTCGGTGCTGACCGGTAAGGGCATGACCTACGGCGGCAGCCTGATCCGCCCGGAAGCCACCGGCTACGGCTGTGTGTACTTCGCCGAGGAGATGCTCAAGCGCCAGGACCTGCGCATCGACGGTCGCCGGGTGGCAATCTCCGGCTCCGGTAACGTGGCCCAGTATGCCGCGCGCAAGGTCATGGACCTAGGTGGCAAGGTGATCTCGCTGTCCGACTCCGAAGGCACCCTGTTCTGCGAAGCCGGCATGAGCGATGAGCAGTGGGATGCGCTGATGGAGTTGAAAAACGTCAAGCGCGGTCGCATCAGCGAACTGGCCGAGCGTTTCGGCCTGGAGTTCCGCAAGGGCCAGACGCCATGGAGCCTGGCCTGCGATATCGCCTTGCCGTGCGCAACCCAGAACGAACTCAATGGCGAAGACGCCCGCACGCTGCTGCGCAACGGCTGCATCTGCGTGGCCGAAGGCGCGAACATGCCGACCACCCTTGACGCTGTGGATATCTTTATCGAGGCGGGTATCCTGTTCGCCCCGGGCAAGGCTTCGAACGCAGGCGGTGTCGCGGTGAGTGGCCTGGAAATGTCGCAAAACGCCATGCGCCTGCTGTGGAGCGCTGGCGAAGTGGACAGCAAACTGCACAACATCATGCAGTCGATCCACCACGCCTGTGTGCACTATGGCGAGGAGAACGGCCGGATCAACTACGTCAAGGGCGCCAACATCGCCGGCTTCGTCAAGGTTGCCGACGCCATGCTGGCCCAGGGTGTGGTCTAAACCTCGGGCTCGATGGCGACGATCTCGATCGACAGATCCCCTGCCGGTCGTCGCCACAGCACCTCGTCACCGGGCGCAGCCCCCAGCAGCGCCCGGCCCAGCGGTGACCCCCAGTTGATCAGGCCCCTCGCGGCATCAGCCTGATCTTCGCCGACCAGTTGCACCTGATGCTGCTGGTTCTGTTCATCAACAAAGGTCACCCGGCTGCCGATCTGGATTTTGTCCGAAGCGTTGGCCTTGGGGACAACCTGGGCGCTCTGCACGCGGGCGTTGAAGTAGCGCAGGTCGCGTTCAGTATCGGCCAGGCGTTGCTGGTCGGCACCTTCGCCTTGGGCCTGCAGTTCGCTGCGCAGGGCATTCAGCTCGCTGAGCCGTTGTTGCAACTGGGCTAGACCCTGGACGGTGACATAGTTGGGCTGCTCGCTGATGCTGCGCTCCACCGGCTGGTCGGCCTGGGCGGCGGCCTGGTCTTCGTTGACGAATGCTCGGCTCATCTCTCAAGCTCCAAGTTTTAAGCTGCAAGCAACAAGCTGTTGGATGTGAGACTGAAAACGCAGCTAGCCAGCACGCCACGCATTGCTTTCTCTTGCAGCTTAACGCTTGAAGCTTGCGGCTTGCTAATAGTGATACCACTTCAACTCCAGCATCACCTCATTCTGCGCCGTCGCCAACTGACTGAACTCGCGCTTGGCACTCAGGCGCAAGCCCAGGTCCCGGGACAGTTCCCACTGCTGGTTCAAGCTCAGGCTACGGCGCACTTCGCCATTGGTGAAGTAATCAGCCTTCGCCTCGACACTCAGGTTACCCAATGGATTGCGCCACAGTAGACCCGTGTTGAAACCAGCCGCCGGGGCAATGAATTCGGCGAAGTCGTTGTTGTGTTCGACCCTCACAGTAGCCAGCGCAAAACCGAGCATTTCGTCGGCCAGTTGCCAGGTACCACCCGCACCGCCATTGACGTGGCTGACCAGCACTTCGTCATCATGCTTGCCCAGCACCCGCTCAAGGCCAGCGGTCACCTGCCACGACCAGGGTTGCAGCAGGGCGTTGCGCGGCGTCAGCGAGCGGATGGTGGCCAGGTCCAGACGCTGTACCTGCCAGTCGTTGCTCTGGTACTGGCGCACCTTGAGCTGGAGGATCTCGATCTGTGCACCCAAGGGGAAGCCGTAGGCGTTGTCGTTGAGGTCGTGGTAGGCCATACGCAGGCCATATTCGGCAAAGGCGCGGTCTTCGCGGGTACCCACGCCAAGCTGCCAGGTGCGCGACTGATGGCCATCTTCAGGCAGGCCCGGGCGTTCAATGTCCAGCTCCGGCGCCGGGTTGCGGTTGATCGCCCGTAGCAGCTCGAAGCTGCGTTGGGTCCGTGCCGGATCACGCTCCTGGCCGTTGGCCCGATAGCGTTCGAGGCGGTAGGCGGCATCCTGGACCAGTGCTTGGCGGTCGCGGGGCAGGGCGGTGAATTCGGCGCTTTGCAAGTGCGCAGTATCAGCACTGACCGCCAGCACTTGTTGCTGCTCTCCAGCATCAAGCGGCTTGGCGCGCTCCAGCAGTTCGCGTTCGCGGGACGGGCGGTAGTCGATGCGCTCCACCAGGCCCGACTGCTTGACTGCCTTGACCGTGTCGGTGGGAATCGCGGTCAGGGGAAACTGTGCGGTCAAGTCCAGGCTCGGGCGGGCGACCTGGAGCAATTCGAGCAGGCGGTAGGAGCAGTTTTCGTCGAAAAAGAAGTAGTCGAACTGGATCTGCTTGAGCTCCCAGACATGTTCGACCATGCGTCCGGTTTCTTCCGGCGTCAGGTTCAGGCGGTATTCCCACAGGTCGCGGTTTTCCAGGCTGCGGTACTCGGAGAGTTTTTCCTGGTAAGGCACCAGGGCGAACAGTCCCGGATAGCCGCCCATCAGGCCTTTCCAGGCGTAGAGGATGCTGTTGTCGTTGCCTTCGATGTAGGCGCCAAAATTGATCGCGTAGCTGAGCAGGGCGGTCTGGTTGCTCTGTACGTCGGCCTGATCGATGCGCAGCAGTGTGTGGCCGAACATTGAAGAGGGGCTGTTGAGGTAGGCGGCAGGAAAGATCATCACCGCGCTATGTGGCGAGACGTCCTTGTACCACTGGGTGTATTCCTTGCAAACCGGCGCCGGCAGGTCATCGAGTTGCAGTTGTTCGCGCAGCCAGCGAGTACGTGCCGGAAACACACACTGCGCATGTTTGTCGCCCAGACTGGCCGGGGCATAGAGTGCCTGTAGCGTGGCCCGCAGCTCTTGGTCTGGATGCTGGGCGCCGTCTTGGGCGAGGAAGAAACGCCGGTCATCGACATAGCTGCGCCAGCCACCGAGTTTGGCTGTTTCATAGTGACCCAGGGATATCCAGTAGCGGTCGGCGGCCAGTTGCGCAAGGCGCGCATCATCGAACGAGGGGGCAGCCTGCAGCGGGGCGCAGGCACAGAGCGCCAGGTAGGCAAGGCGTTTGAGCATGTCGGGCAACTACGTCTGAATGATGCCGATAGAGGCAGGAAACAACCCGCCCCGGGCAAGGGCGGGTGGGCCGAGCTTAAGCCTGGGTGGCGTATTTGGCCAGGCGAGGATCGCTTTTCAGCACGGCCAGGGTGTTGTTGTGAACATCTTCGGCCGTCACGTCTGCGGTCTTGAAGATATCCTCGAAGTGCTGGTGAGTGATTGCGGCGAAGTGCGCACGGTCTTCAGGTGCGACACCAAGTACCACAGCATAGGTGGTCAGTGCTTCGCCCTGGCCCTTTGCCATATCTTCGGAAAGCTCGTTCATCATGCCGTTCATGGCGAACCAGGATTTACCGCCATAGGTCAGTGCCGCGTTGGTCGAGCAGCCGTTGGTGCCCGAGGTCATGCCGAACGTGGCGTTGCCGGAAGTGCCGTTGGTGGTGGAAGCGAGGAAGTGGGCCGGTGTGCCGCGTTGACCGTCGAACAGCATGTTGCCCCAGCCGCAGTCCGGCCCACCAGGGGCCTGGGCCATGGCGTTGAGGGAAACCGCGGTGAACAGAGTACCCAGAAGAATCCGTTTCATAGCTTTGTTCTCTTTCTAGTCGTAGATACCAAAGGTCAGGGTTGTCTGGCATATCTGTCTGAAGAGCTGCCAGGGGCGGGTCGGTTGTTTACCCAGCCGCGCAGTAATGGAGTTTAGGCACGATCTAAGGGTTCGGTGATTTATTGCCAAAAATTGCCTGAGAATATTGACGTGGAGCGGTTTTTGACCCTGCGACATATTGTGCCGATGAGCCTTGCAACACGTAGGCAGGCGGCGCCAGAATGCCGTCATCTGCCCCGCCGAAGTAAGGAAGCCCGATGCCCGATCCTGTCGCTGCGAGCCTGCGTCTTGCGCCAGAAGCCTTGACCCGGCCGTTTTCCGCCGAACAGTTCGCCTTTTCCACCACCAACGATCTGGAGCCTTTTCGCGGTGTGCTAGGCCAGGAGCGTGCTGTCGAAGCCTTGCAGTTCGGCGTCGCCATGCCGCGTCCCGGTTACAACGTGTTTGTCATGGGTGAGCCCGGTACCGGGCGTTTCTCATTCGTCAAACGTTACCTCAAGGCCGAAGGCAAGCGCCTGCACACGCCGTCGGACTGGGTCTATGTCAATAATTTCGACGAGCCTCGCGAACCGCGGGCCCTGGAACTGCCGCCGGGCAGTGCGGGTGCGTTCATCAGTGATATTGGCGGTCTGATCGACAACCTGCTGGCAACCTTCCCGGCCGTATTCGAACACCCGTCCTACCAGCAGAAGAAGAGCGCCATTGACCGCGCCTTCAATCAGCGTTATGACCGCGCTCTGGATGTGATCGAGCGCGCCTCGCTGGAAAAGGACGTGGCCCTGTACCGTGACAGCAGCAACGTTGCCTTTACCCCGATGGCCGATGGCAAGGCACTCGATGAGGCGGAGTTCGCGCAGTTGCCGGAGGCCGAGCGCGAGCGCTTCCATGAAGACATCGCCGGTCTGGAAGAGCGTCTCAATGAAGAGCTGGCCAGCCTGCCGCAGTGGAAGCGCGAGTCGAACAATCAGCTGCGTCATTTGAACGAAGAAACCATCACCTTGGCGCTCCAGCCACTGCTGGCGCCACTGTCTGAAAAGTACGCGGAGAACGCTGCCGTGTGCGCCTACCTGCAGGCCATGCAGGTCTACCTGCTGCGTACCGTGGTCGAGCAATTGGTCGATGACAGCAAGACCGACGCCCAGGCGCGCAAGCTCCTGGAAGAGCAGTACGCACCGAGCCTGGTGGTCGGCCATCACGTCAGTGGTGGTGCACCGGTAGTGTTCGAGCCGCACCCGACCTACGACAATCTGTTTGGCCGGATCGAATACAGCACCGACCAGGGCGCGCTGTACACCACTTACCGCCAGCTACGCCCTGGCGCCCTGCATCGGGCCAATGGCGGGTTCCTGATCCTTGAAGCGGAGAAGATGCTCGGTGAGCCTTTTGTCTGGGATGCGCTCAAGCGCGCCCTGCAGTCGCGCAAGCTGAAGATGGAGTCGCCGCTGGGTGAATACGGCCGCCTGGCCACCGTCACCCTCAATCCGCAGATGCTGCCGCTGAATATCAAGGTGGTGATCATCGGCTCCCGCCAGCTGTACTACGCCTTGCAGGACCATGACCCGGACTTCCAGGAAATGTTCCGGGTGCTGGTGGACTTCGACGAAGACATCCCCATGGTCGACGAGAGCCTGGAGCAGTTCGCCCAATTGCTCAAGACCCGCACCAGTGAGGAGGGCATGGCGCCTTTGAGCGCCGATGCGGTGGCGCGTCTGGCGACCTACAGTGCGCGCCTGGCCGAACACCAGGGGCGCTTGTCGGCGCGTATTGGTGACTTGTTCCAGCTGGTCAGCGAGGCGGATTTCATACGTCACCTGGCCAACGACGAAATGACCGATGCCGGCCATATCGAACGGGCGCTCAAGGCCAAGGCGACCCGCACCGGCCGGGTCTCGGCGCGGATCCTCGACGACATGTTGGCCGGGATCATCCTCATCGACACCGAAGGCGCTGCAGTCGGCAAGTGCAACGGCCTGACCGTGCTGGAAGTCGGTGATTCGGCCTTCGGTATACCGGCGCGGATCTCGGCCACGGTTTATCCCGGTGGCAGTGGCATCGTCGATATCGAGCGTGAGGTCAACCTGGGCCAGCCGATTCACTCCAAGGGGGTGATGATCCTCACCGGTTACCTGGGCAGCCGCTATGCCCAGGAGTTCCCCCTGGCGATTTCGGCGAGTATTGCCCTGGAGCAGTCCTACGGTTACGTGGACGGTGACAGTGCGTCGCTGGGCGAGGCCTGCACGCTGATCTCGGCCTTGTCGAAAACGCCGCTCAAGCAGTGTTTCGCCATCACCGGCTCGATCAACCAGTTCGGCGAAGTGCAGGCGGTCGGCGGGGTCAACGAGAAAATCGAAGGCTTCTTCCGGCTGTGCGAGGCTCGCGGACTGACGGGCGAGCAGGGCGCGATCATTCCACGCGCTAACGTCACTACCCTGATGCTCGACGAGCGGGTGCTGCAGGCGGTGCGCGCGGGCATGTTCCATGTCTATGCGGTCAGCCAGGCAGACGAGGCATTGAGCCTGTTGGTCGGCGAGCCGGCCGGTGAGCCGGATGCTGATGGCCAATTCCCCGAGGGCAGTGTCAACGCCCGAGTGGTGGAGCGACTGCGGGTGATTGCCGAGATGATCAGTGAAGAGGAGCTCAAGGAGGCCGAGAAAGAGCAGGCCGAGCAAGCCCTGGCCCAGGTCAAACCGACCTGAGTCAAATTATCGGCGCCGCAGCGGCCATGACCGCTGGGCGCCGGTTTTTCCACGCGGCAGCGGATTTCTTCTATTCTTCAAGTCAGGGAGTGTAGTCGCTACAGGAATGAAACAGCCTTGCCCGCAGGGCTGAACAAGGGTTTACCGAGGATCGCCGCCATGTCGCGCAGCCTCAGCCTCACCCGCCAATGCCTGGGCCTGGTGACCCGCATTGAATGCAGCATCCGCCCACTGGCCGGTGACAACGGCATGTGGACCCTCTTGTTTGCCGCCGGCATGGCTGGCGAACAACCTTCTGCGATCAAGGCCCAGGGGCCGTTTCATGGACCTTTCGTGGCCGAGTCGGTGCTCGATGCCATCGTCGACAGCCTGACCCTGCACGGTTATCAGCTGTCCGACGATCCGCAGATCTGGTGCGTGCATCTGCAGGCCCAACTTCGCCGGATCAATGGTGAGCGTGTTCATCACGTCGGTGATTTCCAGTTCCATCCGGAAACCTGAAGCGTCCATCCGGATTCACCTGAACACCGCCCGGCGCTGCCCCTGTGGCAGCATGCCACGGGCTTTTTCTGTCATGGCTGGCTGTTATACTCGCGCTCGCTTTATTTGCCACCTGACGAGTTTTCAATGGAACGTATTATCGAAAATGCGATGTATGCCTCGCGCTGGCTGCTCGCCCCGATCTATTTTGGTCTGTCGTTGGGCCTGCTGGCGCTGGCACTGAAGTTCTTCCAGGAGATCTTCCATGTGCTGCCCAACGTCTTTGCCCTGGCTGAAGCCGACCTGATCCTGGTGTTGCTGTCGCTGATCGATATGGCCCTGGTCGGTGGCCTGCTGGTGATGGTGATGATCTCGGGCTACGAGAACTTTGTCTCGCAGCTGGACATCGATGAAGACAAGGAAAAACTCAGCTGGCTGGGCAAGATGGACTCTTCTTCGCTGAAGATGAAGGTGGCGGCGTCGATCGTGGCGATCTCCTCGATCCATCTGCTGCGGGTGTTCATGGATGCGCGCAACATCGAGACCGAGTACCTGATGTGGTATGTGATCATCCACATGACCTTCGTGGTGTCAGCCTTTGCCATGGGCTACCTGGACAAGCTCACCAAGCACTGATCGATCCGCTCGGCGTAGTACATGACCGCCCGTCCGTTGCAAAACGGACGGGCGGTTGCGTTTTTGCCTTGTGCTTTGACGCGTGCTGTACAAAAAATGAACCGTCACTTGAAGTGCCTGCTCAACGTTGCAGTAGCGAGGTATCGCAATGAACCTTCACCAACTGAACACCGAGGCCAAGGCCGGTCATGTCGAAGAACTCAACCTGATCGCCATCGAAGGCGGCGACTTCATTCTCGAAGCACGGGTAAAAGGCCATGCCTATCCATTGTCGGATACCCACGGGCAGCGCCTGAAAGTGCATTCGGTGGTCGATGCACAGCGCCTGCTCAGCGGTTTGCCTGCCGTACCAGTGCACCTGGTGCACTGGTCGATGGATGACGAGATGTGCGGGGGCAGCAGCAGCGGTGACGGCGACTTGAAAATACCGATGCCACGACGTTCAGCCTGGTAGCTGAACTGCTTTGCCGCAGTGTGCTAGGCTGCTCGCCCTTTTCATAAAGGGCGCGGTTGTCGTGCGCCCTGCAGCGGAGCAAGCAAATGTCCGAAATCAACCTGTCTACCGACGAAACTCGCGTCAGCTACGGCATCGGCCGTCAGCTGGGTGGCCAACTGCGTGACAACCCGCCACCGGGTGTGAGCCTGGACGCCATCCTGGCTGGCCTGACCGACGCTTTCAACGGTAAAGACAGCCGCGTCAGCGAAGAAGACCTGTCGGCCAGCTTCAAGGTCATCCGTGAAATCATGCAAGCCGAAGCGGCTGCCAAGGCCGAAGCGGCTGCTGGCGAAGGCAAGGCCTTCCTGGCTGAAAACGCCAAGCGTGACGGTATCACCACCCTGGCTTCGGGCCTGCAGTTCGAAGTACTGACCGCCGGCGAAGGCGCCAAGCCAAGCCGTGACGACAGCGTGCGCACCCACTACCACGGCACCCTGATCGATGGCACCGTGTTCGACAGCTCCTACGAGCGTGGCCAGCCAGCAGAATTCCCGGTCGGTGGCGTGATCGCTGGCTGGACCGAAGCCCTGCAACTGATGAACGCCGGCAGCAAATGGCGCCTGTACGTTCCGAGCGAGCTGGCTTACGGCGCTCAGGGCGTAGGCAGCATTCCGCCGCACAGCGTACTGGTGTTCGACGTCGAGCTGCTCGACGTTCTGTAACGTTGCACTGATCCCGTAGGAGCCAGCCTTGCTGGCGATGGGCTGCATAGCGGCCCCGGATTGGCAACGCGTTGCGTTGCATCGCCGGCAAGGCCGGCTCCTACAGGATGCTGTTCAGTTCCACTCGGTCCCACCGCCAGGGCGCAACGCCCGCGCATAGCAGAACAGGAACAGGTTCCTCACCAGTTCCTTGAGCACGATCGGCTCGCTTGAATTCAAACCGTTAAGGTCCAGGTCGCCCTGATCGCGTAGTTCGTCCAGTGCTTCTTGCTCGAGCACGGCACAGACTTCGCCGGTTTCACGGTGCAGGATGCGCAGGTAGGGATGGGGGCGGTCAAGCCAGGCGTCTATCAGATAAGTCATGGCTATTCTCCTTGGAAGCGTCAAATGAGAATAATTCTTATTATCAAAATAGCAAGTGTCTATTGGCAAAAAACCGTTCAATGGTGCAGCGAGATGTTTCGAGGCTGATAGCCAGCCCCGAAACCACAGGGGTTCAGACTTTGCGGACGAATTCTGACTTCAGCTTCATCGGGCCAATGCCGTCGATCTTGCAGTCAATGTCATGGTCGCCATCGCACAGGCGGATGTTCTTGACCTTGGTGCCGACCTTGACCACCAGCGAGGTGCCCTTGACCTTCAGGTCCTTGATCACGGTGATGGTGTCGCCGTCCTGCAGGACGTTGCCCACCGAATCCTTCTTGACCGCTTCATCGCTCGCTGCTTCGGCTTCACCGGTGGCGGACCACTCGTGGGCACACTCGGGGCAGATCAGCTGGGCGCCGTCTTCGTAGGTGTATTCGGAGTTGCATTTAGGGCAGGGTGGCAAAGTGCTCACTAGGGTTCCTCAAGACGTACAGGTGCAAAACCTACATTATATAGGGTTTTGTCCGTCAGAGGTCAAACGGGCCCATCGCGCGATGGGCCGGGGGCGGGATCAGTGAGTACGGGCGACCGCGAATTCGCTCAGTTCCACCAGGGCATCGCGGTATTCGCTGGCTGGCAGCACGTCCAGGCAGGCGATGGCGCGGGCCACGTAGTCGCGGGCCAGTTGCGCGGTGTAGTCCAGGGAACCGGAGGCTTCGACCGCAGCACGGATGCTTTCGAGGTCTTCGATGCCGCCTTTCTGGATCGCCTGGCGCACCAGGGCAGCCTGTTCGGCGGTGCCTTCGCGCATGGTGTAGATCAGCGGCAGGGTTGGCTTGCCTTCGGCCAGGTCGTCGCCGACGTTTTTGCCCAGGGTTTGCGCATCGCCCTTGTAGTCGAGCAGGTCGTCGACCAGCTGGAAGGCTACGCCCAGATGGTCACCGAAGGTGCGCAAGGCTTCGCTCTGCTCAGGGCTGGCCTGGGCCAGGGCTGCGGCGCTGTGGGTCGAGGCTTCGAACAGCATCGCAGTCTTGCCGCGGATGACGTCCATGTAGACTTCTTCGGTGGTGCTGGCGTCGCGGACCTTGGACAGCTGCAGGACTTCGCCCTCGGCGATGACCCTGGTAGCCTTGGAGAGGATCTGCATGACCGGCATCGAACCCAGTTCGACCATCATCTCGAACGAGCGCGAATAGAGGAAGTCACCGACCAGCACGCTCGGCGCGTTGCCCCACAGGGCATTGGCGGTGGAGCGGCCGCGGCGCATGCCGGACATGTCGACCACGTCGTCATGCAGCAGGGTGGCGGTGTGCAGGAATTCGATGGTGGCGGCCAGCAGGCGCACGTCGTCGCCTTCGCGACCAAGGGCCTTGCCACACAGCAGCACCAGCAGCGGGCGCAAGCGCTTGCCTCCAGCTGAAGTGATGTAGTCGCCGATTTTCGATACCAGCGGTACACGCGAAGTCAGCTGTTTCTTGATAATCTCGTCAACGGCGCTGAAGTCGTCCGCTACCGCACGGTAGAAAGCTTGGGGTTGCATCGGCCACAGGTGCTCCATAAAGGTTGCGCGGCATGCTAGGTCGCGGGTCCCGGCCTGTCAAGGCGCGGTCCCCGCAGGCCGGGGGCGGGACTTGCAAGGGGCGGGCGCCTTGCGTACAATCGCGCACCCTGAACTTCCTGGGCAGCACCTGCCTTACGCAATTGCACTGGGCCGTTCCAGCCTTATGCAGCCATGCCAGCCAATACTCTTCCTATAAAGAGCTGGGTGAGCAGGATTATCGGAGAAATACCATGTACGCAGTAATTGTTACCGGTGGCAAGCAGTACAAAGTCGCCGAAGGTGAATACCTGAAAGTCGAAAAACTGGAAGTCGCCACTGGCGAATCCGTGACTTTCGACCGCGTTCTGTTGGTTGCCAATGGCGACGACGTGAACATCGGCGCTCCAGTCGTTGCTGGTGCCAAGGTTGTTGCTGAAGTGATCTCGCAAGGTCGTCACGACAAAGTGCGCATCATCAAGTTCCGCCGCCGTAAGCACCACATGAAGCGTATGGGCCACCGCCAGTGGTTCACCGAAATCAAGATCACCGGTATTTCGGCTTAATCGCCTGAATCCATTTCTGGAGAATTGAACCATGGCACACAAAAAAGCTGGTGGTAGTACCCGTAACGGTCGCGACTCAGAAGCCAAACGCCTTGGCGTGAAGATGTATGGCGGTCAGGCTATCATTCCTGGCAACATCATCGTGCGTCAGCGCGGCACCCAATTCCACGCTGGCTACGGCGTTGGCATGGGCAAGGATCACACCCTGTTCGCCAAGATCGCGGGTAAGATCAAGTTTGAAGTAAAAGGCGCCTTCGGTCGTCGCTACGTGAGCGTCGTTGCCGAGTAATCGCGCGAACGCTGGAGAAGCCCTGTCTTGCGACGGGGCTTTTTCGTTTGTGGAGTGAGTCTCTTGCAAAGCTGTTTGTATGGGCTGCCGGCGTGGGTTGTTACTGTCGTGACGGGGCCGCCGCGCTCACTTTTGCAAGAGCCTTATGTCTTTGTGTCACTCAGCTCGTCCAGCTGACGAGAGGCGGTTTTTATGAAGTTTGTTGACGAAGTATCGATCCGGGTCAAAGCCGGTGATGGCGGTAACGGTTGCATGAGCTTCCGCCGCGAAAAATTCATCGAGAACGGTGGTCCCAACGGCGGTGACGGTGGCGACGGCGGCTCGGTATTCATGGTTGCCGACGAAAACCTCAACACCCTGGTCGACTACCGTTACACCCGTCATTTCGATGCCCAGCGCGGCTCCAATGGCGGCAGCACCGACTGCACCGGCAAGAAGGGCGACGACCTGATCCTGCGCGTGCCGGTCGGCACTACCGTGATCGACTCCGCCACCCAGGAAGTCATCGGCGACCTGGTCAAGCCAGGTCAGAAGCTGATGGTGGTTCAGGGTGGCTGGCACGGCTTGGGCAACACCCGTTTCAAATCCAGTACCAACCGTGCGCCACGCCAGACCACGCCGGGCAAGCCGGGCGAGCAGCGTGACCTGAAACTGGAAATGAAAGTACTGGCCGACGTCGGTCTGCTGGGCTTGCCAAACGCCGGCAAGAGCACCTTCATCCGTTCGGTCTCGGCTGCCAAGCCGAAAGTCGCCGACTACCCGTTCACCACCCTGGTGCCGAACCTGGGCGTGGTCAGCGTCGACCGCTGGAAGAGCTTCGTCATCGCCGACATTCCCGGTCTGATCGAAGGCGCCTCCGACGGTGCCGGCCTGGGTATCCGTTTCCTCAAGCACCTGGCGCGTACCCGTTTGCTGCTGCACCTCGTCGACCTCGCGCCGCTGGATGAAAGCAGCAGCGCCGATGCCGCCGAAGTGATTGTCAACGAGCTGACCCGCTTCAGCCCGTCGTTGGCCGAGCGTGACCGTTGGCTGGTACTGAACAAGACCGACATGCTGATGGACGACGAGCGTGACGAGCGCGTCAAGGAAGTGGTCGAGCGTCTGCAGTGGGAAGGTCCGGTCTATGTGATCTCGGCCATTTCCAAGCAGGGCACCGAACAGCTCAGCCGCGACATCATGCGCTACCTCGAAGACCGCGCCGACCGCCTGGCCAACGACCCGGCTTACGCCGAAGAGTTGGCTGACCTCGATCAGCGTATCGAAGACGAAGCCCGTGCCCAGCTGCAGGCGCTGGACGATGCTCGCGCCTTGCGCCGCAGCGGCGTCAAGAGCGTGCACGACATCGGCGACGACGATGACGATGATTGGGATGATGACGACGAAGACGGTCCGGAAATCATTTACGTGCGCGACTGATTCGTTGCAGTACACTAAACGCCGCTCTCTGGAGCGGCGTTTTAGTATCTAAAGATCTATATAGGTTGGAAGAAGATGCGGAGCAAGGTGACGGGTGCGCAGCGCTGGGTGGTGAAAATCGGCAGTGCCCTACTGACAGCGGATGGCAAGGGCCTGGATCGCGCGGCCATGGGGGTCTGGGTCGAGCAGATGGTGGCGTTGCATGAGGCAGGTGTTGAACTGGTATTGGTATCGTCCGGGGCGGTTGCCGCCGGGATGAGCCGCCTGGGCTGGGCCAAGCGACCGAGTGCGATGAACGAGCTGCAGGCCGCGGCTTCGATCGGCCAGATGGGGTTGGTGCAGGCCTGGGAGTCGAGCTTTGCCGAGCATGGCCGGCACACTGCGCAGATTCTTCTGACCCACGACGACCTCTCCGACCGCAAGCGTTACCTCAACGCCCGCAGCACCTTGCGCACCCTGGTGGAGCTGGGCGTGGTGCCGGTGATCAACGAGAACGACACGGTGGTCACTGACGAAATCCGTTTCGGCGACAATGACACCCTGGCCGCGCTGGTGGCCAACCTGGTCGAGGCGGACCTGTTGGTGATCCTCACCGACCGCGACGGCATGTTCGATGCCGACCCACGCAACAACCCTGATGCGCAGTTGATCTACGAAGCCCGTGCCGACGATCCGAGCCTGGATGCGGTGGCCGGTGGCACCGGTGGCGCCCTGGGCCGTGGCGGCATGCAGACCAAGCTGCGTGCCGCGCGCCTGGCCGCCCGCTCTGGCGCCCACACCATCATCGTCGGTGGGCGTCTGGAGCGCGTACTCGACCGCCTCAAGGCCGGTGAGCGTCTCGGCACCCTGCTGTCACCTGAGCGCGGCATGCTTGCTGCACGCAAGCAATGGCTGGCCGGACACCTGCAGACCCGTGGCACCCTGGTGCTGGACGATGGTGCGGTGAAGGCGTTGCGCAAGGACAACAAGAGCCTGTTGCCGGTCGGGGTCAAGACCGTCCAGGGTAGTTTCCGTCGTGGCGAAATGGTGGTTTGCGTGGGGCCTGATGGTCTGGAGGTCGCCCGCGGCCTGGCCAACTACAGTGCCCTCGAGGCGCAGAAAATCATCGGACAGTCGTCTGAAGCGATCGAAGGCTTGCTGGGCTATATCGCCGAGCCGGAGCTGGTGCATCGCGACAACCTGATTCTGGTCTGAGGAAACAACCGTGCTCAAAGGGATAGTGACAGCCGCGCTGCTGGCATTGCCGGTGTTGGCATCGGCCGAGGAAATCGGCCAGGTGTCGACCGTGTTCAAGTTTGTCGGGCCGAACGACCGTATCGTTGTTGAGGCCTTCGACGACCCGAAGGTGGAAGGGGTGACCTGCTACCTGTCGCGGGCCAAGACCGGTGGCGTGAAAGGCGGCTTGGGCCTGGCTGAGGACCGTGCCGAAGCCTCGATCGCCTGTCGCCAGGTGGGGCCGATTCGCTTCAAGGAGCAGCTCAAGGACGGTGACGAGGTGTTCAAGGAGCGCACCTCGCTGGTGTTCAAGACCATGCAGGTGGTGCGTTTCCTCGACAAGAAGCGCAACACCCTGGTCTATCTGGTGTACTCGGACCGCCTGATCGAAGGCAGCCCGCAGAATGCGGTGACGGCGATTCCTATCTTGCCGTGGGCCCAGTAAGACCGAGTTGACCCCATCGCCGGCAATGCCGGCGATGGGGTCTGAAAGGCCCCCAAAGAGGCCTCAGACAGAAGCTTCTTCCTCTTCCTCCCGCACTACCGCCTTCTCCGCATCCCGGCGGCTGATGTACTTCCAGTCCGCCTCGTCGATGTAGATCCCGTTCGGCCCGCTACCCCCTTCCAGGTCGATGGCGACATGCGCCGAGACCTGCGGCTTCACGCTCGCCAGAATCGGTACGAAGCCCAGTTGCAGGCTGGTTTCCAGCAGTGCGGCCTGGTTGCGTTCGTCGATGTCGGCTGCTTCGTCGAGGTAGTACGGCAGGCGCACACGACCGGCCAGGTCGCGGTCCATCAGGTGCAGCAACAAATACATGTTGGTCAGCGCCTTGATGGTCATGGTGGTGCCGTTGGATGCCGCACCGTCGATGTCGGTGTGGATCACCGGCTGGCCACCGACCTTGGTGATCTCGAAGGCCAGCTCGAACAGGTCCTTCAGGCCCAGCTGGTTGTGGTTGGCCGCTACCAGTCGCGCCAGGTATTCCTTGGCCTCTTCGTTCTTGTTGTCCTGTTCGGCACTTGCGCTGAGGTCGAACACCGACAGGGTCTCGCCTTCTTCGTACTGGCCGGCGCTGTGGATGATCTGGTCGATGTGCTTGAGCGCTTCCTTGTTCGGTGCCAGAACAATACGGAAGCTCTCCAGGTTGGACACCTGACGCTTGTTGATCTCGCGGTTGAACAGCGCCAGCTGGTGCTCGAGGCTGTCGTAGTCGCTGCGGATGTTACGCAGGGTCCGGGCGATGTCGGTCACTGCCGCGCGGCGCGCCTTGCCCAGGGTCAGGGCTTCTTCAGTGCGGTGCGAGTAAGCGTTGATCAACAGCTGCAGGCGGCGCTCCATGTCGTCTTCGCTGTCGAACTTGGCCACGCCCTTGAGGCGTACCTGGGCATACAGCGCTTCGATCTGGCCGTCGACCCGCAGCAGGCCTTGCCAGCTGTCCTGGTAGTCGTTGAGCAGTGGCAGCAGGTTGTCCATGGAGTCGTCGACCGGCTCCATGAACGGCGTGCCGAACGGCAGGTCGGCCGGCAGCAGCTGGCGGCGGCGCAAGGCGTCGTCGAGGGTGCGTTGCTTGGCTTCCATGTCGGCGATCTGGCGGCCGACCAGTTGCAGCTTGGCCGACAGTTGCTGGACGCGCTCGGTGAAGGCATCGCTGGAGCGCTTCAGTTCGTCCTGGGCGGCTTCCATCTGCGCCAGTTGTTCGAGCTTGTCGCCTTCCTCGGCGGCCAGGGTCTGGCTGCGGCGGAAGTCTTCCAAGGCCTTTTGCGCGTCCAGTACCTGCTGGTACAGGGCTTCGGTCTGGGTCTTGCTCGCGGCGCGGTCGGCGGCCACGGCTTGCTGGGTCTTGAGCTGCTTGAGCTCTTTCTCCAGGCGTTCCTTCTGGTCGCGCAGGGCGGCACGGTCGGCCAAGGCCTGCAGGGCTGGCGGCTCGATGTGCGACAGGTCGATCGACAGACCCGGGGCCTCGAAGCGTTCGCCCTTGAAGCCGTCGAGCACCGCTTCCAGGGATTTGACCCAGACGTCGCTGTCATCCAGTTCGATACCGCGCTCGCCCAGTGGCAGGCTGAACAACGCACCGTTGAACAGGCGCATCAGGCGTTCGACGTCCTGCTGCGAGAACTCTTCGCGCAAGCGGGCGTAGCTGTTGTTGTCGGCATGGTCGAGCTGCTGCTTGACCGACTTGAGGCGTTTTTCCAGGTCGCGCAGACGCTCCTCAAGGTCTTCGGCGCTGAACTGGCGGGATTGGGCCAGGGCACCGGCGAGTTCGTCGTGGGCGTCCTTGGCGGCCAGCAGTTGCTGTTCCAGCACCTTGACGTCATCGACCAGGGCAAAGCGGTGCTTGAGCACCGACAGTTCGCCGAGCCAGCGCTGCACACCGGTGATTTCGCGTTCCAGGCGCATCAGCTCCTGGGTGCCGCCGCGCTGGTCGTTCTGCAGGCTGTCCTGTTCGTTCTTGTAGTGTTCGGCCTGGATCACCAGCTCTTCTTTACGGGCACTGGCGTAGTCCTGCCAGGTGCCGAGCAACGAGTCGAGCAGTGGCGACAGGCGATGCAGCTTGCCACGCAGGATGTCACGCTGGGTCACGCCATTGGCCAGGGCCTCGACCAGCGGGCCGGCAGCGACCAGCGAGTTGTAGTCCTGCTCCATGCGGCGCACATCGCGGAAAGCCTCTTCGCAGGCGGCAATGTAATCGACGCTGCCTGAGCGCAGACTGTGCTCGAAGGCATCGAGGAACAGCTGCTTGAGCTTGGCCGCGGTGATTTCACGCATGTGCAGCAGGTTGATGAATAGTGCGCGGAAGGTCTTCAGGCTCTGCTCGCTGGTGGAGCGCAGCGGGATCAGGGTGAGGTCCAGCGGGATCGAGGTGTGGCCACCGACCAGCAGGCGACGCAGTTCGTCGGGTTTGAGCTCGTAGGCTTTGAGGCCATTGCGCTCGAGGTTGCTGAACAGTTCCTTCTGGCGCAGGCAGGTGTCGTCTTTCTGGTAGTGCGCCAGGTCCAGCTCGCCGGCATAGGCGAAGAACTGGTGACCGAAACCGCCGCCCGGGCCGCGACCGACCACGCCGATCACGTGTGGGCCGTGGGGCAGGTTGACCTCGCAGAGGATGTAGCTGGTGTCGCTGGCGAAGTAGAAGCGGCGCGACTGCTCGAGGCTGTACTTGCCGAAGCTCATGTCCGACATGCGTGCCAGGATCGGGAACTGCAGGGCGTTGATCGAGGCACTCTTGCCCAGGTTGTTGGCACCGTAGACCGACAGCGGGTGTTCCAGGGGGAACAGGCCGAGGCTGTAGCCGGCAGTGTTGAGCAGTGCGAAGCGGCGAATGCCGTAGCGTTCCTGGCTCATGCGTCAATCTCCTGTTGCTCTTCGGCGATGGCTCGGGCCAAGGCGTCTTCTTCGCTTTCTTCGAACGGGCTGAGGTCAAGCGGGTCGTCGGTGCGGTTCAGCTCTTCGGGATTCTCTTCCTCGACCAGCACTGGCGTTGGCAGCGGCAGTGCGCTGTGCAGGCTGGCGGCCAGGTCGCGGTCCTGCTGGACCGACAGGCAGACATCAAGGAAGCGGTGCATCGGCGGCAGGAAGCGGTAGATACCGTTTTCCTCGTGGGCAAAGCCGAGCTGGGTCATGCGGCGCATGATCTTTTCTTCCAGCTCGTCGGCGGTTTGCACTTCGGCCTGAATGAACAGATCGCGGTACTTCTCCAGCATCGACGGCAGTTCATCACGGCCGAGGCTGCCGCCATCGAGGACCGACATCGGATCACGGCCCTGGTCGGCCAGGTGCTCGACCAGGATGAAAGTAAACAACGACAGGCGCTGGGCGGTCTTGTTGACCTGCGCGGCGGCCAGGTCCGGGACGAAGTAGTAGAAGCCGCGGGTGTCGCACACCAGCTCGAAGCCCAGGGCCTTGAACAGGCCGCGGTACTGGTCCTGGAAGTTCGACAGTTGGGCGTACAGCTCCGGGTCGCGGCGGCTGATATGGAAGCCCTTGAACAGCTCACGGAAGATCGGTGCGAGCTGAGGCAGTTCGGAAAGATCAAGATGCATGGGCAGGGCTCGCAGTAGGCTCGGGCGATGGTTCGCGGCGCGATGTCAGGGCGAAGGAGCGCAGGCTGACCAGGTGTTCGCGGGTGGTGTATTCGCGGCGTTCGAGGCGCTCGCGGCTAAAGCGCTTTTCTCGCGACAGGCGCGAGAACCAGTACAGCAGTTCGTCGGTGGCGCCTTCGGGCTCCTGGTCCAGCAGCCAGACCATCAGGTCCGGCAATGGCAGGGCGCCTTCGCAGCGCTCGAGCATTTCCTTGACCGTGCGCGGTGCCCGCGGGGCCTCGCCCTTGTGGCTCTTGTGGGCCTTGGGGAACTTGGCCGGCTTGGGTTCGAAGCGCGCCAGGGCATACACGTAGGCTTCGACCTGGCTGGCACTGCCAAGGAAGGTGCTTTGCGGCCGGGTGAACATCGGCATGGCCGCCTGGGGGACGGCGTCCAGGCCTTTGCGGCGGATCACCGAGAGGGCCAGGGCGGCACCACGGGTCACGGCGTTGTGGCGGCGGGCTTCTTCGCGCAGCGGCAGCAGCAGTTCGCGGGCATGGCGCAGGGTCAGCTGGGCGCTGGTCTGCATCTCGAGGATGCGCGCGTGGGTGCGCAGCAGCATGTCGTCATCGACCAGGTGGCCCAGGCGGGCCTGCTCACCGAGCAAGCGCAGCAGCACGGTTTCAACCTTGCGCACGCCCTGTTCGAAGGCGCCATCGGCGTTGACCAGCTGGATCATCGGCTCGACGTACTCGTCCCAGGTCGCCAGGACCTCGGCGTAACGCTGGCGCAGCGGGATCTGGCGGTCGCTGGTTTTGGCCCGTTCGGCCACGGCGACCAGGGCCTGCTCGTCGTTGTCGAGTTTTTTCAGGACATCGCGCACGCGCATGTCGAGCAGGCGCAGCTGACGCGCCAGGTCGTTGCCATCGCGAATCTCGAAGGCGTCCTGGATGTGCCCGGCCAGGCGCTCCAGGTGGCGCAGGTAGGCCTCGATCTCCAGGCACAGGCCCAGGCGGTGCTCGCGGCGCAGGTAGGCGAGGAAGTCGTGGATCTGCGCATTGAGCTCGAAGCGGTTGGGGCTTTTCGCCACCGGCACCAGGATATCCAGGCGGATCCAGACGTCAAGCAGGCTGGTGATGTCCTGGGGCGTGCTCTCCAACTGCTGGTTGGCCAATTGCTGGCGCAGTTCGGCGAGGCTCAGGGTGCCCCCGTCGAAGCGCTCGCACAACGGCTCAAGCAAGGCCCAGTGTTCGGCTAGGGCGCGCAGGACGCGCTTGGGTTCGATCATTGGCGGGTCGACTCGTTGCCAAATAAAAGCGCCGATTGTACTGCATCACGTGCCTGTCGATTCACCCCTGATCGTTTGATCCTGCTGTCGGGCGGTTTTCTGCCGATCAACAGCGGCGCCGAACGGCGAACAACGTTAGAATATTGGTCCTGACTTATCCACAGATGGCCGATCCTTCTTGTTAATCGAGTCCCGCCGCCGCGCTTACCTCAATGCCATGCAAGTGGTGCACTGGCTGCCGCGTACCGAACTGCCGTTCGCCGCCCCGTCGCGCCCGGAGCTGTTGCTGCCGCTGGCGCCTGAGGTGCTGCCCGAGTTCGATGCACCGCAAGCGGAGCCGGCGCGGGTGGCGGTCAATGCGCCGGCGGCGCGCAGTGGCGAGCGAGCGAAAATCGAGATCCCGCGCCCTGGCAGTACGCCCAAGGTCGCCAGCAAGCCAGCTGAAGAGGCTGAAGCGGCCCCGATAGTGGCCAAGCCCATACCGGTACCGCCGCCGCGCTTCGCCCTGCAACTGCTGCGTGCCGGCAGCTGCCTGCTGTTGGTGGAATTGGCTACCGGCCAGCCGTTCCAGAGCCGTGACCCCTCTTACCTGTTGCTCAAAGACATGCTGCGCGCTGCCGGATTGCCCGACAGTCCGCAGATCATCGGCGAGCCGGTGCGTTGGCCGTTGCTGGTGCGCGGCAATCTCGACCAGGGGCCGCAGGCGGCCACCGATTTCGTCCAGGGCTTTATCCAGGCCCGGCTCGAAGAAGCGCCTTGTGTCTGCCTGTGGCTGATCGGCCTGCCTGCCGTGCGTTTTGCCGGTGAAGCGGATGCCGAAGCTTATTACCGCGAGTTGCCGGTTGAAGGGCTGGGCACTGCCTGGGCCTTGCCGGGCCTCGAACTGTTGATGGACGAGCCGCAGCGCAAAGCGGACGTCTGGCAAGCCATGCGCCGGCTGATGGCGCGCTGGAAACCAAGCGATGAGTGACACGATCAATTTCCGCCGGATGACCGAAGCGGATCTGGATGCTGTACTGAAGATTGAATACGCCGCCTTCAGCCACCCCTGGACCCGGGGGATTTTCCTCGACGGGCTCAAGTCCTATGAAATCTGGCTAATGTTCGAAGGCGAGCAGCAGGTGGGCCACGGCGTGATCAACGTGATCATCGACGAAGCGCACCTGCTCAACATCACCGTCAAACCGGAGAGCCAAGGCCGTGGCTTGGGCCTGCGCCTGCTGGAAGCGCTGATGAAGCGTGCCTACGAGCTGAATGGCCGTGAGTGCTTCCTTGAATTGCGCGCCAGCAACCAGTCGGCGTATCGCCTGTACGAGCGCTACGGCTTCAATGAAATCGGTCGACGCCGCGACTACTATCCGGTTGCCGGTGGCCGTGAAGATGCGCTGGTCATGGCCTGTACCTTGATCGAATGAACGAGCGTCACTGTAGCCAGGCAATGTCCAACTGATGAGAGGCGAACATGCACGATCTACAAGAACTGATTGATAACAACGCACGCTGGGCCGATGCGATCAAGCAGGAAGATCCGGATTTTTTCGCCAAGCTTGCCCGGCAACAGACACCTGAATTCCTCTGGATCGGTTGTTCCGACGCACGGGTGCCGGCCAACGAGATCGTCGGCATGCTGCCGGGCGATCTGTTCGTTCACCGTAATGTCGCCAACGTGGTGCTGCACACCGACTTGAACTGCCTGTCGGTGATCCAGTACGCGGTGGATGTGCTCAAGGTGAAACACATCCTGGTAACCGGGCATTACGGTTGCGGTGGTGTCCGGGCATCGATGCAGGACCGGCAGTTGGGTCTGATCGATGGCTGGCTGCGCTCGATCCGCGACCTGTATTACGAGAAGCGGGTGGAGCTGGCGCAACTGGCGACCGAAGAGGAGCGGGTTGATCGCCTGTGCGAGCTGAATGTGATTCAGCAGGTGGCCAACGTCGGTCATACCACCATCGTCCAGAATGCCTGGCACCGTGGTCAGAGCCTGTCGGTGCATGGTTGTATCTATGGCATCAAGGACGGTCGCTGGAAGAGCCTGGACGCGACTATCAGTGGCCTGGATCAGTTGCCGCCGCAGTATCGCTTGCGCCCGCAAGACTAAGTCAGCCCAATCGCGGGGCAAGCCCGCTCCCACCGGTGGGAGCGGGCT
>NZ_JBOICA010000060.1:0-21646 GCF_050739775.1 Pseudomonas sp.
AGCCCGCTCCCTCAAAACCTGGGAGCGGGCTTGCCCCGCGATGCTTTTAGATGTCCCAGACCAAATTGATGGCGAAGTTGCGTCCAGGCATGGTCAGGCGGTCGAGGTTGGCTGGGTTGACCGCCCCGGCTTCGCCGACACCGTCGTAGCCGCGTACGTCGTCCCACTGCCAGTATTTTTTGTCGGTCAGGTTGTACAGGCCGGCGTTGAGGGTGACGTCATCGCTGACCTTGTAGAAACCGGCAAGGTCAAGAACGCCATAGCCTGGGGTCTTGAACTGGCCGCTGGTGCCATCCGGGGCCTTGAAGGCGTTGTCGTCGACGCGGTCCTTGTGCTTGACCAGGGTCCAGCTCAGCAATGCACCGTATTGGTCCTGCTCGTAGCCCAGCCCCAATACGCCAGTCAGCGGGTTGACGCTGTTGAGTGGTTGGCCGTTGTCATCGTTGCGGCCATAGGCATAAGCCACCGAGCCCTGAGTATAGAGGCCTTGTGGGGCACCGAAGTGATCAAGGTTCAGACGACCCTTGAACTCCACACCCTTGATGGTGGCGTGCTTGATGTTGTTGGTCTGGAACACGCTGGACAGCGAGCCGGGGGCGATGGCGTCTTCGTCGATGAAATCGCGGTACTTGTTATAGAACACGGCGACATCGAAGTTGCCGGCGTCGAAGTTACCCCGTAGGCCGGTTTCATAGCTTTTGCTTTTCTCCGGCTCAAGGTCCGGGTTTGGCTCGACAACGTAACCGGTGGACAGGTTTTCGAAGCGACCGTACAGCGCCTTGGCGGTCGGCGTGCGGAACCCTTCGGCGTACTGGCCGTACCAGGTGTAGTTGTCGTTGAAGGCATAGGTCACACCGAGCTTGGGCGACAGGCGGTGCCAGGTTTTCTCGTCGTCGTTGGTGCCATAGCGGTTGGTTGGATTCACCGTGCGCAGGAACTCTTCGGTCAGGTGTGGCTTGAGCTGGGTGTAGTCGTAGCGCACACCAGGCAGGAAGGTCCACTGGTTCCAGCGGATTTCATCCTGGGCGAACAGGCTGTAGGTGTTGATGGTTGGATCGGGGAAATCGCTGGATTTGAGCAGGCGATCACTGGGGCTGTCGGCGCCCACGGCAGTACAGCCACGACCGACGGCCAGGCACGTACCCTGACCACTGCGCGAGCCGGTGACCTTTTGCTGCTTGAGGGTGGTGCCGTAAGTCAGCAGGTGCTCGGTTTCACCGATGCTGAAGGCCTTGTCCAACTGGGCGTCGAAGACCCACTGGCGATCCTTGTAGGTGGTGTCACGGGTACGCAGCACTTCACGGGTGAAGGGGGCGTAGATCTCTTCGGTGCTCTGGTCGGTCTTGCCGATCTGGTAGTTCAGGCTCCACTTGATGTGATCGGCAACCAGGCTGTTCACGGTGAAGTCATGGGCGATGCCGAAGCGTTCGCGGGTGACGGTCTCATTGCCGGTGCGCGAGCGGTACATGCCCAGTGGTTGGCCGAGATTGAATGGGCCGCCGATCGCGCTTTTCTGATTGCTATCGCGGTCGTCCTTGTAGTTCTCGTAGGTCAGTGCAAAGCGTGCATCGTCGGCGTAGTCCCAGCCCAGTTTGGCCAGTACGTTGGTCGTGCGCACGTCTTGTGGGTTGGCGCCGGTGCGGTCCAGGCCGATGCCATTGTTACTGCCGTAATAGGATTCGGTTTCGTGACCGTTGCGCTGGCTCAGGTGCAGCAAACCATCGAACTCGCCTTGGCGGCCGGCTACTGTGCCGGAGGTCAGCCAGCTTTCATCGGCCGAACTGTAGCCGGTCTTCAGACGGGCACCGGCATCTTTGCCCGGTTTGATGATGTCGTCAGGGTCGAGGGTGAAGTAGCTCACGGCACCGCCGATAGCGTTGCTGCCGTACAGCACAGAAGCTGGACCGCGGAGGATTTCCACGCGTTTGACGACTTCCGGGTCGACGTAGTTGCGTTGGGTCTGGGCGTAAGGGCCGTTGAAGAAACCATCTGGAACGGCGACACCGTCGATCTGGGTGAGGATCCGTTCACCATCGATACCGCGAATGTTGTAGCCGTTCAGGCCGCTGCGCTGGCCGGTACCACTCACCGATACGCCAGGCTCGTAGCGCACCAGCTCCTTGATGTTGTTGACGTTCTGGCGGTCGAGCTGCTCACGGGTCTGCACACTGACCGTGCTCGGCACCTGGCTGATGTCCTGGGCGCTCCGGGTAGCACTGACGGTGATCTGCTGCAGGGCGATGGCGCTGGAACTGGAGCTGCTGCGTTCCAGCACCACGTTGCCAGCGCTGAGCGTGCGGTACTTCAGGCCGGTGCCGGCGAGCAGGCGCTGCAATGCGGCTTGCGCTTTCAGCGAGCCCTGCACGCCTGGCGAGGCGACGCCTTCTGCCAGCTCGGCCGACAACCCGACCTGCCAGCCGGTCACTGCGGTGAAGGCATTGAGCGCCGATACCAGTGGCTGCTGGCCGATTGCAAAGCGGTAGTCACCCATGCGCGGGGCGCTGACCTGGGCTGGCTCGGCGGCCAGCGCCGGCAGGCTGCAGGCACCGCTGGCGAGCAGGGCCAGGGTCAACAGGGAGAGCGTGCAACGCTGCAGGCCGGGGGTAGGTGAAGTGTCTGAAGACCGACGAGTGAAACCAGTGGGCATCGAAAGCGCTCCCTGTCGCGCGAACTGTTATAGGTACTGGCTGATTCAAAAATAAGAATCAGTTGCATTGGCTATAACGAGACGTATCGTCTCAGGGAATCGCGTAAAAAAACTTTCCAGTCAGTTAAGAATGACCACGGCAGGGAACTCGTGCAGCTGTGCCGAGGTAATGTGCGCCAGGGCGCGCAAGGTCTCAAGGGGTTGGTCGAGGCGATAGTTGCCGGTGACGGCGACCTGCTCCAGGCGCTCGTTACGGGAGATAATCAGGCCCGGATAGTAGCGGCGCAGTTCGGCCAGCACCTGGTTCAGCGGGCAGTTCTCGAAGATCAGGCGACCCTGGGTCCAGGCCAGGTCTTTTTGTGTATCGACGCGCTCGCGTTGGCTGAAGCCGTTGGGCCCGAGCCGAATGCTGTCGCCACTGGACAGGCGAATGCGCTGGTCGCTGCTGGCCTGCAGGTCGACATCGCCACGTTGCACGCGCACCAGGGCTTCACCGTCGAGGTAACGCACGGCAAAGTCGCTGTCGCGAACACTGGCGCGCAGCGGGCCTGCCTGCAATTCCAGTGGCTGGTTACGGCCAGCGGGAACCTCGAAGAACGCCTCGCCCTGGTAGAGACGGGCAACGCGTTGACGGGTATCGATGTCGCTGGAGAACGCCGAATTGGTGTTGAGCAGGACCTTGGAGCCGTCCTCCAGTTGCAGGCGCTGGCGCTCGCCGACCACGGTCAGGTGATCGGCCTGCAGGCGCACCGGCAAGTTGCCGACGGTGAACACCCCGATCAGCAGTACCGCGGCAGCGGCCAGGGGTTTCCAGTGCGGGCGCAAGCGCGCCAGGCGCGAAGGGCGATAGGACTGGGCAACCTGGTTGGCGACCTGGCGCAAGGTGTCCCCTTGCCAGAGCGCTTCAGCTTCGACATAGGCCTGGGCATTGGCCGGATCGGCTTCCAGCCAGGCTTCGAAGGTGCGAGTGTCTTCAGCGCTGGCGCATTGCAGGCGGATCAGCCAGTCCAGCGCCTGGTCCATGGCACTGTCGCAGGCAGCCGGGTCTGGCGGCGAAGGGCGATCAGGGGCGCTATCGGTCACGGCAAATCCTGGGTGGTCTTGTAGTTCTATTAATGATCAAGCGTAACGGCGTATGTGGCAAGCCAGGGTCAATCGCGGTCCAGGCGATTGGCAACGCCGACACAGATGGCCATGATCAGTTTCAGTTCCTTCTGAACCGTGCTGGCCGAGACGTTGAGCTGCTCGGCGATTTCCAGGTAGCTGGCGCCATGCAGGCGGCTGAGGATGAAAATCCGTTGCTGCCTCGGGGTCAGTTGCCCCAGGCTGACGCTCAGGCGCTTGAGCAGTTGCTCGGCATGGGCAGCGTCTTCGGCACTGCTGCTGGGCGCGGCGACGTTGTGCAGGACCTGCTCGGGCACATCGTCAACCAGGTTGCGTGATTGCACCCGACGCGCGCGCAGGTGGTCGAGGGCCAGGTTGCGGGCGGTCTGGAAAACGAAAGGCTCAAGGTGTTCGATCGGACGCTCACCCAGCGCCCGGGTGACGCGCAGGTAGGTCTCTTGCAGCAGGTCTTCGGCGGTGCTGGGATTGTCGACCATGCGCTGCAGGGTACGCAGCAGGCTGACCCGCTGGGCGATGAATACAGCGTTGAACTGGGACTGACTCACAGCGATACCCGACCAATGCGAAGCGAATGATAATGCTTATCATCAGCGCATTGGTCAAGTGCGGGTTCACTGGTGCTCCCCCGAGCCCTATTGCGCGTTACACAACGCCAGGCAGTTATCCAGCATGCGGTTGGAAAACCCCCACTCATTGTCATACCAGGCCAGCACTTTAAGCATCCGGCCGCTGATGCGGGTATGGTTGGCATCGAAGATCGACGACAGCGGGTTGTGGTTGAAGTCGCAGGACACCAGCGGCAGGCTGTTGTAACCGAGCACCTTGGAGTGACGGCTGGCGTCCTTGAACAGGTGGTTGACCTCTTCGACGCTGGTGTCGCGCTTGAGGTTGACGGTCAGGTCGACCAACGACACGTTGATCACCGGCACCCGCACCGCCATGCCAGTGAGTTTGCCCGCCAGCTCCGGCAGCACCAGGCCTACGGCTTCGGCCGCACCGGTCTTGCTCGGGATCATCGACTGGGTGGCCGAGCGGGAGCGGAACGGGTCGCTGTGGTGGATGTCGGTCAGGCTCTGGTCATTGGTGTAGGCGTGGATGGTGGTCATCAAGCCCTGCTCGATGCCCAGCTCACGGTGCAGCACCTGGGCCAGTGGTGCCAGGCAGTTGGTTGTGCACGAAGCGCTGGAGATAATCTGGTGCGAGGGGCGCAGAATGTCGTGGTTGACCCCGTAAACAATGGTCGCGTCGGCGCCCTTGGCCGGTGCCGAGATAATCACTTTGCGCGCCCCGGCAGTAAGATGGGCGGCAGCCTTGGCCCGCTCGGTGAAGTGGCCGGTGCATTCGAACACCACATCGATGGCTTCGGCTTTCCACGGCAGCTCGGCCGGGTTGCGAATGGCACTGACGGCGATGCGGTCGCCATTGACCGTCAGGCTTTCGTGATCGGACTCGACACTGGCAGCAAAGATGCCGTGGACGCTGTCGTACTTGAGCAGATGAGCATTGATTGCGCTGTCGCCCAGGTCGTTGATTGCGACGACCTGCAGGTCCTGACGGTAGCCTTGGGTATAGAGTGCGCGAAGGACGTTGCGGCCAATGCGGCCAAAGCCATTGATTGCGATACGAAGGGTCATAGAGCTACCTCTGGTAGACCGGGTGAAGCCCGTGGCAAACGAGGAACTGCTTCACTGAATCTTATTTTGTTGTTGGAATTACAAGATTATTCGTAAAAAAATAGAAAACAAGCCTTTTTGCTGGCAGTATTTTATTCGATCTACAACGAGCGACCGGCCAAGCCGTTCCTCCCGCAACAGCAGCCCCTGCCTTTGAGCCTAGGTGGCGATTGTTGATAAGGGAAATTGCCGCAGAGGTCGCAACCACCGATAGCCTGGAGTCCAGTACATGCATCCGCGCATTCTTGAGGTCACCCAACGGTTGATCGACCGCAGCCGTGCCACCCGTGAACGCTACTTGCAGTTGATTCGCGGGGCCGCCAGTGATGGGCCGATGCGGGCCAAGCTGCAATGCGCCAACTTCGCCCACGGTGTGGCCGGATGTGGCACCCAGGACAAGAACAGCCTGCGTATGATGAACGCGGCTAACGTCGCCATCGTTTCCGCCTACAACGATATGCTCTCGGCTCACCAGCCCTACGAGCACTACCCCGAACAGATCAAGCAGGCCTTGCGCGAAATCGGTTCGGTTGGCCAGTTCGCTGGCGGTGTGCCGGCCATGTGCGATGGCGTCACCCAGGGCGAGCCGGGCATGGAACTGGGTATCGCCAGCCGCGAAGTAATTGCCATGTCCACGGCCATTGCCCTGTCGCACAACATGTTCGATGCAGCGCTGATGCTGGGTATCTGCGACAAGATCGTTCCTGGCCTGTTGATGGGGGCGCTGCGCTTCGGTCACTTGCCGACGATTTTCGTCCCTGGCGGGCCGATGCCTTCGGGCATTTCCAACAAGGAAAAGGCCGACGTGCGCCAGCGCTATGCCGAGGGCAAGGCCAGCCGCGAAGAGCTGCTGGAATCGGAAATGAAGTCCTACCACAGCCCCGGTACCTGTACGTTCTACGGTACCGCCAACACCAACCAGTTGTTGATGGAAGTGATGGGGCTGCACCTGCCGGGTGCGTCATTCGTCAATCCCTATACGCCGCTGCGCGATGCACTCACTATCGAGGCGGCACAACAGGTCACGCGCATGACCAAGGCCAGCGGCGACTTCATGCCACTGGGCGAGATTGTCGACGAGAAATCCCTGGTCAACTCCATCGTTGCCCTGCACGCCACGGGTGGTTCGACCAACCACACCCTGCACATGCCAGCGATTGCCCAGGCGGCCGGCATCCAGCTGACCTGGCAGGACATGGCCGAGCTGTCCGAGGTGGTGCCGACGCTGTCCCACGTCTACCCGAACGGCAAGGCCGACATCAACCATTTCCAGGCGGCCGGTGGCATGGCCTTGCTGATTCGTGAGCTGCTCGATGCCGGGTTGCTGCATGAGGACGTCAACACGGTGGCCGGCCACGGCTTGCGTCGTTACACCCAGGAGCCGTTCCTGCAGGATGGCAAACTGGTGTGGCGCGAAGGGCCGCAAGCGAGCCTGGACGAAGCGATCCTGCGTCCGGTAGCGCGGCCGTTCTCCCCCGAAGGAGGGCTGCGCGTGATGGAAGGCAACCTCGGCCGCGGCGTCATGAAGGTATCTGCTGTCGCCCCTGAGCATCAGGTGGTAGAAGCCCCGGCACGGGTATTCCATGATCAACAGGCGCTGGCCGATGCCTTCCAGGCCGGCGAGCTGGAGCGTGATTTCGTCGCCGTAATGCGCTTCCAGGGTCCGCGTTGCAACGGCATGCCGGAGCTGCACAAAATGACCCCTTTCCTTGGCGTGTTGCAGGACCGTGGTTTTAAGGTGGCATTGGTTACTGACGGGCGTATGTCCGGTGCCTCGGGGAAAATTCCGGCGGCCATTCATGTCTGTCCGGAGGCCTTTGACGGTGGTCCGCTGGCGCGCGTGCGCGATGGCGATATCGTCCGGGTCGATGGTGTTGCCGGCACCCTGACGGTGAAGCTTGATGCCGCTGAATTTGCCGATCGGGAACTACCGCCAGCGCCCACCGGCAATGACCTGGGCTGCGGGCGTGAACTGTTTGGCTTCCTGCGCATGGCCCTGAGCCCGGCAGAGCAGGGCGCCAGTGCCTTCAC
This sequence comes from Pseudomonas sp., assembly GCF_050739775.1. Classification (GTDB taxonomy): domain Bacteria; phylum Pseudomonadota; class Gammaproteobacteria; order Pseudomonadales; family Pseudomonadaceae; genus Aquipseudomonas. The sequence goes on from NZ_JBOICA010000060.1 coordinate 7,477, forward strand.
CTCGGCCCTGGAAACACTCAAATGAAGCGCGCCCTGGTCGGTGATATCGGCGGCACCAACGCCCGCTTTGCCCTCTGGGAGCACAACCGCATGCACTCGGTGCAGGTGTTTGCCACCGCCGATTACACCAGCCCTGAGCAGGCCATCGGTGCTTACCTGCTGGAACAAGGGCTGGTCAAGGGCGACCTCGGCGCGGTCTGCCTGGCCGTGGCCGGGCCGGTCGGTGGCGATGAGTTTCGCTTCACTAACAATCACTGGCGGCTCAGTCGTCAGGCCTTCTGCAAGACCCTGCAGATCGAGCAGCTGTTGCTGATCAATGACTTTACCGCCATGGCCCTGGGTATGACCCGGCTGCAGGCTGACGAGTGCCGTACGGTCTGTGCAGGCAAGGCTGAAGCGGGGCGTCCGGCCGTGGTGATCGGCCCCGGGACCGGATTGGGTGTGGGGACCTTGCTCGGCCTGGATGACGGTCGCTGGATAGCGTTGCCGGGCGAAGGCGGACACGTCGACTTACCGGTGGGCAATGCCCGCGAAGCGCAGATCCGCCAACAGATCGCCAGCGAGACTGGTCATGTCAGTGCTGAAACCGTGCTCAGTGGTGGTGGCTTGTTGCGTTTATACCAGGCTATCTGCGTTCTGGACGGGCACTGCGCAACCCTGCAGAGTCCGGCGGCGATCACCGATGCTGCCCTGGCCGGCGAGCCCGTGGCGATGGCGGTGATCGAGCAGTTCTGCCGCTTCCTTGGCCGGGTGGCCGGCAACAATGTGCTGACCCTCGGTGGGCGAGGTGGCGTATACGTTGTCGGCGGTATCATTCCGCGTTTCGCCGAGCTGTTTTTGTGCAGTGGCTTTGCCGACAGCTTTGCCCAGAAGGGCTGCATGAGCGGCTACTTCAAGAATGTTCCGGTGTGGCTGGTGACCGCCGAATTCTCTGGCTTGCTGGGGGCCGGAGTGGCCTTGCAGCAAGCCGGTTGAATGCGGGCTCTGTGGGAGTAGTACCGTGAGCAAGTCGATACTGCTGGTCGACGATGACCAGGAAATCCGCGAACTGCTGCAAACCTACCTGAGCCGCGCCGGTTTCAGCGTGCAGGCGGTGGCCGACGGCCAAGGCTTTCGCCAGGCCCTGGACGACAGCGACTGCGACCTGGTGATCCTCGACGTGATGCTGCCCGACGAAGACGGTTTCAGCCTCTGTCGCTGGGTGCGCCAGCATCCGCGTCTGGCCCAGGTGCCGATCATCATGCTGACGGCAAGCTCCGATGAGGCCGACCGGGTCATCGGCCTGGAGCTGGGCGCCGATGATTACCTGGGTAAGCCCTTCAGTCCGCGCGAGTTGCAGGCGCGGATCAAGGCCCTGCTGCGCCGCGCCGGCTTCGGCCAGGAACGCCATGGCGGCGATGTGCTGGTCTTTGATGAGTGGCGGCTGGATACGGTCAGCCACCGCTTGTTTCACCGTGATGGCGAGGAGGTGATTCTGTCCGGTGCCGACTTTGCCTTGCTCAAGTTGTTTCTCGACCATCCTCAACAGATTCTCGACCGCGACACCATCGGCAACGCCACCCGTGGACGTGAACCGATGCCCCTGGACCGCATCGTTGATATGGCGGTCAGCCGCCTGCGTCAACGCCTGCGCGACACGCAAAAACCGCCGCGGCTGATCCGTACCGTGCGTGGCAGTGGTTACCTGTTGGCGGCCAGCGTTGCGCCCGCGCACTGAGGGGGGCAGGCGTTTGCCGCTGCCGCGCTCGTTGTTGGCGCGCATGCTGCTGTTGACCCTGTTGGTCGTGTTACTGGCCCAGGGCCTGTCGAGCCTGATCTGGCTGTCGCAGCTGCGCGCCAGCCAGCTCGAAGGGCTGGTGGCCAGCGCCCGCAGTCTGGCTCATTCGATGAGTGCCAGTGTCAGTTATTTTCGATCGCTGCCAGTGGCTTACCGGCCTATGGTGCTGGACCAGTTACGCAACATGGGCGGCACCCGCTTCGTGGTCTCGCTCAACGACAAGCCGCTGGACATGCAGGCGCTGCCGACGACACCGCGTAAGCATGCGGTGATCAGTGCTGTGGACGAAGTGCTGCGCCAGCGCCTGGGCACGCAGATGGATATTTCCCTCGAGTTCGTAAGCCCGCAGGAGCTGCGGATCTTCAACAGCGGCCTGAAGCTCGATGAGCTGCCGCGCTCCTGGGCGCATTACGCGCTGACCCTGGAACCGGTCAATCCACCGGTACTGGTCACCCAGATCCGCCTCGGCGAAGGCGAATGGTTGTACATCGCTTCGCTGATGCCTGAGCCCTACACCAGCCTCGAAGACGAAGGTCTGCCGCGTCAGCAGATTTGGTTCATCGGCCTGACCAGCTGCTTCCTGCTGTTGTTCATCGGCTTGCTGGTGCATTGGCAGAGCCGTCCGCTCAAGCGTCTGGCGCGGGCTGCGCGGGAAATGTCGCTGGGCGCTGATGTGAAACCGGTCGTGGAGGGTGGCGGCAGTGAGGTGGTCGAAGTCGGGCGGGCCTTCAATGCCATGCGTGAGCGCATCAGTCGCTACCTGACCGAACGTAGCCAGCTGTTCAGTGCCATTTCCCATGACTTGCGCACCCCGATTACCCGTCTGCGCCTGCGCGTCGAGTTGCTTGAGGACGAACAGCAACAGATGAAGTTCAGTCGTGATCTGGACGAGCTGGAGATGCTGGTCAAGGGCGCGCTGCAGTGTGTGAAAGACACTGATATCCACGAGAATATCGAACTCATTGATCTCAATCAGGCCCTCGACTGCCTGATCGAGCCGTATCTGGCCAGTGCTCGCGTTACGCTGCAGGGCAGGGCGCTGGCACCCTATCCAGGCAAGCCGCTGGCGCTGCGCCGGTGTATGGGCAACCTGATCGATAATGCCTTGAAGTACGGTGAGCGCGCGCACTTGCGAGTGCTCGACAGTGAGTCAGAGTTCGTCCTGCAGGTCGACGATGAGGGTCCGGGTGTGCCCGAGCAGCGTTTGGAACAGGTCTTCGAACCGCACTTTCGTCTGGCCGGACAGCAGCAGGGCTACGGTCTGGGCCTGGGTATCGCGCGCAACATTGCCCATAGTCATGGCGGCGAAGTGAGCTTGCGCAACCTGCAGGGTGGCGGTTTGCGGGTGACCTTGAGCCTGCCCCGCAGCCGCGACTGACACGCTGGACAGGCGAATGTCACCAGTTGGTGACATTCGCGCATCCCTTCGTTACCTCCGCCACTCAAGCGCCTGGTTAGACTCTGATGCAAGCGCAAGCACCACGACTTGCACCTGCATAACAACAAGAAAAGGTTCCGCCCCATGAATGCGATCAATCGCCTCGCCGTTGTTATTTCTCTCGCCTCCTTGTTGCCCCTGAGCGCCATTGCCGCTGATACCGGTACTGTCGAAGTCCTGCACTGGTGGACCTCCGGTGGCGAAGCCAAGGCCGTTGAAACACTCAAGGCACAGGTGCAGAAAGACGGTTTTATCTGGAAGGACAACGCCGTGGCCGGCGGTGGCGGTGCGGCGGCCATGACCGTGCTCAAGACCCGTGCCATTTCCGGTAACCCGCCAGCCGCTGCGCAGATCAAGGGACCGGACATTCAGGAGTGGGGGGCGCTCGGTTTGCTTACCGAGCTCGACGATGTGTCCAAGGCCAACAACTGGGACACCCTGCTGCCGAAGAAAGTCGCCCAGATCATGAAGTACGACGGCCATTACGTGGCGGTGCCAGTGAACATCCACCGGGTCAACTGGTTGTGGATCAACCCGCAGGTGTTCGACAAGGCCGGGGCTAAAGTACCGAGCACCCTCGATGAGCTCTTCGTCGCTGCCGACAAGCTCAAGGCTGCCGGTTTCATCCCCCTGGCCCATGGCGGCCAGCCGTGGCAGGACAGCACCGTGTTCGAAGACCTGGCCCTGAGCATCCTTGGGCCCAAGAGCTATCACGCGGCTTTCGTCGATCTCGATGAAAAGACCCTGACCGGCGAGCAGATGGTCGAGGTGTTCAAGGCCCTGCAACGCCTGGGCACCTACATGGACCCCAACCGTGCCGGGCGTGACTGGAACATTGCCGCCGCCGAGGTAATCAGCGGCAAGGCCGGCATGCAGATCATGGGCGACTGGGCCAAGAGCGAATGGAGTGCAGCTGGCAAGGTTGCTGGCAAGGACTATCAGTGTGTGGCTTTCCCCGGCACCCAGGGTAGTTTTGCCTACAACATCGACTCGCTGGCGATGTTCAAGCTCAAGAACGAGAACGACATCAAGGCCCAGAACGACCTTGCCAAGGTTGCCCTGGAGCCGCAGTTCCAGACCGTGTTCAACCAGAACAAAGGCTCGCTGCCGGTGCGCCAGGACATGGACATGAGCCAGTTCGACGCCTGCACGCAGAAGTCGGCGGTGGACTTCAAGGACGCCGAACAAGGCGACGGTCTACAACCGAGCATGGCCCACAACATGGCGACGTCCCTGGCAGTGCAGGGGGCGATCTTCGATGTGGTGAGCAACTTCCTCAATGACCCGAAAGCGGATCCCGCGACGGCGGTCAAACAGCTGAATTCGGCGATCAAGTCGGCCAAGTGATGCTGTAGGCGCGGGCCCTTTCGCCGGCAAGGCCGGCTCCTACAGGGGCGCTGCCGGTAGGAGCCGGCCTTGCCGGCGATGCGGTGCGCAGCACCGCCTTCCAATCGAGATCAATCTGATGAGCACTGTTGCCACACTCAACAAGGCCTCGCCCTTCGACGCCTTGCAACGCTGGCTACCTAAACTGGTACTGGCGCCAAGTATGCTGATCGTCCTGGTGGGCTTTTACGGCTACATCCTCTGGACCTTCATCCTGTCCTTCACCAACTCCAGCTTCATGCCCAGCTACAAGTGGGTAGGCCTGGCGCAGTACGCGCGGCTGATGGAGAACGACCGCTGGTGGGTAGCAAGCAAGAACCTGCTGGTGTTCGGTGGCCTGTTCATCGCCATCAGCCTGGTGATCGGCGTGCTGCTGGCGGTACTGCTCGACCAGCGCATCCGCCGCGAAGGTTTTATCCGCACGGTCTACCTGTACCCCATGGCGCTGTCGATGATCGTCACTGGCACGGCCTGGAAATGGCTGCTCAATCCGGGCCTGGGCCTGGACAAGATGCTCCGTGACTGGGGCTGGGAAGGCTTTCGCCTGGACTGGCTGGTGGACCCGGAACGGGTCGTCTACTGCCTGGTGATCGCGGCGGTGTGGCAAGCCTCGGGCTTTGTCATGGCGCTGTTCCTGGCGGGCCTTCGTAGCGTCGATCAGTCGATCATTCGCGCCGCCCAAGTGGATGGTGCCAGCCTGCCGAGCATTTATCTGCGCATCGTGCTGCCCAGCCTGCGCCCGGTGTTTTTCAGTGCGTTGATGATCCTTGCCCACATTGCCATCAAGAGCTTCGACCTGGTCGCCGCCATGACTGCAGGCGGGCCGGGCTACGCCTCGGACTTGCCAGCGATGTTCATGTATTCCTTCACCTTCAGCCGCGGGCAGATGGGCATGGGCTCGGCCAGCGCAATCCTGATGCTCGGCGCGATCCTGTCGATCCTGGTGCCTTACCTGTATTCGGAACTGAGGAACAAGCGCCATGACTAACTCCCTGGCTCCGCGCACGTTCAACTTCAGCCGGGTCGCCATCTACGCAACCTTGCTGCTGGCCTGCGCGCTGTACCTGATCCCATTGATCGTGATGTTGCTGACCAGCTTCAAGTCGCCGGATGACATCCGTACTGGCAACCTGCTGAGCTGGCCGGAGGTGATTACCGGCATCGGCTGGATAAAGGCCTGGGACATCGTCGGAGGCTACTTCTGGAACTCGGTGAAGATCACCGTTCCAGCGGTGGTGATCTCGACCCTGCTGGGTGCCTTGAATGGCTATGTCCTGTCGATGTGGCGCTTTCGCGGTTCGCAGTTGTTCTTCGGCCTGTTGCTGTTCGGCTGCTTCCTGCCGTTCCAGACGGTGCTGCTGCCAGCCTCCTTCACCCTCGGCAAGCTGGGCCTGGCCAGCACTACCACGGGCCTGGTGCTGGTGCACATTGTCTACGGCCTGGCGTTCACCACGCTGTTTTTCCGCAATTATTACTGCAGCGTGCCGGATGCGCTGGTGCGCGCGGCGCGGCTGGATGGGGCAGGGTTCTTCACCATTTTCGGGCGCATCCTGCTGCCGATGTCGGTGCCGATCATCATGGTCTGCCTGATCTGGCAGTTCACCCAGATCTGGAACGACTTTCTCTTCGGTGTGGTGTTTGCCAGTGGCGACGCGCAGCCGATCACCGTGGCCCTGAACAACCTGGTCAACACCAGCACCGGGGTCAAGGAATACAACGTCGACATGGCGGCGGCGATGATCGCCGGGTTACCGACCCTGTTGGTCTATGTGCTGGCTGGCAAGTATTTCCTGCGCGGGCTTACCGCCGGCGCGGTCAAGGGGTAAACAACATGGCAACGCTTGAACTGCGCAACGTCAACAAGACCTACGGCAGCGGTCTGCCGGATACCTTGAAGCATATCGACCTGTCGATCGACGCCGGGGAGTTCCTGATTCTCGTGGGCCCTTCCGGCTGCGGCAAGTCGACCTTGATGAACTGCATTGCCGGTCTTGAACAGATCACTGGCGGGGCGATCCTGGTGGACGATGCCGACATCAGTGGCATGAGCCCCAAGGACCGTGACATTGCCATGGTCTTTCAGTCCTATGCGCTGTACCCGACCATGAACGTACGCGACAACATCGCCTTCGGCCTGAAGATGCGCAAGATGCCGGCGGCGGCTATCGATGAAGAAGTGGCGCGGGTGGCCAAGCTGCTGCAGATCGAGCACCTGCTGACGCGCAAGCCCGGTCAGCTCTCCGGTGGTCAGCAGCAGCGCGTGGCCATGGGCCGGGCGTTGGCGCGGCGGCCGAAGATCTACCTGTTCGACGAGCCACTGTCCAACCTCGACGCCAAGCTGCGGGTGGAGATGCGCACCGAGATCAAGCTGATGCACCAGCGCCTGAAGACCACCACGGTGTATGTCACTCACGATCAGATCGAAGCCATGACCCTGGGCGACAAGGTGGCGGTGATGAAGGACGGCCTGATCCAGCAGTTCGGCACGCCGCAGCAGATCTACAACGATCCGGCCAATCTGTTTGTCGCCAGCTTCATTGGTTCGCCGCCGATGAACTTCATTCCACTGCGCTTGCAACGCAAGGATGGGCGTTTGCAGGCTCTGCTCGACAGTGGCCAGGCCCGCTGCGAACTGCCCTTGGGAATCAGTGATGCCGGGCTTGAGGAACGTGAAGTGATCCTCGGCATTCGTCCCGAACAGATCACTCTGGCACCTGCCCAGGCCAGCGGCCTGCCGAGTATTCGCGCCGAGGTGCAGATCACCGAACCCACCGGTCCCGACCTGTTGGTGTTCGTCACCCTCAACCAGACCAAGGTTTGCTGCCGTCTGGCGCCGGATGTGGCGACCCGGGTCGGCGACACCCTGAACCTGCAGTTCGATCCGGCCCGGGTGCTGTTGTTCGATGCCGCCAGTGGCGAGCGCCTGGGTGTGAGTGTTTCCCCGCAGCAGTCTGGCAAAGACAATGTGGCGCAATTCAAGGGTCGTTGAGTTCGTTGTAAGTCGTATAAGCCCATCAAGAACAATAAAACGAGGAAACACGGGATGGATCACTTCAAACGCATCAAGCCGCTGGTTCCGCTGACCCTGCTGGCCTTCGGGGTCAGTTGCGGGGCGCAGGCGGCCGGCGCCTTTGCCCCAGAGTCAAAGTGGATGAGCGGCGATTGGGGCGGTGCTCGTACTGAACTGCTGGAGAAGGGTTACGACTTCACCCTGGACTACGTCGGTGAGGTGGCTGGCAACCTTAACGGCGGTTACAACGACGACAAGACTGCACGCTACAGCGACCAATTCGCCTTGGGGGCGCACCTGGACCTGGAGAAGATCCTCGGCTGGCACGACACCGAGTTCAAGCTGGCGATCACCGAGCGCAGCGGGCGCAATCTCTCCAACGACCGCATCAGCGATCCGCGTGCCGGTCAGTTCAGTTCGGTGCAGGAAGTCTGGGGCCGCGGCCAGACCTGGCGGCTGACCCAGATGTGGATCAAGCAGCAGTACTTCGATGGCGCCCTGGACGTGAAGTTCGGCCGCTTCGGCGAAGGCGAGGACTTCAACAGCTTCCCGTGCGACTTCCAGAACCTGGCGTTCTGCGGCTCCCAGGTGGGCAACTGGGTGGGCGGTATCTGGTACAACTGGCCGGTCAGCCAGTGGGCGTTGCGGGTCAAATACAACATCACCCCGGAACTCTTCGCCCAGGTCGGAGTATATGAACAGAACCCCTCCAACCTTGAGACCGGTAATGGCTTCAAACTCAGCGGCAGTGGCACCAAGGGCATGATCCTGCCGGTGGAGCTGGTCTGGTCGCCCAAGGCCAGCGAGCTGCCGGGTGAGTACCGTTTGGGTTATTACTACAGTACCGCCAAGGCGGACGATGTCTTTGATGACGTCAATGGCCAACCCCAGGCCATTACCGGCAATGACTTCAAGTCGCACTCCAGCAAACATGGCTGGTGGGTGGTGGCTCAGCAGCAGGTAACTGCACACAACGGCGATGCCAGCCGTGGCTTGAGCCTGTTTGCCAACTTCACCGTACATGACAAGGCCACCAACGTGGTCGACAACTACCAGCAGGTCGGCATGGTCTACAAAGGCGCCTTCGATGCCCGGCCCAAGGACGATATCGGTTTAGGTGTGGCGCGGATTCACGTCAACGATGATGTGAAGGATCGGGCCGAACTGCTCAATCAACAGAGCGGTATCAATGATTACGACAACCCCAACTTTGTGCCGATCCAGAAGACCGAGTACAACGCCGAGCTGTATTACGGCTTCCACGTTACCAACTGGCTGACTGTGCGGCCCAACCTGCAGTACATCAAGCGTCCGGGCGGGGTGGATGAGGTGGATAACGCGCTGGTCGCCGGGTTGAAGATTCAGTCGTCGTTCTGAGGTGATTTGTTGTAAATTTACGAGCTCATCGCGGGGCAAGCCCGCTCCCACAGTGATCACCTGTGGGAGCGGGCTTGCCCCGCGATGAGACCCTAACTAACAACAAGAGTCCCACGCTATGCCCGAGCACCCGCTACAACGCTTCTTCACTTCGCAGAGGCCGCGACCGACCTTCGAGTGGGAGCGTTATCAGCAGCGCGATGTGCTGATCATCGATCATCCCCAATGCCAGGCAGTGTTCAGTCGCCAAGGTGCGCAGCTGTTGCACTTCCAGCCCAAGGGTGACCGGCCCTGGTTGTGGTGCGCCACGCAGTGGCCGCAGGTCGGCGCCATTCGTGGCGGTGTGCCAGTGTGCTGGCCCTGGTACGGTCGCCATCCCAGCGAAGATATGTGGCCGGCCCATGGTTGGGCACGTTTGCTCGACTGGAAACTGATCGATAGCAGTGAGGGCGAAGAGGGCGTGACCCTCAAATGGCGTCTGCAACTGTGCGAATGGCAGGTCGATCTGCTGGCCAGGCTGGGCAAGCGCATGGAACTGCAGCTCAGCACCGAACATCAGGACAGCCAACCTTGTCAGTTGAGTCATGCTCTGCTGGCTTACTGGCGTATTAGTGACGTTTCTGAGATAGCGCTATCTGGGCTAGAAAACATTGAAGGTTACGACCGCTTGAACCGTCAGGCCTGCCGCCAGAAGGGCGCCTTGAAGGTGCATGGCGGCTGTCAGCGGGTATTCCCCAATGCGGCGACCGTGCAACTGCACGATTCGGCCTGGCAACGACAGCTGAGTATCGATACCGGTGACAGCGAGGACACCATCGTCTGGCACCCGGGCAGTCGGCCGTTGATGGGGGTCAGCAGCAGTGAAACCCTGGGCTTCGTCTGCGTCGAGGCGGCCAGTGGCAGCAGTGACAGCCTGAGCCTGGCGCCGGGTGAACAGGCACACCTGCGTTTGCAGGCGCAGTTGCTCAGTTGAGTTCGTCGTCGATCGGGTAGCGGCTGGCGTTGAGGCTTTCCTTGATCTTGCGCAGGTGTGGCTGGAAGTCCACACCACGGCGCAAGGTCATGCCGGTGGCCAATACATCTAGCACCGTCAGTTGGATGATCCGCGAGGTCATCGGCATATAAATATCAGTGTCTTCTGGCAGCGGTATGTTCAGGCTCAGGCTGCTGGCCTTGGCCAGGGGCGAATCGGCGGCGGTCAGGCCGAGTACCGAGGCGCCGTTTTCCCGGGCCAGGCGCGCGACTTCGACCAGTTCGCGGGTACGGCCGGTGTAGGAGATGATGACGAACAGTTCGCCAGTGTGGGCCACCGAGGCCAGCATGCGCTGCATCAGTACATCGGCATGGGCCGAGACGGCCAGGTTGAAACGGAAGAACTTGTGCTGGGCGTCCAACGCTACCGGCGCTGAGGCACCGAGGCCGAAGAAATGGATCTGCCGGGCCTGGATCAGCATGTCGACGGCGCGGCTGATCAGCTGCGGATCGAGTTGCTGACAGGCACTGTCCAACGAGGCGATGGCACTGCCGAAGATCTTCTGGGTGTAGGAGGCCGGATCATCGTCGGCTTCAACCGCCCGGCTGACGTAAGCAGCGCCGCTGGCCAGGCTCTGGGCCAGCTGCAGCTTGAGTTCGGGGTAGCCACTGACGCCGAACGAACGGCAGAAACGGTTCACCGTCGGTTCGCTGACCTTGGCCGCCTGGGCTAGGGCGGCAATGCTGAAACGGGTGGCTTGCTGGGGGTTGAGCAGGATGACTTCGGCGACTTTGCGCTCAGCCTTGTTCAGTTCTTCGAGGCGGCCCTGGATCTGCTCCAGGAGGTTTCGCACGCGGTCCATGGGTATGTGTCCTTGGGTCGATGAGGCAGCCGGCTGGCGACAGCAGTGGGCTTTTGACGCGGTGGCCTATCGTACTGATGGCATGGATGGCACACCACTTGAATCTTGTACCGGATAAAATGTTGTGGTTTTTACTACATTATTCCTTGAAAACTCCGGTTGAAACCGGTATTTCTACGTCAACTTGATAAAAGAACCAACATCATGGCATCGATCAGCGTTGAACCTTGCACCTTTGCCCTGTTTGGCGCCCTTGGCGACCTGGCCTTGCGCAAGCTGTTTCCGGCGCTCTACCAGCTCGACCGCGCCGAATTGCTGCACGCCGATACTCGTGTGCTGGCCCTGGCCCGCGAGCCGGGCAGCGTCGACGAGCACCTGGCGTCTATTGAGGCGCACCTGCAGGAGTTCGTCCCGGCCGGGCAGATCGAAGCATTGGTGTTGCAGCGTTTTCTCGCGCGCTTGCACTATGTGCATGTGGACTTCCTCAAGGTCGAGGACTACCAGGCGCTGGCTGAGCAGGTTGGCGACAACAGCCAGCTGATTGCTTACTTCGCCACGCCTGCAGCGGTCTATGGTGGCATTTGCGAGAGTCTCGACAAGGTTGGCCTCAGTGCGCGTACCCGGGTGGTGCTGGAAAAGCCCATCGGCCATGACCTGGACTCTTCGCGTCGGGTCAATGATGCAGTGGCACAGTACTTCCCGGAAAACCGCGTCTATCGCATCGACCATTACCTGGGCAAGGAAACCGTACAGAACCTCATTGCCCTACGCTTTGCCAACAGCCTGTTCGAAACCCAGTGGAACCAGAACTCGATCTCCCACGTGGAAATCACCGTGGCCGAGAAGGTCGGGATCGAGGGGCGCTGGGGCTATTTCGACAAAGCCGGGCAGCTGCGGGACATGATCCAGAATCACCTGTTGCAGTTGCTCTGCCTGATTGCCATGGACCCGCCCAGCGACCTCTCCGCTGACAGCATCCGCGACGAGAAGGTCAAGGTACTCAAGGCCCTGGCACCGATCACCGGCGAAAGCCTGAGCACCTGCGTGGTGCGCGGCCAGTACATCGCCGGCTACAACGAAGGCAAGTCGGTGCCCGGTTACCTGGAAGAAGACAACGCCAACGCCCAGAGCGACACCGAAACCTTTGTTGCCCTGCGCGCCGATATTCGCAACTGGCGCTGGGCCGGCGTGCCGTTCTACCTGCGTACCGGCAAGCGGATGCCACAGAAGCTGTCGCAGATCGTTATCCATTTCAAGGAAACCCCGCACTACATCTTCGCCCCGGAACAACGCTTGCAGATCGGTAACAAACTGATCATCCGCCTGCAGCCGGACGAAGGCATCTCGTTGCGAGTGATGACCAAGGAGCAGGGCCTGGACAAAGGCATGCAGCTGCGCAGTGGACCGTTACAGCTGAATTTTTCCGATACCTGGAGTAGCGCGCGGATTCCCGACGCTTATGAACGTCTGCTGCTGGAAGTGATGCGCGGCAATCAGAACCTGTTTGTGCGCAAGGACGAAATCGAATACGCGTGGAAGTGGTGCGATCAGCTGATTGCTGGCTGGAAGAGCGGCGGCGACGCGCCCAAGCCTTATGCCGCTGGTTCCTGGGGGCCGATGAGCTCGATTGCATTGATTACCCGTGATGGGAGGTCTTGGTATGGCGATATCTGAACTTGAACTGCCGGCTAACGTGACGGCGCATGACTTCAACGGCGCCGCGCAGTTGGCCGAAGGCTTGGCCAAGGATGTAGCAGGGCGCCTGAGCGCTGCGATAGCGGCAAACGGTCAGGCCACGTTGGTGGTGTCCGGTGGGCGCAGCCCGGTGGCGTTTTTTCAGGCACTCATCCTGCAGCCGCTGGACTGGTCGAAGGTGCTGGTCACCCTGGCCGATGAGCGCTGGGTGCCGGTCGAGCATGCCGACAGCAATGCTGGTCTGCTCAAGCGCCATCTGTTGACCGGCAATGCGGCCAAGGCGCGTTTCCTCGGCCTGTATCGTGCTGCTGTCAACCTTGAAGCTGCTGCGCTGGAAGCTGATCAGGCCCTGGCTGAACTGTCGGGCATCGACGTGCTGGTGCTAGGCATGGGCGATGACGGGCATACCGCCTCGCTGTTTCCTGACAGCCCGAACCTGTCCGAAGGCCTAGACCCGCAGAGCGCGCGGCGCTGCTTGCCGATGCTGGCGCCGACGGTGCCGCATCAGCGCCTGAGCATGACCCGCGCCTTGCTGGCCAGGGCCGCTTTCACCGCCTTGTCCGTGCAAGGTCCAGACAAGCTCGCTACCCTGCGCGCCGCGCTGGAGGGTACGGACGTCGCGCAAATGCCGATTCGCGCCTTTTTACAAGACCCCCTGGATATTTACTGGTGCCCATGAGCCAAGGATCCGCCGTTATGACCACGCATGAACTGAAGCAGCCGGGAGTTTCCATGGCCGACAAGATTGCCCGGATCGATCAGATCTGCACCCAGGCGCGCATTCTGCCGGTGATTACCATTGCCCGCGAAGAAGATATCCTGCCGTTGGCCGACGCCCTCGCCGCGGGTGGTATCAAGACCCTGGAAGTGACCCTGCGCTCGGAGCATGGCTTGAAGGCCATCCAGCTGCTGCGTGAGCAACGGCCTGAACTGTGTGTTGGTGCAGGCACCGTGCTGGACCGCAAGATGCTCGCTGCCGTAGAAGCCGCTGGCGCGCAGTTTGTGGTCACCCCAGGCGTCACCCAAGACATTCTCGAGGCGGGTGTACACAGTAGCTTGCCGTTGCTGCCGGGGATCAGCACGCCGTCGGAGCTGATGATGGGCTACGCCCTCGGCTATCGCCGCTTCAAGCTGTTTCCTGCGGAAATCAGCGGCGGTGTGGCGGCGATCAAGGCCTACGCCGGTCCGTTCGGTGAAGTACGCTTCTGCCCGACGGGTGGGGTGAACCCAGGTAATGTGAAGAGCTACATGGCCCTGCCCAATGTCATGTGCGTGGGCGGTACCTGGATGCTCGACAGTGGCTGGATCAAGCATCGCGAATGGTCACGGATTACCGATTGCAGCGCCGAGGCATTGGCGCTGCTGGATTGAACTGAATCGTTGTGTGCTACACGGCTTATGGGGCGCTTGGTCGGCGCCCTTTTTTTTGGCTCTTCACGGAATCCCGGGGAGTATGATCTTGGGACTGGGCTGGGTTTCGGATGGGAGCTTATCCATTCGGTGTGGCGCCGCTGCTGGCCCCTTCCGCCTTTACGGCGGGTCCCTTTTGTCTTGGCAAAAGGAACCAAAACCGCTCGCTCCTGCATACGGCCCTACGCTGCGCTTCGGGTCCCCTCGCTACGGCGTCTTCCAGGGGCATCGCGGCCTACGAC
>NZ_JBOICA010000061.1:0-21527 GCF_050739775.1 Pseudomonas sp.
CTCCACAGGTGTAACCCTGTGGGAGCGGGCTTGCCCCGCGAAGCTTTTGATCAGTAATCCACTTTCCCGGTATGACTGTTCAGCGAAATCACCCGGGTCTTGCCGATCCGGTGACGGAAGATTTCGCGCAGGTATTTCACCGCCTTCTTCACGCATTCCCGTGACAATCGAATGTCATTGATCGAGACGAATTTGCTCTTGTCGTTGATCAGCTCACGATATTTCTTCTCGTACATCGGCTTGATCGCATACCAATTGGTATCGAGGATTTTCGCCGGGTTTTCGAATTCATTGAGCAATTCATCGATGCGTTCCTCATCGAAGGTATCGCTGGTGATGAATTCAAGGATGGCGTTGTCCAGAGTATCGTCGAAACGGTATGGATTACGGGCAAAACAACGCTTGATGAAGGCCACGATCAAGGTCAGGAAGTCGTCGGACAGGCACGGGCTCTTGGCGATCAGGGTGGTCAGCGACAGGTTCGCCGAAGCGCCGATCACCAGGGCGTAGCGCTTGAGGGTGGTGTTGGGGAACAGGCTGTTGAGGTGGGTCTTGAGCCGGTTCAGGTCCATGTAGGAGAGCTTGTAGTCCTTGGGCAGCGAGACGATCGATACCACCGACGAACAGTTCTTGAAGAAGTGCAGGTCGTGCAGGGCTGCGGCGTCATAGCCGGAGGCCTTGTACTGCTCCAGGGCGCCGCGATAGCGCTTGGACTCGATCGGCAGCAGGCTGATGCCCTCGATCGCCTGGGTCACCTTGTTGAAGTGCGGCAGGTCGATGGAGCGGAAGAACAGGTCGTCGATGTTCAGACGTGGCGGGTCCTTCTCGAACACTTTGAATTTATCCGGGCTCGGTGACGGCTGTTCCGGTACCACGGACTCCGCGTAGGCAATGGCCACGGGACCGGCAAGACTCATGAACAGGTCGTTGGCATCCAGGCGAATGGTTTCGCCAATGTCGATGCCGGCGCGGCGGAAGTAGTTCTGGTCGTAGTCGGTGGTCACCGCCTGGGCGGTGAGAATGTTGAAAATCTGCTGGGAAATGTACTGGTTGGCGTGTTTTTCCATGGCATTGACGTCAATGTTCTGGATGTTGCCGTCATCATTTTCTTCGGCGTAGCGCATGATGTCGTTGGAAATCAGCATCATTGCGTTCCAAGGGCGGATACGCCCCATGACACTGGCTTCGCTGCTGTCTTCATTATCGAAGTTATAGGAGAAGTCCCATTCTTCGGACAGGTACTTACACAGTAGGCGCCCAGCGTTGATGTGCAGGGCTTCGGACATTTCGCTGCGATGGTCGGAAATGTTCGGCAGCACGCAGATGCCGCTGGTGAAGATCGGCTCGAAGACGAACGAATGCCCGCTCTTGCCGTCGTTCTCATCGGCCGGCTTGGTGTCGAATGTCTTGTTCATGTAGGAGTACTGCTGGGCCAGGCCGAACTCCGAGGCCATGCCCGAACCGGTTCCCCCACCGGCGCTGAAGATGTAGAAGTACAACCGTGACTGGTTGGCCTTGATCCCGCAGGAGTCGATCAGGTAGGAGTGGATCAGCTTCCAGTCGGCGCTGGAAAAGCGATGGGTTTCCTTGTTGAGGATGATCTTGGCCAGGTACTGGCCGAGGATCGGGGCATTACCGGCACCCCCGGCATGGACTTCCGAGAGGTCCATAATCTTCATCTTGCTGTAGTCGCGAATGAAGCCGCTTTTTTCACCCTTGCGCGAGAAACGGATGCGACCGGCAATGTCCTTGTCCAGGTCGCCCAGCATCACCAGGGGTTCGACCAGGAACACCGGCTTGCTTCCCTTGTTCTGGACCAGGCGCAGGTTGTTGCGGATCCAGCGTGCGGGGCTGTAATTGGGCTCGCTGCCGACACGGTCGTCATTGTTGAATTCGTTGAGGTAGAAGGTGCGGGCGTTGTATACAAGCTCGGCGACATCCAGGGCGATGTTCGAGCCGCAACGGCCCAGGCCAATCAGGCAGACCGATGGAAACTGCTGATCCAGGCGCAGCTGGCTTTCGTCCTCGACGTGGACACTGGGCGGAAATACCAGATCGCGCAGGCCGTCGAGGTTGTCGAGGATGCGCTGGATATCAGGCTCAGTGAAATACAGGTACTGCTGCGGGTTAAGCGTTCGCGGGCTGTAGAATTCTCTGGCCCCTGGAGCGCTGAACGCGGGAGTGGGTGAGGTCAGCTCGGAAACCGCGTTGGCAGAAGTATTCTTGGAGGTCATTTTGCGCCATTTGCCTGGGGGTGGGTGGCTGTTCTAGTAGATATCATAGAGCCATTACTGGATAAGTTTCGCGACTGTATTAGTGCGCATTTAGCGTGAGCGATAGGGGCTGCCCTAGCGCTATAGGAGTTTTCCTTGCCACGCCTGCAAACTGAATCGTCCAATCATTCAACTTCTTTAATCTGTCTGGAGCTGTACATGAGCACTGCACGTCCTTCACTGGGGTTTGCCGGAATCGGTCTGATGGGATTGCCAATGTGTCGGCGCTTGTTGGCGGCGGGGTACCCGCTGACCGTCTGGAACCGTTCGCCGGACAAGTGTGCAACGCTGGTGGAGGCTGGCGCCCGGCAGGTGTCGACCCCGGCCGAGCTGTGTCAGGCTGCAGATCTGGTGCTCTTGTGCCTGGCCGATACGGCGGTGGTGCGTGAGGTAGTGTTCGGGCCCGAAGGCGTGGCCAAGGGGGCCAAGGCCGGGCAGTTGCTGGTGGACTTTTCCAGCCTGGAGCCGACCGCGACCCGCGAGATGGCCGCGGAGCTTGCGGCGCTCAGCGGCATGAGCTGGCTCGATGCACCGGTTTCAGGTGGCACGCCTGGGGCCGAAGCCGGCAGTCTGGCGATCATGGTCGGGGGGGATGCGGCGGACCTTGAGCGCGTACGCCCGGTGCTGCTGACCCTGGGCCAACGGGTCACCCATATGGGGCCGATAGGGGCCGGGCAGGTGACCAAGGCCTGCAACCAGATGATCGTTGCCTGCAACGCCTTGGTGATTGCCGAGGTGGTGGCGCTCGCCGAGCAATCCGGTGTCGATGCCAGCCTGATCGCCCAAGCCCTGGCCGGTGGCTTCGCCGATTCCAAGCCCTTGCAGATCCTGGCACCGCAAATGGCGCAGAGCTGCTTCGAACCGGTCAAATGGCACGTGCGCACCTTACTCAAGGACCTGGATACGGCGGTGAAATTCTCGCGCGAACAGGGCTCGGCAACGCCACTCAGTGGCCTGGCCGCGCAACTGATGCGCTTGCACGGAAGTCAGGGCTATCTACAAAAAGATCCGGCGACACTGATTGATCTGTACCGGCGTAAGGATTGAAACTGGCTAGCGACGACTCGTCTCGCTGGTCGAGTTGAGTGAGGATGGAACGCAGCTCACCCAAGGGGATGGGGCGGCTGAGCAGGTAGCCCTGGACGAAGTCGCAACCCTGCTGGGCGAGGAACTGATACTGCTCCATCGATTCCACGCCTTCAGTGATCACCTGCAGGTGCAGGGTATGAGCCATGACGATGATTGCCTGGACAATCTCCATGTCCTGTCGGCACCGTGGCACATCCTGAATGAAGCTACGATCAATCTTCAGGGTGTCCAGGGGCAGGCGCCTGAGGTAGGCCAGTGACGAGTAGCCGGTGCCGAAGTCATCTATCGACAGCGAGACGCCCAGGGCGCGAATCTCTTTGAGCAGAGCGATGGTGCTGTGGATGTTGCCCATCAGCGCGTTTTCGGTGACTTCCAGTTCAAGCTGGCGGGCGCAAAGCCCTGCCCGTTGCAGGGCGTCTTCGACCTCCCTGGCCAACTCTTCGCGGCCGAGGGTCAATGCCGAGCAATTGACCGTGACCTTCAGCCCGCTGTAACCATGGCGAATCAGTTGTGCCAGGTCTTCACAGGCATGGCGTAGCACCCAGAGATCCAGATCGGCGATCAGGCCATTGGCTTCGGCAATGCCGATGAAACGGTCCGGGCTGAGCAAGCCGTGCTGCGGATGCTGCCAGCGTACCAAGGCTTCAAGCTTGGCCACCTGACCGGTATGCAGGTCGAAAATTGGTTGGTAGTGAATGCGCAGTCCCCGTTCTTCCAGCAGGGCGATGCGCAGCTCTTCTTCCAATTGCAGTTCCAGCGTGGCGCGAGTCTTGAGGCTGCTGTTGAAGAAGTTCAGGCTGTTGCGCCCGCAGCCCTTGGATTGATACAGCGCCAGGTCCGCGTTCTTGAGCAGTTCTTCACAGGTACGGCCGTCGTCGGGAAAGATGCTGATACCAATGCTGGTGGTCATGACCATGCGCCGCCCGGCCAAGTCGATCGGCTCTTTCATCTTCTGCATGATGCGCTGAGCGAGGTGCCGGGCTTCTTCACGGCTGTTCAAGGCGATCAGGATGCAGAACTCGTCACCACCGAAGCGGGCCACCACGTCCTGACTGCGGGTAGCCGCCTTGATGTAGCCGGCAATGACCTTGAGCAGTTCATCACCGGCATCGTGGCCGAGGCTGTCGTTGATACGTTTGAAATGATCGATGTCGAGGAACATCACCGCCAGCATGCCGTCATTGACAGTCTGTTCGACCAGGCGCTCGGCAAACACCTGGTTGAAGCCGCGACGGTTGATCAGGTTGGTCAGCGCGTCGTAATGAGCGGCCTGCTGCAGTGACACCCGTGCCTGATCCAGCTGGCTGAGCAGGACATTGACTCGACGCAGGTCATGCTCCTTGCTTTGCAGCTTCTGGTCGGACAGCGCCGCACTGATGCTGCTGGCGCTGACCAGCAGGGTGATGAAAGCGATGGTCAGGCTCATTTGCAAGTTGTTGTCAGCGCTTGGCAGGGTCACGGTCGCGTCGGTGGGGATGATCAGGGTCATGGCCGACATGCCGGTGAAGTGGGTGGCGAAAATGCCCCCGGCCATCAACAGACTGGCACCGTACTTGAGCAACTGATGGAGCGTGCCGCTGCCATAGCGAAAGTAGCGGGCCAGTAACAGGGCCAGCAGGCTGGCGCCAATGGCAATGGCAATCGAGGCGGCGAACATGTCTGGACGATAGAATTGTTGGGCGTTGGAGCGCATGGCAGCCATGCCGATGTAATGCATCGTAGTAATGCCCAGGCCGATGCAGGTGGCAGCCTGGAGGAAATGGCGGGTGCGCAGGTCACGTCGGCCCAGGGTGTTCATCGCCAACCAGCCGGCGAACAGCATAACGATCAACGAAAGGCCAGTCAGGGCGAAGTCGTAGTGGACCTCAATGGGTGCCTGGAACGCCAGCATACTGATGAAGTGCAGGGCCCAGACGCCACCGGCCAGGCAGCAGGCACCGAGCAGACGCCATTGTCGTTGGGCAGCGGGCTGCTCCACATGGCTCAGGCGTTCAGCCATGCTCAGGGTGGCGAAGCTGCCTGCGCCAGCGACCAGAAAGGCAAGTACTACCAAGTAAGGATTGTACTTGCACTCGAGAATGATCTGTCCGGTTGCCGGAAGATCGGCGAGCATCTGTAGCCCCAGCCACTCCATAGCTTGCCTCTTTGTCGAGTTTTCACTCGTCCCCCAAAAGCCTGTCTGGAGACCGTTCTGCAGGAGTATAGAAAGAGAGCATTAACCCATCCTAATTAATGGCACTTTGACCTCTATGATTTAGTCATTGAGCCAATAGCGGTGGGTTCTAAAGGGGCTTACGGCACCATCGCGGGGCAAGACCGCTCCTAACTAATGGGAGCGGTCTTGCCTCGCGATGGGAGCGACGGGATTACCCTGCGACCAACACCCGAATCGCTTCCAGGCGCAGCGCGGCTTTTTCAAGCATCGCCAAACCTTGTTCGCGTTGCTTGCGCAAGGCTTCGATCTCGCTGTCGCGCACGCTCGAGTTGACGGCTTGCAACGCGGTCAGGCGTGCCAGTTCTTCGTCGGTTTCCGCCGCCAGGCGACGCTGGGCTTCGGCTACCCGCTCGGCATGACGCGGCATGATCTTGGCTTCACCACTGTTGATCCGTGGCGTCAGCACATCGCGCTGGGCCTGGATGAACTTGTTGGCGCTGGCCTTCGGCACGCTCTCGAGCTGATCATTGAGGGTCTCGAAGGACACTCGCGCGGCCAGGTCGTTGCCATTGGTGTCGAGCAGGCAGCGCAGTGCAGCCGGTGGCAGGTAACGGCCCAGCTGCAGGGCGCGTGGAGCTACCACTTCGCTTACGTACAGCAGTTCGAGCAGCACGGTGCCAGGCTTGAGTGCCTTGTTCTTGATCAGCGCCACCGCGGTGTTGCCCATCGAACCGGACAGTACCAGGTCCATGCCACCCTGGACCATAGGGTGCTCCCAAGTAATGAACTGCATGTCTTCGCGAGACAGCGCCTGGTTGCGATCGTAGGTGATGGTTACACCTTCGTCATCGCCCAGCGGGAAGCTGGCGTCGAGCATTTTTTCGCTCGGCTTGAGGATCAGGGCGTTTTCCGAATGGTCTTCGCTGTCGATGCCGAAAGCGTCGAACAAGGTTTCCATGTAGATCGGCAGGGTGAACTGATCGTCTTGCTCAAGGATCGCCTCGACCAGTGCCTGACCTTCGCCAGCACCGCCGGAGTTGAGCTCCAGCAGGCGGTCGCGGCCGCTATGCAGCTCGGCTTCCAGGCGCACGCGCTCGGCACGGGCCTCGTCGACCAGGGCCTGCCACTCACCGTCATCGCCACTTTCGAGCAGTGGCAGCAGGCGCGGGCCGAACTGATGCTGCAGGGCGTTACCGGTCGGGCAGGTGGCCAGGAAGGCGTTCAGCGCCTGGTCGTACCATTGGAACAGGCGCTCTTGCGGGCTGTTCTGCAGGTAGGGTACATGCAGTTCGATAATGTGCTTCTGACCGATACGGTCGAGACGACCGATACGCTGCTCGAGCAGGTCAGGGTGGGCAGGCAGGTCAAACAGCACCAGATGATGGGCGAACTGGAAGTTGCGGCCTTCACTGCCGATCTCCGAACAGATCAGCACCTGGGCGCCGAACTCTTCGTCAGCGAAGTAGGCTGCGGCACGGTCACGCTCCAGGATGCTCATGCCCTCATGGAACACCGTGGCCGGAATCCCGGAACGCACGCGCAAGGCGTCTTCCAGGTCCATGGCGGTTTCGGCGTGGGCGCAGATTACCAGGACCTTGACCCGCTTGAGCATCTTCAGGGTGTCGATCAGCCAGTCGACCCGTGGGTCGAAGCGCCACCAGCGTTCTTCGTCGTCGGTGTCGCCCAGGGACTGGAAGGCCACCTCGGGGTACAGCTCGGCATGCTCACCGACCGGTAACTCCATGTATTGATCGGGGTTTGGCAGCGGATAAGGGTGCAGGTTGCGCTCAGGGAAGCCCTGGACGGCGGCGCGGGTGTTACGGAACAGTACGCGGCCGGTACCGTGGCGATCGAGCAGTTCGCGAATCAGCCGCGCACTGGCCTGGCTGTCGCCAGCGTTGACGGCTGCCAGCAGAGCCTCACCTTCGGCACCGAGGAAGCCTTCAATGGTGGCGTGGGCTTTGGCCGACAGACGACCTTCGTCCAGCAGCTCCTGTACCGCTTCGGCCACCGGGCGATAGTGCTCGCTCTCGGCGCGGAAGGCGGCCAGGTCATGGAAACGGTTGGGGTCGAGCAGGCGCAGGCGCGCGAAGTGGCTGTCCTGTCCCAGTTGCTCAGGCGTCGCGGTCAGCAGCAGTACGCCAGGAATGACCTGGGCCAGTTGCTCGACCAAGCCGTATTCAGGGCTGACCTGGTCTTCATGCCAGACCAGGTGATGCGCTTCGTCGACCACCAACAGGTCCCAGCCTGCGGCGAACAGTGCGTCCTGGGCTTTTTCGTCTTCGCTCAGCCACTCCAGGGCGACCAGCGCCAACTGGGCATCTTCGAACGGGTTGCTGGCGTCGCTTTCGATAAAACGCTCGGCGTCGAATAGCGCTACCTGCAGGTTGAAGCGGCGGCGCATCTCCACCAGCCACTGGTGTTGCAGGTTCTCCGGAACCAGGATCAGCACGCGGCTGGCACGGCCCGAGAGCAACTGGCGGTGAATCACCAGGCCGGCTTCGATGGTCTTGCCCAGGCCTACTTCATCGGCAAGCAGTACCCGTGGGGCGATACGATCAGCGACTTCACGGGCAATATGCAGTTGGTGGGCGATGGGTTGGGCACGGGTGCCGCCCAGGCCCCAAAGCGCGGATTGCAACTGGCGGCTGGTGTGTTCCAGAGTGTTGTAGCGCAGCGAGAACCACGGCAACGGGTCGATCTGTCCGGCGAACAGCCGGTCGCTGGCCAGGCGGAACTGAATGAAGTTCGACAGTTGGGTTTCTGGCAGGGTGCAGGCCTGGTTTTGCCCATCGAGACCGTGATAGACCAGCAGGCCGTCGACATCGTCGACCTCGCGAACGGTCAGCTTCCAGCCTTCGAAATGGGTGATCTGGTCACCGGGGGAGAAGCGCACCCGGGTCAGGGGCGCATTGCGCAGGGAGTACTGGCGGGTTTCGCCAGTGGCCGGGTAGAGCACGGTCAACAAGCGGCCGTCCTGTGCCAGAACGGTCCCCAGACCTAGCTCGGCTTCGCTGTCGCTGATCCAGCGTTGCCCCGGTTGATACTGCTGCGCCATACTGCTTGACTCCCGTTTTGAAAAGCCGACTATCTTAACGGATAGGACTGTGCAGACCAAAGAGTCTAGCTATTTCAGCGACAAAAACTGCGGTGGCTATACTTCGCGCCAGTGATACTGCGATGAGCCGCATGTATTCGTGATTCGCGGCTCAAGGCCACTGCTGGCTAGCCGACATAGTGGCGACAGGAGATCTCACCCATGCTGCCGCCCATTATTCCACTCAGTGCTGCCCCCGTGACATCGCAACTGGACCCGGTCAAACCGACCCCCGATATCAAGCCGGTGGTGCCTGCACAGCCAACCTCCAGTGAGGGTGCCATTGACCTGAAACATCGTGACCCGGAAAAGTCCGCGTTGCTGTTGCGCGAAGAGCAGCGGCGCCAGCATGGCCGCCGCCAGCCGGGCAAGGATGATGAGCTCGATCAGCCGCTGCCGGGGGATGAAATCAACGCCGACAATACTGTGCCGGTAGCGCCACTGATGGGCGAACAGCCGCGCAAGGGGCTGTTGGTGGATATTGAAGTCTGAAGATCCGCCCGCTTACTGGTCAGCGCGAGCAACTGCCTTCATTATTGTCGGACCGCAGTCTGCTTCCCGAGCCGAACCATGAGCCAAGATGACAACCTGATCGACCTCGGCGCCGAGCGTGCCCGGCGAGTCCACGACCTCAACGATAAGCGCCTGAATGAAGTGCGTCAGGCATTCGAGCAGGCCATGCCATTGGGTAAAGCCAAGAAGAAACCCAAGGGCAAACCCAAGAAGCGTTGAAAACTTGATGCAGGTCAAGCCTGCACCCGCCTCGCGCGCCCGGTTCCGGGCGCCATTGACCTCGGTCAATTTCCTTTCGCCATCCATTGGATACCTTGAGCCCATCAGACAGGTGCAGGCAAATGGAGGCCGACATGTTCTTCGATAATGTGGTTATCGCTGGAGTGATTACAGTCGGCCTGATGCTGCTGTTCTTTGTCGGATTCGGCATTTTCATCTGGAGGGACTCGAACAAGCGCAAACAGCGCTGATCCTTCCGGTACACGAGCACGCAAGGCATTTAGGGCGACTTCGGTCGCCCATTTTTTTGTCCGCAAGAAATCTTTCCGCTGCGCTGGACTTTATTAGTTAGCTAGCTAATAATCAGTCCCTGATTCATTCATCTCATCCTGTCTATCTTTACAACACAGTCAGCCTAGGTCCGTCCCGTGCCTATCACTTTGCAGGCCCTGTTGGCGCCGAACAAACTCGCCGTGCAATTTGCCATCAAGACGTTGCTTGGCGGTGGCCTGGCCTTGTGGCTCGCACTGCGCTGGGGGTTGGAGCAACCGGCCTGGGCACTGATGACCGCTTTTATCGTTGCCCAGCCTTTGTCTGGCATGGTCTTGCAAAAAGGCCTGGCGCGCTTGTTCGGGACGTTGGTCGGTACCCTGATGTCGGTACTGTTCATCGGGCTGTTCGCCCAGACGCCATGGCTGTTCCTGTTGGCATTGGCGCTGTGGCTGGCCTTGTGTACCGCCTGCTCGACAATGCTGCGCAGTGCCTGGGCCTATTCGTTTGTATTAGCGGGTTACACCGTAGCGATTATCGCGTTGCCCGCGATCAATCATCCGCTGGCGGTGTTTGACCAAGCGGTGGCGCGCTGTACCGAGATCTGCCTGGGGATTGTCTGTGCCACAGTTACCAGCGCTTTGCTCTGGCCCATGCGGGTCGAGCAACAGTTAAGTGGTCAGGCGCGCCAGGCCTGGCTCAGTGGCTTGCAGGCGGCCAGCGTCACCCTGACTGGTGAAGCACAGGCGCGCAAGGGCTTGCTGGAAATTCTCGGGCGTATTGTCGCCGTGGACGCACAGCGTGAGCATGCCTGGTTCGAAGGCCCTCTTGGCCGGCAGCGGGCCAGGGCTATCCGCGGCTTGAGTCAGAAACTGCTGATTCTCCTGCGCATCGCCCGTTCGGTGCGGCGTCAGTGGCAGCAACTGGACGAGACCCAGGCGCAGCATCTGCAGCCTTGGCTCGATGATGTGCATGATGCCCTGGCCGCGCCCGACCAGGCAGGCCTGCTGCTACTGCGTCAGCGGGTCTGGGATGCGGCGCACGATGAGCGCATCAGCTCGGCTGAACACTATTGCCTGGCTCGCCTGACCTTGCTGCTGGACAACGCCATGGCCGCGATCTTGGCCCTGCGTGCGGTGGAGGAGGGCAAGGCGCCAGTGGATGTTCCCGATAGTCTCGCCGTGCACCGTGATCTGCCCCTTGCGTTGCTGTTCGGTTCGCGTAGTGCCCTGGCTTTTCTGGCCATGGCCAGTTTCTGGTTGGCCACCGCCTGGACCGCGGCCCCTGGCGGGTTGGTGCTGACCTGTGTGGTCTGCAGCCTGTTCGCCAGCCGTGAGAACGGTGCACAGATTGGCATGAGCTTTTTGCGCGGGATACTGCTGGCCATGCCCGTGGCGTTTGTTGTCGGGCAAATCCTGCTGCCGCAGTGGAGCGGCTTTCCCATGCTGTGCATGGCCATGGGCGTACCCTTGTTCTTTGGTGCGTTGGGCATGGCCAATCCGCGCATCGGTGCCACAGCCACGTCTTATTGCCTGCATTTCATCGTCTTGGTAGCACCGCTCAACGCCATGCACTTTGAAGTGGCGACCTTTCTTAACAGCGCCCAGGCCATGCTGATCGGCGTGGGGGCGGCGGTACTGGCGTTCAAGTTGCTGGTGCTGCGCAATCCGGCCTGGCATGGTCGCCGCCTGCGCGCGGCGACCCAGAGCGATCTGGTGCGCTTGACCCGCCGCGAGCTGCGCGGCGCCGAAACCTGGTTCGGTGGCCGCATGGCCGACCGCTTGTTGCAATTGGCGCGGCACTACTCGGCCTTGACGGAGCAGGAGCGCGGCCGTTGGGATGATGGCGTACATGGCCTGGATATCGGTGATGAGCTGTTGCATCTACGCCACTGCCTGGCCGCGGCCCGGGCACCGCTGGCGAGCGCCGAACGCGAGTATTTGCAACAACTGGAAGGCGTGCTGGCGCGCGGCCCGGCGCCGGGAAGAGGCCAGCGCCTGGATGCCGCCAGCGCAGCGTTCATCGATGCCTTGCAACGTCAGCCCCCCAGCGATCCGCTGCGCCTGGCGGTGGGGGCGGTGTTGCAGTTACAGCGCAGTTGGGGCAAGTGGTGCCGTCGACAGGAGGAAATCCATGGGCTTGCGTGAGTGGGCGCTGGGCGGTGTGTTGCTCAGTCCGTTTTTGATTTATGTCGTGTTGGCCCTGGTGCTGACCGGTGCCGTGCGCCTGCTGCTGCGGCTGACCCCGTTGGGGCGTTGGATCTGGCATGAGGCCTTGTTCGATTGTGCGCTGTTCATCTGTGTATTGACCCTGGTAACCCTCGGGCTGGGGCCTTTGTAAGGAGAGTGATCATGCGTGCATTGCTACGTATCGCAATAACCCTATGCCTGGTGGCGGTGGCTATCTTTGCCGGCTGGAAACTCTGGCAGTACTACATGCTCACCCCCTGGACCCGCGATGCGAAAATCCGCGCTGACGTGGTGATCATCGCTCCGGACGTGTCGGGCTGGGTGCGTGAACTCAAGGTTCATGACAACCAGCAGGTCAAGACTGGCGAATTGCTCATGTCGATCGATCGCGATCGCTTCGAAGCGGCCCTGGACAAGGCCAACGCTGTGGCCGAAACCCGCCAGCAGCAATTGCGCCTGCGCGAGCATGAAGCCTCCCGCCGCGCCGCCCTGGGGCCGCAGGCGATCAGCGCCGAGCTGCGCGAGAATGCCCAGATCAATGCTGCGGTGGCCCGTGGCGAATTGCGCCAGGCTCAGGCCGACGTCAAAGCGGCGGCCATCAACCTGGCCCGCAGCCAGGTCAAGGCGCCGCGCGATGGCCATATCACCAACTTGCGCCTGGCCGAGGGCAACTACGTCAATGCCGGGCAGGCGGTGATGGCCCTGATCGACGATTCGACCTTCTACGTCCAGGCTTATTTCGAAGAGACCAAGTTGCCGCGCATTCGAGTCGGCGACCCGGTCAAGGTCTGGTTGATGAGTGCCGGCGAGCCCATGCAGGGGCATGTCGAAAGCATTAGCCGCGGGATCACCGACCGTAATGCCAACCCCGATAGCCAACTGCTCGCCGAAGTCGATCCGACCTTCAGCTGGGTGCGCCTGGCCCAGCGCATTCCGGTGCGGATTAAACTGGACCAGATTCCCGAAGGTCTGACCTTGAGCGCAGGCATGACGGCCAGCGTGCAGGTGCGCGAAGACCAGGGGCAGCGCTGATCGGGCCCCGGGCGGTGGGCACGTCGTTTAAAGAAACATACCGCCAGAAACTTCCAGGCGCTGCCCATTGATCCAGCCGCCACCATCGCCCAGCAACAGGGCGACTGCGGCGCCGATGTCATCCGGCAGGCCTACCCGGCCCAGGGCCGTATTGCTGGCGATAAAGTCGTTGACGTCGGAATTGTCGCGCACCACACCGCCGCCAAAATCGGTCTCGATGGCACCTGGGGCGAGAATGTTGACGCGAATGCCTCGAGCACCCAGTTCCCTGGCCTGATAACGGGTCAAGACTTCCATGGCCCCTTTCATCGCGGCATAGGCTGCATAGCCGGGCAGGGCGAAGCGGGTCAGGCCCGTGGAGATATTGACGATCCGGCCTTGGTCGGCAATTAGCGGCAGCAAACGTTGGGTCAGGAAAAAGGGGCCCTTGAGCTGGATATTGCACAGCTGGTCGAACTGCGCCTCACTGGTTTCGCTGAACGGCGCATTGATGCCGATACCGGCGTTGTTCACCAGAAAATCCAGTTGCTCGCGGCCAAACACTGACCTGAGGGTCTGCTGTAGCTGCTCGGCGAAGCCTTCGAAGCGCCCACTGTTACTGACATCCAGTTGCAGCATGGAGGCGCGCACGCCTTGTTGTTTCAAGGCCTGCACCAGCACCTGGGCTTCCTGGGCCTTGCTGTGGTAAGTGCCGATGATGTCGATGCCCTGGGCTGCCAGGTGCTGCGCGGTGTTTTTACCCAGGCCACGGCTGGCGCCGGTGATCAATGCGATTTTCCGATTCATGCTCTGTACCTCGGGGTGAGACGGGGAAGTCGAGGAAAGTCTATTGGTCGGCTGGCTGCTGATAAATCCAAGGATTTCGGAAATACTGGTCGGCACTTGCGAACAATAGAGCCTGCATCCATGAACAGGCTGGAGTTGCTGCGAACCTTTGTCCGGGTTAGCGAGTTGTCGAGTTTTACCCTGGCCGGGGAGAGTCTGGGGCTGCCGCGATCAACGGTCTCCGAGCAGGTCCGGGCCCTGGAGAGCTTGCTTGGCACAAGGTTGCTCAACCGCACCACGCGACGGGTCCAGGCGACCCAGGATGGCTTGCATCTGTACGAACGTAGCAAAGACCTGTTGTCGCGCATGGATGAGATTGAAGGCCTGTTCCACAGCGACAAGGCAGCGCTCACGGGGCGCTTGCGGATCGATCTGCCAACCTTGATGGCGCGACGCATCATCCTGCCCAATCTGCCGCAGTTTATAGATTGCCACCCGGGTATTGAGCTGGAGATCAGTTGCACGGACCGACAGGTCGACCTGTTGCGCGAGGGGTTTGACTGTGTGCTGCGCATTGGCACCTTGAGTGACCTGGACCTGATTGCCCGGCCGCTGGGTTTCCTGGCCCAGATCAACTGCGCCAGCCCGCGCTACTTACAGCGTTATGGCGTACCCAAGAGCTTGTCAGACCTGCATCACCACCAATTGATTCATTATGTAAGGAACTTGGGCAGCCGCAGTCCGGGTTTCGAATACCTGCAAGCCGGAGCCTTGCAGGTTCAGCCCATGGCCGGCAGCGTCACCGTCAACAGCACTGAGGCCTATGAGAGTGCCTGCCTTGCCGGACTCGGCCTGATTCAGGCGCCAGCGGCAGGACTGCAAGCGTATCTGCAACGTGGCGAATTGCTGCCACTGCTGGCGGATTTCGTCCCGCCGCCAATGCCGGTGTCATTGCTCTATGCCAGGCAACAGCACGTGCCGCCACGCCTGCGTGCGTTCATGGAGTGGCTGGCAGCGTTGCTTGAACCTCGTCTGGATCCAGCGGCAGGCGGAAACTGAACAAGGTCCTGGCCTGCGGATGAAAAAATCCGTATCCGCCGGCCAGGTTTTTCCATTAACCTTGGGCCTCGAGTCGCTCCATCAGAGAGTGGCCAGAATCGCCCCGCGTGCCAATCCCTTTCGTCCTGCGTCCTTGTAGATGCTTCAGTGAGGTTTGACATGCACATCACATCACAGGATATCTGTGCCGCCGCCGACCAGCTCAAGGGCTTTGTCGGATTTCATCGCAAGCTTGGCAAGCATATCGTGCGCTTCAGCGAAGACGCCTTCGGCATGGATGTCGCCGATGACAGCATCACCCCCAGCAGTGAATTTGTCTGGCAGGAGGGTGAGGGCGAAATCATGACCTTGAGCCGGGCGCTGATCGAAATCCTCCTGGCGCAGAATGTAGATGAGCGACTCCATGTCGGCGAGCCGTTGCGGGTTTACCTGCGCCGTCGCGATCTGCCGGAGATTGCTGCACAGAGGCGCTTGCGGGCGTAGGGGCGGCGGTGCGACTTGCCCGCTCCTAGCCCCTCCCGGCGCGACTGCTGTCGGGGTTGCTCAGCAGTTGTTCGAAGGCTTGCTTGTCGACCGGCTTGCTCAGGTAGTAGCCCTGGACTTCATGGCATTTTTCCTTGCTCAGGGCCTTGAGTTGCTGCTCGGTTTCCACCCCTTCGGCGGTAACGGTCAGGCCCATGGCCTTGCCCAGGTTGATGATCGCCTGGACCACGGCGCGGTCATTGCCGTCACTGCTCAAGCCGGCAATGAAGCGTTTGTCAATCTTGATACTGTCGAAGGGGTAGGTACGCAGGTAGCCCAGTGACGAATAGCCGGTGCCGAAGTCATCCATGTTCAGGCGCACGCCCAGCTCCTTGAGGGCGGTCATGGTGCCCAGGGCGCCTTCGATATCGTTGAGCATCACGTTCTCGGTAATCTCCAGCTCCAGACGCTGGGCCGGGAAGCCGGTGTCGACGAGGATCTTGTAGACATCGCTGACGACATCGCTACGGGAGAACTGCGCTGGCGACAGGTTGACCGAGACCAGCAGGTCGTCCGGCCAGCTGCGTGCGCTCTCGCAGGCTTCGCGCAGCACCCAGCGACCGAGGGGCACGATCAGGTCGGTCTGCTCGGCCAATGGAATGAAGGTGTCCGGGCCCAGCAGACCTTCGACCGGATGCTGCCAGCGCACCAGGGCTTCGACCGAAACGATCTGCAGGGTCTCAAGGCGGTAGCGTGGTTGATAGTGGACGACGAACTCGTTGTTCTTCAGCGCCTTGCGCAAGTCGTTTTCCAGCTGGCGGCGATACTGGATCTGCTCGTTCATTTGCGCCGAAAAGTAGCGCCAGGTGTTTTTGCCATCGGCCTTGGCCTGGTACAGGGCGATATCGGCGCAGCGGATCAGCTCGCCGGCATCGAAGCCCTGCAGGCGGGTCTGGGCGACGCCCAGGCTGGCGCCGATGTGCAGAACCTGCTCTTCGAAGTGGATCGGCTGGTGCAGATTGTCGATCAGGCGGGCACAAAAGCGATCGATTTCATTGCGGCTGTCCATGCCATTCATCACCAGGACGAATTCATCGCCCCCCAGGCGCGCCACCAGGTCGCCGTCGCGGGTCGATTCACGCAGGCGGGTGGCGACTTCCAGCAGTACCGCATCCCCGGCGGCATGGCCGAGGGAATCGTTGATCGGCTTGAAGCTGTCCAGGTCCAGCAGCAGCAACGTCAAGGGGGCGGCATCCTGGCCTTTGAGCAGCAACTGTTCGAGAAAGCGTGAAAGCTTGTTACGGTTGGCAAGGCCGGTCAGTGCGTCGTGCATGGACAGGTGCTGGATGCGGGCGTGGGCTGCCACTTCATCGGTGATGTCACTGGCGGTGCCACGAAAGCCAGCCAGTTTGCCGCCGATCATGATCGAGCGCGCCGACATCCGGCAAAAACGTAACTGATTGTTCTGGTCGCGATAGCCGCAACGCAAGTTGGCCATTTGCGCTGGGTCGGAATCGACCTGGCTGTCGAGCCACAGGGTCAGGGGTGTGGTTTCGCAACTGAGCAGTTGATTGATCGGTTGGCCCAGCCAGTCTTCGGTGTTGAAACCGGTCACGGCAACAAAGCGCTGGGACAGGTAGCTCAAGCGATGCTGACGGTCGGTTTCCCAGATCCAGTCCGAGGCGGCCTCGGCGACGGCACGAAAGCGCTGTTCGCTGGCCTCCAGTGCCAGGTTGCTGGCCTGCAGGCGTTGCAAGGTGGCGTCGATTTCCCGCGAGGTACGCAAGGCGTAGCGGAAGAAGTAGACCATCAGCAGGCCGAGCACCAGCAAGGCGCCAAGCAGCGGTGGCAGTACGGCCCAGAGCAGTTGATTACCTGGGCGCGGGGTAAGCCACTCCAGACGGTAGCCGGTATCGCCCAGGGGCAGGCTGGAGGCGTCGGCCGATAGTTCGCCAGCTTTCTCGATGCGCATGTCGCTCAAGCCCGTGCCAGTGCTCAGGTGGGCGAGTTTTTTCGGGGTCAACTGGTCGACGAAGATCATCACCGAAGTGGTTCGCGGGTCAATGCCCAGTATTTCATCGTCAGGACGGATGGCAGCGGCCACCAGCACTGCTGGCCAACCATTGAATAGAACGTCTCGGGTGATCTGCTGGCGCTCGGCAGCAACGTCCCGGGCCTGGGCAATGATCGGTTCAAGGGGATCATCTATATAGGTGCTGGCTGGTGCGCTACTGAGCTGGCCTTTGAACAAGGCATATTTGGTGGTGTGGTCATCGACCACGAACACCCCCTCAAATCCGCTGGCCGTGTAGAGAGAGTCACCGACGTTCTTTTCTTCGTAGGCCCACTTCAGGTCCGCAGCGCCATTGAGGTGCTCATAGGCGGCATCCCACACGGCGTAGCTGGAAAGAAATTGGCGGGCGGCTTCGAGCCGCTGTTCCAGCGCTTTTTGCGCATAGAAGCTGCTTTTCTCACGCGCGTCGGCATTGAGAGAGGAGGCGATGTTGAACAGGGCCCCGAGGGCAATCAGGCCGGCGAGGACGAACAGCG
Source organism: Pseudomonas sp. (assembly GCF_050739775.1). Taxonomy (GTDB): domain Bacteria; phylum Pseudomonadota; class Gammaproteobacteria; order Pseudomonadales; family Pseudomonadaceae; genus Aquipseudomonas. Next base: position 17,674 of record NZ_JBOICA010000061.1, read on the forward strand.
CAGCGATACTGGCGATGAGTTTGTGTGTCTGCAGGCTGGGGGGCGGGCTGGTAGACGAAACCTCGACGATCCTGTCCATACGCATGCTGATCCTTGATGAGCTGCGCCCCGACGGCTACGCCGCGGGGGCGAACGTTCAGTCAGAATAGGCCAGCTTCAGCGTTGTGAGGTCCAGTTGGGAGAAATTGACCTGGTTGCGCCCGCTTTTCTTCGCCGTGTACAGGGCTTTGTCGGCTTCGTTGAGCCAGGCTTCGGCGTCAGCCAAGCCCTCATGGCAACTGGCCAGGCCGATGCTCAAGCTGATCCGCAGTTCCGGCAATTGCGGATTGCGGTAACTGCCGATTCGCTCGCGCAGCCGCTCCATGGCCAGGCTGGCTTGCTCCAGGTCGGCGTGGGGCAGGATCAGGCAGAACTCGTCGCCGCCATAGCGGCCGGCCAGGTCATCTTCACGCAAGCTGCGTTTGAGCTCGCTGCTGAGCTGGCTCAGTACGCAGTCGCCAACTACATGTCCGTAGGTGTCGTTAATCAATTTGAAGTGATCGATGTCGATCAGCGCGATCACCGCCTGGCAGTACTGTTGCTGGCAGGTCTGGAACTTGAGCTGCAGCAGGTCTTTCCATGAGCCGTGGTTGAGCAGGCCGGTCAGACTGTCGGTGCGGCTCAAGGCGCTGAGACGGCGTTTATGTTCAGCAAGTTTCATCGCCAGTCTGTAGCAGACCCAGCCGAGCGCCATCGGGTAAAGGGTCAGCATCGGCAGGCAGGCATAGATCTGCAGGGGAGTAGCCTGCAACTGCAAGCCGGCACCGAACAGGGCAATCGCCAGCCCCGCGCCCAAGCCCTGGGCCAGTAACCCCTTGAAGAACAAGCGCTGGCCACCCGCGGCGAAATTGTTCATCGTCATCATCGCCAGGATGGTCACGCTGGGAAGGGGATTGAACTGCAGGGCGGCGGCCCAGAATCCACCCATCAACGAATCGACCTGCAGGTTGCGATACTCGGCGTGATAGGGGACGGCGGCGCGCCGGGCCAGTTGAAAGGCCAGGTGTGGCCAGATCAGGCCATTGAACAACAGCAGTCCCCAGACCCATGGTGGCATGTCCAGGGTCGAAATGCCGGCCATGACACTGAGCATGCCGATGCCCAGGCCGATAATGCGCGGCAGGTATATCCTCCTGACAAATGAAAGTCCCTTGCCGCTTCTATTATCCATCATGGTTGCTGGTCTATTCCGGGGCGCCGTTTATCGCATAAAACGTGTGAAGATTGTTGAACAATCGCAGGCTATTGAAAAATGGCCTTACAAGCCATTCCACAGTTGATGCAGCCACCTTGGGGTAACATGAAACTCGCCCTTTTCCTTGGAGTGCTTCTACTCATGGCCCCTTTGACCCCCAAGGCCGGTGATCCGGCGCAGCGTCAGGATGGGCGATACCACAACCAGCGCCCGTTGCCGCAGGACAGCGTGTTGAAAAAAATGCGCATCGGCTTCAAGTTCCTGTTTCTCGGCAAGCCAGCGGGGACCCGGCCGGACGTGGAGATCGCTGTGCAGCCCCTGAGTCGTCAGCAATTGATCGAGGCTCCGGATCGCAGCCTGTGGCGCCTGGGGCACTCTACGGTACTACTGAAACTGCACGAGCGCTTCTTCATCACCGACCCGGTGTTTGCTGAACGCGCCTCGCCCGTGCAATGGGCGGGTCCCCAGCGCTTTCACCAGCCTCCGCTCAAGCTTGAGGAACTACCGCCACTGACGGCGGTGATCCTCTCTCACGACCACTATGATCACCTTGATGAGCAGTCGATACGCCAGCTGGCCGATCAGGCCGAGCATTTTCTCGCACCGATGGGCGTCGGCGACCTGTTGATCGAGTGGGGGGTTCCGGCGGCCAAGGTGCGGCAACTGGACTGGTGGCAGGAAACCCAGGTCGAGGGCATACGTTTTGTTGCCACCCCGGCGCAGCATTTTTCCGGACGTGGTCTGTTCGACAGCAATCGCACCTTGTGGGCGTCCTGGGTGATCCTGGATGAAAACCTGCGCCTGTTCTTCAGCGGCGACACCGGCTATTTCGACGGTTTCAAGCAGATTGGCGAGCAGTACGGCCCGTTTGATGTGACCCTGATAGAAACCGGCGCCTACAACCTCGAATGGCCTGACGTGCACATGCAACCCGAGCAAAGCCTGCAGGCTCATCAGGACTTGCGCGGGCGCTGGCTGCTGCCGGTGCATAACGGCACCTTCGATCTTTCGGTCCACAGTTGGCATGAACCGTTCGACCGCATTCTGGCCTTGGCCAATGCGGCCCAGGTACCGCTCAGTACTCCGCAGATGGGCGAGCGGGTCAGCCTTGACCAGCCCCACAGCGGTCCAGCGTGGTGGTTGCCCAAGCCGCTGCGCCAACCGCATAAGTCTGGTGAGCGGGTGATGGCGATGAAGGAGTTGTAAGGGCGGGGCTACTTCTGTGGGCGATCGCGCGCTTTTTTCTTGCTGCTTTCGGTTTTGCTCATGGCAGTGGCTCGTGTGGGGTGTCTTTTCTACAGATCAGCGCTGAGCCGGTTTAGATGCCTGCCTCCAGGGCATTGAGTGCAAGTTGTGCCACCTGCAGGCGGGGCTCGGCGTCCTCTTGCAAGTCGTCTTCCTGGAACCAGGCGGCTGACAGCCCACACCAGGCCACGATCCACTGCAATAATCGTCGGCGTGGCAACTTGGCGATGTCGCAGACGATCTCAAGTCGATGGCTGAAGTGTTGTACATCGGTGGCGATGCGAGGGGAGGGGTTGCAGAACAGGTTGGCGTAATCGAAGGTGCGCTCGCCATACAGACACTTGGGGTCGATGACCAGCCAGCCGCGTGGCCCGAAGTCGAGAACGTTGCCGTGATGGATATCACCGTGCAGCACAGATTCTTCCCAGGGGGTTGCCAGCAATTGCTCAGCGATGTGTGCAGAGCGCCTATAGATGTTGCCGTGAACCGTGGCGGCTTGCCACAAGCCCTGGAACCAGCTCTGCAGGTCAACAAGGGGGAGTGCTGGTCTATCTCCAGGTGTGTGCAGACGGGCGATGGTCTGGCAAAGAATCCGGGTGGCTTGCTCGTCACGGCCGTCGGCAGCGTAATCGTTCAGCGAGTCCGGCCCTTGGGCCCGCTCCAGCAACAACCCATTGTCGACATGAGCCAGCACCTGTGCTGAGCCTTGGCCGTCCCACCATGTCATTAACAGCGCGCCGTTCAGTTCTTCGGGCACATGAGCAACTTTGAGCATGGCGGTCTGCTTCCGGTACAGCACGGGCAGCAGGTGACTGCTGTGAGTAATGATCGGCGCGCCGTCGGGAACCAGTTGCCAGCGTTGTAGGTAGGGGTCGAACATGAAAGCTTTCCCAAGTACAAAGCACCTATATATAGCTATCTGAAACAAAGTTGAAATAAGTCCTTGACGCCCCTGTAGATCTCTCTATAATTCGCCCCACTTCCGGCGTAGTCGGAACGGAAAACTCCTTGAGATTCAACGAGTTAGATGTTCCAGGTAGTGCCGGAGGGGCTTCGATCGAAAGATCGGCAGCGGTGAAAAAGGTGGTTGACAGCGGATTGAAACGCTGTAGAATTCGCCTCCCGCTGACGAGAGATCATAGCGAGTCAAGCAGTTGAATTTGAACGAAAAACTTCAAAATAAACGCTTGACAGACACTGAGGAAAGCGTAGAATGCGCGCCTCGGTTGAAGCGAAAGACTTCAGTCGCCGCTCTTTAACAATCGAATCAAGCAATTCGTGTGGGTGCTTGTGGCTCAGACTGATAGTCAGAAAGATTATCAGCATCACAAGTGACTGCACGAGAAGTCGAAAGACTTCGAATAAGTCATTTGAG
>NZ_JBOICA010000062.1:0-21134 GCF_050739775.1 Pseudomonas sp.
CTCCCACACTGTGGGAGCGGGTTTGCCCCGCGATGCTTCTAGCGATTATTGAATTGCGCCAACGCCGGCAAAAGCTGCTTTTCGATCGCCTGACGCACCGCGGGCAGGATGGTCGCATTGCCGGTGTACATCTGCTCGACCATCCCCTTCAGGGCCTTGGCCCGCGGTTCACTCAAACCCCGCACCGCATACTCACAGGCCTGCTCGGCACTGGCGTCGGCCGGCATCTCGAAGCCCAGGGCGCGCAACTGACCCAGCAGGTCGTCTTGATCAATCAAATCCGCATGCATCATGGTTGTTGTCCTTGTTTGCAGGTGTGATCGTCAGTCGATTCTGTGGGTATGGGTGCAGTGCGGCAAGGACAGAATGTCGCAATGACTGCTTTACCTAAGAGCAGGTCGTTTTCGGGCAAATCAGCCTGGCAAGCCAATCACCCGGCCAACAAACTCAGCTGCTGGCAGGTCAGTCTGCTCGTCAACGATCACCTGCAAGCGCTCCACTACCTCAGGCGCAAACGGCGCTGAGCGAGGTCCGCTCAGGTCTACATGCAGCAGCATCTGCTCACTGGCCGCCAACGCCTCGTCAAAGCCTTCACGGTGCAGGCTGTGATACAGGTGCAGGCGCTTGCGATCAAAGCCGATCACCTGGGTCTGCACCCGCACCTGGGTGCCGAGCTTCACCTCATATAGGTAGTTCAGGTGACACTCCAGGGTGAACAGCGAATTGCCGCTGGCGCTGCGGTTGTCGCTATCAAGGCCGATGCGGTCCATGAACGCATCGGTGGCGTAACTGAAGATCAACAGGTAGAAGGCATCGCGCAGATGCCCGTTGTAGTCGACCCAGTCCGCCTGGACCGGGGTTTGATAGGTGGTCAGTGCGGGCATCTCAGGGCTCCGGTCAGTCGCTGAAGGCCATGCCGTGCTTGGCCTTGGTGGTTTTTACCGCCTCCAATACAGCCAGCAGGCAATCATCACGATAGCGCTCCAACGCGCTGATGCTACGTTCGCCCAGTTGCTCGCTGGTGCCTTCGACCACCGCGTCGATCAAGACTTCAGTCAGCTCCGGTGCTGGCAGGTAAGTCCACGGCAGTTGCAGCGCCGGACCGAACTGCGCCATGAAGTGGCGCATGCCGGCATCGCCACCGGCCAGGGTATAGGTCAGGAAGGTGCCCATGAACGACCAGCGCAAGCCGGCACCAAAGCGAATGGCATCGTCGATCTCACCGGTGGTCGCCACGCCGTCGTTGACCAGGTGCAGGGCCTCGCGCCACAGCGCTTCGAGCAGGCGGTCGGCAATAAAGCCGGGGATTTCCTTGCGCACATGCAGCGGGCGCATACCCAAGGCGGTATAGACCGTTTTCGCCGCCTCGATGGCTCCAGGCGCGGTTTTGTTGCTGCCGACGATTTCCACCAGTGGCAGCAGGTACACCGGGTTGAACGGGTGACCGACCACGCAGCGTTCAGGGTGGATTGCCGATTCGTAGAATTCGCTGGGCAACAGGCCGGAGGTACTGGAGCCGATCAGCGCGTTGGGCTTGGCCGCAGCGCTGATCTTGCTGTGCAGGTCGAGCTTGAGATCGAGACGCTCCGGGGCGCTTTCCTGAATAAAGTCGGCATCGCGTACGCACTCCTCGATGGTCGCGACGAAGCGTAGGCGATCTTGTGCAGCGTCGGGGGCCAGGCCCTGCTTTTCCAAGGCTGGCCAGGCATTGGCGATACGTTTACGTAGCGCCGCTTCAGCGCCGGGCGCCGGGTCCCAGGCCACCACGTCCAGGCCGTGGGCCAGGGCGCGGGCGACCCAGCCGCTGCCGATCACGCCGCTGCCCAGGGCTGCAAACGTCTTGATCTCGGTGATAAAGCTCATCTTCAACTCCTTCAATCAGCGGCGGGTCAGGTTCATTTTCGCGCGGCCCTCAGCAGGGGTAAGCACCCGTGCGCCGAGGCGGCTGAGGATTTGTGTGGCGCGTTCGACCAATTGGCCGTTGCTGGCCAGTACGCCTTTGTCCAGGTACAGGTTGTCTTCCAGGCCCACACGCACGTTGCCGCCGAGCAGCACTGCCTGCGCGGCCATGGGCATCTGCATGCGGCCAATGCCGAAGGCGGCCCAGGTCACGCCTGCTGGCAGGTTGTCGACCATGGCTTTCATGGTAGTGGTGTCGGCAGGAGCACCCCAGGGAATGCCCAGGCACAGCTGGAACAATGGGTCGTCGAGCAGACCTTCCTTGATCATCTGTTTGGCGAACCAAAGGTGGCCGGTGTCGAAGATTTCCAGCTCGGCTTTGACACCCAGTTCGGTGATGCGCTTGGCACCCGCACGCAGCTGAGCCGGGGTCGAGACATAAATACTGTTGCCGTCGCCGAAGTTGAGGGTGCCGCAGTCCAGGGTGCAGATTTCCGGCAGCAGAGCCTCGACGTGGGCCAGGCGCTCCAGCGGGCCGATCAGGTCGGTGCCGGCACCGAACTCCAGTGGGGTTTCCCCCGGACCGATCTCCAGGTCGCCCCCCATGCCGGCGGTGAGGTTGACGATGATGTCCACGTCGGATTCGCGGATGCGCTCCATCACTTCGCGGTACAGCGCGACATCGCGGCTGAAGCGCCCGGTTTGCGGGTCACGGACGTGACAGTGGACCACGGTGGCACCGGCTTTTGCCGCTTCCACAGCGGCTTCGGCAATCTGTTTCGGTGTGACCGGTACCAGGTGGCTCTTGCTGGCGGTGTCACCCGCGCCGGTCAGGGCGCAGGTGATGATGACGTCGTGGTTCATGGTCGGTTTCCTTCAGGCGTCGTGGCGCGCTTCGTCGCCACGGCAGGCGACGAAGACGCAAGGTTCGTTGCGGTCAGTTGGTAGTCAGTTGCAGGTTGTCGATGGCCGGTTTGCCATCGAAGGTGGTCACGCCCTCAAGCCAGCGCTTCTGGTCTTCGGGGTGATCCTTGAGCCACTGGCGGGCGGATGCGAGGGCGTCCTTATGATCGAGCAGCGGTTGCATCATGCGGCTCTCGTCCTCGGCAGTGAACTTCAGGTTGGTCAGCAGGCGGTTGGCATTCGGGCAGCGTTCGGCATAGTCCGGGGCGGTGACGGTCCACACTGTCGCGCGGCCTTCGTCCGGGCCCAGGGCGCCTTCGCTGCCGCTGAGGTAGGCCATGTCGATATTGACGTTCATCGGGTGCGGCGCCCAACCGAAGAACACCACGGCCTCATTGCGCCGTACGGCGCGGTCGACAGCGGCGAGCATGCCGGCTTCGCTGGACTCGACCAGCTGGAACTTACCCAGGCCAAATTGGTTCTTGCTGATCATCGCCTTGATCTGGGTGTTGGCGCCGGAGCCGGGTTCGATACCGTAGATCTTGCCGCCCAGCTCTTTTTCAAATTTGGCGATGTCGGCGAAGGTTTTCAGGCCCTTGTCGGCCAGGTACTTGGGCACGGCCAGGGTCGCGCGGGCGTCGTTGAGGCTTGGCAGGTCGAGGACCTTGACCTGCTTGGCGTCGATGAAGGGGGTGATGGTCTGGGTCATGATCGGGTTCCAGTAGCCCAGGAACATGTCCAGGCGCTGGTCTCGAATACCGGCGAAGATGATTTGTTGCGAGGCACTGGTCTGCTTGGTCTTGTAGCCCAGGCCGTCGAGCAGCACCTGGGTCATGGCGCTGGTTGCCATCACGTCGGTCCAGTTGACCACGCCAAGGCGCACATTCTTGCAAACGGCCGGCTCTGCGGCCCATACGTTGGTGCTGAGGATTGCGGTACCGACGAGCGTCAGCAGGCTACGGCTGATCAATCTGTTCATGGTGGCTCCTCCAACGGCAGTTCTAATTGTTATAGGGGGCGGCCTCTGCGTGCCGTGTTGATCAAACTACGCGTAGCGCAACAGGAAAATGCGCACCCTGGCGACCAGCACTTGCACAGTGGCGACCTGCAGGGTATTAACCGCAGACCCGTGGCCGTCGAGTCGTTCGCTATGCCCCAGGATTTCTACTTTCTGTTGCTCCCCGGTTTTTCTGCGATCGGCTTCATCTCGGCGATCGAGCCGCTGCGGGTGGCCAACCGCTTTCGTGGCGGGTTGTACCGCTGGCAGGTGTTGAGCATAGAGGGTGGGGCGGTGCAGGCCAGTAATGGCATGTCGGTCAATGCCGATGGCGCGCTACAGCCACTGGCCAAAGGTGCAACCCTGCTGGTGGTGGCCGGGTTCGAGCCGTTGGGCAGTTTCAGCCTGGCGCTGCAACACTGGCTGCGCAAGCTTGATCACGAAGGTGTGGTGCTCGGCGGTATCGACACCGGTTCCGTGGTGCTGGCCGAAGCTGGTCTGCTTGATGGCCACCGGGTGACCCTGCACTGGGAAGCACTGGAAGCGTTTAAGGAGTCTTATCCACAGCTGCAGGCGACCCAGGAGCTGTTCGAAGTCGACCGACGGCGTATCACCTCGGCCGGCGGCACGGCGTCAATCGACCTGATGCTCGACCTGATTGCCCAGGCTCATGGGCCGGAGCTGGCGATCCAGGTGTCCGAGCAGTTCGTGCTCGGGCGCATTCGCCCGCGCCAGGACCACCAGCGCATGCAGATCGCTTCACGTTACGGCATCAGCAACAAGAAATTGGTCCAGGTGATCGGCGAGATGGAGCGCAACACCGAGCAACCGCTCAACACGCTGGTGCTGGCCGACTCCGTGCGGATTACCCGGCGCCAGTTGGAGCGCCTGTTCCGTCTGTACCTGCACGACACCCCCAGCGGTTTCTACCTGCGCCTGCGTCTGGACAAGGCGCGGCAACTGCTGCGCCAGACCGACATGAGCGTGCTGGAGGTGAGTATTGCCTGCGGTTTCGAGTCGGCCTCGTATTTCACCCGCTGCTACCGGGCACGCTTCGAGCGTTGCCCGCGGGAGGACCGCAAGGCCCGGGCCGTCAGCCTCAGCGGCGCTTGAGCAGCACCGCGCAGGCGCTCTTGAAGGCTTCGTGCTGGTATTTGTTCAACGAAGCGGGCAGCTCGATGTTGTGCTTCTTGGCCTGAGCGCTGACGGTCTGCGGTGACACCAGTTCCACTTCACAATTGTCCAGCAACTGCAGCACGCCTTCGATCTTGAAGGTGGTCGGGCCACCGGCGAAATCGCCTTTCTTGCTGCGCTTCTTGATGGCCAGGTGGCTGATGCCGTGTTCGGCGATGAACTGCCGGGCCTGGCTGGCGAAGGCTTTGACGTTGTCCGCCTGTTCGTCGTCTTCCAGAGCGATTTTTTTCGTCGCCAGGGCGACATGCACCGGGCTTGCGCCGTCCAGCGTGGCGACGGCGAGCAGCGCTTCGCTACCTTTGATTTCAATTCCGCAGATTTTCATGCTGTTCTCAATCGGAGTTTTGCAGACCCAGGGACTGCAGGTATTCGGAGCGGTCGTCGCTACGTTGGGCCAAGCAGGTATTCAGGGCCGCGTCGAAGGCTTTGCCGGGGTTTTCGTCGAAGGTTTCGACCTTGCAGTCGGCGTCGCGCAGTTGTTTCCACAGCGTTTCGGCGTCGGTCAGGCGTTGGCTCACTGCAGTGATCTTCGCGCCTTGACCGACATATTGTTCCTTGATGCGATCCAGCAGGTCAGTAAACGCAGCGTTGAGCTCACGCTCAGCGGTGGTGCGGCTGAACAGTGCGCAGTCGTAGTTCTGCTGGTCGGTCTCGACGTTGTCGCACGGCGTACTGTCTTCTTCACTGGCGTGGGCACCAAAGGCCAAAGCAGCCAGGACCAGCCATACCATCGTTTTCATGCAGTCATCCTCCCCGGGGAACATGGGCGCCGATTTTCCCTCAGCGCCGCGGCAAAGAACAGGGTAGCCGCTAGCCCTGTCACCCTCCGAATGAAACTTGCGAGAGCCCTTTGCTGCGGTTTGACGCTTTCGGCAATTCCCCTGTCGTTTTTGCATCTTAGCGACCTGGCCCCTAGGCATATGCTGGCCCCAAAGCGCCGGCAGACGATTCGGCGCAAGGTTTTACCAATAAAGGGGACAGCCTGATGAGCCCAGCCGAATTACACGCCGACAGCATCGTTATCGACGGGCTGATCATTGCCAAATGGAACCGCGAGCTGTTCGAAGACATGCGCAAGGGTGGTCTGACGGCTGCCAACTGCACGGTGTCGGTCTGGGAGGGCTTCCAGGCCACGGTCAACAACATTGCCGCCAGTCAGAAACTGATTCGCGAGAACGGCGACCTGGTGATGCCGGTGCGCACCACCGCCGACATCCGCAAGGCCAAGGAGCTGGGCAAGACCGGCATCCTCTTCGGCTTCCAGAACGCCCATGCCTTTGAAGACCAGATTGGCTACGTCGAGGTGTTCAAGCAGCTGGGCGTCGGTATCGTGCAGATGTGCTACAACACCCAGAACCTGGTCGGCACCGGTTGCTATGAGCGTGATGGCGGCCTGTCGGGCTTCGGTCGCGAAATCGTCGCCGAAATGAACCGCGTCGGCATCATGTGCGACCTCTCTCACGTTGGTTCCAAGACCTCCGAAGAAGTTATTCTCGAATCGAAAAAACCGGTGTGTTACTCCCACTGCCTGCCTTCCGGGCTCAAGGAGCACCCGCGCAACAAGTCCGATGAAGAACTCAGGTTCATTGCCGAGCATGGCGGCTTTGTCGGCGTGACCATGTTCGCCCCGTTCCTGGCCAAAGGCATCGACTCGACCATCGACGACTACGCCGAAGCCATCGAGTACACCATGAACATCGTTGGCGAAGACGCCATCGGTATCGGCACCGACTTCACCCAAGGCCATGGCCAGGACTTCTTCGAGTACCTGACCCATGACAAGGGCTATGCCCGGCGTCTGACCAACTTCGGCAAAATCATCAACCCGCTGGGCATCCGCACTGTGGGCGAGTTCCCCAACCTCACCGAGACCCTGCTTAAGCGCGGCCATTCCGAGCGCGTGGTGCGCAAGATCATGGGCGAGAACTGGGTCAACGTGCTCAAGGATGTCTGGGGCGAATAAGCCGCCAGTAACCGTCTTCCGACCCCTGCCACAGGCGCAGGGGCAGCCAACCAAAATTTCTGGAGTTGAGTTTCCATGGCCAAGATCGCCCCGCAATTGCCAATCGAAGTCGACAGCGAGACCGGTGTCTGGACTAGCGATGCCCTGCCGATGTTGTACGTACCGCGGCATTTCTTCGTTAACAACCACATGGGTATCGAGGAAGTGCTGGGCGCTGAGGCCTATGCCGAGATCCTCTACAAGGCGGGTTACAAATCGGCCTGGCACTGGTGCGAGAAAGAGGCCGAATGCCACGGCCTGGAAGGTGTGGCGGTGTTCGAACATTACATGAAGCGCTTGTCGCAACGGGGCTGGGGGCTGTTCAAGATCCAGGACATCGATCTGGAAAAAGGCACTGCCAGCGTCAAGCTTGAGCACTCGGCATTCGTCTACGTGTACGGCAAGGTTGGACGCAAGGTCGACTACATGTTCACCGGCTGGTTCGCCGGGGCCATGGATCAGATCCTCGCCGCCCGCGGCAGCTCCATTCGTACGGTCGCCGAGCAGGTCTACGGCGGTTCGCAAGAAGGCCACGACGACGGCCTGTTCATCGTCAAGCCGCTGTAAGTCGAGGATCTCGCCATGGCTTTCGAAGCAATGTTCCAGCCGATCCAGATCGGCAAACTGACCATCCGCAACCGGGTCCTGAGCACCGCGCACGCTGAGGTCTATGCCACCGACGGCGGTATGACCACCGCGCGTTACATCAAATACTACGAAGAGAAAGCCAAGGGCGGCTTGGGCCTGGCTATCTGTGGCGGCTCCTCGGTGGTGGCCATCGACAGCCCGCAGGAATGGTGGGCCTCGGTGAACCTGTCCACCGACCGGATCATCCCGCACTTCCAGAACCTGGCCGACGCCATGCACAAGCACGGCGCCAAGATCATGATCCAGATTACCCACATGGGCCGTCGCTCGCGCTGGGATGGCTTCAACTGGCCAACGCTGATGTCGCCATCGGGCATCCGTGAACCGGTACACCGCGCGACCTGCAAGACCATCGAGCCGGAGGAGATCTGGCGGGTGATCGGCAACTACGCACAAGCGGCGCGCCGGGCCAAAGAAGGCGGCCTGGACGGCGTCGAGCTGTCGGCGGTGCACCAGCACATGATCGACCAGTTCTGGAGCCCACGGGTTAACAAACGTACCGACGAATGGGGTGGCAGCTTCGAAGGCCGCATGAAGTTCGGCCTGGAAGTGCTCAAGGCCGTGCGTGCCGAAGTCGGCCCGGATTTTTGCGTCGGCATGCGTATCTGCGGTGACGAATTCCATCCTGATGGCCTCAGCCACGAGGACATGAAGGAAATCGCCAAGTACTACGACGCCACCGGTATGCTCGACTTCTTCGGGGTGATCGGTTCGGGCTGTGATACCCACAACACCCTGGCCAACGTTATCCCCAACATGAGTTATCCACCGGAGCCGTTCCTGCACCTGGCGGCCGGGATCAAGGAAGTGGTCAAGGTTCCGGTGCTGCACGCGCAGAACATCAAGGACCCGAACCAGGCTACGCGCATTCTTGAAGGCGGCTATGTCGACATGGTCGGCATGACCCGTGCGCACATCGCCGATCCGCACCTGATCGCCAAGATCAAGATGGGCCAGGTCGACCAGATCAAACAGTGCGTCGGTGCCAACTACTGCATCGACCGCCAGTACCAGGGCCTGGATGTGCTGTGCATTCAGAACGCCGCGACCTCGCGTGAATACATGGGCGTGCCGCACATCATCGAAAAATCCACCGGGCCCAAGCGCAAGGTGGTGGTGGTTGGCGCAGGCCCTGCGGGGATGGAAGCGGCTCGTGTATCGGCCGAGCGTGGCCACGACGTAACCCTGTTCGAGAAGAAAGACGCCATCGGTGGGCAGATCAGCATCGCCGCCAAGGCGCCGCAACGGGATCAGATTGCCGGCATTACCCGCTGGTACCAACTGGAACTGGCGCGCTTGAAGGTGGATCTGCGCCTGGGCACCGCCGCAGATATCGACACCATCAAGGACTTGCGTCCTGATGTGATCGTGCTGGCGGTTGGCGGGCATCCGTTTCTGGAGCAGAACGAGCACTGGGGCGCCGCCGAAGGGCTGGTGGTCAGCAGCTGGGACGTGCTCGACGGCAAGGTTGCGCCGGGCAAGAACGTGCTGGTCTACGACACTATTTGCGAGTTTACCGGGATGTCGGTGGCCGACTACCTCGCCGACAAAGGCAGCCAGGTCGAGATCGTCACCGACGACATCAAGCCGGGCGTGGCCATCGGTGGTACTTCGTTCCCAACCTACTACCGCAGCATGTACCCCAAGGAAGTGATCATGACCGGCGACCTGATGCTGGAAAAGGTCTACCGCGAGGGCGACAAGCTGGTGGCGGTGCTGGAGAACGAGTACACCGGCGCCAAAGAGGAGCGGGTGGTCGACCAGGTGGTGATCGAGAACGGTGTGCGGCCGGACGAAGCGCTCTACTACGGGCTCAAGGAAGATTCGCGCAACAAGGGCCAGATTGATGTCGAGGCATTGTTTGCGATTCAGCCGCAGCCGATCCTCAGTCAATCGGGCGAAGGCTACTTGTTGTATCGCATCGGTGACTGCGTGGCTCAGCGCAATACACATGCCGCCATCTATGACGCCTTGCGCCTGTGCAAGGATTTCTGATCAGACCGCGGGCTTCTGTGGGAGCGGGCTTGCCCCGCGATAGCAATGTAGCTGACACACCGCTATCGCGGGGCAAGCCCGCTCTCACAGTGTCATTTCCAACGCGCGATTGCTGTGGGAGCTTCCCATGTTGAACACCCTGATCCCCATCCTGCTGTTCGCCGCCCTGGGCCTTGCCGTCCTCGGCGCCTTGCGGCGCGTGCGGATGTGGCGCCAAGGCCGGCCTTCCAAGGTCGACCTGCTTGGCGGCCTGCTGGCCATGCCGCGGCGCTATATGGTCGACCTGCACCATGTGGTCGCCCGTGACAAATACATGGCCAACACCCACGTCGCCACTGCAGGTGGCTTTGTACTGGCTGCGGTATTGGCGATTCTCGTCCACGGTTTCGGCTTGCATAACAAGTTCCTTGGCTATGCCTTGCTGTTTGCCACGGTGCTGATGTTTGCCGGTGCCCTGTTCGTCTACAAACGCCGGCTCAATCCGCCTTCGCGCCTATCGAAAGGGCCGTGGATGCGCCTGCCGAAAAGCCTGCTGGTGTTCGCCGCAAGCTTTTTCATTGCGACCTTGCCGGTGGCCGGAATTCTTCCCGAAGGCTTTGGTGGTTGGCTGCTGGTGGCCTTGCTGGGGCTTGGCGTGCTCTGGGGTGTGTCCGAGCTGTTCTTCGGCATGACCTGGGGCGGGCCGATGAAGCACGCCTTTGCCGGGGCCCTGCACTTGGCCTGGCACCGTCGTGCCGAGCGCTTTGGCGGTGGCCGCTCAACCGGCCTCAAACCCCTGGACCTGGAGGATCCCCAGGCGCTGCTGGGTGTTGAGAAGCCCAAAGACTTCACCTGGAACCAATTGCTTGGTTTCGACGCTTGCGTGCAGTGCGGCAAGTGCGAAGCGGCGTGCCCGGCCTTTGCTGCCGGACAGCCGCTGAACCCGAAAAAACTTATCCAGGACATGGTTGTCGGCCTGGCGGGTGGGACCGATGCCAAATTTGCCGGCAGTCCGTACCCCGGCAAGCCGATTGGCGAACACGGCGGTAACCCGCACCAACCGATCGTCAATGGCCTAGTCGATGCCGAAACTCTCTGGTCGTGCACCACCTGCCGCGCCTGTGTGGAGGAGTGTCCGATGATGATCGAGCACGTTGATGCCATCGTCGACATGCGTCGCCACTTGACCCTGGAAAAAGGCGCCACGCCAAATAAAGGCGCCGAGGTGCTGGATAACCTGATTGCCACTGACAACCCTGGCGGCTTTGCCCCGGGTGGGCGGATGAACTGGGCGGCGGACCTCAACCTGAATCTGCTCGGCGAAACCAAGACCGCAGACGTGCTGTTCTGGGTCGGCGACGGCGCCTTCGACATGCGCAACCAGCGTACCCTGCGGGCTTTCGTCACAGTGCTGAAAGCGGCCCAGGTGGACTTCGCCGTGCTCGGCCTTGAGGAGCGTGACAGTGGTGATGTGGCCCGTCGCCTGGGCGATGAAGCGACCTTCCAGCAACTGGCCAAACGCAATATCCAGACCATGGCCAAGTACAGCTTCAAGCGCATCGTTACCTGCGATCCGCACAGCTTCCATGTGCTCAAGAACGAATACGGCGCCTTTGGCGGCGAGTACCTGGTGCAACACCACAGTACCTACATTGCCGAGTTGATCGCCGCGGGTGCGTTGAACCTGGGTCAGCACAAGGGGGGCCGCGTCACCTATCACGACCCGTGCTACCTGGGCCGTTACAACGGTGAATATGAGGCGCCCCGTGAAGTACTGCGTGCCTTGGGTATCGAGGTGAAGGAAATGCAGCGTTCGGGCTTGCGTTCCCGTTGCTGCGGCGGTGGCGGCGGTGCGCCGATTACCGACATTCCTGGCAAGCAGCGGATCCCCGACATGCGCATGGATGATATCCGCGAGACCGCCGCCGAGCTGGTTGCCGTGGGTTGTCCACAGTGCACGGCGATGCTCGAAGGTGTGGTCGAGCCGCGCCCATTGATCAAGGACCTGGCCGAGCTGGTCGCCGATGCCATGCTCGAAGAACAGGCGCCGGCAAGCAAACCGGCACCGGCCAAGCGTGAACCTGCGGAGGTGCACTGATGAGCGATATTATTCGCCGTGATCCGCGCGCCGAGTGGATTGCCCGTAACCGCCTGCATCCCCAGCATGCGGCCATGCAACAGACTCAGCAGCACAGCTGGATGGGCCCCAACGGCATCATTCGCAAGAATCCCCATGGCGTCGGCTTCATCGGCCCCAACGGTATCAAGCGCATCGACCGCAGCGGCGCCCAGCAGGGCACCAGCAACAAGCGCAGTGCGGCCGTGGCGGTGGAATTGCCGCTGCATCAGGTGATCCAACCGGCGTTCTACATCGCCGTGGTCCCGGACATGGTCGGTGGCCGTCTCGGCAGTCACGATCGCGACCTGCTCGGCTTGGCGCACAGTCTGGCTGGCAGCGACGGCGCAGTATTGGCTGTGGTGTTTGGCGAGCATAAGGAAAGCAACTTTTCCACAGCCGGCGTTGATCGCTTGTTGGTTATCGAGGGTGACGAATTCGACGGTTATGCACCGGAGCAATTGGTGCAGGGCCTGCGCGCTGTGGATAACCAGTTCAACCCGCGCCACTGGCTGCTGCCCGACAGCCGCAGCGGTGGCGGCGAGCTGGGCCGGCGCTTTGCCGCGGCGATCAACGAACGGCCGGCAACGAGGGTCTGGCAAGTCAAGGACGGGCAATGCAGCGGCCGCGCCGGTGCCGGGCAGCAGGACCTGATTCGGGCCTTGCCACGCTTGATCCTGGCCGCGGCCGAATGTGCCGAGCCGGTCAGTGAAACCCGTCACGAAGCCTTGCCTGAGCAGTTATCCACAAGCGTGGCGCGTAGCCTGCCACGTATCGAAGACCTCGGCCCGGTGGCTGTGGACCCGGCCGCTATTGCCATGGCCGAAGCCGAGTTCATTGTTTCCGGGGGCAACGGGGTCAAGGATTGGGAGCTGTTCCACCGTGCCACTGTGACCCTCGGCGCAACCGAGGGCGCGTCGCGAGTGGCGGTGGATGACGGCTTCATGCCGCGCAACCGCCAGGTCGGGGCCACCGGTACCTGGGTCACGGCACGGGTCTATGTGGCTGTGGGTATCTCGGGGGCGATCCAGCATCTACAGGGCATTGGCGCCTGTGACAAGGTGGTGGCGATCAACATGGACCCCGGCTGCGACATGATCAAACGTGCCGATCTGTCGGTCATCGGCGACAGCGCAGCGATCCTGCAGGCGCTGATCGAGGCTGTGGAAAACTATCGCAACGACGCCAAGCGCGACGCGGCATAAGGGCAGGGGACAACTATGCACACCAAGGTTATTAGTCTGGTTTCGATCGGTGCTCACCCCAGCTCCGGCCGCACCCGGCGTGCCGAGCAGGACGCGCGGGCGGTGGAGTTGGGCCTGCAGCTGGCTGGCGTTAACTTGCAGGTGCTGCATGCCGGCGATCCCCGGGAGCCGGCCTTGCGCGCTTACCTGGGCATGGGCCTGGAGCAGCTGGATGTGCTCGAGCAACCGCAGGGCGCTGATGCCCTGGGGGTACTCGGCGACTACCTGCGCGATGCCGGGGCACAGCTGGTGCTCACCGGTAGCCAGGCGGAAACCGGTGAAGGCTCGGGCATGCTGCCGTTCCTGCTGGCCGAACGCCTGGGCTGGCCGTTGGTGGTGGGGCTGGCCGAGGTGGAATCTATTCACAATGGCGTAGCCCAGGTGCTGCAGGCGCTGCCACGCGGCCAGCGGCGCCGGCTTAAAGTGCGTTTGCCGCTGCTGGCAACTGTGGATAACGCAGCACCCAAACCGCGTCAAAGCGCCTTCGGCCCAGCTCGGCGTGGTGTGTTGGCTGCCCGCCAGGTGCAGATCGTCGAGGATGAGTTGTTCAAAAACGCCGAACTGCAACCGGCCAAGCCTCGGCCCAAGCGCTTGAAAGTGATCAAGGCCAAGAGCGGCGCCGACCGCATGAAGGCGGCTACGGCCAAGGCCAGTGGCGGCGGTGGACAAGTGCTCAAGGACGTCAGCCCGCAAGCCGGTGCCGAAGCCATCCTCAAGTTGCTGGTGGAAGAGGGCGTGCTGCGCTGAGCAGTTGCTCACAAAGTCTGTTGGCCGATCTGTGGATAAAGTGTTTGTGTATGGCTGGAGGGCACGCATTGCGTGCCTTTCGGCGTTATGTTCAAAAAATGATCAGATTAAGTGACGGATTTTTCGAGCTTTTCTCTAACCGCCCAAAGTGAGATTGCCCACAATCGCTGTTGGCGGCTCTGTGGATAATATGTTTGCCTATGGCTGAGAGGCCCGTGTGGTAAGGGCTGAACCTAGTTGATCAATAAACATCCAATTAGTGCTTTTATGGCCGTCAACGCCATGTATATCCGCTGCTCGACGCCTTATCCACAACGGTTTTCCACTGCCGTGACTTTTGCACACAAAGTCTGTTGGCGTCTCTGTGGATAAGGTGTTCGCCTTCTGCTGTGGGCCTTGTATTTAAAGGCTTATAGAGATTTGATCAAATATTGACCAATATTTTTGCAGGGAAAAACAATGACTTGCCCACATTAGCTGTGGGTTGTCCTGTGGATAAAGTGTTTGCTGTGTGGAGGGGACCAATGGGGCCGGGGTATTGCGCTGTATGGCTAAAGTTTGTACAGCTGTGGGGGCGGATTCATCCGCGAAGGGCTGCGTAGCTGTCCCTCTTTCTGGGGCCGCTACGCGACTCTTCGCGGATGAATCCCACGAGGTTACTGCGCAGCCACGCCCTTGAGATAAGGCGCAGGCGCTGCCCCCAGGTTGTTCAGCACGCGCTCGCTGTACCAATCAACGAAGTTCACCACACCAAACTCATAGGTCTTGGAGTACGGCCCGGGCTGGTACGCCGTGGAGTTGATCCCGCGCTGGTTCTCTTCGGCAAGGCGACGGTCCTGGTCGTTGGTGGCGTCCCATACCTGACGCATGCGCTGTGGGTCGTAGTCGACACCTTCGACCGCATCCTTGTGCACCAGCCACTTGGTGGTAACCATGGTTTCCTGGGCGCTGATCGGCCACACGGTGAAGACAATTATGTGATCGCCCATGCAGTGGTTCCACGAGTGCGGCAGGTGCAGGATGCGCATCGAACCCAGGTCGGGGTTCTTGATCCTCCCCATCAGCTTCTGGCAGCCCTGCTTGCCGTCCAGGGTCATCGACACCGTGCCCTTGAGCAACGGCATGCGCACGATGCGGTTGCGCAGGCCGAAGCTTGCGTGGGCGTAAGGGATCTTCTCGGCATCCCAGGCCGCAGCCGAGGCGGCGACGTGATCCTTGAAGGCCTGGTCGGCCCGCGGATCGGTGACGTCGTCCCACTCCAGCAGGGTTTTCAACAGTTCCGGGTGCGAACCGCTGCAGTGGTAGCACTCGCGGTTGTTTTCCAGCACCAGCTTCCAGTTGGCCTTTTCCATCAAGGTGGTTTGCACCGCCACCTTGGTGTTTTCCATGTCATAGGGCTCCATGTAATGAGCCAGGGTGGCCAGGAAGTCGTCGATGGCCGGCGGGTTCTCGGCCAGGCTGATGAAGATGTAGCCGCCAGCAGTTTTCACGTTGACCGGTTTGAGCCCGTACTGCTTCATGTCGAAGTCGGCGCCCATCTCGGTGCCGGCAAACAGCAAGCGGCCATCGAGTTCGTAGGTCCACTGGTGGTAATGGCAGACCAACTTGGCCACCTTGCCTTTGTCGCTGGTGCACAGGCGCGAGCCACGGTGACGACAGACGTTATGGAAGGCATGCACCTGGCCTTCTGCGCCGCGCACCACGAGGATCGGGTTCTTGCCGATCTGCAGGGTGAGGAAGTTACCCTTGGCCGGGATTTCACAGGTCATCCCGGCGATCAGCCATTCCTTCTGGAAGATCTCTTCCATGTCGATCTGGAACAGGCGCTCGTCGCAATAGAACGGCTGTGGCAGCGAGAAGGTGCGCTCGCGGCTCTGCAGCATCTCGGCAGTCGCCTTGCGCGCAGGTTCCAGTGGATCGCCCAGACTCAAAGTTGCGGTGACGTCCATCGTTTAGGTCCTCATGGCCAGTGCTTGTGGCCGGTGAAAGTGGCTAATCATTGTTATGGCGACGCAAGGCTGAATTACAGCAGGATCATTTGCGATGGAGTGTGCGATTGAAGCCGCTGTGATCCATATCCATGGACGACATGATCAGATCCGTTTCCGACGCGCCAGCCCTTGTGGCAGGGGGCTGGTCGCGATAAGCACGCCGATGTCGCGGATAGGAATGTGTCCGCCGCTGCGCTTGCGCAGAATCGCAATCATCAGGCCGCAGTCGGCCGTGGAGACGAGCATGTCCAACAGCTTCCTCAATCCGGTCAGCACCCAGACTTGGGCCAACGGCCGCCACATCGTCCGTTGCGTCAAGGTGATCCAGGAAACCTGGGATGTGCGCACCTTCTGCTTCATGGCCGACCAGCCGATCATGTTCTTCTTCAAGCCGGGGCAGTTCGTGACCCTGGAACTGGAGATCGACGGCCAGCCGATCATGCGTTCGTACACCATCTCCAGCTCGCCTTCGGTGCCTTACAGCTTCTCGGTGACGATCAAACGGGTACCGGGTGGCAAGGTCTCCAACTGGCTGCACGACACCCTGCACGAAGGCCAGGAGTTGGCGGTGCATGGGCCGGTCGGGCTGTTCAACGCCATCGACTATCCCAGCCCCAAGGTGCTGTACCTCAGTGGTGGCGTCGGCATCACCCCGGTGATGTCCATGGCCCGCTGGTTCTACGACACCAACGGCAATGTCGACATGGTCTTCGTACACAGCGCCCGCTCGCCGAAAGACATCATCTATCACCGTGAGCTGGAGCATATGGCGTCGCGGATCGACAACTTCAGCCTGCACATCATTTGTGAGAAGCATGGCCTGGGCGAGCCTTGGGCGGGCTACCGCGGCTACCTGAATCAGAAACTGATGGAGTTGATTGCCCCGGACTACATGGAACGGGAAATCTTCTGCTGCGGCCCTACGCCGTATATGCATGCGGTCAAACGCCTGCTCGAAGGCAGTGGCTATGACATGAGCCGTTACCATGAGGAATCGTTCGGTGCGACACCGGCCGAGGTCAAGGCCGACGCTGTCGAGCTCGCTGAACAAGCTGCCGACGCACCTGAGGTGGATAATGCCGACCTGCATCAGGTGGAGTTCACCGCTACCGGCAAGAGCATCCGCGTGGCCCCGGGCGAGACCGTGCACGCTGCGGCGGCCAAGCTTGGCCTGATGATTCCCAAGGCCTGTGGCATGGGCATCTGCGGTACTTGCAAGGTGCTCAAGCTGGGCGGTGAGGTGGAGATGGAGCACAACGGCGGCATCACCGATGATGACGTCGCCGAGGGCTATATCCTGTCGTGCTGCAGTGTGCCCAAGGGCGACGTGCGTATCGAGTTCTGATCAGACGCTGAAGCGCGCCACCAGCCCGTTGAGGTCCACCGCCAGGCGCGACAGTTCGGCACTCGCCGCGCTGGTCTGGTGGGCGCCGGTGGCCGATTGCACCGACAGGTCGTTGATGTTGACCAGGTTGCGGTCCACTTCGCGGGCTACCTGAGCTTGTTCTTCGGCCGCGCTGGCGATCACCAGGTTGCGCTCGTTGATCTCGGCGACCGCAGCGGTGATGGTGTCCAGTGCCAGGCCGGCGCCACGGGCGATGTTCAGCGTCGATTCGGCGCGCTCGGTGCTGGTGCGCATGGAGTTGACCGCTTGCTCGGTGCCGCCCTGGATACTGCCGATCATCCGCTCGATTTCGCTGGTTGACTGCTGGGTGCGATGGGCCAGGGCGCGTACTTCATCAGCTACCACGGCAAAGCCACGACCGGCTTCACCGGCACGCGCCGCCTCGATGGCAGCGTTGAGTGCCAGCAGGTTGGTTTGGTCGGCCAGGCCGCGAATCACGTCCAGGACCTTGCCGATATCCCGCGACTCTTCCGCCAGGTTGCCGATCAGCTCGGCGGCGCCCAGCGCCTCGTTGATCGGATTGACGATGCTGCGGGTCAGCAGCAGGGCGCAGAGGACGGTCAGCGCGGCGGCCACCAGCAGCAGCCCGATCACCAGGGTGACGGCGTTGTCATACTGATCGGCGGCGGCTTGGTTGGAGGTGCGAGCCTGCTCGGTGTTGATCTTCACCAGGTTCTCCAGCACGACGTTGATCTGGTCGGAGACTTGCAACAGGTCGCGATTGATCAGGTCGCGCAGGGCGTCGAGGTCACCGCTCTGCGACAGGCTCTTCATGCGTGTCTCCAACTCGCGGTACTGGCTGAGCAATTGCTGGTACTGGTTGTACGCCGTGCGCTCTTCCGGGCTTGCGATCAGCGGCTCATAGGCGCTCCGGGCCTCGTCGATCTGGGCGTTGCGCTGATTCAGCTGCGCGAGCGTGGCTTGCTAGGTATCCGCTTCGCGGTTGAGCAGCACGCGATAGGACAGGACGCGCAGACGCTGGGTCAGTTGGCTCAACTGGTCGAGACTGATGATGGACGGCACGCTGTTTTGCTCGATAGAGACGCCCGCTTGGCGAATCTTGCGACAGATAGGGACTGTTCTGCCTATCGGTCGGCGCGGCAAAGACTTGAGAGGCCAAGGCGAAATTGCGGACCACCGGTCTCTTTCGTTGATGGCAAGTGACCAAGGGATGGAACCGGCTGCCCATCGGTGGGTCAATCTGCACCAGGCCGAAGCGTCTAACCCGATATCCCTGGCGACCACGCGGACTTTTCTTTATCGTGTGCGCCCCCTGAAATACCCGAGAAGGCAATCATGTTGGAAACTTCCCTCAGTCAATTGGAACAACTCGTCAGCGACCTGGTACAGAAGAATCAGGAACTGACCGAGCGCAACGCGCAGATCAGCGCCGAACTGGCCCAAGCCAAGGATGAAAACGAAAGCCTGCAGCTGTCGCTGATGGAACAGGAAGAAAAGCAGGGCGCTACCGCCGCACGTATCCAGGCCCTGGTCGAGCGTGCCAGCGTTGGTACCGTCAACGCATGAAAACTTCCGCACAGCCGATCAATGTCGTGTCGATCCTTGGCAGCGACTATTCGATCAAGGCCCCCGAAGGCCAGGAACAGGCCCTGGCGCAGGCCGTGCAGATGCTCAACGCGTCGCTGGCCGAGACCAAGCGTAAATACCCGACCCTGATTGGTGACAAGCTGCTGGTTCTGGCAGCCCTCAACCTGTGCTCGCAGCAGATCGAACTGCAACAGCAGCACCAGCAGGCCCTCGACCGTTACCAAGAGCAAGTCAGCGCCACGGTCGATGTCATTTCCCGGACCATCGGCAACAGCTGATAGGCCCCGCTAAACCGTCCTCTGTTCTTTTGCTTGCTCACTGCCATGTCGGCAGTGGGCGGCATTGTTGTGGCTCAATGGAGTTATTGTATTTTTGCCTGTATACAATTGGTCTGGCTATTGCAGTACAAGGCTTATTTACTCAGGGGAAGGTTCATGCAGTTCTGGCGGCGCAGCATTCAGTGGCAATTGATCGCAAGCATGGGCGCAGCCCTGTTGGTGAGCATTCTTATCGTGGTCGGGATCTACTCGGTGGCCGTCAATCGCCTGACCGAGCGTTACCTGGTCGACACCGCGTTGCCGGCGAGCATTGAGGCAATTCGTAACGATATCGAACGGATGTTGAGCCGCCCGCTCACCGCCGCCGCCGATATTGCCAGCAACACCTTGCTGCGCGACTGGCTGGCAGCAGGCGAAGACAGTGCCCAGGCGCCGCAATTTATCGAGTATCTCGAGGCGCTACGGCAGAAAAACCAGGCCTTCACCGCGATGTTCGCGGCGACTGAAACCAGCCATTACTACAACGAAAAGGGCCTGGACCGTACTCTGAGCCGCAGCAACCCGGCAGACAAATGGTTCTACGGCTTCATCGACAGCGGCAACCCGCGCCTGGTCAACATCGACACTGATGGCAGTACCGGTGAACTGGCGCTGTTCATCGACTACCGGGTGGAAAAGGCCGGCAAGTTGGTGGGCATTGCCGGGCTTGGCCTGCGTATGAGCGAGCTGTCGGAACTGATCCACAACTTTAGTTTCGGTGCTCGCGGCCGGGTGTTCCTGGTGCGCGGCGATGGCCTGATCCAGGTCCACCCGGAGCAGCAATTGAGCGGTAAAAGGAAACTCGCCGAGCAGATTGGTGAGTCGGCAGCCCAGGTCATATTGAACCGTGAAGAAGGACTGCACAGCAGCCGCTTCGAGCGTGACGGCGAGGGCTACCTGGCCCTGAGCCTGCCGTTGCGCGACTTGAACTGGACCCTGGTCGCTGAAGTGCCAGAAGCGCAGATCTATGCCCCGGTGCGCGAGACGGTCTGGTTGACCAGCCTGATTGGTGCCGCCGTGGCGCTGGTGTCGCTGTTGCTGGTGGTGCTGTTGGCCCGAGGCATTGTCCGGCCGATTCGCCGGGTCACCGGGGCCTTGATGGCGATCGGCAATGGTGGCGGTGACCTGACCCAGCGCCTGGATGAAACACGTGCTGATGAACTGGGCGACCTGGCGCGGGGCTTCAACCGTTTTCTCGACAGCCAGCGCGACTTGATCGGTGAAGTGCTGCGCACCAGCGAGCGCTTGCACAGTTCGGTCGCACAAGTGACCCAGGTGGTGGAGAACACTGCCGAACGCTCGGGGCGCCAGCAGGAAATGACCGAAATGGTTGCCACGGCGGTGCATGAAATGGGCCTGACTGTGCAGGACATCGCCCAGAACGCCGGCAACGCTGCACAGGCTTCGGAAACCGCACGTACCGAAGCACTTGAAGCCCGCGAAGTGGTGCGCCGTTCGATTGCGCACATTGAAGGCATGTCCGGTGAAATAGGCCAGGCGGCCAATGCCGTGGGTGAGCTGGCCAATGAAGTCGCGTCAATCGACGAGGTGCTGGCAGTAATCCGCAGCATCTCCGAACAGACCAACCTGCTGGCGCTCAATGCCGCCATTGAAGCCGCGCGTGCCGGGGAAATGGGCCGTGGCTTTGCCGTGGTTGCCGACGAAGTGCGCACCTTGGCCCGGCGTACGCAGGTTTCTACCGATGAGGTACAGCAGATGATCCTGCGCCTCAAGCACGGTACCGGTAGCGCTGTGGCTTCGATGCAGGCTGGGCAGGCGGCCACTGGAACCGGTGTGCGATCCAGCCAGCAGACTGGCGCGTCACTGAGCACCATCACCGACCAGGTTGAGCACATCAGCGACATGAACCACCAGGTGGCCACGGCGACCGAGGAACAGTCGGCGGTGACCGAGGAGATCAATCGTACCGTTCAGGGGATTTCCGATCTGGCCCGGGAGACGGCATCCGAAGTGCAGGAGTGTCGTGAGGAGTGTCAGGCGCTGCGCGGATTGGCGGATGACCTGGCGCGGCAGATGGGCGGGTTCAGGCTTTAGATTAATTCGCGGGGCAAGCCCGCTCTCATCAAACAAAATATAAGCCACTGATTCTTAAGTCTCTTAGGCTGCCACAAGCTGATACCCCAGTTTC
>NZ_JBOICA010000063.1:0-20073 GCF_050739775.1 Pseudomonas sp.
ACGCCTCGCAGCCGCCAGGCAGCCTGAAAAGCGTGGAGAACCAATCGGATTTTCGATGAGCATCGTTTTTTGAAGTGCTGACCGCTCGATAGCCGGAGAGTATTCGGCTATTTCAGACCATCCTTAATACTGAATGCTGGCCCCGGTTATTTTTACCGGGGCTGGATCGGTTTATGATGCTCGATTAATCCGGCAGTGATGGCCAGATCGAAATTCCAAGGAGTGTTGCATGACCTTTTCCTTTGTCGTCAAGGCAGGTGTATTGCTGCTGTTTTTCGGCAGCACGTTGTATGTTCACCTGCGCGGCAAGGCGCGTTTGCCAATGTTGCGCCAGTTCGTCAACCACTCGGCGCTGTTCGCCCCTTATAACGCCTTGATGTACCTGTTTTCCGGCGTGCCGTCCAAACCCTACCTGGACCGCAGCCGCTTTCCCGAACTCGATGTACTCAAGGACAACTGGGACGTTATCCGCGAAGAGGCCATGCACCTGTTCGACGAGGGCTACATCCGCGCTGCCGAGAAAGACAACGACGCCGGTTTCGGTTCGTTCTTCAAGAAGGGTTGGAAGCGGTTTTACCTGAAGTGGTACGACAAAGCGTTGCCATCGGCCGAAGCCCTCTGCCCAAAGACCGTTGAGCTGGTCAACGGCATCCCCAACGTCAAAGGCGCGATGTTTGCGCTGCTGCCTGGCGGCAGCCACCTGAACCCGCACCGTGATCCGTTCGCCGGTTCCCTGCGTTACCACCTGGGCCTGTCGACGCCGAACTCCGACCACTGCCGGATCTACGTCGATGGCCAGGCCTACGCCTGGCGCGACGGTGAAGACGTGATGTTCGACGAAACCTATGTGCACTGGGTGAAAAACGAGACCGAGACTACTCGGGTGATCCTCTTCTGTGACGTCGAGCGTCCGTTGAACAGCCCGTTGATGACCCGCATCAACCGCAAGGTCAGCGCCTTCCTCGGCCGCGCCACCGCGCCGCAGAACACCGATGACGAGCGTGTTGGCGGGATCAACCAGGCCTATGCCTGGAGCAAGCGCTTCAGCAATGTCATCAGTGCTCGGGTCAAGCAGTTCAAACGGGCCAATCCCAAGGCTTACCGGGTGTTGCGTCCGGCGCTGGCGGTGGTGGTTGCCTACCTGTTGTATCGCTGGTTGTTCTGAATCTTCATCGCCGACTTGCATGCCTTGCATGCCTTGCATGCCAGAATCACTCTGGCTATAGTCAGACCCACTTCACCTCACCGAAGACCTGCTCATGCCAGCTTCCTGCCCATCCACCGTATTCGCTACCGCGCACGACGCGGTTGTCGTTGTGCGTGGGAGTCAGCAGCCGGCCATGATCAGTCACTACCCACCACCTGTCAGTAGCGTGGTTGCGTGCGTTGTCGCACCGCCAGGCGTGGTAGTGCTGGGCTAAGCGGCCAATCGCTGCGTCCCGTCACATCTGCACCCTACTGAATACGGTTGGCTGCCCACCACGGGCAGCACCGTTCGGCTTATCTGCCCGAATTACAGGTGGCATTCATGTTTGTTCTATCGAAAGAATCCGTGGCCTCGGCGGCCACCACCAGCCTGTTCGTCCTGCTCTGGAGTAGCGGGGCGATTGTCTCCAAGCTGGGGCTTGCCCATGCCAGTCCCTTTGCTTTCCTGCTGCTGCGCTCGGCCCTGGCCCTGTGCGGTCTGTTATTGCTCGCGCCCTTGCTCAAGTTGCGCTGGCCGCGCGGACGGGTGGCAGTGCTGCAGGCGCTGTCTACCGGTTGCGTGTTGCTCGGTGCCTACCAGATCTTCTACCTGCTGGCATTGAACATCCAGGTGACCCCCGGTGTCATGGCCACGGCCATGGGCGTGCAACCCATCCTCACCGTGGTGTTGATGGAGCGTCAGCGGTCCTGGAGCCGTTTGTTCGGTCTGGGCCTGGGTTTGACCGGGTTGATCATGGTGGTCTTTCAGGGCATCAACCTGGGCGGCGTTTCGCTGATGGGAATGCTTTTTGCGTTGCTGGCGTTGGCGAGCATGACCTTTGGTTCGATCATGCAGAAGCGCATCACCAGCAACCCCATGGGCACCTTGCCGCTGCAGTACATCGCCGGGCTGCTGATGTGTGCGCTGTTTGCGCCGTTGCAGCCGCTGCATGTCGAACTGACTGGCAGTTTCATCGGCGCGTTGCTGTGGATGGGGTTGGTGGTCTCGCTGCTGGCGACTCTGCTGCTGTATCGGCTGATTGCCCGTGGCAACCTGGTCAATGTCACCAGCCTGTTCTACCTGGTGCCCGCGGTGACGGCGATCATGGACTACCTGATTTTCGGTAACCGCCTGGCAGCGCTGAGCCTGTTGGGCATGGGATTGATCGTGATCGGCTTGTTGTTTGTGTTCCGCAAACCTGCGGTTAGCGCTGCACAACTCCAGGCCGACTAGGCCGCATCGCCGCCCGGCGCTTGCCGGGCGGCTTTCTCTTCAGAAGTAGTAACCAATGTTGATGTTGGTGCGGTAGTACCAGTCGTTGCTACCGATGGAGCTGGTACTGGTCCAGCCGGTACCGTTTTCCGCGCCACCAAAGGGGTTGGCGTTCTTCGCCCAGGTAAAGTCGACCCAGGCCATGATCGGCATAGCGAGAAATTGTGCACCGACCGTATACATCTGCGAGTCGTCCCAGCCGCTTTTGTCTTTCATCATCCGGCTGTAGTCGTTGTACAGCTTGATCTTCTTCAACTGCCCAAGGTTGGGGGTGAAGATGTCGTAGCCGATGTTGAGCGAGGCGATGGTGGCCTTGGCGGCGATCAGGTAGGCCGGGGTCAGGCCGTTGCCGCCCATCAGTACCGAGTCGTTACTGACCCCGTCGGGGTTTTTCGGGTCGTATCCGTAGCGGATGGCCTGGCTGGTCACGGTCCACGGCCCGGCGTTGACGACCGCATGTACACCACCGGCCCAGTAGTCGCCATCGTCGTCGGTGGTGGCGTTGTAGAGTTCGGCAGCCGCCAATGAGGCGCCGATTTCAGTCTTCCAGCCATCACCGCTAAAGGTCCGTGCGACCCGCGCGTTGACCTGATTGCGCTTTTCGTTGTCCTGGCGCGACTGGGTGAAGGGTACGGCGTTGTCGTTCAGGTCGGCAAAGCGGCCGACTTCCGGCGAGTAGCGGATACCGCTGGGCAGCATGCGCGGGAAGTAGCCCAGTTGCAGGTCCCAGTCCTGGTCTTTGTAGCTGTACTTGAGGCCTGTACCGGCGCTGACGCCATAGCCCATGAAAAACGGGATGTGGTAGCTCCAGCCAAACTGTGGGTAGGGCTCAAGGCCGAAGGGTTTGAATGGCGCGCCGACCTGCAGGTTGGCATTGGGGGTAAAACAGTAGCCGACGTAGCCGCGGTCGATGGAGCGTTTGCCGTCGTCCTGGAACCAGTAGCCGACATCGCTGAACAGCTGCTTGTGGGTGGCTTGCACATCCAGGCGGAAGGTATCGAATAGAAAGCGGCCGTTGTTTTCGGTGGTGTCCCAATGTTCATCCCGGTAGTTCACCCGCAGGGCGCCGCCAATATCCAATGAGCTCTGGCCGTCATCGCTGCGCCAGGCGATATGCGGGAACGGCTTTTTTACCGCAGGCGGTTGGTCGGGTGCGGCCGGGCCGGGTTCGGAGGCGAAACTTGCGCAACTGCTGAGGATCAGGCCCAGGCTTACCACGTACTTGTTCATATCATGCCCTGCAAGGTTGAGCCATTTCTGTGGGCAACAGCTGTCCGGCGCCTTGAACAAGGCGTTAAACGGGAATCAGCGATACTGCGCACTTGGCTGGGGGTGTTGGGTTTTTATTGTTTTATAGGCGGTACGTTGTTTTATGTTTGGATGCGATAGGGAAAGAGCAGGAACTGTGCCAGTGCGGACAGGTGGTATGTTTCCGGGTAAAAACTATTGAAAACAATTGTTTATATTTGAAACGACTGAAGTTGTACCGTGTATGGAACGGGTTGGAGATTAAGTAACAGCGGTGTGCAATTGCAGTGCGGTTTATTTGCACAAGGCGCTTTAATAGCGCGTGGTTTGTTTTGTGAGTGGATAATTAGCAGGCTATTTTTTAACCCCATGGGTCAAAAAAACCGGCACACAGGGTGCCGGTCAATTGCGCGCGTAATTCTGATAACCAGTTACAGGTCGAGCACCATGCGCCGGCTCTTACAGCCGGATACACAGACCATCATCGATTTGTTCGCCGCCCGTTCAGCCTTGGTCAGCACCCCGTCACGATGGTCGATATCGCCTTCCAGTACGCGGGTCTCGCACGAGCCGCAGACCCCTTCGCGGCAGCTGTACTCGATATCGCATCCGGCTTCGAGCAGCACGTCGAGCAGGTTCAGTCCCGGCTCGATGTTCAATATCTTGCCGGACTTTTTCAGTTCGACGCTGTAGCTGTCCTGGGCATCTTCCGACGGTGGCAATTCGGCCGCAGTGAAGCGTTCGATATGTGCATGGGGATAGCCGAGGCTTTCGCAGGTGCTTTCGAAGGCATCAAGCATCGGCGTCGGGCCACAGCAGTAGAAATGGGTGTCACGCGGCTGGCCAGCCAGGTAATGGGCCAGGTCCGGCACCGCGCCTTTCTCGTCGTTGAAGTGATAAACCACCTTGGCATCGAGGCCGCTGAGTTGCTCCAGCAGCGCCGCTTCCTTGCGCGATCGGGCGCAGTAGACCAGTTCGGCGGATTTACCCAGAGCCAGCAACTGGCGGAACATGCAGTAGATCGGGGTGATACCGATACCACCGGCGACCAGCACGTTATGGCTGGCGTGCGGGTCGAGGGCAAAGTTGTTGCGCGGTTGCGAGATGCTCAGTTGCGTGCCGACGCGCAGTTGCTCATGGACGAAAGCCGATCCGCCACGGCTGTTGCGGTCACGCAAGATAGCGACCACATAACGGCCCTGATCGCTTGGCGAGTTGAGCAATGAGTAGCTGCGCACCAGACCGTTGGGCAGGTGCAGATCAATGTGCGAACCGGCTTCGAACGGCGCGAACACGGTATCGCCCCAAGGGCGCAGTTCGACGCTGATAATGCCTTCGGCTTCGTGGCGCAGGGTGTGCACCAGCGCCGTGATGGTAGAGGAGTTGGACATCATTCACCTCGTTGGCGCAGTGCGCATGTCAATGTCGAGCCGGGCGCAGGCTTCGATTTCCACCACCAGTTCCGGGAACACCAGGGCGCTCACTTCGACCAGGGTGGAGGTGGGGTAGCAGGCGAAGCCTGCAAAGAAGTCGCGACGGGCGCGACCTACTTCGTCCTTGTCGGCAATCCGGGTGAGGTACAGGGTCAACCGGTAGATGTTGCCGATGTGGCCGCCCGCCGCCTTCACCAGCGCCAGCACCTTGTTCAGCACCACCAGGGTCTGTGCATAGGCATCGAGCGGGGTACCGGTTTCGGCGGCCTGACGGGTGGCGGGATGCCCGGTCATCCCGGACATCACCAGCTCATTGCCGAGCAGCAGGGCGTTGGACCAGCTGGCCGTGGCCAGCTCGGCCACTGCCTGCGCCTGAATACGCTGCACGGCCTGGCTCATGACAGCTGCTTCGCTTCGATCAGCGCCAGTTGCTCCTTGGCCTTGCCCTTGAGGTAGCGGCGCAGGCGCACTACACCCAGGTCATGCTGATAGAGGTTTTCGCGCTGGTTGGCGTCGGCTTCCATGAACTCCAGCAGCACCCGGTCCTGTTCCAGCACCGCCCAGTGGCGCGCTTCCAGGCGATTCTTGTAGAGGAAACGCCAGGTGTCGCGCTGCCAGCCGGTCAAGGGCCGGGCACGCCAGTGGAACACGGCGGACAGGCTGCGGCTGCTCGGGGTGTAGCTGCCGATGATGGTGAAGTTGCCGCCCGGACCACCGGTTTTCGGATACGGGATTTCCAGGCGCAGCCAATGGCAGCCGTTGTCGAGGAATTCGGTCCAGTCGAAGTTGACCCCGCGCTGGCCTTCCTTCTCGAAGAAGAAACCCTGGTCGGTGTCGCGAGTGACGAACTTGGCGGTGGCTTCGCCTTCGCTCATCGAGTGCGACATCTTGTGCAGGTAGGTGCCGTGCATCGGGTCCATGACGTTGTCGAGCACGTAGCGATAGTCACCTTTCCACTCGGTGTAGCAGAGAAAGCTGCTCCACTCGGGCGAGGTCAACTGCTCGGGCAGCACCAGCTCCGGCGGCGTATCCAGGTGAGGATCGGTGGCATTGAACAGAAAGATCGCGCCGGCCGCTTCACGGGTGTGGAACATGCGTGTCGGGCGGCTGCCTTCAAGTTTGCAACCGGGGCTGCCGGGCACCTTGGTCACGGTGCCATCGCAGCGCACTTCGACGCCGTGGTAGGGGCACTGCAGGCGGTCACCCAGCACCGGGCCCTGGGACAACGGGGCGCCACGGTGCGGGCAGTGGTCTTCGAGGGCATGCACGCTGCCATCGTTGTCGCGCCACAGGGCGATCTTGTAGCCCAGGCGACGGACCGACAGCGGCTTTTCGCCGAGCAGCTGCGACGGCAGGACCGGAAACCAGAGGTCTTTGAGGCCATTGGCCAGGTGATTCTCAACAGGGTCGACGGTGAATTGCATATTCATCTTGTCTTTACCTCCGGCGGGTCATGCGCCCAGCCGAGTCATCAGGGTTTTGTAGGCGTCTTCGGTCCATTCGCCGCTGGTCAGCGGGCAGGGCGGCCCGGCCAGGTTCAGGTGCGCGAGCAGCTCGGGCAGCTGGGTCACGCCATTGCCATAGGCGCGCTCGATGGAGTCGCCAAGCAGCTCTTCGAACTGGGTGTTGGGCCGTTTGCGGGCCTGATGCGGGTCCAGATAGCGTTCGGTGTTGCTCATGTCATTGACCTCCATTGCGGACCCGTTCGCGGATCATTTCGCGGACCGGGACAAAGTCGTACGTCGGATAGC
This sequence comes from Pseudomonas sp., assembly GCF_050739775.1. Taxonomy (GTDB): domain Bacteria; phylum Pseudomonadota; class Gammaproteobacteria; order Pseudomonadales; family Pseudomonadaceae; genus Aquipseudomonas. Next base: position 6,891 of record NZ_JBOICA010000063.1, read on the forward strand.
ATTCGGTGCGGAACACGCCCCAGGCGGCGCGCTCCAGTTCCACATTGACCTTGCTCAGCAAGCTCGGCGGCAAGCACAGGGTGACGATCTGGCCGAGGCCCATGGCCACGGTCCAGGACATCACCTCGACACCTTCGGGCGGGAAGCTGTGCCACCAGCCCATGGTTTTCATGTGCGCCTGGATCTGCTCCAGGTTCTTCGACTGGTCGTGCTTGAGCACGACGGTCAGCAGCATGGATTCGCTCATGGTCATCGGCTCAGGCTGCACGGCTGGTCGGTACGGTCCAGGCGTCGTAGCCGTAAACCCAGTCGGCATTGCCGCCGGCCTTGAGCCACTGATTGCCGCGCGAACCGATCTGGATCTGGCTGGTGCGCTCCAGGCGTGCCTGCTGATAACCCTGCAAGGCGCCGGCGATCTGTGCCGTGTCAGTCACGCCGTGAAGATGGCGAGCCAGGACTACAGCGTCCTCGATCGCCTGGCCGGCACCCTGAGCCATGAACGGCATCATCGGGTGGCAGGCATCGCCGAGCAGGGTGATCGCCCCCTGCGACCAGAACGGCAGCGGATCACGCTCGTACAACGCGGTTTTGAGCACGTCGTCGCAGGCGTCGAGCAGGGCGCGGGCGTCGGCATGGAAGTCCTGGTAGTGGCTGCGCAGCTCGGCGGCATCGCCTGCAGTGGTCCAGGATTCGAGGTGCCAGCTGTCCTGGGCGGTGGTGGCGAAAATGAAGATGTCGCGGCCCTGGTTCAGCGGGAAGGTGACGATCTGGCTCTGCGGATTCGGTCCCCACCATTTGGTGAAGGCCTGGATGTTCGGCACCTGCGCCACACGACTGAGCGGAACCACGGCGCGGTAGGCAACCACGCCGGTGAAGCGCGGTTGCTCTTCGCCGAACAGCGCGTTACGCACCACGGAATGAATGCCGTCGGCACCGATCAGCAGGTCGGCACGATGCTGGCTGCCATCCTTGAAGCGCAGTTCGACACCCTCGGCATCCTGCCGCACCTGTTCGGCGCGTTTGCCGAACTGCACGTTCTGCAGCGGAAACACCTCAGCCAGCGCGGCCAGCAAGTCGGCGCGGTGGATGGTCAGTTGGGGCGCGCCGTACTGGCTTTCGGCGGCATCGGCCATTTCCAGGCGCGAGGTCTCTTCACCGCTGTCCCACAGACGGCTGATCCGGTGCGTCGGGCGTGCTGCCGGAATACGCACGGCCGCGCCAACGCCGAGGCCGTCCAGGGCACGAACGGCATTCGGCGTCAGGTTGATGTCGGCACCCACCCGCAGGAAGGCTTTCGACTGCTCGAAAACCGTTACCTCGTGACCGGCCTGGCGCAGGGCGATGGCGGCGGTGAGGCCGCCGATTCCGGCACCGTTGATAGCGATGTTCAACGAAGACATGGGCGACTCCTGATCAAGGTTTCGGTTTGTCGGTAAGGAACTTGCCTTGCGGCGCTTCGACGTGCTGCTGGCGCCGGGTGTTGCCATCGATGCCACCGGCAATCGCCCATTCGGCGAACACCGTCGGGCCGGGCTCGAACTCGCGTGGTTGCCAGTCGCCGGTCAGCTGGTCTTCGTCGGCGTAGTACTCGACCAGCGCGCCCGCCGGGTTTTTGAAGTACCAGAAGAACGCCGACGACACCGGGTGACGGCCAGGCCCGATCTCGGTGGTCCAGCCGCTGCGCGAAATGTGCATTCCGCCGCCGAACACCTCGTGCAGGTCGCGCACGGTGAAGGCCACATGGTTGAGGCCCGCGCGTGGTGCTGGCAGCTGGAGCATGAACAGGTCGTGGTGGCCGCCTTCCTCGGCGGTGCGCAGGAAGGCGCCGCGATTGGGGTAGCGGTCCGAGGCCTGGAAGCCGAAGCGCTCGTGGTAGAAGGCTTCGCAGGCGTTGACGTCCTTGACGAAGAACACCACATGGCCGACTTCGATGGGCGTGGCGCGCTCATACACCGGCGCCGGTTTGTTGATCCGGCCTTTGGTCTGCCAGGTGTTATGGCCGCTGCATTCGATCTCCAGCGCGCGCTTGCGGGTGACTTGCAGGCGGATTGCCAGGCCATTGGGATCGGTGCAGCCGATCCGCCCGTTGCCTTCGACAAAGCCCGGGTCGTTGGCGATGCGCTGGCTGTACAAGGCCAGGTCAGCTGCGCTTTCCACCCCCCAGACCACCTCGCGCACGGTCGAACCCGGCTCGATGGCCGCTGGCAGGCCGGCCTTGTTGATATCGGCCAGCACCACCCGGCAGCCGTTGAGGGTTTCGAAGATCACCTCGTCCGGCTGCTCGCTGACTTTGTTCAGACCCCAGTCGCTGAAGAAGCGCACACAGATGTCGAGGTCTTCAACGCCATAGGTGACTTCATCGATACCTAAAACACTCATGACCTTGCCTCCACACCGGCCCAGGCCAGTGGCTGTTCGTTCATGCCCCAATAGAGGCTCTTCTGTTCCATGTACTGGAGGATCCCCAGGCGGCCTTTTTCACGACCCAGGCCGCTGTCACGCCAGCCGCCGAACGGGGTGGAAATGGAGAACTGCTTGTAGGTGTTGATCCACACAGTGCCAGCCTGGATCTTGCGTCCCAGGGCCCAGGCGCGTTTGTAGTCGCGGCTCCAGATCCCGGCGGCGAGGGCGTAGAGGCTGTCGTTGGCCTGCTCGATCAGTTGTTCTTCGTTATCGAAGGGAATAGCCACCAGCACCGGGCCGAAGATCTCTTCCTGGCAGGTCTGCTGGCTGTTGTTCAGGCCTTCGAGAATGGTTGGCGGGTAGAAGTAGCCGTGGTCGTAAATACCGCCGGCCGGACGCTGGCCACCGAGCAGCAGACGACCACCCTCGGCCAGGCCAAGAGCTACATAACGCTCCACCGACTCACGGTGCGCGGCGCTGATCAGCGGGCCCATCTGCGTGGATTCATCGGCCGGGTCGCCCAGGCGCAGGCGCGCGGCGCCAGCGACCAGACGCTGCATGAACGGTTCATACAGGGCGCGGGCAACGAACAGCCGCGAACCGGCGATGCAAGCCTCGCCCGAAGAGCTGAAGATGCCGTAGAGCACGCCGGCTACCGCGTGATCCAGATCGGCGTCATCGAGGACGATGGTTGGCGATTTGCCGCCCAGTTCCAGCGATACCGGCATCATCTTGTCGGCGGCGATATGAGCGATGTGTTTACCGGTCCGGGTGCCGCCGGTGAACGACACGCGCTTGATCAACGGGTGCTGGGTCAGGGCGTCACCGAGCAGCGAGCCTTTGCCTGGCAGTACGCTGATCAGGCCCTTGGGCAAGCCTGCGTCTGCGCAGATCTGCGCCAGTTGCAGGGCCAGCAGCGGGGTGATTTCCGCCGGCTTGATCACCACCGCGTTGCCAGCGGCGAGGGCCGGAGCGACTTTCTGTGCTTCGCTGGCAATCGGCGAATTCCACGGGGTGATGGCGGCAACCACACCCATCGGCTCGTAAACGCTCATGCTGACGAAATCGCCGCGCGATGGGGTGATGGTTTCTTCCAGGGTTTCGCAGGCGGCGGCAAAGAACTGGAAGGTACCGGCAGCGCTGGCGACCAGTGCGCGGGTTTCGTTGATCGGTTTGCCGTTGTCCTGGCGCTGCAATTGAGCGAGCTCTTCGCCACGCTCACGGATCAGTTCGGCGATGCGGTACAGCACGGCGGCGCGCTCGTGAGGTTTGCGCTGCGCCCAGCCGCTGTGCAAGAAGGCCTGGTGCGCGCCTTGTACGGCTTGCTCGACATCGTCGAGGCTGGCGGCATTGAGCCAGGCCACCGGCTCGCCCGTGGCCGGGTAGCAGGTGGCGTAGCGGTCGCCGCCGCCCAGGCGCCAGGTGCCGGCGATGCAGATAGGTAAGGTCTGTTCCAGAGTCATCGACGTTCCCCTAGATGGAAATGGCGTGCGCGTGGTTGCCCAGGGCACGGACCACGCTGTACACGGTCAGGGCCGAGGTTTTCGGGTTGGCCTGCAGCGGCTTGCCGCGCAGGCTCATCTCGAATCCGCCAAAGGCGCCACGGGCTTCGAAGTGGTGGACGTTTTCTTCGCTCAGCGGGTCGGCGATCAGCGTTACCTGGGTGCGGTCCAGGCCCAGCCCGGCCAGCGACAGGGTGGCAGCGACGTTGGCGTTCTTCGGGTACAGCCGCGCCGCTTCGCGGGCGCTGCCCTGGAAAATCACCGTGGCTTCGCTGATCGCTTCCAGGTCGCAGACCTGCTCGGCGGGGGTGTTCTTCCAGGCCTTGGCCGGTTTGCGGCCGATGTAATCGACCGAATCCAGGCCGCCGACCTTGGCTGCCGACAGTGCGTCGATGCCACCGATGGCGCCGGGCAGCAGCTCGATGCGCGTATTGCCACGCGCCGCAGCGGCCTCCAGGCGTTCGACCAGGCCCGGCTCCGACAGTGCGCCGACCGAGACGATCAGGCAGGCGATGCCGCGCTCCAGCGCCGGCAGCACGTGCTCTTCAATGGCCAGGTGACCGGCGCACTCGACCAACAGGTCCGGGCGCGCCTCGGCGGGCAGGGCGGTAAGCACCTGCGGCGGGCGCTTGAAACTGGCCAGGCGCTGCTGCACCAGGGCTTCGGAGCCGGCCGAGGCGATCACCTGCTCAACGCGCAGTTGCGGGTCGTTCTCCAGCAGTTCCAGCACCGCGACGCCAATGGCGCCGCAGCCGATCATAGTAATATTGAGCATGCTCAAGACCTCAGGCCGTGGCTTTCTGGGCTTTGGTCTCGCTGTTGGGCGGACCGGCGAACTGGGTGGCGAAGCCGCCGACGCTGAGCATGTCGACTTCCAGCAGGAACGGGCCGCCCTGGCTCAGGGCGTTGTCGAGCAGCGGGCCGAAGTCCTTCAGGTCGCTGACCAGGCCATGGCGCAGGCCAATCGACTCGGCGAGCTTGGTGTAGTCCGGGGTGTGCAGTTCGACATAGGCATGGCGGGCGCCGTAGATGGCGTCCTGGATATTGCGGATCACCCCGTAGCGCTGGTCGTTCATCAGCAGGATCACCACATTGGCTTTTTCCTGCACCAGGGTCGCCAGCTCACCGAGATTGAGGATGAAGCCGCCGTCACCGGCCAGGGCGAACACTTTGCGCTGCGGGTCGGTTTCCGCCGCAGCGACGGCGGCGCCGATGCCCATGGCCAGACCCTGACCGATACCGCCGCCCAAGGCATGCACGCCAGATAGCGGGTGGTAAAGGTTGAGCAGGCGATTGCCCCAGATGCTGTTGGACAGGGTCACGTCGCGCACCCAGGAGAAGTTGCGCCCGGTCAGCCCCTGCAGCTGTTCGACCATGGCCGAATACGGGCCCAGGTCGGCGACCAGTTGCGTACGGGATTGGACGCGCACGGCCTTGAGTTCGTCGATGAACGTCGGGTCGATATTCAGTCGGCCTTGTAAGCGATCCGCCAGGCCATCGAGGGCCAGTGCCGAATCACCGCAGATGAACAGCTCGCTGGAGTAGCCGCGGCCTTCGATCGCCGGGTTGGCGTCGATGCGCAGGGTCGTGCGCGGCAGCTTCAGGGCGTACTTGAAGGTCTCGTTGCTGCGCAGGCGTGAACCGGCCACCACCAACGCATCGCAAGCCTGCAAGAAGCCTTCGACCAGCTTGTTCTGCGAGAAGGCGCCGAGGCAACGTTCGTCGTCTTCGTTGACTACTCCGCGACCCTGGGTTGAGGTAATGACGCCGACGCCCATGTCCAGCAGGCGCTTGACCTGCGCTCCGGCATGCCGGGCACCGCCGCCGAGCCACAGCAGTGGGCGGGTGGCGCTGGCCAGGCGTTCGGCGACCAGGTCCAGGGCTTCAGGCGCCGGTACCGCTACCGGGATCGGCAGTGGCGAGAGGTCGGTGGGCATAGGAATGAAGGTCGACTGGATGTCGATCGGAATCTCCACACTGACCGGACCGGTGGGCGCGGTGAGGGCGGTCTGCACGGCCAGCTTCAATGTGCTCAGGGCAGTTTCTACGCTGCGCACGCGGAAGGCAGCCTTGGACACGGCCTTGAGCATGGTCAGCTGGTCGCGGGCTTCGTGGATATAGGCGAAGTCCTGGTCCAGGTACGGGGTTTCGATCTGCCCGGTGATGTGCAGCAACGGCGTACCGGCGGTCAGCGCCTCGACCAGCGCACCGGCAGCGTTACCGGCGGCAGTCCCGGTGGAGGTCAGGCACACGCCCAGGCCACCGGTGGTACGGGCATAGGCGTCGGCCATGTTGGTCGCCCCGGCTTCGCCACGGGCCATGACGAAGCGGATGTTGCCGCGCACGGCGAAGGCATCGAGGATCGGCATGTTGTGGATCGAGATCACCCCGAAGGCGGCCTTGACCTCGCATTGTTCAAGGAACGCGGTGATGGCAGCGCCAACGGTGACAGTGTTTTCATTACGCATGGCGGGACAGGCCTCCAGAAACATCGATATGGCTGCCAGTGGTGTAAGCCGACAGGGGCGAAGCCAGGAACAGGATGGCCTGGGCTGCTTCTTTGGGCAGACCCAGACGACCCAGGGGAATGTGTTTGCGTTGCGCCAGTTGTGCGGTCCATTGCGGCCAGTCGAGCTCCCGCTCTTCGCGGGCCTCGAAGCGACGGCGCCACTGGCCCGACTCGACCAGGCCGATAAGGATGCCGTTGACCCGGATACCTTTCTCAGCGAACTCGGTAGCCATCGAACGCACCAGGTTCTTCAGCCCGGCGCGGGCCGCCGAGGTGGCGACCATGTGCGGCTCGGGCTGGCTGGCCAGCAGCGAGTTGACGCAGATGATCGAAGCGCTGGCCTGGCTTTGCAGTTGTGGCAAAAAGGCGCGGACCGGATAGATCACCGAGAAGAACTTCAGCTGCAGCTCTTCGCTCCAGGCCTCGTCGGTGGTGTCGGCGAAGGTCGAGACCCGGCCTTGTCCGGCGTTGTTGATCAGCACCTGGGCAGGCCCCAGGGCTGACAGGCTGGCGGCGGCGAATGACTTGACCGAGTCGGCATCGAGCACATCGCACACCCGGGCCAACAGGCGTGCTTCGGGGAAGCGTTCGCGCAGGCGTGCTTCGGCGCTGTTCAACCGTTGCTGATCACGGCCGCAGAAGGCCACCGCGGCACCGGCTTCGAGCAGTTGTTCGACACAGGCCAGGCCAATTCCGGAGGAACCGCCGGTAACGATGGCGGTGCGCCCTTGCAGTTGATAGAGGTTGCTCATCTCAATCCCTCATCAAGGCAGTGACGCGGCCGGAACCGGCGTTAGGGGTGTAATTGAGCAGGCGCGACAGCTCATCGGCGCTGCCACGAACATGGCCGAGCAAGCCGTCGAAGTTGATGTGGCCGACCTGCACAGTGGGAATGGTCACGCCCATGGCAGCAACCACCCGGCCACTGTGATCGCGCACCGGGGCGGCGATGGTCGAGATCGACGACTCGAAGAAACCTTCACCGCTGACATAGCCGCGCTGACGGTCGCTCTGTACCAGGTCGAACAGCTCCAGCACGGTTTTCGGCGTGCATGGCGAGTGCTGTTCCAGGTGCTCTTCCGGGTACAGCTCGCGCAATTCGGCCAGGCTCAGGTCTTCCAGCAGGATGCGCCCGAGCACCGTGGCGTGGGCGGGCAGGCGGGTGCCGACGTTGACGGCGCTGGAGAACACCGACGGCGGCGAGACTTTGGCCACATAGACAATCGAGCGGCCGTCGCGGACCACCAGGTTGCTCGGGTAGTTGAGGTGATCACACAGCCGCGCCAGCAGCGGCTGACCCAGCTCGGTCAGCTCCAGCGAGGCCAGGTATTCGAAACCCAGGCGCAGCACCGACATGCCCAGGCGGTATTCATTGCCGCTGCGGGTGACGAAGCCCATGGTTTCCAGGGTGGTCAGCAGGCGGAAGATGGTCGAGCGCGGCAGCTCCAGGCGCCGTGCCAGTTCCGGCGCGGTCAGGGTACGGTTTTGCCGGCTGAACTCGCAGAGCAGCAACAGGCCGCGCTCAAGGCCGGGGACGATGTACTTGTCCTGGTTGTCCTTCAACAGATCCGAATCATTCATAGCGCAGTACCTGTCAGTGAGACGTCGAGGGCCCGGACAAGCTGGGTTGCCACGGCCTCGGGTTGTTCGATCGGGCTGGCATGGCCAGCCGCGGCAATCAGGCGAAATGGAGCGCCCAGGCTGTCAGCCAGGGCCTGGCAATCAGCTGGGGTGGTAATGCTGTCGGCGGCGCCGCAGTGCACTTCACAGGGCACAGCCAGGTCGGCGTAGCGCAGCAGGTCATCGCCACAGAGCAACTCGATGGCCTGGCGATAGCCCTGGGGAATCAGGCGCGCCATGTTCCATTGCACCCAGGCGCGGGCCTCGGCGCTGGCCACTGGCGAGAGCATGTGCGCGCTGCGCTGGCTGGCCATCTGGGCGATGCCCAGTTGCTCGAGGTTGTGCAGGCGCTGGCTGCGCACCTGTTGCGCCTGCTCGACACGGGCCGGGTCGCCATAGCCGCGGGCGGGGCTGATCAGCACCAGTCGGCTGACCCGTTGCGGCTGCTGGTAGGCCAGGGCCGCAGCGCTGAGGGCGCCGAGGGAATGGCCGACCAGCACACAGTGATCAATGTGCATTGCATCGAGCAGTTGCCGCAGGCGCCGGGCATAGTCAGCGGCCTTTGGTGCAGGGGCGGCCAGTGGGCTGGAGTCGCCGTAGCCAGGTGCATCCCAGGCGAGTACCCGGGCGTGCTGGCTCAGTTGCACGGCCACCTGCAGCCAGGACGCGGCGCCCGAGCCAATGCCATGCAGCAGCACAATGGCAGGCCCGTGCCCGGCTTCGCGGATCGCCTGGGCACCGTCGGCCAGTTGCAGCAGGCGCTGGGGAAAGCGCTGTTGCAGCTGGGCCTCAAGGGCAGCGAGCGAGTTGTCGGTGGCGTGCAACATGGCTTTACCCGCGCTTGATCGAAGCCAGCGGATGCGCTGGCGGGTAGGTCGGGGTGACCGGCTTTTTCGCGCCGAGCATCACGCACATCAGCGCGTCTTCGTCGCCGATGTTGATCTCCTCGCGGTACACGCCTGGCGGCACCGAAATAAGATCACGATCGGTGAGCACGGTCTCGAAGCGCTCGCCGTCCTTCTCGATGATCACCTTGAGCTTGCCGCGCAGCACGAAGAACACTTCCTCGACGTCGGTATGAATATGTGGCGGGCCCTCATGACCGGCTGGGATGACCATGGTCGAGAAGGTGAAGTTTTCCGAAGGGATGGTGTTCATGTCGCTGTTGACCCCGGTGCCACCGGTGCCGACGTAACGCATTTGCGCACGGCGGAACTTGGGGTCGTAGTCGGCCTGGAACTTCAGCGCGTCCCAGTCGTACTTGCGGGTTTCATAGCGGGCGATGCGGGTTTGCATCCAGCCAGCCAGGTCCGAGCCTGCGGGTTGTTCCCAGGTCTTCGGCGCGTCGTTTTGTACGGAAAGGTCGGTCATGGGTTTCTCCTTGCTCAGGGCATGACGAACCCGCCGTTGACCGGCAGGGTTTGTCCAGTGATGAAGCGCGACAGGTCGGACAGGGCGAACAGCACGGCGCCGCTGACGTCTTCTGGCAGTTGTGGGCGTTGAATCGCCCGTTGTTCGGTGTACAGGCGGTGACGTGCCTCGGGCACATAGGCCGTGGCCTCCACCAGCACCAGGCCGGGGGCGATGGCGTTGACGGTGATGTTGTCGCTGCCCAGCTCGCGAGCCAGGCTGCGGGTCATGGCGATGATCGCGCCCTTGCTGGCGACGTAGGCGAGCAGGTTCGGTGCGCCCCACAGCGGGGTGTCGGACGCCAGGTTGATTACCGCACCCTTGCCGCTGGCGCGCAGGGCCGGCAGGCAGGCGCGGGTCATCAGCCAGGTGCCACGGACGTTGACCTGCATGACCTGGTCCCAGGTGTCGATGTCCAGTTGCTCGCAGGTCTTGCCGCCGGAGTTGGTGATCGAGGCGTTGTTGACCAGGCCGTCCAGGCCACCGAGCTCGGCCGTCGCGGCAGCGACGCAAGTCTCAATAGACTCGGGGTTGCCCAGGTCGAGGGGCACGCCGGTCACCTGCAAGCCTTGTTCGCGCAGTTCACAGGCGGCCTGCTGCACGCGCTCGGCGAGGATATCGGCGATCACCACCCGGGCACCGGCCTGGCCGATGGCCTGGGCGAAGGCATAGCCCAGGCCGCGGGCGCCACCGGTGACCAGCACGCGGCGGCCTTCAAGCATGGTTTTGAATGGGCTCATCATTGGGTACTCAGCATGGCTTTGGGCAGGTAGTGCAGGACACGCTTCTCGGCCCAGACCACCGCGCCGTAGGCCAGCACGCCGATCAGGGTAAGCATGACGATGGCGACGAAGACCCCGGCGGTGTTGCCCTGGCCCTCGGCGTCTACCAGCAGGAAGCCCAGGCCCTGGTTGCCACCGACCAGTTCACCGACGGTGACGCCGATCACCGCCAGGGTCGAGGCGATGCGCAGGCCGGAGAACAGCGCGGCCATGGCCGAGGGGAACTCCACCAGGCGGAAGATCTGCCAGCGGCTGGCGTTCATGGTGCGCACCAGGTTGATCATGTCCGGATCGACAGTGCGGATCGCCGAGAGCACGTTGATCATCACCGGGAAGAACACGATGAGGATGGCGATGAGGATCTTCGGGTAGATGGTGTAGCCCAGCCACATCACGAACAGCGGTGCGAAGGCGACTTTCGGGGCGATCTGCAGGGCCAGGATGTACGGCGAAAGCATGGCCTCGGCCGACGGCGACAGGCCCAGCGAGACACCGATGGCAACGCCTAGCAGGGCACCCAGGCCGAAGCCGACGATGATCTCGAAGGCGGTGATCAGGGTGTGCTGCAGCAGGCTGCTGGATTGCCACATGACCACGCTTTCCTGGGCCACGCGGCTCAGTTGCGGCATGACGAACTCGGGCATGCCGAGCAGGCCGGGGCCCCACTGCCAGAGCAGCAGGAACAGGATCAGCAGGGCGACGCTGCCGAACACGGAGGTGTTGAGGTTTCTCATCGGGCTAATACCTTGTTATGCATCCAGGCTTATTGCGCAGCCGTGGTGGTTTCGATGAACTGGTTGCTGTAGAGCTCGTCGAGCTTGGGTTCCTTGGCGACGATGCCTTCGCTGACGTAGAACTTGCGTACCGCGTCGAGGCGCACCGGGTCGATCTGCCCGAGTACGGTCTGGTTGGCGTAGACATGCTCGACATAGAGGCGGAAGGTTTTCTCCAGCGCCGCTTCCTTGCCGGCATAGGCAGGTACCGCCTTGGCGAAAGTGGCGGCCGCGGCTTTCGGGTCCTGGATGATGTCGCGCATGCCTTGCAGGGTGGCCTGGACCACGCCGCCGACGATCTGCGGCTGGTGCTTGATGGCGTCGTCGGAGGCGAGGATCGCCTGGGCCATGCTTTCGAAAATCTCCGTCTGCGGGATCAGGATGATCTTCAGCCCGGCCTCTTCGGCGTTGACCACCCAGTCCGGTACCCCGGCCATGGCCTGGGCCTTGTTGGCCGAGAACAGTTGCCAGACACCCGACGGGCCGGCGGCCTGGATGTCGACATCGGTCTTGCTCAAGCCGGCTTTGCGCAAGGAGGCGAGCAGGGCGTAGTAGGTGGTGTCGGAGTAGGACATCACGGTCAGGGTCTTGCCCTTGAGGTCCTTGATCGACTGGATGTTCTCGCCGGCGTTGGTGGCGATCATGGTCACGCCACCGGCACCGAGCACCGCCACGGCGCGCACCGGGATGCCGTTGGCACGGACCACGATCGGGGTGTCACCGATAGCACCGCCGAGCATGGCGTTGCCGGCACCGATCTGTTTGGCGACATCCACACCGCCCTTGGCGGCGATGAACGTCAGGTCCAGGTCCCTGGCACTGTAGTAGCCCTTTTCCTTGGCAATGATCCACGGCGCAAAGGCCGGTGAATTGGGTGGCGCGGGCAGCAGGTAGGTGACCTTGGTCGGCTCTGCCTGGGCGCTGAGCGCCAGGCCAAGGCCGAGGGCGATGGCGGAAGTCTGCGCAAGGCGTTGCAGGGACTTGAACATGCGTACTCCTGAATCGGTTGATGGGCCGTGAGGCGTTGATCAATGCAGTTCGGTGTCTTCGCCGACTTTCAGCAGTTCCATCAGACGCCCCGCCAGCGGGCCGATCTCCGGCAACTTGCGGCGCTCCAGCGGGTTGTCGCGAAACGGCAGGTCGACGTGGATTTCTTCGATGATGGTCCCGGGGCGGGCGCTCATGACCAGCAGGCGGTCGGACATGGCAATCGCCTCGACCAGGTCGTGAGTAATGAACAGCGCGGTTTTCTTTTCTTCGAACAGCATCCGCGCCAGATCCTGTTGCAGGATCATCTTGGTCTGCGCATCGAGGGCCGAGAACGGCTCGTCGAGGAACAGTACCTGCGGGTCAATGGCCAGGGTCCGGGCCAGGGCTGCACGCTGGCGCATGCCACCCGACAGCTGGAACGGGTAGTGGTCGGCAAAGCCTTGCAGGTGGCAGCGATTGAGCAGATCTTCGGCAATCGGCTGGCGCTTGGCGGCGGCCATACCCTGGATTTCCAGGCCCAGCTCGACATTGCGGCGGATACTGCGCCACGGCATCAGCAGGTCCTTTTGCAGCATGAAGGCGACCTTGCTCACGGGCCCGGTCACGGCTTCGCCGCCGACGAAGACTTCGCCTTCGCTGGGCCGGTAGAGACCTGAACCCATGTTGAGGATGGTGCTCTTGCCGCAGCCGGACGGGCCGATGATCGACACCACTTCGCCGCGACGAATCTTGAAGTTCACCTCGCGAATGGCAAAGGGTGCCTCGGACTTGCCCTTGGCCGGGAAACATTTGCCGACGTTACGAAACTCGATTTCGGTCGGTTCCAGGTCTTCCCTGGCGTGTGGCGTATTCCATTGAGGGGTGATTGCGTACATCTCTTTCACAGCCATTGGGGAAGCTCTCTGGTCTGTTTTATAGGTGATACGCCGTTTAGTGCATGAACAATGCCAGTTGTGATTACTCCTACGCTTAAAGGTAAAAGCTCTTATTTTATAATGGCTTACTGAAATTCGAAGAAAATCTGATTGTTTTATATATGAAACAAGGTTTTCTATATGGCACGAAATTGCACAGCAACTGCGCGCGACAATTGCTGATGCGAGGAAACAGGGCTTTTTTCGGTAACGGACAGGAAAGATTGGTTTCATGGGTGAAACCAAAGAGCATCGCGGGGCAAGCCCGCTCCTACCGACC
>NZ_JBOICA010000064.1:0-19909 GCF_050739775.1 Pseudomonas sp.
CACACCGGCCGCTGGGAGCCATTGCCTGGCACCGGCAACCTCGCCGAAACCACTGACTTGGTGGTCAGCTTGCTGGCGCCATATCTCGATCCGGATATTTAAAGCTATTTCAGGGATGTTGTACTAGTGCAGAAACGGGCAGGATAATAGCGGCCAGTGGGAGCGGATTTATCCGCGAAGGGGGGCAGCGCCCCCTCCTACCATGGGACTGCTATGCAGTCCTTCGCGGATAAATCCGCTCCCACGACCTCAGGCCAACTGATCGGGCGTGGTCGGCACGATCAGAATTCCCGCCCGCAAGCCATTCCTCACTTTGGGATTGGGGAAAATGATGCGAGCCCCCTCCTCCTCGACGATCCAGCGGGACTCGGCCAGGTCTTCGGCCAGCAGATAGCCCTTGGACAATTCGGAAAAATTTTCGATATCGGCCGGCAAGTGCAGGCGGAAACTGTCGCTGTGCTTGATGATCTCACGGGCCACGCTAAATAGCTGCAAGCCATCCAACGCGCCGGGCTCCTGCGGCTCGTTGCCTTCGATGATCTGCTTCAGGCGACTCTCCAGACGCTCAAGGTTGACCTGCGCGTTCTGCCCAAAGGGCCGTGCCTTACCCAACTCCAGCGTAAAAGCTTCGGCTTCGAGCTGTTCATAGGTGTAGGCGGTGAAGGTGATTGATGTCTTGCTCTGCAGCAGCACCGCCTCCATGCCGGCCGCACACAGACGCGCCAGTTCGCGACGAGAATGCTGGCGACCTTCCTTGAACGGATAAAGTGCGAACTGTTCGATCTTCGAGCCTCGAATGGCCGTGTGCAGATCGTAGTGCAACCGGGCACGCCCGGGAACACTGAAAAAGGTGGCGGCCAAACGTTCCAGCTCGCAGGCGCGTAACGCCTCCGAACCGCTGGACAGCTCATGCCGACCATTAAACAGGCGATTGACGTCCTGCTCGATGTAACGCTCGCCCTTGCGGATCGCCTCAGGGTTGCCAAACAGGAACAGAACCCGCGCCCGCGGCTTGATCTCGCCTCTGGCAATGCCGTGCAGCAACTCGTCGAGCAACTCGATCGGCGCAGTTTCATTGCCATGGATACCCGCCGACAGCAGCAGATCCATACCGTTGTCACAGGCTTCGGGCGGCTTGACTTCCAGCGCCCCCTCGCCAAGCCAGCGCATGCGCACGCCGTCGACAGTCAGCTGGGTCTTCTCTGCCGGTTCACGACCGGCAAGGGTCAGTTCAAGCAGTTTGCCGAGGGCGAGCATGGGCTATTCCTTAGTGATGGTGGCCGCAATCGGGACCATGAACATGATCATCGTCGCCGGCGTCGGCCGGTTCCATTTCCAGCTGCAGGCTGACCAGGTTGGTGGCCAGCGGGCGCAGCAACAGGTTGGCGTATTCGGCGTCGTCCTCTTCGACGTCGACGCCGATCAGCAGCTGACCACGGCCATCCTGCTGAATCCATACCTCCTTGCCTTGCCAGACCACCGCAAAGCGGGTGCAGGAGGTTTCCAGCTGGGTGCCATCGTCATCTTCAAGGATCAGCTGCAGGGCGTCGGACATAGTCGAATTCTCTCTCAAGGTTGGAGTTGGAACGGATAGACCGAACCCAGTTTGAGAATCTGGGTCAGTTCATCCAGTGCCGTACGACATTCCAGCAACAATTGCGGGTCCGCCAGGTCGGATTCGCTCAGGCGGTCGCGGTAGTGCTTGTCGACCCACTGGGTCAGGGTGTCGTACAGCGAAGCCGTCATGATAACCCCTGGATTGACCGCTGCCAGTTCAGTTTCATTGAGTGCTACGCGCAAACGCAGGCACGCCGGGCCACCGCCGTTCTGCATGCTCTGCTTGAGGTCGAAGACCTTGACCTCGGCAACCGGGCCGCCCTGGCTGGTCAACGCCGACAGGTAGGCCCAGACCCGCTCGTTGTTGCGGCACTCTTCCGGTACGATCAGCAGCATCGAACCGTCGGCACGGGACAGCAGCTGGCTGTTGAACAGGTACGAACGCACCGCATCCTCTACCGTGACAGCCGAGCGTGGCACGCAGATCGCCTTGAAGTTGCCACCCCGTTTAGCCAGTTTAGCCTGCAGTTGGCCAAGCATTGCCTCGGTCTCGAGGAAGGCGTCTTCGTGATAGAACAGCACCTCACCGTTGCCAACTGCGATCACATCATTGTGAAACACACCCTGGTCGATCACCGCCGGGTTCTGCTGGGCGAAGACCACGCCCTCCTCGCTCAGGCCATGCAGGCGGGCGACCGCCTGGGAAGCCTCGAGGGTCTGGCGTGCAGGGTACTTCTGCGGTGCTGGGTAACGGGTGTCGAAGGCGCTGCGGCCATAGACGAAGAACTCCACGCCCGCCTCGCCATAGCTACGGCAGAAGCGGGTGTGGTTGGCCGCACCTTCATCGCCGAACTGAGCCACCGCTGGCAAGGCGCCATGGTGGGCGAAGTGCTGCTGGTTGGCAAACATGGCACTGAGCACGCGGCTGGTAGTGGGGTGTTCGATGCTGCGGTGGTATTTGCAATTGAGGTTGGCGGCAGTGAAATGCACGCGGCCGTCGGCCGTATCAGCACTCGGGCTGACCGTGGCAGCGTTGGCCACCCACATGCTCGATGCCGAGCAGCTGGCGACCAGCAGCGGCATCGCCTCTTTGGCTGCGCGCTGGATAACCTCGGCATCGCTGCCGGAAAAACCCAGACGGCGCAGCGCGCCAACGTCCGGACGCTCCTGCGGAGCCAGGACGCCCTGCTGGAAACCCATCTCCATCAGCGCCTTCATCTTCGCCAGGCCCTGACGCGCGGCTTCGCGCGGGTTGGAGCCCTGCTGGCTGTTGCTCTGCGAGGCAACGTTGCCGTAGGACAGTCCGCCGTAGTTATGCGTCGGTCCCACCAGACCATCAAAGTTCACTTCAAACGATTTCATCGGCAAGGCTCCGTGGACCTTTTGTTATAGGGAGACGCCTGGCGTCAGCGTGGCAGGCAGGGTCAGGCTGGCGGTCTCCAGCGAGGCTACCGGGTAAGCGCAATAGTCGGCCGCATAGTAAGCACTGGCGCGATGGTTGCCGCTGGCACCCACACCACCAAATGGCGCACTGCTGGCAGCGCCGGTCAGTTGCTTGTTCCAGTTGACGATGCCCGCACGGCTTTGCAGCCAGAAATACTGGTAGCGCGCATGAGAGTCGGACAGCAAGCCGGCGGCAAGGCCGTACTGGGTATTGTTGGCTTCGGCAATGGCCGCGTCGAAATCGCTGTAGCGAATGACCTGCAGCAACGGGCCGAAGAACTCTTCGTCCGGGCGATTGGCCACCGCCGTAACGTCGACGATACCTGGGGTCAGCAAGGCAGCAGAGGCTTGCGGCTGGGTCATGTTCAGCAGAGGCACACCGCCGTTGCCCAGCAATTGCGCTTGGGCATCGAGCAATGCCTTGGCCGCAGCCAACGAAATGACCGAGCCCATGAACGGTGCTGGTTGTTGATCGAAGGCACCGACGGAGATGTTCTTGCACACCTCAACCAGACGCTCGAGCAGCGAGTCACCCCATGCGCCTTGCGGTACCAGCAGGCGGCGGGCGCAGGTGCAGCGCTGGCCCGCGGAAATGAACGCCGACTGGATGATGGTGTAGACCGCAGCATCCAGGTCCTTGACCTGATCAACCACCAGCGGGTTGTTGCCGCCCATTTCCAGGGCCAGGATCTTGTCCGGGCGTCCGGCGAACTGCTGGTGCAACAGGTTGCCGGTACGGCTGGAACCGGTGAAGAACAATCCATCAATACCGGGATTGGCGGCGAGGGCCACACCGGTTTCACGCGCACCCTGGACCAGGTTCAATACACCCGCCGGCAGGCCGGCTTCGATCCAGCACTTGACCGTCAGCTCGGCGACCTTGGGGGTCAGCTCGCTGGGCTTGAACACTACGCTGTTACCGGCCAGCAGCGCCGGGACGATATGACCATTAGGCAGGTGACCCGGGAAGTTGTACGGGCCGAACACCGCCACCACGCCGTGGGGCTTGTGGCGCAGCACTGCGGTGGCATCAGCCAGCGGGCCGCTTTTCTCACCTGTACGTTCGCGATAGCTCTGCACCGAAATGGCAACCTTGTTGACCATGCTGGTCACTTCGGTCGCAGCCTCCCACAGCGGTTTGCCGGTCTCTTCACCGATGCAGCGGGCCAACTCGTCGGCATTGGCCTTGAGTGCCGCGGCAAAGGCTTCGAGCACACTGATGCGTGCCTCCAGAGACTGCAATGCCCAACCGGCAAAGGCCTGGCGCGCTGCCTTGACGGCGCTGTCGACCTGTTCGGCGCTAGCGCCCTGGCCTTGCCAGATAACCTTTTGACTGACCGGATCCAGCGATTGCAGCGCTTCGCCCTGCCCTGCCTGCCAACTGCCGGCGATAAAGTGAGTCGTCATTATTTGGCCTCCCGGGCAGCAGACAGCGGCACGGCACGTACCTGGTCGCCCACACTCAAGCGCAAGCGTTTTGCGGTCAACGGATCGACCACCAGGGTTCCGGCCGCCAGGCGCGCGGGTGCCGCAGTGATGCGGCATTCTTCGCGCTTGCGGTTATGGATGATGAATGGAGTGGCGTCGTCGCCCGGCGTACCAACGGCCAACACCAGCGCCTGGCTGTCATGCACCGCACGGATCTTGGCGGTTTCGCATTCCACGGCGGGGCCAGCGTCGAAGATGTCAACATAACCCTGGTAGCTGAAGCCTTCGCTCTTGAGCATGGCCAGCGCCGGCTCGGTGTCGGTGTGCACGCGACCGATCACGCCACGAGCGTCCTCGGAAAGGAAGCAGGTGTACAGCGGAAACTTGGGCATCAGCTCGGCGATGAACGCCTTGTTGCCGACACCGGTAAGGTAATCGGCCTGACTGAACTCCATCTTGAAGAAGTGTCGGCCCAGGCTTTCCCAGAACGGCGAACGCCCCTGCTCATCGGACATGCCGCGCATCTCGGCAATGATCTTGTTGCCGAACAGCTCTGCAAACTCGGCAATGAACAGCAAGCGCGCCTTGGCCAGCAGGCGGCCGTTGAGGCCACTGCGATGGTCGCTACGCAGGAACAACGAGCACAGCTCGGAGTTACCGGTCAGGTCGTTGGCCAGGAACAGGGTCGGGATCTCCCGGTAGATGTTCAGCTCCTGGGAGGCGCTGACGGTCAGGCCGACCCGGTAGTTGTACCAGGGCTCACGCAAGCCGACGGCACCAGCGATGGCGGAAATACCGACCACCACGCCTGCGTCGTTTTCCAGCACGAACAAGTAGTCTGCGTCGCCGCACTCAGCTTCGCCACGGAAGGTCTTCTCGGCCCAGCTGACCCGGTGCGCCAGGCGCTCCTCGTTGGCCGGCAAGGTGGTCAGGCCGGTGCCGGTGCTGCGCGCCAACTCGATCAGCGCAGGTAAATCGCTGCTGCGTACGGGACGAACGATCATGCTATCTCCTCGGGCGGCGGCCTTTGGCCTGCCGCGAAACTCGACCTGGGGTGCTCGGTTATCGAACCGCAGGAATCAAACCGCGACCAGACGCACGCTGGCGCCTTCACCGACGCCCAGGGCTTCGGCGGCTTCAAGACTCAGGGTGACCGGTTTGCCAGGCACCCAGTCCAGTTCCAGCAGCACAGCGCGGTAATCCTGCAGCTGGCCATTGCAGACCAGGTAGGGACGTCCGCCCTTGACTACGGCGCTATCGAGCTTGACCGGCACCACGCGGCTCTGGGCAATCGAACGGATGCTCGAGACCCGCGCATGCAAGGTCGGGCCACCGTCAAAAATGTCGATGTAGTGATCGGTCTCGAAGCCTTCGCGCATCAGAATGTCGAAAGTGATCTGTGCACGCGGATGCACCTGGCCCATGGCCTCTTGCGCGGCATCCGGCAGCAGTGGAACGTAGATCGGGTAGTGCGGCATCAGCTCGGCCAGGAAGGTCCGGCTCTTGAGGCCACACAGGCGCTCGGCCTCGGCATAGTTGAGGTCGAAGAAGTTACGCCCAATGGCATCCCAGAACGGCGAATCACCGTTCTCATCGCTGTAACCGACGATTTCGGTCACCACCGAATCGGCGAAACGCTCAGGGTGAGCGGCCATGAACAGCAGACGAGCACGGGAGTTGAGCTCCGACCAGCCGGTGCCAACCAGCTCGGGCCGTACGTAGAAGCTGGTCAGCAGACTGTTGCCGGTCAGGTCATGGCACTGCGAGAGTACGTGGATCTTGTTGTGGATCTTCAGCTCGCGCGAAGCATGCACAAAGGTCTCGTTACGGAAGCTGTAGAACGGTTCGGAATAGCCAGCCGAGGCGACAATGGCCGAACAGCCGGCCAGCTTGCCGGTGCCGCTGTCTTCAAGCACGAAGAAATAGCTTTCTTCGCCGTTGAAACTGACTTCGGCAGCGAACGACGTCTCCGAAGCGGCAATCTTGTCGCTCAGACGACCGGCATCATCCGGCAAGGACGTGACACCAATCGGGCTGTCCGCTGCCAGACGCTGTACTTCGCCCAGATCAGCCATTTGCGCGGGGCGCATCACCAGCATGGTGTCACTCCTTTCGGGAAAACAGGCCAGCCATTGCTGGCACAGAAAAAAACAGCAGGCGCCCCCTGGGGCACATGCTCTGGAATTCGGATTCACCGGCCCCAAGGACCGGCGAAAGGACCTAAGGCGTCAATCAGGCCTGGGTCAGTTTTGCCGCAGCACGTTCGAAACGGTCCAGGCCTTCGTCGATATCGGCATCTTCGACCACCAGGCTCGGGGCGAAACGCACCACATCGGGACCGGCCTGCAGCACCATCAGGCCTTCTTTCTCGGCAGCGTTGAAAACGTCCTTGGCCTTGCCTTTCCAGGCATCGGACAGCACGCAGCCGATCAGCAGGCCCATGCCGCGGACCTGGGTGAACAGGCCGTACTGCTGGCCGATCTTCTCCAGGCGCGCCTTGAAGCGCTCGTGCTTGGCCTTGACGCCAGCCAGTACCTCAGGAGTGTTGACCACATCCAATACGGCATTGGCCACGGCGCATGCCAGAGGGTTGCCGCCATAGGTAGTGCCGTGGGTGCCAACGACCAGGTGCTTGGCCAAGGCTTCGGTGGTCAGCATGGCGCCGATCGGGAAGCCGCCGCCCAGGCTCTTGGCGCTGGAGAGAATGTCCGGGATCACGCCGTAATGCATGTAGGCGAACAACTCGCCGGTACGACCAACGCCGGTCTGCACTTCGTCGAAGATCAGCAGCGCGTTGTGCTTGTCGCACAGCTCGCGAGCGCCTTGCAGGTAGGCCTTGTCAGCTGGCACCACACCGCTCTCGCCCTGGATCGGCTCGATCACCACGGCGCAGGTCTTGTCGGAGATCTGTGCCTTGAGCGCTTCCAGATCGTTGTACGGCACGTGGCTGATGCCGGTGATCTTCGGGCCGAAGCCTTCGGAGTACTTCGGCTGGCCGCCGACGCTCACGGTGAACAGGGTGCGACCGTGGAAGCTGTTAACGGTGGCGATGATTTCGTGCTTTTCCGGGCCGAAACGATCGTGGGCGACACGGCGGGCCAGCTTGAAGGCGGCCTCGTTGGCTTCGGCGCCGGAGTTGCAGAAGAACGCCCGCTCAGCGAAGGTCGCGTCGACCAGCTTGTGGGCCAGGCGCAGGGCTGGCTCATTGGTGAACACGTTGGACACGTGCCACAGCTTGTTGGCCTGCTCGGTCAGCGCGCCAACCAGCGCCGGATGAGCATGTCCCAAAACGTTCACGGCAATCCCGCCGGCGAAATCGATCAGCTCGCGGCCCGCCTGGTCCCAGACGCGGGAGCCCGCACCACGAACGGGGATAAAGGCCGCCGGTGCGTAATTGGGGACCATTACCTGGTCGAAATCGGCGCGTTGCACCGGAGCTTGCTCAACGGACATCGGAGTCTCCTGAAGAGGAACGCCTGCCTGGAACTGGCGAGCGATGGGGGGATTGTAAGGACAGATCGGCGCCTGACCTTGTCGCCAAGCGACAACTTCTTATAGCGCCAAACCCTGTTTTACCAAGGCTTTCGGCAATGCGACAAATAGGGTCGCAAAGGCGCAGTTTAAACGGTGCGGGGGGATGGGTGGGAGATTCTGTATGGACGGCTCTGTGGGAGCGGATTCATCCGCGAAGGGTCGCAACGCGGCCTCGAAGATGGGAGTGCTGCGCAGTCCTTCGCGGATGAATCCGCTCCTACGATATGGACTGCCCCGCGATTAAAAAATCAACCGCGCTCGGCAGGCACCGAAGACAACTCAAAAGGACTGCTGCTACGTCGCTGGTTGCGATCCTCCCGCGGCGTTGCGCCAAAGAAGTTGCGATAAGCGCTGGAGAAATGCGGCCCCGAAGAGAACCCACAGGACAAGCCGATCTGGATGATCGACTTGCTGGTCTGCATCAACATCTGCCGCGCCTTGTTCAAGCGCAGCTCCAGGTAGTACTGACTCGGCACCCGATTCAGGTACTGTTTGAAGATCCGCTCCAGCTGGCGTCGCGAAACACACACATGCTGGGCGATCTCGTCGGTGGTCAGCGGCTCTTCGATGTTGGCCTCCATCAGCAGCACAGCCTGGGTCAGCTTTGGATGACTCGACCCCAGGCGATTTTGCAACGGAATACGCTGACGCTCACCGCCCTCACGAATCCGCTCGACCACCAACTCTTCGGACACCGCTCCGGCAAGCTCGGCACCATGATCCCGGGCCAGCAAGGCCAGCAACAGATCGATCACCGACATCCCACCACAGGCAGTCAGGCGATCACGATCCCAGTCAAACAGATGACTGGTGGCAATGACCTTGGGGAAACGTTCGGCAAAATCATCCTGCCAACGCCAGTGCACCGCCGCGCGATAGCCGTCGAGCAAACCCAGTTGAGCCAACGGGTAAACCCCCGCTGACAGTCCACCGATTACGCAACCGGCACGGGCCAACTGCTTGAGTGCGCTGGCCAGCCCCGACGCCACCGCCTGAGGCGGCTCATCGGCCAGTAAAAACAGCTTCTGGCAACCTTCCAGGCGCCCCGCCCAAGGCTCACCCGGCAAGCGCCAGGCACCTTCGGCCGCGGGCTCGGACTGCAGAAACGACAACTCGTAGACCACCTCTGGATGCACCCGCTGGGCAACCCGCAACACCTCTTCGGCCAGCGCCAGGGTCAGGGCTTTGGTGCTGGGCCAGATGAGAAAACCGATTCGCTGGGTGGTCATGGGATGCGGTCCGAAACCTGAGAGAGGTCAACAAGATAGAGCCCGGTCAGGCTGCGATGAATTCGCAGCATGACCCATTTTGGTGCAAAACAGCAGCCTTACTTCAAGCTGCCCGAAAGGAACTGCTGCAGACGCTCGGATTGCGGGTTGACCAGCACTTCGCGTGGATTGCCACTCTCCTCCACCAGGCCTTTGTGCAGGAACACCAACTGGTTCGACACCTCACGGGCAAAGCCCATCTCGTGGGTAACCACCACCATGGTCCGGCCTTCCTGGGCCAACGCCTGCATGACCTTGAGCACATCCCCGACCAGCTCCGGGTCGAGCGCCGAGGTCGGCTCGTCGAACAGCATGACTTCCGGCTCCATGGCCAGCGCACGGGCAATCGCCACACGCTGCTGCTCACCACCGGACATATGCCCAGGATAGGCGTCCTTGCGATGGGCAACCCCGACCTTGGCCAGATAATGCTCGGCTTTTTCCAGGGCGTCCTTCTTCGACATACCCAGCACGTGCACCGGTGCTTCGATGATGTTTTCCAGCGCAGTCATGTGCGACCACAGGTTGAAATGCTGGAACACCATCGACAGACGCGAACGCATGCGTTGCAACTGCTTGGGATCGGCTGCCTTGAGTGCGCCGTCCTTGTTTGCCACCAGCTTGAGCTCTTCATTGTTGAGCAGGATCTTGCCCGCGTGCGGCTGCTCGAGCAGGTTGATGCAGCGCAGGAAAGTACTCTTGCCCGAACCACTGGAGCCGATGATGCTGATCACGTCGCCCGCCTTGGCAGCCAGGGACACGCCCTTGAGCACTTCGTGACTGCCGTAGCGTTTATGCAGATCTTGGATTTCGAGTTTGTACATGCTGTCGATTCTCACAAAGCAGTCAGTCTTGAGCTAACGCTCAGGGCGAAAAAGTTGGCGCAGGCCTCAGTGCTTGCGCGGCGCCAGGTAGCCGAGCCAGCGGCGCTCGGCCAGCTTGAACAGGCGCACCAGAATGAACGTCAGGCACAGGTAGAACACGCCGGCGGTGATATAGGCTTCGAACGGCAGGTAATACTGGGCATTGACCGTGCGCGCCGCACCGGTGATGTCGATCAGGGTGACGATCGACGCCAGACTGGTGGTCTGCAGCATCATGATCACTTCGTTGCTGTACTGCGGCAGGGCCCGGCGCAGGGCCGACGGCAGCAGGATGCGACGGTACATCTTGACCCGCGACATGCCCATGGCCTTGGCCGCCTCGATCTCGCCATGGGGCGTCGCCTTGAGGCTACCGGCAATGATTTCCGCAGTGTAGGCGCTGGTGTTGATGGCAAAGGCCAGGCAGGCGCAGAAGGTCGCACTCGACAGCCATGGCCAGAGGAAACTTTCACGCACGGCTTCGAACTGAGCCAGACCGTAGTAGATCAGAAACAGCTGCACCAGCATCGGCGTGCCGCGGATCACGTAGGTGTAGAGCCAGGCGGTCATGTTCACCAGCGGCTGCTTGGACACCCGCATCAACCCCAGCGGGATCGCTGCCAGCAAACCGAACAGCAGCGACAGCGCCAGCAACTTGAGGGTGGTCAGCAAACCACCCAGGTACAGCGGCAGCGCCTCCCAGATGACGTTGTAGTCGAAAATCATAGTTCAGCCGCCTTTACGCCAACCGAGTAGCGCTTCTCGAGGTAACGCAGGGCCAGCAGCGAGACACTGGTGAGCACCAGGTACAGGGCCGCGACCGCCAGGAAGAAAGTGAAAGGCTCGCGGGTGGCATCAGCCGCCTGCTTGGCCTTGAACATCATGTCCTGCAGGCCGACCACCGAAATCAGCGCCGTAGCCTTGGTCAAGACCAGCCAATTGTTGGTGAAGCCTGGAATCGCCAGGCGAATCATCTGCGGCACCATGACCCGGAAGAACACCTGCAGGCTGCTCATGCCATAGGCCATGCCAGCCTCGGCCTGCCCCTTGGGAATAGCCATGAAGGCCCCGCGGAAGGTTTCCGAAAGATAGGCACCGAAAATGAAGCCCAGGGTACCGATACCTGCCATCAACGGATTGAGGTCGATGTAATCGTCATATCCAAGCAGGGGTGCTACGCGGTTGAGCAGGTCCTGACCACCGTAGAAAATCAGCAGGATCAAAACCAGATCGGGAATCCCGCGGATCACCGTGGAATACAGGTCGCCCAGCCAAGCCAGCCAACGCACTGGCGACAGGCGCAGGGCCACACCGATAAGGCCGAGTACAATGGCCAGGGCCATGGACGACAAGGCAAGCTGCAGCGTGAGCCACACGCCGTCGAGGATAACTGCCCCGTAGCCTTTCAACATGATGAGGTCCTCGACCTTAGGGATGAAAAAATGGTGCAAACCTCAGAGCCTCTGCTGCTTGCACCATTACACAGGTGAAACGTCGACGATTTACTTGGCTTCAGGGCCGTAGATGTCGAAGTTGAAGTACTTGTCCTGAATCTCTTTGTACTTGCCGTTGGCGCGGATGGCCGCGATGGCAGCGTTGATGCGATCCAGGTTGGCTTTGTCGCCTTTGCGCACGGCAATGCCGACGCCATCACCGAAGTACTTCACGTCAGTGAAGGATGGACCGACGAAGGCGTAACCCTTGCCAGCGTCAGTCTTGAGGAAGCCATCTTCAAGCAGCGTAGCATCGGCCACGGTGCCATCCAGACGACCGGCAGCGACATCCAGGTAGATTTCGTTCTGGGTGCCGTAAGGAACGATGGTGGCGCCTTGTGGAGCCAGGACTTCCTTGGCGAAGCGGTCGTGGATCGAGCCACGCTGCACGCCGATCTTCTTGCCCTTGAGCTCGGCCAGGTTGTCGCTGACGGTAGTGCCTTCCTTCATCACCAAGCGTGCTGGAGTCAGGTAGTACTTGCCGGTGAAGTCCACGGACTTCTTGCGATCGTCGGTGATCGACATGGATGAGAGGATGGCGTCGATCTTGCGCACTTTCAGCGCTGGGATCAGGCCGTCGAATTCTTGCTCGACCCAGGTGCACTTGACCTTCATCTCTTCGCACAGGGCGTTGCCGATGTCGTAGTCGAAGCCGACGATGCTGCCGTCCGGCGCTTTCGAGGCGAACGGTGGGTAGGCGGCCTCGATACCGATTTTCAGCGGTTTCTCATCAGCCAGCGATGCCAGGGAAAACACGGACAGCGCCAGTGCGCCAAGCAGTGCGAGTTTCTTCATCTGGAACTCCATCGGTAAAGGGCAATACGAGGCAGCGCGTAACAACTGCCCGATATGCGAATGGGTACAACGCGAGCTGCGCAGGGTCGACGAAGGTCGAACGCCACGAGCGAGTGATCGGCATTTTAACGACAGCTCCGAAGCCGATATTTCCTCAATGCGACAACTAGTTATAGAAGCGCAGGAACACAGGGGCGGAGATATTGACAGCTTTCGCGGAATATGCAAAAGCAAAAGACAAATAACCAATCAATGAAGCAATAAGCGGGCCTATTATTGGCAAAGCCTTCTAATCCGGCAAGCTTAGCGTTTCAGCACACTGAAATCGATGGCGTAAACGCTGGGAAATTGGGCGGCAACGTTTCCCTTTGCCCCGTTGATGAGCAATCGTGGTGACAGATTGGTTACCGATGATTGTCGAAGTAACAGAAAGCACAAAGCCCCGCTGGCGTAGCCAGGCGGGGCTTCTTGTTGTGGCTTGGTGGGCCCTGCGATGCGTTTATCAGGCCGAAGCCAGGTTCATGGACTTGTGGGTATCGATCAAATGCTGCACCACACTCGGATCAGCCAGGGTCGAGATATCGCCCAGGGCGTCGTACTCGGCCGTGGCAATCTTGCGCAGGATACGGCGCATGATCTTGCCCGAACGGGTCTTGGGCAAGCCTGGCGCCCACTGGATGACATCCGGCGAAGCAATCGGGCCGATTTCCTTGCGCACCCAGTTTTTCAACTCCAGACGCAGCGCTTCGTTCGGCTCCTCGCCACCGTTGAGGGTGACATAGACATAGATGCCCTGCCCCTTGATGTCATGCGGCACACCGACCACTGCAGCCTCGGCCACTTTCGGGTGGGCAACCATGGCGCTTTCGATCTCGGCGGTGCCCATACGGTGACCCGAAACGTTGAGCACGTCGTCGACACGGCCAGTGATCCAGTAGTAACCGTCTTCGTCGCGACGGGCGCCGTCACCGGTGAAGTACATGCCACGGAAGGTCTTGAAGTAGGTATCGACGAAACGATCGTGATCGCCGTACAGCGAACGCGACTGGCCCGGCCAGGAATCGAGGATCACCAGATTGCCTTCGGCAGCACCATCGATCAGGTTGCCCAGGTTGTCCACCAGCGCCGGCACCACACCAAAGAATGGACGCGTCGCCGAACCCGGCTTGAGCGCGGTAGCACCTGGCAGCGGGCTGATCAGTACACCACCGGTTTCGGTCTGCCACCAGGTATCGACGATCGGGCAACGCCCCTTGCCGACAGTCTGGTAGTACCAGTTCCAGGCTTCCGGGTTGATCGGCTCACCCACCGAACCGAGCAAGCGCAAGCTGGAGCCATCGGCCCCCGCAACGGCCGCCTGACCTTCAGCCATCATCGCGCGGATGGCGGTCGGGGCGGTATAGAGGATATTGACCTTGTGCTTGTCGATGATCTTCGACACACGAGTGATATCCGGATAGTTCGGCACGCCTTCAAACAGGACGGTGGTCGCGCCATTGGCCAGCGGGCCGTAGACGATGTAGCTGTGACCGGTCACCCAGCCGACGTCTGCGGTGCACCAGTAGACTTCACCCGGACGGTAGTCGAACACCCGCTCATGGGTCAGTGCGGCATACACCATATAGCCGCCAGTGGTGTGCAGTACGCCCTTGGGCTTGCCGGTTGAGCCAGAGGTATAGAGGATGAACAGCGCCTCTTCGGCACCCATCTCTTTCGGCGCGCAGTGACTGGAAGCGACCTTCATCAGGTCTTCGTACCAGATATCACGATGCTGGTGCCAGGCAATGTCACCACCGGTGCGCTTGCACACGATGATCTTCTGCACGCTGGCGGTTTCCGGGTTGGTCAGCGCCAGGTCAACATTGGCCTTGAGCGGGGTGCGACGACCACCACGCAGACCTTCGTCGGCGGTAATCACCACTTTCGACTTGCAATCGATGATTCGGCCGGCCAGGGCCTCGGGGGAGAAGCCACCGAAGACCACCGAGTGAATCGCGCCGATACGGGCACAGGCCAGCATCGCCACCACGGCCTCAGGAATCATCGGCATGTAAATGGTGACCACGTCACCACGGTGCACGTCCTGGCCGCGCAGGGCGTTGGCGAATTTGCACACCTGCTCGTGCAGCTCGCGGTAGGTAATGTTGCGGTGCTCGGAAGGATCATCACCTTCCCAGATGATTGCGACCTGATCACCACGCTCGGCAAGGTGGCGGTCCAGGCAGTTGTAGGAGACGTTCAGAGTGCCGTCGGCAAACCATTTGATATCGACATGGTGATCGTCGAAGGAGGTCTGCTTGACCTTGGTGAAGGGCTTGATCCAGTCCAGGCGCTGAGCCTGCTCACGCCAGAAGCCGTCCGGATTGATCACCGACTGCTGGTACATGGCCTTGTAGGTCGCCTCATCAGTCAGCGTGGTGGCCGCAACCTCGGGACGAACGGGATACAGGGGAGCCGCACTCATCTTTATCTACCTCGGTGTAATAGTTGTTTTTGTATGACCTCGTTGTAACTGTACCAGACCTCGCCGGCCATTCGACGTTGGTAGTAACACCCTGCTCTTTTGCGCCGCTGCAATTGACCGCAGGCTCAAATCCGGGCAGTGACGCCCGTAAAAATAAAATCCTGCGATTGCAAGCAAGCGATTGTTACGGTTTTCATCAACAGTGTTTATCAAAACGTCATCTGTTTAAGGCACACGCCCGCCCCTAAAATTCGCCTCGCCAGCAACGGCATCCAGATTAACTTCTTGTTACAGCCCCCACGAAGGCCGTTAATCCCGAGATAACCCTGATAGTTGAACTTTAGTTGTACACGCGGCGCCACAAGCGCTGCGTGCCCCCTTACGACCTTAGACAGGTAAAATGAAAATGAAAGCTTTACTGGTATTGGCACTTGGTAGTCTTTGCAGCGCGGCGATGGCTGACGAAGTTGCAAGCGGTGGCGCCGAGCAGATTCCGGTTGAACAGTACAGTTACTCGCAGCATCTGGACATCGCCAAAGTCATTTCCATGAGCGAAGTCCCGAACGTCTGCGAGGTGGTCCCGGCACGCATGACCTACGAGGACTCGCAGGGCCAGAAGCATATTCTCGAGTACCGTGTGATGGGCAACGGTTGCTCCAACGGATAATCTGAAGATTACCGCTCGCCGCACCTCGATCACTCCGGTGCGAGGTGCGCGGTTCAAATAACGCGCAGTCAATCATTGCCCTTCAATAAATGCCTGCTGACAACGCTGTCATTAAAATTGTTTTATTCCGCCGACTTGCCAACAGCATGTTCGCGCAACTTGTTGGCTATCGTGGTATGTGAAACACCCAGCCGCTTACCCAAAGCCCGACTGCTGGGAAATTCACTCATCAATTGTTCCAGCACGGCCTTTTCGAACCGCCCGATAATGTCGCCCAAATCACCTTCCAGAGAGAACTCACCCAACGGTTGGCGGGCACCGTAATCCGGCAAGCGAATGTGCTCGCTCTTGACCACCCCGCCATCACACAGCGATACCGCCTGGAACAACACGTTCTCCAACTGGCGCACGTTACCTGGCCAGTGATACTGACTGAGACGCTCCATGGCCGCCGGCGCCAGGCGCGGTAAGGGGCAACCGATCTGCCGACTGGCCTGATCGAGAAAGTGCTCGACCAGCGGCGGTAACCCGTCCAGGCACTCGCGCAACGGCGGGATATGCAGCGAAAGCACATTGAGGCGATGATAGAGATCCTGACGGAACTCGCCGCGAGCGCAGAGCTCCGACAGGTCAACCTGGGTTGCACAGATAACCCGTACATCCAGATACACCTCCTCGTCGCTGCCGACTCGACGGAAGCAACCATCCTGCAAAAAACGCAGTAACTTGACCTGCAAACGCGGGCTCATTTCACCCACGCCATCGAGGAACAGGGTGCCACCGGCCGTCAACTCCAACAGCCCCAGCTTGCCTTCGGCCCGCGCGCCCTCGAATGCGCCCGGACCATAGCCGAACAACTCAGTCTCAGCCATGGACTCAGGCAGACCAGCACAATTGAGCGCCATCAACGGCGCCTGCCCGCGTGGGCTGGCCAGGTGACAGGCACGCGCCAGCAGCTCCTTGCCGGTGCCGGTTTCTCCTTCAATCAGCAGTGGCGCATCCAGCGGTGCCATGCGCCGAGCCTCACGAACCACCGCAGCCATCACCCGCGAACTCTGGAAGATGCTGTCAAAGCCGCGCAGCTCCTGCTTGCGTACGTTGTAGATACGCTCGCCGATACGGTCGGCACGGTGCAGGGTCAGCACCGCCCCCGCCAGGGCCTCGCTGTCGTCATGCTCCGATTGCAGCGGCGCGATGTCTGCCAGGAACACATCGCCCTTGACCTTGACCCGCAAGCCATTGATCCGCGACTTGTTGGCCCGCACCAGTTCCGGCAAGTCAAAGTCTTCGGCATAACGCGACAACGGGATACCCGGGACCTCGTCCACCCGCACCCCGAGCAACTGCGCCGCGGCCCGGTTCGCCGCCACGATGGAGCCACCCATGTCGATCGACAGCACGGGGAAATCCAGAGCCCCCAGCAAGGCATTGAGCTCCATGTGCCGTCGCTCACTAGGCATCAAGCCCACGCGCTTGACCCCAAACACGCCGGCAATCGACTCGAACTTGGGCCGCAAGGCCTGGAACTGCAGGTTGATCAGGTTGGGGCAGTGCAGATAGATGGCATTGCCATGCTCGCCTCCGACCTCGCCGCGAGCGACGTTGATGCCGTACTCGACCAGCAGGTTGAGGATGTCGCGCAGAATGCCGATGCGGTTCTGGCAATGCACTTTGATACGCATTAAATGTCTTACCTATAGGTCTGAGACGAGCCTTGGCACCTGACGGGCCGGCATTTATTTACCGACCCAGAAGAATTTCCGTAAAGATTACGTGACAAAAAGCTGGGTAGCGAGAAAGAACGTCCGCTGATTTTTCGGCCTTTTGTCATTTTTGTAAAGTTATCGTTACAGAAAACGCCTCGTTTAGCCAGTCCCGCAAGGCGTCGGACCGATGCAAAGTGCAGCGCAGCGGGTTATTCCTTAAGTAACGGCTTGAACACATAACAAAAAAGGCCCTCAGCAGGAGAGCAGTATGAAACACACGCAATACGTGGCTCGCGAGCCCGATGCGCAAGGGTTTATCGACTACCCGCAACAGGAACACGCGGTGTGGAACACCCTGATTACCCGCCAACTGAAAGTGATCGAGGGCCGCGCGTGCCAGGAATACCTGGACGGCATCGAACAGCTGGGCCTGCCGCACGACCGCATCCCACAGTTGGGCGAGATCAACAAAGTGCTGGGTGCCACCACTGGCTGGGAAGTCGCCCGGGTGCCTGCGCTTATCCCGTTCCAGACCT
The DNA here is from genome assembly GCF_050739775.1 of Pseudomonas sp. Lineage (GTDB taxonomy): Bacteria > Pseudomonadota > Gammaproteobacteria > Pseudomonadales > Pseudomonadaceae > Aquipseudomonas. The sequence continues at coordinate 17,755 of NZ_JBOICA010000064.1, forward strand.
TTTTCGAACTGCTGGCCAGCAAGCGCTTTCCAGTGGCGACCTTCATCCGCAGCGAAGAAGAGCTCGACTACCTGCAAGAACCGGATATTTTCCACGAGATCTTCGGCCACTGTCCGTTGCTGACCAACCCCTGGTTCGCCGAATTCACCCACACCTATGGCAAGCTCGGCCTGCAGGCGAGCAAAGAAGAGCGCGTCTACCTCGCCCGTCTTTACTGGATGACCATCGAATTCGGTCTGGTCGATACCCCGCAGGGCCGTAAAATCTACGGCGGCGGCATCCTTTCCTCGCCGAAAGAGACTGTCTACAGCCTGTCCGACGAACCTGAGCACCAGGCCTTCGATCCGCTGGAAGCCATGCGCACGCCGTATCGCATCGACATCCTGCAACCGCTGTACTTTACCCTGCCGAACCTCAAGCGCCTGTTCGACCTGGCCCACGAAGACATCATGGGCATGGTCCAAACAGCGATGAAGATGGGCCTGCATGCACCGAAATTTCCACCTAAGGTTGCTGCCTGAGCAACCTTGCAAACCAATAACAAACCACTTGCGGAAAACCTTATGAACGCCTTGAACCAAGCCCACTGCGAAGCCTGCCGTGCCGATGCTCCACAGGTCAGCGATGAAGAACTGCCGGTACTGATCAAGCAGATCCCGGATTGGAACATCGAAGTCCGTGACGGCATCATGCAGCTGGAAAAAGTCTTCCTGTTCAAGAATTTCAAACACGCCCTGGCCTTTACCAATGCCGTTGGCGAGATTTCCGAAGCAGAAGGCCATCACCCAGGCCTGCTGACCGAGTGGGGCAAAGTCACCGTGACCTGGTGGAGCCACTCGATCAAAGGCCTGCACCGTAACGACTTCATCATGGCCGCGCGCACCGACGAGGTCGCCAAAACCGCCGAAGGCCGCAAATAATGCACTTCAGCGCGATTGGGCGCGTACCCGGCGATCCGATTCTGGGGCTGATGGAGGCTTACGCCAACGACAGTAATCCACACAAGTTCGATCTGGGTGTTGGCGTATTCAAGGACGCCCAGGGCCAGACGCCGATTCCTGCTGCGGTCAAACTCGCCGAACAGCGCCTGCTCGACCAACAGTCGAGCAAAAGCTACGTCGGCGGTCATGGCGACGCTGATTTCGGTCGCCTGATCAGCGAACTGGTGTTGGGTAGCAGCTCGGCACTGCTGGCCAGCAAACGTGCGGGCGCTACCCAGACACCGGGCGGCACTGGTGCTCTGCGCCTTGCAGCGGAGTTCATCGCACACTGCCTGCCGGGCCGCGGCATCTGGCTGAGCGACCCAACCTGGCCGATCCATGAAACCATCTTCGCCGGTACCGGCCTGAAGGTCAGCCACTACCCCTACGTCGGCGCGGACAACCGCCTGAACGTGGCCGGGATGCTGGCCGCCCTGGAAGCCACGCCAAAAGGCGATGTGGTGCTGCTGCACGCCTGCTGCCACAACCCGACCGGCTTCGACCTGTCCCAGGATGACTGGCGTGCGGTACTGCAAGTGGTGCGCCGCCGCGAGCTGCTGCCGCTGATCGACTTTGCCTATCAGGGCTTCGGCGACGGCCTGGAAGAAGACGCCTGGGCGGTCCGGCTGTTCGCCGCCGAACTGCCTGAGCTGCTGATCACCAGCTCCTGCTCGAAAAACTTCGGCCTCTACCGTGATCGCACCGGCGCTCTGCTGGTGTGCAGCCATGATGCCGAGAAGCTGCTGGATGTTCGCAGTCAACTGGCACTGCTGGCGCGCAACCTGTGGTCGACACCGCCGGACCATGGCGCTGCGGTGGTAGCGCAGATTCTCGGTGATGCGGCGCTGAAGCAACTTTGGCTCGAAGAAGTCGAAACCATGCGCCAGCGCATTGCCCATCTGCGGGTGGGCCTGGTCGAGGCACTGGCACCTCACGGCCTGAGCGAACGCTTTGCACACATTGCCGCGCAACGCGGGATGTTTTCCTATACCGGCTTGTCGCCGGAGCAGGTCAAGCAACTGCGTGAACGGCATAGCGTGTACATGGTTGGCACCGGCAGAGCGAACATCGCTGGCGCTGATGCGGCACGCCTCGAGGCATTGGCTGCGGCTATCGCTGACGTCTGTCGCTGAGAAAGCATCGCGGGGCAAGCCCGCTTCCACACTGTGGAAGCG
>NZ_JBOICA010000065.1:0-19837 GCF_050739775.1 Pseudomonas sp.
CCGTCCTGGGTGCCCGAAAAATGATGCAACTGATGGGCTGAAAGGCCTTTTACAGCACAAAAACAAACGCCCCGAACAAGTCGGGGCGTTTGGCTTAAGGCCTGTCAGCGTGTTTTCACACAGTCTGGAAGGGCGTTTTTTTATGCCGGTGCGTTACGCGTAGTTCTGCGCCGGGCTGTTTTCGACCAGGCCCAGGACCTCGTCGTTGCGCGCGCTGATCTTGTGGTACAGCGCAGCGTCTGTGGCCAGGACCTTTTCCCGGGCTGGGAAAATTTCCTTGAGCTTGGCCGCCCAGGCGCCCTTGGTCTGCTCGGGGAAGCAGCGTTCGATCAGGTCGAGCATGATCGACACCGTCACCGAGGCGCCAGGGGAGGCGCCCAGCAGGGCGGCCAGGGTGCCGTCTTTGGCCGCCACCAGTTCGGTGCCGAACTGCAGGACGCCGCCTTTTTTCGGGTCTTTCTTGATGATCTGCACACGCTGGCCGGCCACTTCCAGGCGCCAGTCCTCGGCTTTTGCCTCGGGGTAGAAGCGGCGCAGGGAGTCCAGGCGCTGCTCCATCGACTGCATCACTTCGCTGACCAGATACTTGGTCAGGTCCATGTTGTCGCGGGCCACGGCGAGCATCGGGCCGATGTTGCCCATGCGAACCGACAGCGGCAGGTCAAGGAACGAGCCGTGCTTGAGGAACTTGGTGGTAAAGCCGGCATAAGGCCCGAACAGCAGCGAAGTCTTGCCATCGACAACGCGGGTGTCCAGGTGCGGCACCGACATCGGCGGCGAACCGACCGCAGCCTGGCTGTACACCTTGGCCTGGTGCTGCTTGACCACTTCCGGGTTGTCGCAACGCAGCCATTGGCCGCTGACCGGGAAGCCGCCAAAGCCCTTGCTCTCTTCGATGCCCGACTGTTGCAGCAGCGGCAGGGCCGCGCCACCGGCGCCGAGGAAGACGAAGCGGGCGTCGACTACACGGCTGCTGCCGCTGTTGACGTCCTTGATGCTGACGGTCCAGCCACTGCCGTTACGGCGCAGGCCGGTGACCCGCTTGCAGTACTTGACCTGGGCATCCGGCGCGCTGGCCAGGTGCTTGAGCAGCTTGTTGGTCAGGACACCAAAGTTGACGTCGGTGCCTTTCATAACGCGGGTGGCGGCGATTTTCTGGTCGGCAGGGCGACCTGGCATCATCAGCGGCATCCACTCGTTCATCAGCGCTTTGTCTTCGGTGTACTCCATCTCGCTGAAGGCGTGGTGCTGCTTGAGCAGCTCGAAGCGCTTCTTGAGGAAATCGATGCCCTTTTCACCTTCGACGTAGCTCAGGTGTGGCACGGGATTGATAAACGCCCGTGGCGAGCTGAACGCGCCTTTCTTGCTCAGGTAAGCCCAGAACTGCCGGGATACCTCGAACTGGGTGTTGATGAGTACCGCTTTCTTGATGTCGATGCTGCCGTCAGCGGCCTGCGGCGTGTAGTTCAGTTCACACAGCCCGGCATGGCCGGTCCCGGCGTTGTTCCACGGGTTGGAACTTTCCGCGGCACCCGAATCCATCAACTCGACGACTTCCAGCTTGATCGCCGGGTCGAGTTCCTTGAGCAGTACGGCCAGGGTGGCACTCATGATGCCTGCCCCTACCAGTACTACATCGACTGCTTCGTTCTGCGCCATTTAACGCGTCTCCAAAATCTACAGCACCAAATTGACAGCATAGGATCTCTGGCTTGGCCAGGATCGCCATGTCCGATTCTTCGCAGTTTTTGCAACTTCAGCGGACACCGCCAACCGGGCTTTGCGTTGCCTATGAACGCATTTTAAGGCCGATGCGGCAATTCGACTTATGGTCAAGGTGTCCGTCGTGCGTTATGGACCGGCCTCAGGCACTCATCCTGGATGAGCACTGTTGCCAGCTGTTCAGGGCTGTTCGGGACACTTTAGGTGCTTTTGCACATGCCAGACTGTTCATTGCTCGCCACACTCTCGTGAAGTTGTGAAAACCCGTTTTTTCACGCTCTTTTGGAGTCGTGAACCTCAAAAAGGTCTGCGCGATGGCAGGCCCGGCAGGTTCAGGCAGAGCAGAGGGCCGAATGATGCGGGCACACTGGCTGGTGCAAGACCTGTGTGGAAGGCTCTCTGTGGGCGGTGCGGAGGATGCCGATGATGAACATTGGCGGTGCTGCGAGGCCCGATCAGGAGACGTCCTTATAATCGGGGGGAGATTATAACGATGTCTCGGGCAGAAATGATCTTTATTAGCGACTTTTATTGATGCACGGCTCAGAAGGCCAGGCTGCGCTGTATCCAGTTGCCGCGAGGACGCGCACAAACCCGGGCGCTGGCGGGCAGGGGACGGTTGAGCCAGACCAGGCGAATTTCGTCGATTTCCACCCAGTCGCCAGCATCAGGCTTGGTTGCGCACTGTTTGAAGGCCAGGCAATGCCCTTGGCTGTCGAGACGTGCGAAGCTGCGCTTTGGCTGCCGGGTGAACAGTGAAGTCCAGAACCAGGACATGGCGGTTTACCTCAGTGAGTGTTCTGGGCGCGAGCATAACCGCAGGGTGATGAAACGATTGTGACAGCGAACCGGCAGCGTTCGCGCCTGTCTTACTCCCTAATGGCACGGCGATGGCTGGGCCGCGTCGTGCTGGTTATACTGGCGGCCTTTGCTGCCTATTCTGGAGAGATGAGCATGTTGCAACGTTTGTTGTTCGGTTTGATCGCGGTGACCAGTCTGACCCTGGCCGGTTGTGCCCACAGCCCGCAACAACTCAGCCCGCAACCAAAACTCACCGCCCAGCTCGCTCCGGTCGGTCATGGCCAGCCGGTGGTGGTCAAGGTGGTTGATGGTCGTGCTTCGCAAACCCTGGGCACCCGCGGTGGCCTGTATCCTGAAACCAGCGCCATCACCGTCACTGGCAACGACATCCTGCCGAAACTGCAAGCCCAGGCCGAAGCGGCTGTGCGCCTGCTGGGCTTCACCCCGACGCCCAACGCCTACAACGCGCCTCAGCTGACCGTGACCCTGGCCGAGCTCAAGTACCAGTCGCCAAAAGAAGGCATGTATGTGACTGAAGCCACCATCGGTGCGACCTTCAAGGCTGACGTGTCCAATGCCAACCGTCGCTACAGTGGCCGTTATGGTGCCTCCCTGGACCAGCGCTTCGGCATGGCGCCCAACCAGGAAACCAACACCAAGCTGGTGAGTGATGTCCTCAGCGACGCCCTGACCCGTCTGTTCAAGGACCACGCCATCGGCCAGATCCTGGGCGAATAAGCCGGGTAATCCGAGCACAAGAAAAAGCCCGATGGCTGCGTTGCAGGCATCGGGCTTTTTTGTGGCTGGCTTCAGGCCGCTTCGACGTAGAAGTCCAGCACGCTGATGCCGGTCTGGCCATCGACTTCGGGCAGGTCATCATGGGTGTGGCCGCCCAGGGCACAGTAAACCAGCCATTGACGGTCCTGAACGTTGAAGGCCAGGCCATCGATCAACGCCTGCTGCTCGTCGCTCTGGGCGATCAGGTAGAGGCGGTCCTGGTTTTCGGCGTGCAGCATGACAAGCTCCGGTTCATGGCGAAGGCGGCAAGAGTGGCATGTGTTGATGACGAAGGTATGACGGTGGGAATTAATCGTCGTTTGTCGCAAAGGGCAGGAATACGCGCAGCGCTTGGGTAGAATGCGCGGCGTATCGTGTGTTCGATGTACTTCTTCTGAGGTTTTGCGATGTCGTTGCAAGTGATCTGGGGGCTGTTTGCCGCCCATCCGGCCAAGCTGATCAACCTGCTGGCCCTGGTGCTGACCTGCCCGGGCGGCCTGTTGCTGCACAGCGCCAGGCGGCGTGCGGCGCAAACCCTGGCCGGTATGGCCGCCGATGAAGCAGTGGTCGATGGCATGAGCCTGCGCATCAACCGCTTCTATTACATCCTCGGCTTTGCCTTCCTGGCATTGGCCTTGTTGCTGTCCTGGTTCAGTACTTGGGTTTGAGCTGCAAGCGATAAGCTACAAGCTGTAAGTGCGTATCCGGCTTGTAGCTTGTAGCTTAAAGCTGCCCGCTTTTCACCCGATATTGATTACGCACCGGCGTCGCATACTGCTGCACCAGGTACGGCCGCTGTTCGGCCGGGCAGGCATCCAGACGGCGCTGCCATTCGGCCTGGGCGCGGGCCAGTTCGTCGGCCGGGAACAGCTTGGCCGCCGTCGGCACCCCCAGTGCCGGATCAGCGTCAGCCCATTGCGCATAGGCCAGGTAGTGCACCGGGAACAACCGGTAGCCGGCCAGAATCTGCCGATCGATTTCCGCCGCCAGCTGCTTGGTGTCCTCGAAGAACGCCGTCACCGGTGGGGCGAAGTTGATGTGCACCCGGCCCTTATAGCCCGTGATGCCCTGGGCGATGCTCAGGTCATCCTCGCCCGGTGCCTTGCTGTAGCTGCCAGTAGTGGCGCGAATGTACAGCTCGCGGGCCTTGGCCTGATCGCACGGGTCGTACTCATAGCTGATCGACACCGGGCTCAGGTTCAACGACTGGATCACCGCGCCGAACGGCTCGTCCTTGCGGCTCATGTGGAACATTTTCAGGATCGCTGAGTCGGTGCGATCGTCACCATCCTTGGCCCGGCCTTCGGCCTGGGCGATCCAGATCGACGATCCGTCATTGCGGATCGAATGGTTGATGTACGCTGAGAGTAGCTGGTAGGCCGCGAGCTTTTCCCGGCGCCCGCTGATCGAGCGGTGGACGATGAAGCTTTTGTTCAAGCGCATCATGTCGCTGACGAACGGCTTTTGCAGCAGGTTGTCGCCAATGGCGATCCGCGGCGTTGGCAGGCCGGCGTGGTATACCGCGTAATTGACGAACGCAGGGTCCATGACGATGTCACGGTGGTTGGCCAGGAACAGGTAGGCGGTGCCGGACTTGAGTAGCTCGACGCCAGTGTAGGTCACGCCGTCGGTTGCCCGCTCGATGGTATGGTCGACGTAGTACTCGACTTTGTCCTGCAGGGTCGAAACGCAGCTGACCCCGGCAAACTCCTTGCGCAGGCGTTGGGCGATCAGTGGCTTGAGCAACCAGCCGAAGGCTCCGGCCATGCGCGGGAAGCGGAAGTGGGTGAGGATATCGAGGAATGCCGGGTCGCTGAGCAGGCGTGCCAGAACGGCAGGGACCTCAGCATCGTCGTACGGTCGGATGGCATCGAATTCGCCCATCATGCTCTCTTGTTGGAAACGGCTAGGGTAATAGGTAGGGCCGGGGTTCGAAAAACGGCTCGAACACGCGCTGGTCCTGTAAATAGACCGGCAATTATACGCACAAGTCACTCGGGAGGCCGCGATGCTGGAAACTGCGCTCTACGATTGTCCCTATTGTGGTGAAGAAGTCGAAACGACAGTGGACCTGTCCGGTGGTGACCAGGAGTACATCGAGGACTGCCAGGTCTGCTGCAAGCCGATCAGATTCGTGCTTCAGGTGCATGGTGAAGAATGGATGCTGGACGTTTACGGTGAGAATGACTGATGCAGCGAATCTACGATCCGGAAAGCCTGCTGGAAGCCGAAATGTTGATCGGAATGCTCGACAGCGAGGGGGTCAAAGTTCACCTGGTTGGCCGCGACCTGATGGGGGCTATCGGCGATTTACCGCTGCAGGGCCTGCTGGGCCTGGCGGTTGCCGATGAACAGGCCGAGCACGCACGCCAGCTGATCGCCGCGTACAATGCGGCCCAGCCACTGGCTGGCGACGAACCGGAGCACATTCCGGGAACCCTGATTTGCTAGGTCTGAATCCCCTATGTGTGGACGTTACGCGCTGTTTCGCTGGTCTCCCGCCTTTGCTGCATTGCCGGGGTTTCCGACCGGCCAGCAGGCCCAATGGAATATTTCTCCGGGTGCTTCGGTACTGATCCAGCGCCAGCTTGAGGAGGGACACCTGGCGCTGGCCCGTGCCCGCTGGGGTCTGACCCCGGCCTGGCTGACCGACCTGTCGCGCACCCCGGCCCATGCCCGCGCCGAAACCCTGGCCGAACAACCGATGTTTCGTGAGGCGTTTCGCCTGCGCCGCTGCCTGATGCCGGCCAACGGCTTTTATGAATGGCGCGGCACCCAGCGCAAGCGTCCCTACTGGCTGACGCCGGGCGAGGGCTCTTCGCTGTTCTTTGCCGCGATCTGGGAGGCCTATCCGGTGCAGGATCAGGTCTGGCTAAGCACCGCAGTGGTGACCCAGGCGGCCGTGAATCAGCGCCGACCGCTGATTCTCGATGCGGCGGGGCAAGCGGCCTGGCTCGATCCCGAAACGCCTGTGGCGCGGTTGTATGAGTTACTGGCCAGCAATCAGGCGCCGCTGCGTGAGCGGGTGCTGGCCAATTTTGTGAATGATCCGAAGCTCAATGGGCCGGAGTGTTTGACGCCGGCTTGAGGCCGGCGAGCTACAAGCATCAAGTTTCAAGCGGCAAGCTGAAAAGCGATTGGGCGCCGCTTCTTGTCGCTCGAAGCTTGAAGCTTCAGACCCTGAATTGATTGATCAAGCGCCGCTGCTGCTCAGCCAGCTTGGTCAACTCGGCACTGGCGTTACTCGACTCATCCGCCCCGCCAGCCACCTCATTGGCCACTTGGCCAATATTGATCACATTGCGATTGATGTCCTCGGCCACCGCGCTCTGCTCCTCCGCGGCGCTGGCAATCTGGGTGTTCATGTCATTGATCACCGACACGGCCTGAGTGATGCTTTCCAGGGCCTCGGCGGCGCGGGCGGCTTGTTGCACGCTGACATCGGTCTTGCCCTGGCTGTCTTCCATGACCCGCACCACATCGCGAGTGCCTTGCTGCAGTTGCTGGATCATCTGCTGGATTTCTTCAGTGGCCTTCTGGGTCTTCTGCGCCAGGTTACGTACCTCGTCGGCGACCACGGCAAAGCCCCGGCCCTGTTCGCCGGCGCGCGCGGCTTCGATCGCAGCATTGAGTGCCAGCAGGTTGGTCTGCTCGGCGATGGCGCGGATGGCGATCAGGATTGCGTTGATGTTCTCGCTGTCGCGGGCCAGGGTCTGCACCACGCCGACTGCCCGCCCGATCTCTTCGGCCAGGGCGCTGATCGAGTCCGAGGTGTTGCGCACGATCTGCAGGCCCTGATGGGCGGCCTGGTCGGCGTTGCTGGCCGCCTGGGCAGCGTGGGTGGCGTTGCGGGCGACATCCTGGGCGGTAGCGGTCATTTCGTGCACGGCGGTGGCCACCAGGTCGATCTCGGCCATTTGCTTGTGCACGCCCTGGTTGGTGCGGATCGCGATGTCGGCGGTGTGCTCCGAAGAGTCGCTGACTTTCTGCACCGAGGCCACCACCTGGCTGATCATTGCCTGCAGCTTGGCCAGGAAGGTATTGAAGCCCTTGGCGATCGAACCCAGTTCGTCGGCGCGGTCGCTGCTCAGGCGGCGGGTCAGATCGCCTTCACCCTGGGCAATGTCGTCAAGCATGGCCACCATCTGGCGCAGCGGACGGGCAATGCCGTGGGCCAGCAGCCAGATCACCAGCAGGCCGAGGGCGGCAATGCCCAGGCCCATCACGGTCATGCCGGTGATGTCGGTACGGCGTTGAGCGCTGAGCTCGTCCTGAAGTTTGTTTACGTCAGCCATCACCGCGCTCAATGGCAACTCCAGCAGCAGGGTCCAGCGGGCGTCGGTACTGCCGATCTTGAACGGCAGGTACAGCTCGATACGCCCGGCGTCCTGGTTGACCTGGTAGTGCAGGTTTTCGCTGCTGAGCTGGCTCAGGGTGGCTGCGACGCTGGCGTCGAGGGCGTCACTGGCTTTTTCGCCGAACTTGCTTGGGTCTTTGGTAAAGGCCACCAGACGGCCGTTGCCGGAGACTAGTGCCAGTTCGCCGGCACCGTCATAAAGTTGCCGGTCGGCGGTGTTGAGCAGCTCCTGGATGAAGTTCACCGACAGGTCTGCACCGGCAATACCCTGGAACTGGCCATCGATCAGGATTGGTTCGACGAAAGAGGCGAGCATGACCAGCTTGTCGCCGACCTTGTAAGGCGCCGGGTCGATCACGCAGGCTTTCTTCGACTCTCTTGAGCACAGGTAGTACTCACTGGCGCGTACACCGGTGGCGAGGATGCTCTGATCATTGACGTCGGCCAGCTTGTCCAGGCCGAGGCTGCCGTCATCGTTGCGGAACCACCAGGGCAGGAAGCGCCCGTTGGCACTGTCGATACCGGTGATAGAGGTGCCGACGAAACGGCTGTCATCATGGTCCAGGGCGCCGGCTTCCCAGCCCAGGTAGGTCCCGAGGATCAACGGGTTGGTCACCGCGGTCTGCTTGAGCAGGGCGATCAGCTGTTCGCGCTCGATCTTGAGCAGCGGATTACCGTTGGCGTCCTTCATGCCCAGCATGGCGTTGCTGGTGGCAAGCCCGCGGGCGATCAGCAATGGCGCTTCCAGGCCGCGCTGGATTTCACTGACTTGGGTGCGGGCCAGGGCGCTCAGGCGTTGTTCTATCACCGCCTCGAACTGTTGCTGGGTGCGGGTCTGCACCAGCTCCTGAGTGCGTTGGCCGGAATACACGGCGTAAAGCACCAGGGCGGCAACAATGCTCAAGACAATTGCACCGGCGAGGGCCGCGACGGAAAACTGGATCGACCTGAACTTCATGAAGGGCTCCGAGCGCAAGAAAATTCGACTGCCTGGGGTTATCGGCCCGTGAGGGTCAAAGCATGAGTGCCGTCTGGAGAATTCTTCGTTCGGGGTGTGGCGGGCTCAATCGAGTCGGCCTAGGATACGCGGCATGTTCGAGTGGAGTGTTTTCATGCGTAAGTCATTTGTTATCGGTGCCCTGAGTGCCAGCGTACTACTTGCCGGATGCCAGGCAGTGAACACCACCAGCGGCGGCGCCGTGGGTGTCGAGCGTAAGCAATATATGTTCAGCATGCTGTCGACCGACCAGGTCAACCAGATGTATGCCCAGTCTTATCAGCAGACCCTGGGCGAAGCTTCGAGCAAAGGTGTGCTCGACAAGACCAGTGCCCAGGCCAAGCGGGTCCAGGTCATTGCTGACCGGCTGATTGCCCAGGCGCCGAAGTTCCGTCCGGATGCCGCGCAGTGGAACTGGGAAGTCAACCTGATCAAGAGCGGCGAGCTCAACGCCAACTGCGGCCCGGGCGGCAAGATCTTTTTCTACACCGGGCTGATCGACAAGCTCAAGCTGACCGATGACGAGATCGCTGCGGTCATGGGCCATGAAATCGCCCACGCCTTGCGTGAGCACGGTCGTGAAGCGATGTCCAAGGCCTATGGTGTGCAGATGGCACGTCAGGGCGCGGGCGCCTTGCTGGGCCTTGGCCAGGACAGCCTGGCGATCGCCGACACCGTGGTGCAGTACAGCATGACCCTGCCCAACAGCCGTTCGAACGAGAACGAAGCCGACCTGATCGGCCTGGAACTGGCGGCGCGAGCGGGCTACAACCCCAATGCCGCGATCACCCTGTGGGACAAGATGAGCCAGGCTTCGGGTGGTTCGCAGCCGGAGTTCATGAGTACTCACCCGGCTTCCGCCAGCCGCCAGGCTGCGTTGCAGGCGGCGATTCCGAAGGTGATGCCGTTGTACGAGCAGGCCAGGAAGTAATTCATCGCGGGGCAAGCGGGCTTGCCCCGCGATGATCATCAACCTATCCAGCCACTGACCTGCATTGCCGAGTACACCGCCACGGCGGCCAGTACGAAGAACGCGGCCGAAGCCAAGCGGCGGATCAGGGTCAATGGCAGTTTCTCGGCGGCGAAGTTGCCGGCCAGCACCACCGGTACGTTGGCAATCAACATGCCCAGGGTGGTACCGATAATCACCATGATCAGGTGCGGATACTGGGCAGCCAGCATCACTGTGGCCACTTGGGTCTTGTCGCCGATTTCAGCGATGAAAAACGCAATCAGGGTCGTCAGGAACGGTCCGAAACGCCGGGCGGTGCTGGCTTCGTCGTCATCCATCTTGTCTGGGATCAGCGTCCACAAGGCTGTGGCAGCAAAGCTGGCAGCGAGGATCCAGTGCAGGGTGGCGGCGGAGAAGAAGGTGCTGACCCAGGCGCCGACGGCACCGGCAGCGGCATGGTTGGCCAGGGTCGCGGCGATGATGCCGGCGATAATTGGCCAGGGTTTGCGAAAGCGGGCAGCGAGGATGAGCGCGAGCAATTGGGTTTTGTCGCCAATTTCGGCGAGGGCCACGATTGCGGTCGGGATGAGCAATGATTCCAGCATCAGGATTCCTACGGGGGCGGGTCGACACGGCTATGACACGTACAGCCTTCCCGCCCCGGGTAAGGTGTGCGTGTCATAGGTCTTGTCAAACCCTGGGTCCGTCTGTGCGGACCGTGGGTCGCACGCGCCATGGTCTGTGGACCAAGTATGTTGACGCGTACCGGGCGAGCAGGTTGCTCGCGGGAGACTACTCCCCTAGGACGGAGCGGATTCTGCCTAGGCAAATCCGTTTCGGCAAGCGCTGATTTTAACTGCGTGTTGCCTGGTAGATCTTGAAGCCTTGTCCTTCGGCACGTACCTGGCAGTTACCCAGCGCGCCTTCGATCAGTGGTTGGTAACGCAGGAAGCTGTTGGCTACCAGGCGAAGTTCGCCACCTTTTCTCAGATGATCGGCTGATTTTTTCAGCAGGTTTTCTGAGGCTTGGTAGTTGGTGTGAACGCCGGTGTGGAACGGTGGATTGCTCAGGATCACATCCAGATCGCGCGGGGCGGCATCAATGCCGTCGCCGCAGATCACCTCAGCTTCCAGACCATTGGCGGCCAAGGTCAGGCGGCTGCTGGCGAGGGCAAAGGCGTCGACATCAAGCAGGGTGATCCGGCTTTGTGGATAACGGCGCTTGATCGCTGCACCGAGCACACCGGCACCACAGCCAAAATCGAGGACATGGCCGACCGGCAGTTGATCAAGATTTTCCAACAGCAGGGCGCTGCCGCGATCCAGGCGGCCATGGCTGAACACACCTGGCAGGCTGACGATCTTCAGCGGCCCTTCAGCCAGTTCCAACTCGAAATGTTCGGCCAGGCTTTCCAGCGGCTTGGCTTCAGGGGCGTGTTCCACGGTGACTTGCCACAGCTGGCAGTGGCGCGCGCTGTCGAGCTTGCGCGGCTTGCCAAAGGCATGCAGCTGTTTTGCCGCACCTTCGATGCCGCCACGCTTTTCCCCGACCAGGTACAGCTCACGTCCAGCCAGGCGCGAGGCCAGGGCATTGAGCAGGTAGTTGGCCAGGTCGCGGGACTTGGGCAGGAACAGCACGGCAGCCTCGAAACCCTGGCTGGGAGCCTCTACGCCGAAATGACTGCGGCCCGCAAAGCGGGCATCGACAGCCGCCTGATCGCCGGCATGCCAGCACCAGCCGTGTGCTTTTGGCAACTTGCCGAGCAGGTCGTCGGCGGGCAAGCCTGCGAGCAACAGCGAGCCCTGGAAAAGCTCGGCCTGACGAAGCAACACTTCACTGCGCGGGTCCATGGATGGCGGCTCCTGAAAAAGTGGCGCAGTTTACCAGAGCCGGGCGCGCCTTAGCCGACCAGTCGACGCGGGCTGCCGGCAAAATAGGCTTCGGCGTTTTCGCTCAACTGTTCGACGATACGCTGGCGCGACTCCACCGCACCCCAGGCGCTGTGCGGAGTGACGATCAGGCGCGGGATATCCCCGGCCAGCAACGGGTTGCCATTGACCGGTGGCTCGACACTCAGCACATCGGTGGCGGCGCCGCCCAGGTGGCCGGAGCGCAAGGTATCGGCCAGGGCCTGTTCGTCGATCAAACCGCCGCGGGCGGTGTTGATGACAAAGGCACCGGGCTTGAGCAGGGCCAGTTCACGGGCCCCTAGCAGGTTGCGGGTGTGCTCGTTGAGCGGGCAGTGCAAGGTCAGGGCATCGACCTGGGGCAGCAGTTCATCCAGTGGCAAGCGGTCTTCGCGAGAAGGGCGTCCAGGTAACTGTCCGAGCAGTACACGCATGCCAAAGGCTTCGGCCAGGCGCGCCACGGCCCCCCCCAGTTCACCATGACCAAGCAGGCCGAGGGTCTTGCCCTCGAGCTCGACAATGGGGAAATCCAGCAGGCAGAAATGTTTGGCCTTGGCCCATTGTCCCTCGGCCACGGCTTGCTGATAGTCCGCCAGGCGAGTGGCCAGCGCCAGCAGCAAGGCCAGGGTGTGCTGGGCGACTGATGGAGTACCATAGCCCTGGCAGTTACTGACCACGATGCCCTGGGCCCGTGCGGCCTGCAGGTCGACGTTGTTGGTGCCGGTGGCGGCCACCAGGATCAGCTTCAGGCTGGGGCAGGCGGCCAGGGTGCTGGCGTCGATCATCACCTTGTTGCTGATGGCCACGGTCGCGCCCTGCAAGCGTTCCGCTACCTGTTCGGGGGCGGTGGCCGGATACAGTTGCAGCTCGTCAAAGCAACCGCGCAGGCGATCCAGGCTGAGGTCGCCCAGGTCCAGGGAGTGATGGTCGAGGAATACGGCGCGGCGAGTGGCGGACATGGAAGCTCCAGTGAGTGACGGTCGGGCTCAGGTCGGATAGGTGAAACAATCGTAACGGGTCTGTTCGAGGCTGGCTTCGAAGGCCAGCAGGCTCTGGTATTGCTGCTGCAGGTCTGCCATCTGTACCTGCAGCTGGGCTTTCCTGGCGGCAATGGCCTGACGGATACGCGACAGCGGCAGTTCGCCGGGGCCGTTGCCGCTAACCATTGCCTGCATCTGCTTGAGGCTGAACCCCAGCTTTTGTGCGCACTTGATCAGGCTTACCAGCGCCACGCTCTGCTCATCATAGATGCGGTAGCTGCCCTGGCGCCGGGGCGCGGGCAGCAGGCCGATCTTCTCGTAATGGCGTATGCATTTGATCGTCGCGCCGGACAGCTGCGCCGCTTTGCCGATGTACATCGAAAGTCCCTTTTACCTGGCGCTGGCCAGTTTGCGCGCCTGCTGCAACCAAACATCGCGTTGCGCCGTGTTCGAGCTGATGATGGGACCGAACGTTAACGTCTTTTGCGGCCTGATTCCACAAAAGCCCAGGGTAGTGCGGCGCATCTGTTCCAGGCCCGGCATACGGTACACCCAGCGGTAATGCCAGGGTGGCGTATCCATGCATACCAGCAGGTCGGCGCTGCGGCCCTTGAGCAGTTGTTCGGGGAAGGGGGAGTCGCTGCGGTACTTGAAGGCAAACCCGGGCAGCAGAACCCGGTCGAAAAACCCCTTCATCAGCGCCGGAATACCACCCCACCAGATCGGGAACACGAACACCAGGTGTTCTGCCCAACTGATCAGTGATTGGGCGTGTTGAAGGTCGGGCTCCAGTGGCTGCACGCGCTGATAGCCTTCGCGCAGCACTGGGTCGAAGTCCAGCGCGCCCAGCTCCAGCACCTGAACATCATGGCCGGCTGCGCGGGCAGCGGCTACGTAGGCGCTGCTCAGGGCGGCGGAGAAACTCTGGTTTGAGGGGTGGCCGAGGACCACCAGTACACGTTTGTTCATCGACGCCTGCCCTGTCGTGCAAAGCGCCCAGGCTAGCGGTTGCCCCTAAGGGGAGAGTCAAGCACGCCGAGAGGTTGTTACATCCTGTGTCGAGGGCGTAATGTAGGTTTTCTTCGTGTTCTCCCATTCGCGCAAGGAGCCCCCATGTATTGGGCTGAATTTCTCACTGTTGCCTTGATTCACCTGCTGGCCGTGGCCAGCCCCGGTCCCGATTTCGCCGTGGTGGTCCGCGAGAGCGTCACCCATGGACGCCGCGCTGGCACCTGGACTGCCTTTGGCGTCGGCATGGCGATTTTCCTGCATGTGGGTTATTCGCTGCTGGGCATCGGCCTGATCGTGTCGCAGTCGATTGTGCTGTTCAACGCCCTCAAATGGCTGGCGGCGGCTTATTTGCTCTACATCGGTTTCAAAGCACTGCGTGCCGGCCCCGCCGCGCCAGGCAGCGACACCGTGCAGGCGTCGACCGTCGAGCGCACACCGCGGGCAGCCTTTGTCGCAGGCTTCATGACCAACGGCCTGAATCCCAAGGCCACGTTGTTCTTCCTGTCATTGTTCACCGTGGTGATCAATCCACACACGCCGCTGGCCATCCAGGCCGGTTACGGCGTGTACCTGGCCGCCGCCACCGGCCTGTGGTTCTGCCTGGTGGCCATGCTGTTCAGCCAGCAGCGCGTGCGTGCAGGCTTTGCCCGCATGGGCCACTGGTTCGATCGCAGCATGGGCGCGGTACTGATTGCCCTGGGCGTGAAGATCGCCTTCACCGAAATGCATTGATGGCGAGTTGCCTCTAGCTATTGTCCCGGTCAAATCATTCCTTTGGCTGATTTGGCCGGCGTTGTGGCGTTCTAGAGTGGGTCATGTCTTGACCCGTCCGTGCACTCTAGAAAAGGGACTCCCATGTTGCAGACTCGTGTCATTCCTCCCGCCGAGGGCGCTTATCAGTTTCCGTTGTTGATCAAGCGCCTGCTGTTGTCTGGCTGCCGCTACGAGAAAACCCGCGAAATCGTTTATCGCGATAAGTTGCGCTTTAGCTACCTGACCCTCAACGAGCGCATTGCGCGCCTGGCCAATGTACTGACCGAGGCCGGGGTCAAGGCTGGCGATACCGTGGCGGTGATGGACTGGGACAGCCATCGTTATCTGGAATGCATGTTTGCCATCCCGATGATCGGCGCGGTGGTGCACACCATCAACGTGCGCCTGTCACCGGAACAGATCCTCTACACCATGAATCATGCCGAAGACCGCTTCGTGCTGGTCAACAGCGATTTCATCGGCCTGTACCAGGCCATCGCCGGGCAACTGACCACGGTGGAGAAAACCCTGTTGCTGACGGATGGCGAGGCCAAGACTGCCGATCTGCCGAACCTGGTGGGCGAGTACGAGCAACTGCTGGCTGCGGCCAGCCCCGTCTATGACTTCCCTGATTTCGACGAGAACTCGGTCGCCACGACTTTCTACACCACCGGTACCACCGGTAACCCCAAAGGCGTGTATTTCACTCACCGGCAACTGGTACTGCACACCCTGGCCGCCGCCTCGGTCACCGGCAGCATCGACAGTGTGCGCCTGCTGGGCAGCAACGATGTGTACATGCCGATCACGCCGATGTTCCACGTACATGCCTGGGGCATTCCCTACGTGGCGACCATGCTGGGGATCAAGCAGGTTTATCCGGGGCGCTACGAGCCGGAGATGCTGTGCGAGCTGTGGCGCAAGGAAAAGGTCACGTTCTCGCACTGCGTGCCCACTATCCTGCAGATGCTGCTCAACGCCAAAGGCGCGCAAACCCAGGACTTTGGCGGCTGGAAGATCATCATTGGCGGCAGCGCGCTGAACCGCGCCCTGTACGAGGCCGCCAAGGCCCATGGCATTCAGCTGACGGCCGCTTACGGCATGTCCGAAACCTGCCCGCTGGTGTCCTGCGCTCACCTCAACGAGGAGTTGCTGGCCGGTAGCGAGGATGAATGCATCACCTACCGGATCAAGGCCGGTGTACCGGTGCCGTTGGCCGAGGCGGCGATTGTCGATAGCGAAGGCAAATTCCTCCCGAACGACGGCGAAACCCAGGGCGAGCTGGTGCTGCGAGCGCCCTGGCTGACCATGGGCTATCTGCGCGAACCGCAGAAGGGCGCAGAACTCTGGCAGGGTGGCTGGTTGCACACCGGTGACGTGGCCACCCTCGACAGCATGGGCGTGATCGACATTCGCGACCGCATCAAGGATGTGATCAAGACGGGCGGCGAGTGGATCTCCTCCCTGGAGCTTGAAGACCTGATCAGCCGTCATCCGGCGATACGCGAAGTGGCCGTGGTCGGGGTCGCCGACCCGCAGTGGGGCGAGCGACCGTTTGCCCTGCTGGTGGTCCATGAAGACCAGGTGATCGATGCCAAGGCGCTCAAGGAGCACCTCAAGCCTTTCGTGGAACTTGGGCACATCAACAAGTGGGCGATTCCCAGTCAGATTGCTCTTGTTACTGAAATTCCCAAGACTAGCGTCGGCAAGATCGACAAGAAGCGCATCCGCCTGGACATCCCTCAGTGGCAGGCCAATAACAGCACGTTTCTCTCGACCCTTTGATGCCGGCCGGGTCGTGCCCAATCGGGTGTGACCCGCAGGCCAGACGCATGTTCGCCTTGTCAAATACTAATTTTCAGCCATTCTTGCCCCTGCCAGCACAACGGCCGGTTCAGAAACCGCGCCACAGGGGCAAAAGTGCAAATCACACTTTAGAGGGATCAAGCCCCCCTACCTGCTGGCTATAGTCGGGTCAGGGGATTTTCAGGAATGGGGGGCAGCACAGGAATGTGCCTGGCCACTTGCTCGACGATTGAGGTGCGCTCACCCCGTCGAACGAGGCGTTTCTGCAAAGGACTCACTGCCATAAAAATAAAGTACATGGAGTAGCGTCGATGACATCAGTAAATCTGTTCTGGCGCCGGGCGAAACTGCCGTTGGCCGTCAGCCTCGCTTCTACGCTCGCCGGTCCTGCATTCGGCGTCAGTTTCAACATCGGTGAAATCGAAGGGTCGTTTGACTCGTCGCTATCCGTGGGGGCCAGCTGGTCAACGGCCAAGCCGAACGAGAACCTGATTGGCGTCAACAACGGCGGCAAAGGTTTGTCGCAAACTTCCGACGACGGTCACCTGAACTTCAAGCGCGGTGAGACCTTCTCGAAAATCTTCAAGGGCATCCATGACCTGGAGCTCAAATACGGCGACACCGGTGTGTTCGTCCGTGGCAAGTACTGGTACGACTTCGAGCTCAAGGATGAACACCGCGAGTTCAAGGACATCAGCGACTCCAATCGCAAAGAGGGCGCCAAGTCCTCCGGTGGGCAGATTCTCGACGCCTTCGTCTATCACAACTACGCCATTGCCGATCAGCCGGGTTCGGTGCGCCTGGGCAAGCAGGTGGTCAGCTGGGGTGAAAGTACCTTCATCGGTGGCGGTATCAACTCGATCAACCCGATCGACGTCGCCGCCTTCCGCCGTCCTGGCGCCGAGGTCAAGGAAGGCCTGATCCCGGTCAACATGTTCTATGTGTCCCAGAGCCTGACCGACAACCTCTCGGCCGAAGCCTTCTACCAGATCGAGTGGGACCAGACTGTCGTCGACAACTGCGGGACTTTCTTCTCGCAGCCAGACGTCATCGCCGACGGCTGTACCGACAACCTGCGTTTGCTCAACAGCAGCCGTACTGTGCCGCCAGCCGGATTGGGCTTCCTGGCTCGCCAGGGAATCGACATCAACGAAGAAGGCGTGCTGGTCAAGCGTGGCGCGGATCGCGATGCGCGTGACAGTGGCCAATTCGGTGTGGCCATGCGCTACATGTTCGAGCCGCTGGATACCGAGTTCGGCGCCTATTTCATGAACTACCACAGCCGCGCGCCGATCTTCAGCGCCACCGGCGCCGCGCCGTCGGTCTATGCCGGCCTGCGGAACCTGCCGGCGGCACTGCGGAGCTTGGCGCCGTTGATCGTTGCGGGCAACTCGCAGTACTTCGTCGAGTACCCTGAGGATATTCGCCTGTATGGCCTGAGCTTCTCCACCACGCTGCCTACCGGCACCGCGTGGAGCGGTGAAGTCAGCTACCGGCCGAATGCGCCGGTGCAGTTGAACACCACTGACATTCTGTACGCAGGTGTTCGTCCGATTGGCGGGACGCTGGCCAACGCCTCCCTCCTCGACGGTGTTCCTGGCCAGGACCTGCACGGTTACCGCCGCAAGGAAGTGACCCAGTTCCAGACCACCCTGACCCACTTCTTCGACCAAGTCATGGGGGCGAGTCGGCTGACCGTGGTGGGTGAGGTCGGCGTGACCCATGTCGGTGGCCTGGAAAGCGCCCATGACGTGCGTTACGGCCGTGACCCGGTCTACGGCCCGGGCCCGCTGCCGAGCACCGGTGGCTTCAATACCTGCTCGCAGATCCTCAACACCAGCACCATCGTCGGTGCAGGCGCTGGCGCTTCGACTGACAACCGTAGCCGCAAGTGCGAAAACGACGGTTACACCACCAGTACCTCTTGGGGCTACCGTGCCCGGGCGATCTGGGACTACAACGACGTGTTCGCCGGGGTCAACCTCAAGCCTAGTGTCGCCTGGTCCCATGATGTTTCCGGCTACTCCCCAGGCCCTGGCGGCAACTTCGAGGAAGGGCGCAAGGCGGTCAGCCTGGGCCTGGATGCCGAGTACCAGAACACCTACACCACCAGCCTGTCGTACACCAACTTCTTCGACGGCAAGTACACCACCGTGGATGACCGCGATTTCATCGCCCTCAGCTTCGGCGTGAACTTCTAAGAACACCGATTCAGGACGAGCATGAACATGAAAATGACCAAGAATCTGCTGCAAGCCGGTGTGTTGGGCCTGTCGCTGCTGGCCACCGGTGTCATGGCGGCGGTGTCCGCCGACGAAGCGGCCAAGCTCGGCACTTCCCTGACGCCTATGGGCGCGGAAAAGGCCGGTAACGCCGATGGTTCGATCAGTGCCTGGAAGCCGCTGGCCACCAATGCCGGTGCCGTTGATGGCAAAGGTTTCCTTGCCGACCCATACCCTGGCGAGAAGCCGCTGTACACCATCACCGCGCAGAACGTCGACCAGTACAAGGACAAACTGTCCCCGGGTCAGATCGCGATGCTCAAGCGCTACCCCGAGACATACAAGATCCCGGTGTACCCGACCCATCGTGGCTCAACCGTGCCGGCTGATGTGTTTGCCGCGATCAAGGAAAACGCCACCAAGACCAACCTGGTCGCCGGCGGCAACGGTCTGGAAAACTTCACCACTGCTGTACCGTTTCCGATTCCCAAGAGCGGTGTCGAAGTCATCTGGAACCACATCACCCGCTATCGCGGTGGCAGCGTGACCCGTCTGGTCACCCAGGCCACGCCGCAAACCAATGGCTCCTACAGTCTGGTGTACTTCCAGGATCAATTCGTCTTCCGGGACAAGATCAAGGGCTACGATCCGGCTAACCCGGGCAACGTGTTGTTCTACTTCAAGCAGAAAGTGACGGCACCGGCACGCCTGGCCGGTACCGTGTTGCTGGTCCACGAGACCCTCGACCAGGTCAAGGAACCGCGCAAGGCGTGGGTCTACAACGCCGGTCAGCGTCGTGTGCGTCAGGCGCCACAGGTGTCCTACGACGGTCCGGGGACTGCAGCCGATGGCCTGCGTACTTCCGACAATCTGGACATGTTCAACGGCGCGCCGGACCGCTATGACTGGAAGCTGGAAGGCAAGAAGGAGATGTACATCGCCTCCAACAGCTACAAGCTCGACGACCCAAAGCTCAAGTACGCCGACATTATCAAGCCCGGGCACATCAACCAGGACTTGAGCCGTTATGAGCTGCGCCGCGTCTGGCACGTGGTCGCGACCTTGAAGCCGGGTCAGCGTCATATCTACGCCAAACGTGACTTCTACATCGACGAAGACACCTGGCAGGCTGCAGTGATCGACCAGTACGACGGTCGCGATCAACTGTGGCGCGTTTCCGAGGCTCACTCCCAGGACTATTACAACGTCCAGGTGCCGTGGTACACCCTGGAAGCCATCTACGACCTGCAGTCGGGTCGCTATTTGGCACTGGGCATGAAGAACGAAGAGAAGAAAGCCTACGACTTCGGTTTTACGGCCACCCTCGGCGACTTCCAGCCCGCAGCGCTTCGCCAGGAAGGTGTGCGCTAAGCTTCAAACCTCCGTGTGATCTCCCAGAACGCCCCGGCTTGCCGGGGCGTTTCTGTTGTGCGCCCAGCATGGGCGCAATCTTGCGGGTGAAAGTCCCGCCGTGAGCTGACCACAGCGAACGAAGTGAAGCGCAACTGCATGAGGGCGACCAAGTGTGGGGAGGAAGCGTGAATCGAAACC
>NZ_JBOICA010000066.1:0-18092 GCF_050739775.1 Pseudomonas sp.
GCAAACGAAGCACCACGAGTAGTGCCTTCGGTACGAGCAGGCACTTCCTGTGTGTAATAACGAATTCGTCCATCAGGGAGCGTCTTCGTGATAGCTGCTGTCTGTTGTGCCTTCTGCAACCCTGAAAGTTTTGCCCTCAAAGCAGCTTGAGCATTAACACTTGCTGCCTCACCTGATATTGTTGCGGTTTCTTTTGCACCAACTAAACTTCTATTTTATACAGAGAAATTTCGCCATCCAAATATTGCATCGCGCCCTCTACAACCGACAGGCACTCATCAGACTCAATGATACTAAGTCCACAACCACCAAAATCCAGATATACTCCAACGCAACCTTCGTCGACATTCTTAATTCTGTACTCGTACACGGCCAAAATCTCTAACCCTAAAAACTTATCCAGACCATTTAACGACCTAATCGGGTACGCAAAATCATCACTAATTTCTGACAACTCGAGTAACCCTGGCTCTGAATTTAGCACTGTAAATTTTGATACGCCCTCGCTAACCGTTAGCGACACCCACCCTGCGATAGACATTTTAAAAAAAAGCACCAAAAATTCACAAACCAAATCCCCACTCATAAAAAACGAACGAAATCTGATATCGCGCAAAATTTCTTTGATCAGCATGGACTCTCATCCCCCACATTAAAATTTCGATGACTTCTCTGGAATTAATGTATCAAACTCATATTTTCCGTCCGGCAGCACCCTTAAGCTCACGGTGCTATTAGTCTTGGAGCTGTACACATGAACAAGATCGTAATTGCCTCGAACAGTTGAGCTGGGGATTACTGGGCTCACAGATGTGGCGTTCTCTAGGGTTTCTTTAACCGTTGCCTTAGCCTGCTCTACACCAGTCCTACTTGCTTCATAGGGTAAGCGACCCTCACCAATTTTTGCTCCCAGCTTTTTATTGAGATTAGTCGATTGTGATGCAAAGAAGTCATCTACCTCTCCCAAACCGGGAACCTTCTGGATGCCTTTTGCACCAAAGGAACAATCAGACTTTACATACTAAACCTGCATCCACCGTAGCTAGAGCAAAATCGTTTTGCTCGGGAATGAAAAACTCAACCTCATAGGCCGAGGGCTGATCAGCACTGCCATGCACAATAACAATTGTGCCTTCGGTCCCTTCGGGTATAAAGACTTCATCTCCAGTAATTATTTTGGCCTCTACCCCTTCCCGGAGAAGAACGACATCATTTTCGCGAAATATATTCATTTTTTTGCCGGAATTCCTGTTACAAGGCGAACGGTACCTGAGCCGTCTTTCAAAAATACGAAAGGTACGTCAATGGTTCTCCCATTAGTCCCGACAATAGGGATTTTCTGTTCAAAAGTCTGACCATATTGAGTTGTTTTTGTCACCACGGCCTTCGCTTCATTAAATTGAATCTGCGACGCCAACCCCTCCCAATTATTCTTGTCAAAGCCAAGAGCCTGCTGAAACCAAGTGGCTTTGGTTTGGTTCTGAGGGTGCCCTGCATCAAGTAGGTACCCCTGCAATTTACTCTGCAGGTTAGCAGTATCAAAGCCAGCGTCAATTGCACCTCCAGAGCCTTTTGCACCAACCTCGCCCAGCTTCCCAATCCGCCCCGCTGGCACTAGGTTAATTGCCATTTCCGCATCATATTTTGCTCGAACCGCCGCGCTAGCGGCCGTGTTGCCTTGCAACTGATACAGATAGGTCAGTATCTCTACATCATTCTTGTTATCACGATAGCTGCTCAACAGCCTATCGGAGCTCGCCATCGACAACAAGAGACCGTTTGCGATCTGACTCGTTGTATCCACCGGGTGACTGAGAAGGCTGCTGCCCAGCGTCCAGAAATTGGTCGCCATTCCAGTAGTCGCGTCCCAATACCCCTGTGCCGAACCGGTGAGAACACCCGTCGCGAAGTCACCAAAACCGTCACGGAAATTCAGATTCTTTTCATAGAAATCCAGGTTACGGAAGTCTTCAACTTTTGGAATGTAATTGAAATTCGGATTCAGATAATCGCCGTTCAGGCGGTTATCTGCATACGCTTGAGGGTGGTTAACGCCGTAATTTTGAAGCAGACGCGTAGTTTCTTCTGGCGTGTAGCTCTTATTGTCGCTGGGCACAGGAAAACCGTTGACTGTCGCAACAACATCATAGGTATCCGCCAACGGCGCTAATGCAATACCCAAATATTTGAGGGTGGTGTCATCAGGTACCGACGATTTGGCGTCAATGACCATACGCCAGCCCGCATCGGTGTAGTACACCAATGCCCTGGCCAAGCGCGCTTCCGCCTCGGCTTCGGTGATACCTGCTGCCTTGGCCAATGCTTGCGCTTGTGCCTTAAGCAGCGGAATTTCCGCGGGGTGCATCTGACGGTTGAACTGCTCAACATTGGCAGCAATAGCAGCACCGCTCATCTGCGCAATCGAACCACCGCCTCCGGCGGCCGCCCCCAAGCCTGCGGCGATCAAAGTGCCGAACGCATCCCGGCTTGCCAGTCCGATACCGTAACCTTTCAGCACTTCATCCAATGCCGGCATGATTGCCGCCGACGCGCCTGCGCTAAGGGCACCGTTCACCACCGAGCCACTGGATAAGCCTTGTACGGCACCTGCCAGGCTGTGCAACAAGACACGTGCCGAGCCACCTTCAGCCCATGCCGCTTGCAGGTTCGTGTCCTTGTTACGTATCGCGTCCGCTAGCTGTTGATCGGCGTAGTCACCTATTTTTCTGAAGGTATCTGCCGCCGTGGTATTGGCTACAAGGCCAATCGCCGTCGCACCACCCACACTCCCCAAGCCGGCTGCAATCACGCCAGCGGCGATGTCCGCCATAAAGCGTTTGTCGCCACCTGCTCGCCAGCTGTCGTATTCATTGATCGCGGCCTGGCGTTCCTCTTCAGTCGTCGCTGATTTGATTTTGTCGCTGGCCGCCTGCTGCTGGGCATTGGCGACTTTGCCGATGATGTTTTTGGACAGCGCGACCGTGCTCTGGATTAGATCAATCCGCTCCTGAATCGCTTTTTCATCAGGCTTGTCCAACGTCTGATTGGCGTTTGCAGTATCCCGATTCAGTCCCACCAGATCATTCGCACCCGCGGCGTTGCGCACGATGATGGTGCCTTCGCTGACAGCACTGCGGGTGCTGCTATGGTCCGAATCGCTCAGTGACAGCGGAACGCTGCCGCCCACACTTGAGCCGGCATTGCTGCCATAGGAGGCCGAAAAGCCTGCCGACTGGGCGCTGATCTCGCTGGTATTTTTGATGTCGCTGACGATCAGACGGTCGGTGCTGAGCAGGTTCTTGCCTGCAGACGCCTCACTGGCAATGACTGCGCCTTGCAAGGTGGTGTTTTTACCGACGGTGATGTCGTAACCACCCTTGCCGGCAAACAGGCCGCTCTGGTCTGTCACAGCCTTGTAATCGCTGTTCATGTTGCCGGCGGCCAGGCTTGCGGACACGGCCACAGGTGCGCCGTAGCAGAACGGCGGAATACAGATACTGCCACCGAAACCGGCACTGCCCTGTTTGCTCTTCTGGGTCTCGGTGTCCTGGCGCGAGGTGATGGTGAGGTTGCCGTCAATCAACGCGTTGATGCTGTCGGCCCGTACCTGCGCGCCAGCCAGGGTGGTGTCCTGCCCACTGTGCAGGGAGAGAGAGCCGGTATCCAGGGTGGTGTTGACTTGGGTAACGGAACTACCAGTCCCCATGCTCTTGGCGATGGAAGCTCCCAGATCAAGGGTGAACCCGTTCTGCTCGCCTAGGTTGAAGCTGGCGCCAATGGCGGTTTTGTTGCTGCTGTTGTTGTTGGCCCAGTTGGCGGTGTTTTGCGCGCTTTCCAGGGTGATGTTGTTTTTCGCCAGCAATACAGTGTCGGCGGCTTTCAAGCTGCTGCCAATCACATGAATATCACCCGCCGTTCCCGGCGCACCGCCATCGGCGATAATCAACAAGTTTTTGCCGGCATTGAGCGTGCTTTGCTTGGCAGTCTGACTGTTGTACTCGTTGGTACTTTTGCTGTGGGTGTTGGCCAGCTCCGTGCCAATCTTGATCAGGGAACCATTACTGGCGGAGCCCTGTTTTTTCCCATGATCCGAGCCCGCGCCTTCGGTGTCGCCGCCCATACCGCCCAGATCATTGAACGCCATTGCCGCCTGAGCCAGCTTCACCGCTTTAAGTCGCGGGTCGTCCGCGTCATTAGCTGCTTTTACTGAACTGCGAATCGTATTGACCGTATCAACGATCGCGCCGCCAATCACCCGCCCCACCGCCAAACTGCTGGATTTGTCGGTACTGCTCTGGCTCGCACTTTCCATTCCGGCGGCAATGGTCACTTTGGAACCGATCAGGCTCATGTTCTTGGTGCTGACGAGGTCACTGGCGATTACATTCAGCTCACGTCCACTGGTGAGGCTGACGTTGCCCTCGCTGGACCCAATGGTGCTGCCGGTCAAAGTGGTTTGGGATGACTTGCCGGTGTGATTCTGACGGCTGATCGACAAGTGCTGGTTGCCGGTGATGTCATCGACGCCAAGGTTATTGGCTGTCAGCACACCGGTCAGATCGCGGTTCTTTTCCTTATGGAGTTCATTGCGGGTGAAGGTGTTTTCCGCTGCGTTGATGGTCAGGTCGCGGCCGGCCTGTACAGTCAGATCCTGGGTACTGACCAGAGACGAACCGGTGATTGTGGCGTCACGACGAGCAGCGACATCCACGGTATTGCCCGAGATCACACTGCCAACAGCAGTGCTTTGTGTCTCAGAAACCTGATCCTTGACCTTGCTTGACTTCAAGCCACCCCAGCTACTTTTGCTGGAGCTGCTTTCATGGCGGGCGCTGTTCGAATCAGTGACCGCAACGATCTGCATGTCATTGCCGGCCACCAGTTGCACACCACCTTTATCGGCCGCAATCTCGCTGCCTTTGATCAGCATGTCGTTACCGGCCAGCAGGGTGCTGTTACCGCCGGAGGTCACTGCGCTGGCGATGTTGGTGGTGCTGGCCACCTCGTCGAGTCGACTCTTCTTGCCCGAGGAGCTTTTCTTGGTTTTGCTGTAGAAGCTGTAATCGCTGTCCTCTGCACTCTGGAGCGTCAGGTCATTACCCGCATACACATACGCCTCGTTCCCCGCACTAATCTTGCTCGCCACCAGCGTCGTGTCCCCACCGGAGCGGGTGATCACATTGCCGCCGGCACTGAACTCGGCCGCTTTCTGTACGGTGTGGTTGTACTCTTCGTGAATGCGTTTTTTGCCGTCCTTGCTGCGGGTTTCGACGTTGTGTTCGTCGCCGGCCGAGGCTAGGGTGAGGTCGCCTTTGGCGTCGGCGGTGAGGTTGCCTTCGGCCTTGGCGGTGCTGGCGATGACGTTGATGTCGCGGCCGGCGTTGAGGGTCAGGTTGCCGCCGCTGGTGACGCTGGAGGCGAGGTTTTCCACGGTGGTGGTGGTGATGGAGCGGTGGCCGCCCTCTGCCATGTCGTGGATTTCGCTTTCGTTGCGCGTGGCCAGCAGGTTGAGGTCGCGGGTGGCGCTCAGGCTGGCGTCGCCGCCGCTGCTGATGGCGGCGGAGTTGGTCAGGTCGCGGGCAGACTTGATCGTCAGTGTGTCGCGGGCGCTGATGCTGCCGCCGGCGTCGACCAGGGTGCGCATGCCGGAGCCTTCGCCCACGGCGATGGCGGTGCGGTCATTGACGATGTCGCCCTTGAGGGTGGTGAGGCTGACCTGGTTGCCGCGAATTTCGCCGGCCAGGGCGTTGCGGATGCTGTCCGTGGCCATGAGGCTCAGGCGTTCGTTGGCCTCGACCAGGCCGCCCTGATAGAGGCTGCCCTTGACGTCGGCGGACAGGTCGTGAGTGCCGCGCAGGGTGCCGACGTTGACCAGGTCGTTGCCGGCGATCAGGGTCAGGTCACGGCCCTGGATCAGGCTGCCGCCGCGCACGTTGCGCGATTCGGCCTGGGCCAGATACAGCACCGGCACCAGCACTTTCTGGCCATCGACGATGCGCTCTTCCATCCACACGATGTCGTGGGTCAGGGCCGCAACCTGCTCGGAAGTCAGGCTGACGCCCAGCGACAGGTTCAACGCGTTTTTGCTGGCCAGGGCGTTGTCCATCAGATAACGGAATTGCTCGTTATCGTCGTTCAGGCCGTTGGCGAGAAAACGTTGACCGGTCTTAGCCAGCACGGCGTCGCTGATCAAACGGGATTCATAACGACCGTCACCGAGGCGGCGCGCGGCTTCATCGGCGCTGAAGTTGAGCTTGCCCAGCAGGTAATCGGAACTCATGAATGCCGCGGACTGGGTCAGCTCCGGGTTGGTTTCGATCAGGTAACGGCTTTGCGGGTTGCGACTCTGCACGAACATGCCGTACGGCCCCTTGGGCAGTCGGAAAGTCGAAGACGCCGTCGGGTCCACGGCGGCAAATGGCACACCCCGGAAGTCGACCGGGACGAAGCTGACCTGCTTCACGCCATCGGCATCCACGCGCTCGATGCGCGTGACGTCCTTGGCCACCTGGGCGCTGGCGTCGGTGCTGCGTTTGCCCAGGTTGATGTTGATGCCGCCGACCGAGGCGGTCTGGTCGCTGCTCAGCGAACCGGTCAGCTGGCCGAAGGTGTTGTCGTAAAGCGTGCCGTTCTGGATGGTGTTGGCGACGTTCAGTCGGACGTTGCCACCGGCTTGCAATACGGCGGCGTAAACGTTGTTGCCGTTTTCATTCCAGGTGGTGACGTCGCTCTGTACCGCGAACCGACTGTCGCTCGAACGGTCGCTCAGTTCCTTGAAACGTGCTTCATCGAAATTGCCCGCGGCTGTCGCCGCGTTGAACGCCGGGACATCGATGAACTCCATCTTGTCCCAGAGGCTGTTGTCGATACGACCGGGGGTACCGATTATCACGACCCGCTGTCCCGAGCGTGACGCGGCACCCTGGTTGAGCAGGCTGTCGGCGGTCAGGTCGAGGTTGCCGTTGGCCGCCATCAGGCTGTAACGGTTTTCGACCTGATTGGCGTGAACGGTGAAGTTTTTCCCGGCCACCAGCCGTGAAGCGCGAGAGTCCTTGAGTACGGTGTCGTTGAACTGGGTGGTGATGGTGATCTTGCCGCGTTTCCAGCCGTCGTGCCCCCCGCAGTGCTGACCGCACTCCCAATCCAGGCTGCCGGAAGATTGCCCGGACGTCAGTTCGAATTCGGATTTGGCGTTGACCAGCGACGCCACGTTAATGTCGATGTCGCCTTCGCTTTCGATAGTGCCCGACAGGTTACTGAACGAGGCCGCACGGCCACCATCAAGGGCACTGAACGTCAGGTTGCCGCGGCTGTAGATATCGCCGAAATAGTTGCTCAGGCTGTTGCCGTGCAGCTCCATCGCGCCGCCGCTGAACAACAGCGTATCGGCGCCGTTGCTGATGCCGTTGGCCGCCTTGAGCGTGACCTTGCCTTGCGCGCCGAGGGTGCCTTTGTTATCGATCCGGGCCGCCGTCACCGTCAGGTTTTGATTGGCGATCAGGCGACCGAGGTTGTCGAGGGTGCCACGCAAGTTCAGTTGCGTGTCGCCACCACTGACCAGACGACCGTCGCGCTGGATCAGATCGTTGGCGCCGATGGTCAGTTTTTGCTTGGCCGAGACTCGGCCACTGTTAAGCAGATTGCCGCCCAGGGTCAGCGACAGGTTGCCGTCACTGAGCAGCTCGCCGGCGTTGGTGAGGTTGGCGACATTCAGGCTCAGCGCCGAAGCGCTGGCGATACGGTCACCGGCATTGAGGGTCAGGTCTTGGGCGCTGGTGTAGGTCAGGCCACCGTTGAGTTGCCAGGTGCCCACCCCGTTGACTGAGCCGATGTCCCAACTGCCATTGCCCAGACCGGTGAGGCTGCCCTGGCTGCCGGTCAGGTTATTCAGGTCGAGATCGAACAGGCCTTGCGCCGCGTGACGTACGCTACCACTGAGGTTATTGAGCTGAACGCCGCTGAGGATCAGGTCCTTGCTGCCGATCTCGATAACGCCGTTCTGGTTGTTCAGGTTGCCGGTCAGTTTGATCTGACTCGACGCACCACCGAGCGCGCGAACCTGGCCACCGGCACTGTTATTCAACTGGCCGCTGATGAGGTTCAGGTCGGTGGCCGATTCGATCAGCCCGCCCTGGTTGAGAATCTGGCTGACGGCTTCAAGCCCCAGCCGCGTGCCGCTGATCTCACCGCCGGCGTTGTCCAGGCTTGAACCATCGAAGATGACTTGGTCTTTGCCGAACAACTTGCCGGCGCGGTTGGTCAGGCGAGTGACCGTCAATTGCAAGTCGCCCAGCAGACTGGAAATCAGCCCGGCCTTGCCGTTGACGGCGCTGTTGTCGAGGTCGGCAGCGGTGATGTCCAGACTGTCGGCCTGCAGGGTACCGCCCTGGTTCTGCAGGCTGCCCTGGCCCAGCGCCAGCTCTGCGTGGCTGCCGTTGGCGAGGATCACACCTTGCTGGTTTTGCAGGCTCGTGCCGACGATTTTCAGGCCATCGCTGCCGGCAATGATCTGGCCTTCGTTGCGGTTGTCGACGGCCGTGCTGCTGATGTCCAGACGCTTGCCACGCAAGGTGCCGCCACGGTTGTCGAGTTCCGTCAGGCGAGCGAGCAGCAGGCGCTGATCACCGGCGTCGACCACGCCGGTGACGTTGCTGAAAACACCGGCGATTTTCAGTTCGATGGTGCCATCGCTGCTGACGATGCCGCCCTTGTCGTTGTTGCTCAGTTGCCCTGCGGTAACGTCGATGGTTTTACCGAGCAGGACACCGGCACTGTTGTCGACCGTGTCACTCTCGATCTGCAGACCGGCTTCGCTTTGAATCCGGCCCTTGATGTTCAGCAACTGTGACTGACCGGGGGCCGTCTGCTTGAGGATCAACCGTGCACCGTCAACGCCCGCCGCTAGCAGGCCGTTATTGCTGTTGTCGAGGCTGGCGGCTTGCAGGTCCAGGCGATCGCCCATGATCCACCCGCCACGGTTGTCGATGCGCCCGCCTTCGGCGACCAGCAACAATTGCTGACCGGCCACGACACCTGCGCGGTTGTCGATGCTCGCGGCGTGAATGTCCACGTCCCCATGGGTGGCCTGCAATCGGCCCAAGGCACTGTTCAGGTGTTGAGTGACGATCAGCGTGAGCTTGCCGGCCTCGGCGCTCATGGTGCCGTTGGTGTTCTGCGTGAGATTGTCGAGTGTCGTATGGACGGTGCCGCCCAGCAGCTTGCCCTCGGTGTTATCCAGGTCACGGCCAACGATTTTGAGGCTTGTGTTGCCCTGAATCAGCCCTTGAGTGTTGTCCAGATCCTGGGTAGCCAGAACGCTGTCTTCGGACGAGATTGTGCCTTGGGTATTGTCGAGTTTGCCGCGACTGGTCAGCTCAAGGGTTTTACCCGTCAGGCTGGCGTTGCGGTTGTTGATGCTCTGGGCGGTGACGGCCAGATGGGTCGAGGCTTGCACCTTGCCATCGTGGTTATCGAGGTCTTCGTCGAGAGTCAGGTTCAGCGCACCGCCTTCGGCGCTGATCACGCCTTTTTGGCTGTTATCCACGCGGGTGGCGTTGACGGTCACTTCATCGGCAGCCAGCGTGCCGCCCTGGTTGAGCAGTTCGCCGCCGGACACCGACAGAGCGGTCTGAGCCTGAATTTTGCCTTTGCCGTTGTCCAGGCGCTCACTGGCCGTGACCTTGGCGTCGGTCTGATTGGCTGCGATCAAACCGTTGGTGTTATCGAGTTGACGGGTGACCAGGTCCAGACGGCCGGCAATCATTTTGCCGTCGCCGTTCTTCAGCTCCCGGGCGTTGAGCGTCAGGCTGCCGCCGGCGATTTCGATGCGGCCCTGGCGGTTGTCCAGGCTGTCGAGGGTCAGGGTCGCGGCCTGGCCATCGGCGAAGCGAATCAGGCCGTTGAGGTTGACAATGGCCGGGGCGTTGAACGCCAGACGGCCTTCGCCGAAGATCCGCGCATTGATCCCCAGGTTGAGCAATCGAGCGGCATTGAGCGTGACGTCGCGTCCCTGAATGATGCCGTTCTGGTTGTCGAGCGAGCCTTCGGTCTGCACGTTCAAGGAACGGCTGGCCAACAGGCTGCCGCTGTTACTCAGCGCCTGACTGTTGAGGACAAGATCACCGCTGGCGTTGCGGCTGTTGTCGGCATTGACCCCGGCTTCGATGACGCCGAGGTTGGTCAGTTTGCCACCGCTCGTCAGACGCACCGAGTCCCTGGCCGCGAGGCTTTGCCGGTTGACCAGGTCTTCGGCGGTCTGCACGGCCAATTGCGTTCCGGCGTATACCGGTCCTTGGGCATCGAGGCTCTTGGCCTTGATGTCGACGACGTTGCTGGCGGTGGCTTTGACCATGCTCAGTTGGCCGTTGGCGTCGATCTGAATATCCCCGGCGCTGGCCGCCAGTTCCGCCGCCAGCTTCACACCGACGCCCTGCTCGGTGCCCACCAGCTTGATCGCCCCGGCGTACATGCCGCCCAGGGCCGAAGAGTCGATGGCCAGTTGCGGTTTGGCACTGCCGTCATCGGCGCGGGCGGTGGCGTTGAGGTTGTCCGCATTCACATCGTTGCGACCGGCGGCGATGGTCAGGTTTTTTGCATGGATTTCAGCGTTGATCTTCGCGCTGCGGGTGATGATTTCGAAGCCATCGACCTGGCTAGCATCAAGGCCCGTGCCATCGATGGAGACACTGCCCTGATCGACCTGGAAGCGGTCCAGACGACCACTACCGTCGAGCACTGGTTTGCCGGTGGTCAACGTCACGCGCGGGGTGTTGATGAAGCCGCAACCGTTGCAGCTGATGCCATAAGGGTTAGCAACGATGACCCGTGCCGATTGCCCCGCCACTTCGGTGTAACCGCGCAACTGGCTGGGGCTGCCGCCGATGACTTCGTTAAGTATCGTCTGTGCCCCGCCGCTGTTTTTCAGGTGCGGGTTGCCAATGATGATCCCGCCCAACTGCGTCGCACCGGTCTGGTTGGCGACGTTGTTGAGGATCACGCCCTGGGTGCCAACGTTGTAATCGTGGAACTGGTTATGCGACAGACCGCTGCCGTTGGGCGTGGCGATGTTGACGATCGGTACTCCGTTGCCGGCGTTATCCAGCGTGGTACCCGGCGTGCTGACGACGATGCCCTCGGCCTGGGCCCATATCGGTTGCCAGAACATGACGTTGGCCAACAGAAACGCCAGCCCGCGCTTGGGCATGCCCCAGAAGTGTTCACGGTTTTTTACGGCAGCAGCGGGCTGGCCGGCCAGAAAGGCCAGTTGGCGAACATCCATGATCGAATCTCGTTAAAGCAGAATTTAGAGGAAGAAATCCACGCGGAAATAGATCGGCGCTTCGCGCTCGGTCAGCACATCAGGGCGTTCCAGGGAATGGGCAAAAGTCACGCTGGCGGCCACATGCTGACCCCGGGCAAACAGCTCCACGGAGTTGCTGGACATGCGCCCGTGCTGATCGCCGTTGTAGCGGTCACCACGGATCACACCCTGGTCGTAACCCAGGCTGGTGCCGTACTCGGCGAACACCGGGCGCAGCCATTCCAAAGCGATCGGATGGCTCCAGCGCAGGTCGTTGCGCCAGTAGCCGCCGCTGTCACCGGACAACGACTGGTCCTTGTAACCGCGGATCGACGACTGCCCGCCGAGGCTGGTGCGCTGCGGGCTGAACAGCACGTCTTCGCTGCGCTGGCCGGTCATTAGGCTGCTGAAACTGAAGGACTCGCCCCACACCTTGAACGGCTGCAGATAACTCGCGGTGGCGGTGTATTTGCGGTAACGGGCGTTCGGCTCGCCGGGGCCCGGATCGCCGTTACCCTGGGCGTCGAACGCACCGATACCTTGCTGCATGCCCAGGTCAAGGTTGACGAAGGCACTGCCGACCCGCCGACCGTGGTTGATGCCGAACTGCGCTTCGCTGATACGGTTGCTGCTCAGCTTGAGCTTGCTGTCTTCGATGAAGTTGTTGGTGCGCAGGGACGAGATACCGGTGCTGAGGGACGTCTTGCTCAGGGCGTCGCGATGGATCACCCGCTCGGCACGCAACTGATGGTTTTCGCTGTCGCCGGTCTGCTTGAAATTGAAGCCGTTGGCCTGGGCTTGCGAGCGGTACTCGCTCTGGCTATAGGTGTAACTGAAGTTCCACCAGCCCCACGGCACGCTGTAATTGAGTATCGCGTTGTTGGAGGTGTGCTGGTGATCGGTCATCGCATCGTGACCGCCGCGCAGCATCAACTGATCGGCCAGGCCCAGCGGGCTGTCCCAATCAAACGTCGTGCCCCACTGCTGCTCGCCGGTGCTGCGCTGGCCGTCGTTACTGCGCGACAACCCGGCACGCCACGGCTTCTGCGGCGTGTTCTTGACCAACACTTCACTGCCACCGACGTTCTTGCCCGGAGACAACTCCATCTGCGCCTGATTCGACGGCAAGCGGTTGAGCTGATCCACCATCTGCTCGATTTCCCGCAGATTGACCAGCTCCCCGCTCTTGCCAGGAAAAGCCATCCCCAGTTCACGGTCCGACAGCTTGCTGCCCTCCGCACCCTTCAACCCTTCAAGCCGGCCCTCGACCACCAGCACCTTCAAATGCCCGCCGGACAAATCCTGCTGCGGCAAGTAGGCACGGCTGGTGACAAGGCCTTTTTCGATGTAGTGATCGGTGATGACTTTCAGCAACTCGTTGAGCTGCGTAACGCCCAGGCACTGACCGATATAAGGCTTGAGCAGGCGATTTTTCTCGCTGTCGGAGAGACTGTCTGCACCTTTGAGTTCGATGTCCTTGATGGGGAAACAACGGGTGTCGGCCGGGGCCGTCGGTGGCGCGGGCTGGGCTTCCTTGCCGGGTAATTCCTTGAGCTCCTCGAGACGCCGACGCTGCTCGTCGAGCAAGCGGTCCT
The DNA here is from genome assembly GCF_050739775.1 of Pseudomonas sp. Taxonomy (GTDB): domain Bacteria; phylum Pseudomonadota; class Gammaproteobacteria; order Pseudomonadales; family Pseudomonadaceae; genus Aquipseudomonas. Next base: position 12,895 of record NZ_JBOICA010000066.1, read on the forward strand.
GACGTTCGCGGATCAGATCGGTTTCACCAGGGGTGGGGGCGGCGTGAGCAAGATTCAGCGGAGAAAGGCACAGCAAAGCCAGGCACAACCTCGCCACGAGGGCGGGTGGGTACATGTTCGATCCCTCGAAATGGAGAGTGATAGCACAATAGTGGCGCGATATTAGACAGCCATTATTCTGGCGTCAATGAATGGAACCATTCGAGAATGGTTAAGGGACGACTTGTAATGGCTAGGAGGGTGTAGACAAAATCATGTAGTGAGTCGACGCGCGAGTATGCGTGCTTCGGCCAGCCACACCCATGCCTCGCTCACGGCGAGCAACCGATCGTGGTGCATGATCAGTCGCCGAGCCCTCTCATTCCAGGCATGAGTCCGCTCCACCACCCAGCGCCTGGGCATAACCACGAAGCCGGTCGGGGCGGGCGCTACAGTGAACAGATCGCCCTGCTCGGAGTGCCATTTCCCCGTTCTTCTATTGTTTGGCCCTCGGATCACTTGAACGTCGACCGCGTGCGTTTGATGCATGCGTTGAGCCCATTTTCCTGCATATGCACTGTCGACGAAGAGCCCCCAGCAGCCCAGCCCAAGGATCATAGCCCCCGGGATTCCGTGAAGAACCCAAAAAAAGGGCACCCGAACAGACTGTGTGAAAACTCCAACTCATTCCTGAAGAGGTCGTTGCTACGCGAAATCTTCAGGAGTTCTGACTCAATCGAACTCAGAATGAGTGAGAGAGCGCCAAAAATGATCGGTTAATGATCAAGGTTTGACGCTCTCTGGGTTTTCACACGGTCTGCGAAGGCGCCCTCTTTTGCATCACATCACTCAGTTCAACGCAGGCTTGCTATCCCCATTGATCGGGATGCGCTTGGCCTTGGCCTCTTCCGGCACGATCCGCAGCAGGTCAATGCTGAGCAGACCGTTGGCCAGCCCTGCAGCCTTGACCTCGATATGGTCGGCCAGACGGAAGGACAACTTGAACGCCCGCTGGGCAATGCCCTGGTGCAGATAGGTAACGCTTTCAGCGTTGCTGTCACGCTTGCCGCCAGTGACGGTCAAGACGCCTTTTTCCACTTGCAGGTCAAGATCCTGCTCCTGGAAACCGGCCGCAGCAACGACGATTCGATAGTGGTCTTCGCCATGCTTTTCAACGTTGTAGGGTGGGTAGCTGCTACCCGCCTCATTACGCGCCGCGGATTCGAACAGGTCATTGAAACGGTCGAAACCTACGGAATGACGGAACAGTGGAGCCAGAGAAAAAGCAGTAGTCATGGTGCATCTCCTGAAAATCAGCGAGGTTGTGTAGTAGCGCGACCCGACTTCGGCATCGCGTACTCCTTAGATAAGGACCCTCGCCAACTTTTCAAGCAACCCCACAAAAAAATTTTCAGGCCGCCTCGCTGACCGGCATGCCGATCAACTGCTCAACGCGATCGCAGTCGGTTTCCCGGCGCAGTTCGGTGAACAACGCCACGGCTTCAGGGTAGGTGCGGGTCAACATCGCCACCCATTGCTTCAAGCGCCCCGGCGCCTGGCGCGGCGTCATCTGCGCCCGGGCCTGGCCCCAGAAGTCCTGGATCAGCGGCAGCAGGCTCTGCCAGTCCATCGGTACGAACTCGACGCCGTCGCGTTCAGCAGCGATCTGCCGGGCCAAATCCGGACGCGAGACCAGGCCGCGGCCGAGCATGATGTCTTCGACACCGCTGACCTCACGGCAGCGCCGCCAGTCGTCGAGGGTCCAGACTTCACCGTTGGCGTACACCGGCACCTTGACCACATCCTGCACCTTCGCCACCCACTCCCAATGGGCCGGCGGCTTGTAGCCGTCAACCTTGGTCCGCGCATGTACCACCAATTGCTCGGCACCACCCTCGGCCAGGGCCAACGCACAGTCCAGGGCACCATCGGGGCTGTCGAAGCCGAGGCGCATCTTGGCGGTCACCGGTATATGCGCAGGCACGGCGCGGCGTACTTCACGGAGGATGGCGTGGAGCAGTTCCGGCTCTTTGAGCAACACCGCCCCGCCGCGAGATTTGTTCACGGTCTTGGCCGGGCAGCCAAAGTTCAGGTCGATGACCGGCGCGCCCAGCTCGCAGGCCAATACCGCGTTTTCTGCCAGGCAGACGGAATCGGAACCGAGCAGTTGCACACGCAAGGGCACCCCGGCCGCAGTCTGCGCGCCCTGGCTCAACTCGGGCGCCAGCTTGTCGAAGGTGGCCGCAGGCAACAGCCTGTCGCAGACGCGAATGAACTCGGTGACACACCAGTCGATGCCGCCCACCTGGGTCAGTACGTCACGAAGGATGTTGTCGACCAGCCCCTCCATCGGGGCCAGGGCAATTTGCATGGGTTGCATCTCGAGCGAAAAGGCCGGCAGTCTAGCAAAATCCGCAGGTTACAGTGCTCCGGCCATCAGCGCCGGGCCATAACCGTCGATGAACTCGCTGGGCATGCGCTTTGGCCGTCCTGTGGATAACTCGATGCAGACAAAGGTGGTTTGCGCGCGCAGCAAGGTGGTGCCGTCGCTGGGGCGCACCAGCTGGAAGCGTCGGGTCATCTTCAGGCGCTGGTCCCAGTCGACGATCCAGGTCGCCAGCTGCAACTCGTCGTCTTCATAAGCCGCCGCCAGGTAGTCGATCTCATGACGCACGACCGCCATGGCCCGGTCCAGGCGCCGGTACTCGGCAAGGTCCAGCCCCAGACGCTGGGAGTGACGCCAGGCACAGCGCTCCAGCCAGGTGACGTAGACCGCATTATTGGCATGGCCGAGGCCATCGATGTCATCGGCAGCGACCCGCAGGTCGATAATGAACGGTGTTGCCAGATCCCAACTCATGCCCGCTCCAGGTCCTTGTTGAACGGGCAGAGTGTAACGGATGATCAAGCCGATTGCCGCGCCGCTGCGCGACGACGCGCCAGCAGCGCCATTACGCCTTCGATCAGTTGGGGGTCAGCGAGTACGCGCTGATGACCGCCTTCAGGCAGCAACAACAGACGACTGTCGAACCAGGCCTGGTGAATCGCCTGGGCCTCGCTGGCTGGCACCAGGTTGTCGTCTTCGGCATGCACGATCAACGCAGGGATTTCCAGTTGATAGCCGCTGACGTCCAGACGCGCGATCGGTATGCCGACATCCCGCTCAATCTGGCGCACAAAGGCCGCCCGCGCCCGCGCCGGCATGCCCAGGCGATGGGCAAAGCTGCGCAATACACCCAGCAGCTGCGCAGGCGCGGCAACACTCACCGCCATTTCAGCACGCAGCCCCCATTGCAAGGCCAGCATGACGCTGGAGCCACCCATGGAATGGCCGATCACCGCGTGCAGCGGCGGCAACTCGGCAGCGGCTTCCAGCAAGGCCCGAGCGAACAACACGACATGCGCTTGATGGCCCGGCGAATGACCATGGGCCGGCCCTTCCAGGGCCACGGCGGTGTAGCCCGATTGCACCAGGGTATCGATCAGGTGCGCGAACTGGGTCGGCCGCCCTTCCCAACCGTGCATCAGCAACACTGTCGGACCCTGCCCCCAACGCAGCGCCGACAAGCCGAAACGCAAGGTAATGCGCTCGGCGCGGGCCAGCAGTGGCAGCTCCCACTCGCGCGGCGGCAGGTTGCGCGGGGTCATGAAGGCGCGGCGCATCTTGCCGGCGACATGTTCCGGCGCCAGCCGTCCGAAGGTGCCGTTAACGCTACGAATCCAGCTCAAGGTATTCATCGCTTCGCTCCAGTGGATGTCGCTCGATCAGACCACCGCCGACTTGGCGGCACGCAGGATACGGTCAGACAGCTCGTCTGTGCCCAAGGCGCGGGCCAAGGCCAGGCCACCGACCATCAAGGCCAGGTCGGCGAGGACCTTGTCGGCCTCTTCGGGGCTGTCAGCAAGATTGGCCATCATCAATTCAATGTGTTCGCCCAGCACCTGGCGGAAGGTATCTGGCAGCCGCGCCATCTCACCCAGCGAGTTGGGCAGCGGGCAGGCTCGCTCGGTGGCATCACGGTGCTTACGCGACAGGTAGAAAGCGGCGACCAGGGCGCGACGTGCTTCGCCACTCATGTTCGGGTCGACCTCGGCAAGCAACGCCCGACGCTCTGCGAGCAGCTGGCTGAAGGCTTCGAGCATCAGCGCGTCCTTGCTGTCGAAGTGCGCGTAGAAGCCCCCCACCGTGAGTCCGGCAGCCCCCATGACCTGGTTGACGCTGGGCTCGGCCGGGCCGTGCTGGATCAGTGCGCTGCAGGCAGCATCTAGAATCCGTTCGCGGGTTTTTGCCTTTTTGTCGTTCATGACCTGCCTCCGAATATTATGAGTAGAATATTATTCTCATAATATTTTTCTGCAAGCACTTTCCCCTGCCGCTTGTCGTACAGAGGAAGGAAAAGGAAGAGGAAAAAGAAAAGAGAACTTTTTTCGAGGCAAAAACAAAAGGCTCATTCAATAATCGAATGAGCCTTGAAATCCCACAAAGTGGGTAAAATGGCGTCCCCTAGGGGACTCGAACCCCTGTTACCGCCGTGAAAGGGCGGTGTCCTAGGCCACTAGACGAAGGGGACTTGTAACCTTCGTACAGATCCGTTTTCACGAATCCTGGCAAAATTGGTGGAGCTAAGCGGGATCGAACCGCTGACCTCCTGCATGCCATGCAGGCGCTCTCCCAGCTGAGCTATAGCCCCAGATTTCTAGCCTCGCGGCCCAGCGATCTCTTTCAACATCGCTTGTGTAAAACTGGCGTCCCCTAGGGGACTCGAACCCCTGTTACCGCCGTGAAAGGGCGGTGTCCTAGGCCACTAGACGAAGGGGACGAACCTTCTTACCTTACAACCTGGCTACTTGAACCCGGTTGATTCCGCAGTCATTAAAACCTACTACGGATCGGAATTTGGTGGAGCTAAGCGGGATCGAACCGCTGACCTCCTGCATGCCATGCAGGCGCTCTCCCAGCTGAGCTATAGCCCCACTATGTCGCTTTGAACTGAATCGCTTGGCTGGGTGCTTCGCGTTTCGTTTCGTTCATCGCTGTGGACGGGGCGCATATTAAGATCGGATGGCGAACCTGTCAAATATATTTTCAACAAAATTCAAAAAAAATTTCCGAGATAACAAACACTTACCGTCCAGCCTGCAGGAATACCCCGGTTTTGCGGGGTTGCGGGCCTCTTCGCGGGTGCAAGCCCGCTCCCACTGTAGGAGCGGGCTTGCAC
>NZ_JBOICA010000067.1:0-16887 GCF_050739775.1 Pseudomonas sp.
GGGCAAGCCCGCTCCCACGGTGGGGGCGGGCTTGCCCCGCGATGAAGCCTGCATAGCCAACACACATCCAGAGTTTTGAAATGAGACTGTCCCGCTTCTTCATTGATGCCCCCCTGAGCCTCGGCGAGCACGACTTGCCCGAAGCCCAGGCCCACTATATCGGCCGGGTGCTGCGCATGGCCGCTGGTGACGCCGTGCAGCTGTTCGACGGCAGCGGCCAGGAGTTCCTTGGCCAGTTGCTCGAAGTCGGCAAGAAAACCGTACGGGTTCAGTTAAACGAAACCATAGCCGGGCAAGCAGAGTCCGGTCTGAAGGTTCACCTCGGCCAGGGCTTGTCCCGCGGCGAACGAATGGACTGGGCGATCCAGAAAGCCACCGAGCTGGGCGCCAATGTCATCACCCCGATCGTCAGCGAACGCTGTGAAGTGCGCCTGAAGGACGAGCGCGCAGATAAACGCCTGGCCCACTGGCGCCAGGTGGCAATCAGCGCCTGTGAACAATGTGGCCGCTCGAGCGTGCCACAGATCAACCCGCCGGTACTCTTGGCCGACTGGCTCAAGGCCTGTGATGAACAGCTCAAGCTGGTCCTGCACCCGGTGGCCGAGCCGCTGGTCAGCCATCAGAAGCCGCACAGCCTGGCGTTCCTGATCGGTCCGGAAGGCGGTTTGAGCGAGGCCGAAGTCGAACAGGCCAAGGCCGCCGGTTTCCATGCCGCCCGCCTCGGCCCACGGGTCCTGCGTACCGAAACCGCGCCGGTGGTGGCGTTAGCCGTTGCCCAACAGCTATGGGGCGACTTCTAGAGCACGTAAAAAAACACGGCGATGAAGTGCAGCAGGCTGCCGGCGATGACAAACAGGTGCCAGATGCCATGCCAGTGGCGAAAGCGGCTGTCATAGGCAAAGAAGATGATGCCGATGGTGTAGAACGCACCACCGGCAGCCAGCCAGGCAAACCCGGCAGCCCCAAGACTGGCCAGCAACGGTTTGACCGCGACCAGCACGATCCAGCCCATCACGGCATAGATAATGATCGACAGCACCCGGGCCTCAGAACGCGGCTTGATCTCCTGAAGCATGCCGATCACTGCCAGCCCCCACACTACCCCGAACAGGCTCCAGCCCCAGGGCCCGCGTAAACTGACCAGGCAGAAAGGCGTATAGCTGCCGGCAATCAGCAAATAGATCGACAAGTGATCGAGCTTGCGCATCACCACCTTGGCCTTGCCGCGCACGCTGTGATAGACCGTCGAGATGCTATAGAGCAACAGCAAGGTAAAGCCGTAGATCGCCAGGCTGACGATCTTCCAGGGATCGCCCTGCAGACTGGCCACCACCAGCAACCAGATAGCGCCAATACAGGCCAGCACCGCGCCGACCAGGTGCGTCCAGGCATTGAAACGTTCACCGTGATACATGCAACAGGGTCCTCCGAACAACGGACAGGCTTCCCATCCTACACAGGCAAATGTTTCAAACCAGCCCTGCCCCCTCAAGCAACTGCTCAAGCGCCGGAAGGTCCGGCACCCTGGCGACCTGATCGCCAACCTGAACCGCCGCCAGTTCCAGCGCCGCCAGTGGCACATCTACGTAGTTGAGTTGGCTGTCGAGCTTGCACGAGCGCGGAATGCCCTGCACCAGCACGGCGATGAAGCGCAAACGACTGCCACCCAGCGCGTTGAGCACGACAATCCGCGCCCGTTCCCCCACCCGCACCTGCCCCCCACACGCCGCCTCGAAACTGAGCAAGGGCAGACGCTGGTTGCGCCAGTCGATCCAGCCCAGCATCCAGTCTGGCTGCTCAGGCGCCGGGGTACCGGCCTGATAACCGATCAATTCGGCCACCGCGACGTTGGGCAGCACCAGGCAGCGATCACCCAGCGCCAGCAGCAGGCCCGTCAGGCTGCTGCGTCGACCATTGCGGGCGGTTTGCTCAAGCATGACGGCTACTCCAAAGCGCAATACTCTGCAGCAACACCGACTCCTGATAGGGTTTGCCCAGGTAGTCGTTGACACCGATGGACATGGCGCGGTCACGGTGTTTCTGTCCGGTTCGCGAGGTGATCATGATGATCGGCAGGTCCTTCAAGTTCGGATCGTGACGAATCTGCGTGGCCACCTCGAAACCGTCCATGCGCGGCATCTCGATGTCCAGCAGGAGAATATCCGGACGATGCTCCTGCAACAGTGCCATCGCATCGACGCCATCCTTGGCGGTCAGCACGTTCATACCGTGGCGCTCAAGCAGACGGCCGGTGACTTTGCGCACCGTTACCGAGTCATCGACCACCATCACCAGCAACGGCCGCTTCGGCGCCCGCTCGATCTGCTGCTGGCGCAAGTGGGTAGTACTCCCTGCTTGCTGGACGTGGCGCTGTTGCAAGCCACGCAACTGCCCGGGCAGGTCAAGAATCAGCACCACCCGGCCATCGCCCAGCAACGTCGCCCCGGACAATCCCTGGACACTGGCAAACTGCGGGCCCAGGCTCTTGACCACGATTTCGCGGCTGGCCGCCAGGCTGTCGACCTGAATCGCAAACTGCTGCTCGTGAGAATGCACCAGCAACACCGGTAACGGCAGGCTCTGGCCCAGCAGGCGCGGTTGCACTGCCCCTTGCAGCAGTTCACCGAGGTAGCGCAGTTCGTAACGCTGCCCGGCGTATTCATAGTGCGGCGAATCTAGCTGATAGCAGGTTTCCAGCTCGGCAGGTGGCACCCGCACGATGCCTTCGATGGTGTTGAGCGGCACGGCATACTGCTCCTCGCCGTACTGCACCATCAATGCCCGATTGACAGATACGGTGAACGGCAATCGAATCAGAAAGCGCGCGCCCTTGCCTGGACTGGACTCGATCACCATCGAGCCACCCAGTTGCTTGACCTCTTCGTGGACCACATCCATGCCCAGGCCGCGTCCGGATATCTGGGTAATTTTCTCGGCCGTGGAGAACCCCGGCTGGAGGATGAACTGCATGACCTCATGGTCGCTGAGCAGCGCTACGGGATCGAGCAGGCCGCGCTTGATCGCCTTGCGCCGCACGGCCTCCAGTGGCACGCCAGCGCCGTCGTCGGTCATTTCAATGACGATGTCGGCGCCCTCGTGCAACAAGGTCAGTAAAATCAGCCCCTGCTCCGGTTTGCCGGCGGCCAGACGCACATCACGGGATTCCAGGCCATGATCGACGGCATTGCGCAGCATGTGTTCCAGCGGCGCTACCATGCGCTCCAGCACACTGCGGTCCATCTCGCCTTCGGCATTGCCGACCACCAGCTCGACCTGCTTGCCCAGCTCGCTGGCCACCTGCCGCACGACACGTTGCAAGCGTGGTACCAGGCGCTCGAAAGGTACCATGCGCGTGCGCATCAGGCCTTCCTGCAACTCGCTGTTGACCCGCCCCTGCTGCTGCAGCAGGCTTTGCGCATCCTGGGCGCGCAACGCCAGGGTTTCCTTGAGATCGAGGAGGTCGGACGCCGACTCGAACAAGGCCCGGGACAGCTGTTGCAACTGTGAATGACGGTCCATTTCCAGCGGGTCGAAGTCGTCGTAGACCTGGCCATCGCCATCCCCCTGCTGACGGCTGAGGATCCGCCCCTGGGTTTCGCTGTCCAGCCGGCGCAACTGATCACGCATGCGCTCCAGCGTGGTTTCCATCTCGCTCAGCGCCACCTGGGCATCATTGACCTGCTGCTCGATGCGCCCACGAATGATCGAATGCTCGCCGGCCAGGTTACCCAGGTCATCAAGCAGGTCCGAGGCCACCTTGACCATGTCCACTGGCCCACGCTCGGGCACTGCCACCGGCACTTCCAGCGGTGCTGTTTCAGGGCTGGACTGATGGGCAGCGGTATCAGCCAGTGCCGCACTGCTGAAGTTGCGAATGTAGTCGATCAGTGCTGTAGCGGCGTGCAGCGGTTGTTGCAGGCGCACCGCGTCGAGCATGTGAGCCAGACGGTCATGGCAATTTTGCAACAAGCTGAACAGCGCCACACTGGGCTGCAGTTGCCCGGCAGCCAACAGCTCATAAAGAAACTCCAGCTCATGGGCCAAGTCGCCGATCGGTGCAATCTCGACCATGCGTGCGCCGCCCTTGAGGGTATGCAGGTCGCGCAACAGGTTCTCCACCTCGACGGCATTGCGCGGCTCGGCCTGCCAGCGCAGCAAGGCTGCCCCAGAGCTTTCGACGATATCGAAGCTCTCTTCAAGGAAAATCTCCAGCAGCTCCTTGTCGCCGGCTTCCTGTACCGGGTCAGCGGCCTTGTCCACTGCCACCGCGCAAGGTGCGCTATGGCGATACTCACGCAGCGCCGCCAGCAACTCCACCGCAGGCGCGGGCGAACGGCCCGTCTGCAGTTGCTCAAGCACCTGGGCCAACTGGGCATGGCTGCTTCTGAGCAAGGTGAACAGTTCAGGTGTTGGGGCGAAACGTCGATCAACCAAGCCTTCGTACAACAGCTCCAGTTCCTGGGCGAGTACCTCGACCACGCCGATCGCGGCCATCTGCGCACCGCCTTTGAGGGTCTGCAGGTCGCGTTGCAGCGACGACAACGCCGAGGCATTGTCCATGTCGGCGAGCCAGCGTTCCAAAGCCTGGTTGGCACTTTGCAGCACATCGCTGGCTTCTTCGAGAAACAGCTCGACCACCGCAGGATCTGCCGCCAGGGCTGCCGTTGCAGCGCCCAGATCGGCGATCTGCACCTGGCCATCACGATGGCTGATCAGACCTGTGGCGTTTGGCGCCAGCGCTTCGTCGAGCAGTTCGCGCAAAGCTGCGAGGCGTTCGGGATGAGGGTCCACTTCTTGACCGGCGGCAAGCTGGTCGAGCATATCGATCAGCGCCTCGTGGGCCAGCTGTGCCTGTTCGAAGAAACGTGCGCTGACCGCCAGGCTGCTTTCCTCGACTGCACCGTACAGGTCCAGCAGCGCCTCGCACAGTTCATCCATCTGCCACAGGTCAGCCAGGTGGGCGCTCTGGCCCAGGATGGTGAGTTCATCGAGCAGTGCACTGAGCTCCTGACGCTCACCCGGGTGCTCTTGCCAGCGCAACAACAGCGATTCGGCATCAAGCAGAATATCCATGCCCTGGGCGAGGAAGCTGGCAATCAGTTGCGGATCGCGCTTGACCCGCCCGCCCTGGCTCGGCACCTGCAGTAGGGCAAGCAGCCGCGCTTCGACCACTTGGTGGATTTCCTCGATCAGGGTCGAAGCGCCATTAATTGCCGCCAGTGGCGCGCTGGACAATTGCTCCAGACCCCGGCGCAACAGCGGCTCGGCGCTTTCCAACAGGTAGATTTCTTCAAGCTCGAAAGCCAGTTGATGCGCCTTGAATTCCCGCGCCAACAGGTCAAGTGCGGCGGCCAGTTCGGCGATAGGTGCGACCCCGGCCATGGCAGCGCTGCCTTTGAGGGTGTGAAAAGCACGTTGCAAAGTGTCGCTGACCGGTTGCGGCAAATGCTGCTCGGCCGCGGCCAGGAAGCTGTCGAGGCTGGCCAGATGACCTTCGGCTTCGTTGCGGAAAATCTCCAGCAGTTGCGGGTCGATGGCCTCGCTGGCGTCAGCGTCACGGGGGGCGTCATTCATCGCCAGCGCATGCAGACGCAAGGCCAACTGCTCGACGTCTTTGCCCGCCTGCACCTGCCTGTTGGCAAAGGCCGCAAGCAGCCCGGGTATCAGCCCCAATGCCTGCTGCAGGCCAGCCAGGGGCGCGGCGCCAATTTCCACGCGGCCCTCAAGCACCCGATTGAGCAGGTGCTCAGCCGCCCAGGCCAGCTCCGCCAACCCTTGCGCCCCGACCATCCGCCCGCTGCCCTTGACGGTGTGCAGGCCTCGACGCAGTTCTACCAGGGCATCGCGGTCGGCAGTGTCGGCCTGCCAACGTGCCCATTGTTCATTCAGCTGAGGCAGTAACTCATCAGCTTCTTCGAGGAACACCTCGCGCAGCTCATCATCGACCACCGGTTGTTCGATAACCGGCGCCTTGATGTCCACCACCTCAGGCTCGGGCTCCGGCGCATAGCCCAGCGCGGCCAGGCTGGCCTGGGCCGCATCGAGAAAGTGCCTGGGGTTGGCCTGTGGATCGGCGATCAACCATTGCAGGTAACATTCACAGGCGCTCAGCGCATCCGCCAGTTGCGCCAGGGCCGTGGCATCCGGTGGCGCGGCGCCGAGCATGTTCGCCTGGACATAATCACCACAACGGCCGAGCAAGGCGCCAGCACGGGGCAGCATAAGCATCGCCAGAGCGCCGCGAATCTGCTGCAGCAAGCCCGGTAGCACCAGCAGACGCTGGGGTTGCCAGCCGGCATCGAGGCAATCGCCGATCTGGTCCTTGACCTGCTGCAACACCGCATGTGCCTCTTCGAGCACCAACTGGCGGATTTCAGCCAGGTCAATACCGGGCAGCGAACTCTGGTTCGGGTGTTGCTCCAGCGGACCGACCATGCCCGCCAGGGTCGCTTCGACATACAACAGCGCCCCGGCGACATCCATCAACACAGCATCGTCCGGCACACGCTGGCCCTGGGCCAGACTCTGCAGCACCAGCACCTGGTCGATAATCACCCGGCGGGGCTGGCCGAAGCCGAGCACGGCCAGGGTGTCGGCGATCTGTCGCAGGGGCGACAACAAGGGTTGCAGGTCGTCCAGGCGCTGACGGTCACCACGCACAAACAGGTCCAGGCGCTCCTTGACCCGCATCAGGTCCTCACACAGCGCAGCCACCACCGAACGCAAGGCATCGCGATCGGAGCCGGCCTGCAGGCGCTCACGCAAAGAGCTCAGGGACAGGTCGAGATTGGCCAGCTCCTCTGCCGCCACCGGCGCCGCGCCTGACAGGCTGCCCGGGGCCAGCGCTGCGACGCCACGCTCGGCACGCAGCTGGTTGAGCACCGGCAGCACCACCAGCGGCAAGTCACGGCGGGCACTACGAAGCCGCTCAAGGTACAGCGGCAACTGTTCAAGGCCGCGAAACAAGGCGCCCAGGGCCTCCCCGCGCTGGCCGACGTGTTTTTCCCTGAGGGCCAGCCCCAATTGCTCCAGCTCTTCGGCCAGCAACGCGGCACCACTGAGTTCGAGCATCACCAGGCAGCCGCAAACCTGGTGCAGGTTGTCGATAAACCCGACCAAGTCATCTTCGTCGCCAGGTTCCGCGCAATAGTGCTCCAACGCCAGGCGCGCCTGGGCCAGGCAATCAGCGATGGCACCCTTGACCCAGGCCAAGGCTACCGTATCGTGCCACTCAGCCATATCTGCTCCCGTTGCCATGGTCACGTGCGTGTGCTCAACGTGGCAGCGTCGGTGGCAGGGTAAAGCCGGACACCGAGCGGCGCATTTCACTGGCCATGCGGGCCAGGTTGCCGATGCTTTCGGCGGTCGCGCTCGAACCTGCCGACGTCTGTGAAGTGATCTGCTGGATCACCGCCATGGTATGCGAGATCTGCCCGGCCGATGAGGTCTGCAGCTGGGCGGCATCGGAGATGCTGTGGATAAGCTCGGCAAGGGTTTGTGACACCCCTTCGATTTCCTCCAGGGCTACGCCGGCATCCTGGGCCAGGCGCGCACCGCGCACCACTTCAGCGGTGGTCTGCTCCATGGAGATCACCGCCTCGTTGGTGTCGGTCTGAATGGTGCGCACCAGCGCCTCGATCTGCCGGGTAGCCGAGGATGATCGTTCAGCCAGGCGCTGTACCTCGTCGGCGACCACAGCAAAGCCGCGCCCCGCCTCCCCGGCCAATGACGCCTGGATCGCCGCATTGAGGGCGAGGATATTGGTCTGGTCGGCAATGTCATCGATCAGACTGACGATATCGCCAATCTCCTGGGAGGACTCGCCCAGGCGCTTGATCCGTTTGGCGGTGTCCTGGATCTGCTCGCGAATGTTGTCCATGCCGTGGATGGTGTTGTGCACCACCTCGTTGCCCTTGTTGGCAATGGCCACCGAACGCTCAGCGACCTTCGCCGACTCGTAGGCATGGGTGGAAACCCGGTCGATGGATTCGGCCATGTCACCGACAGCCACCGAGGCCTCGGCGATCTGCTCAGCCTGGTGCTCCGAGGCCTTGGCCAACTGGCGGGCCGTGGTCTGGGTGTCCTGCACGGCGCTGGCCACCTCCTCGGCGCTGAGGTTGATGGTAGCCACCAGGTCTCGCAGTTGGTCGATGGAATAGTTGATCGAGTCGGCAATGGCGCCGGTGAAGTCTTCAGTGACCGACACCATCACGGTCAGGTCGCCATCGGCCAAGTCTTCAATCTCGTCGAGCAGGCGCATGATCGCTTGCTGGTTGCGTTCATTCATTTGCGCGGTTTCGCGCAGTTGCCGATGGGTCTCGCGGACCATCACCAGGCCTATCAGGATGATCGACGCCAGTGCCAGCAGGCCCAGCACATAGCCGCCGACGGTATCCAGGGTGCGCCCTCCCGCCAGGTTCTCGAAGCCGTTGGCCAGGCGCGAGGCTTCATCGAGCAGGGTCTGCGACTGGTTGAAGATGCTCCCGGCCGCCTCGCGCACCCGGAACAGCTCCGGCGATGTCTCGAGAATTTCATCCACGGAGCCGGCAACGAACTGGAACAATTCGGCAATATCTGCCAACCGTGCCCGGGCATCCGCATCCTGGACGCGGGTGACCTGGATGCTCGGGTTGCCAGCAAGCATGCCCTCGAGCACCTGGCCGAAGCGGCTGGCATCGCGACCGAAGGCGTCTGCCGCTTGTACGGCGGTGTCATCACCGGCCAGTACGGTGTTGACTGAACCGAGGATGCGCTCGGCAAGCAGCGACTGGCGCTGGGCCACCGCGACCTGATTGGCCGGTGCGCCGCTCTGCAGCAGGATCTCGACGACTTTTTCGTATTCAACCTGAAGTTGCGGCACGGTCTCGGCCAGGGTCGCGGCGACCTGATGCAACGACAGCACGGTCTGCTCGCTGGCCAGAATGGTATCGGTGTTCTTGCGCAGACCTTCCCAATCGCGCAGTACCGCATCCATTTCATTGCGCACTGCCGCTGGTGCAGCGGGCAGGCCGGTGGCCGCGTCACCTTTTTTCAGATAGCCCCAGCGCTGCTCGAAGTCGTTACGCGCCTCACTGAGCAGACGAAACGCCCGCGCCTTGCCCGCTGCCGCCTCGGTGGCGTTCTTGGCAATGCGCTGGGACAACACCCGCAACTCACCGGCGTGGCCGATGTACTGCTTGTCGTAATTGGCCTGGGTGTTGAGGTAGGCGAAGTTGGCGAACAGCAGGATGATCGACAGGATCAGCACGACGAACAACGCCGCGATCCGGGCGCTGCTGCGCGAGCCTTGGGTTGCAGTAGCCGTAGTGGTCTTGGTCACGTATCAGGCATTCCTTTACAACGCCACGTCGAGAAAGCCCGGCGCCTGGGCTAAGGCCTGCGGGCTGAAAATGGCCCAGCAGCGTTGCTGCTGGAAATGACCTTGGACAAAAGGTTCCGCACCGCTGAGCAAGGGGCTGGGCGGCGACAGTTCGAGGCTGTGCAGGGGGAAATGCTGCAACCCCAACACCTCATCGACCAGCAGCCCGGCAAACAACTCCTCATGGTCGAGCACCAGCACCCGACGCTGCTTGCGCGGGGCCGACAGGCCCAGGCCGAAGAAACCGCACAGGTCCATGACCGGCAGCAGCCGCCCGCGCAGGTTGGCCACACCGCTGACCCAGGGCTTGACCCCGGGAATCCGACTCAGGCGCGGCTCGTGCAGGACTTCGGCAACCTCGCCCATGGGCGCGACAAACCACTGTTCGCCGATGCGAAAGCCGATGCCGCTCCAGCTCTGCAGGCGGGTTTCCTGCAGCGGCAGGTCGGCGGCCAGCAGCCGGCAGCGCCGGTCGATGTCCAGCAACAGCTCGAAGGCCGTCAGCGACTCGCCCATGGGCTGGGTGGTCAACCTTTGAGGACGCCGTTGAGCACCTTGATCAGGGTCTCTTCATCCACTGGCTTGGTCAGGTAGTCGCTGGCGCCTTGGCGCTTGCCCCAGACCTTGTCGGTTTCCTGATCCTTGGTGGTGACGATGATTACCGGGATATGTGCGGTCTCTGGAGTCTTGCTCAACTGGCGGGTGGCCTGAAAGCCGTTGACCCCAGGCATGACGATATCCATCAGCACCGCGTCGGGCTGTTCCTGACGTGCCAGGGCTACCCCATCGGCGCCGTTTTCGGCCTTGAGCACCTGATGCCCGTGCTTTTCGAGCATTCCGGTCAGTTTGTACATTTCGGTCGGCGAATCGTCGACGATCAGAACTCGGGCCATGCTGTTCCCCATTAAAGGAATGGACGCCGCTGCCAGGGCGCGGCGTCAGGGTGCGTGTTGTTCTTCTGCGGCGAACCCGGGCACATGGGCCCTGATTGCGTCCAGCAGTTCTTCCTTGCTGAAAGGTTTGGTCAAAAATTGATCGGAGCCGACCACGCGGCCCCTGGCCTTGTCGAACAGGCCGTCACGGGACGACAGGAGAATCACCGGCGTGTCCTTGAAGGCAGTGTTGTGCTTGATCAGGGCGCAGGTCTGATAGCCATCCAGACGCGGCATCAGCACATCGACAAAAATGATCTGCGGATGCTGGTCGACGATCTTGGCCAGGGCATCAAACCCATCGGTAGCCGTAATGACCTCGCAGCCTGCTTCCGTGAGCAACATTTGAGCGGTACGACGAATCGTTTTGGAGTCATCGATCACCATCACTTTCAGTGCCGCGCCGGGCTGTTCCATAATTGCTCTACCATCGCTGCTCAGGCGTCGCCTGGAAGGGCCGTGCAGGCCACGTGCCAGGCCTTTTTAGCACACTCTGGGGGTGCATTCCATCGGCCCGCGCCACGGCCCGGCGCGCCGCCGCCCAGGATGCGTTTTTCCCTTGACCGCCAGCGCTGCGAGCGCCACCCTGACGCCACTTTTCATTTGAGCCAATGCGGCACAATACCGCTGAGAGGATATAGCCCATGAGCGTTCGCCTCGGGATTGTCATGGACCCCATCGCGTCCATCTCCTACAAAAAGGACAGCTCGCTGGCCATGTTGCTCGCCGCCCAGGAGCGCGGCTGGTCGCTGTTCTACATGGAACAACAGGACCTTTACCAAGGCCAGGGCCTGGCCCGCGCGCGGATGCGCCCGTTGAAGGTGTTTGCCGACCCGCAGCACTGGTTCGAGCTGGAAGCCGAGCAGGACAACGCCCTGAGCGACCTGGACGTGATTCTGATGCGCAAGGATCCGCCGTTCGACATGGAGTTCGTCTACAGCACTTACTTGCTGGAGCAGGCCGAAGCTGCTGGCGTGCTGGTGGTCAACCGCCCGCAGAGCCTGCGCGACTGCAACGAGAAGCTGTTCGCCACGCTGTTCCCGCAGTGCACGCCGCCAACCCTGGTCAGCCGTCGCCCGGACATCATTCGCGAATTCGCCGCCGAGCATGGCGACGTGATCCTCAAGCCGCTGGACGGTATGGGCGGCACCTCGATCTTCCGCCACCGTGTCGGCGACCCGAACCTCTCGGTGATTCTCGAAACCCTGACCGCCTTTGGCGCCCAGCAGATCATGGCGCAGGCCTATCTGCCGGCAATCAAGGATGGCGACAAGCGCATCCTGATGATCGATGGCGAACCTGTGCCCTACTGCCTGGCGCGCATCCCGGCCAGCGGCGAAACCCGTGGCAACCTGGCCGCCGGTGGCCGCGGCGAAGCCCGCCCGCTGACCGACCGCGATCGCTGGATTGCCGAACAGGTCGGCCCGACCCTGCGCGAGAAAGGCCTGCTGTTCGTCGGCCTGGACGTGATTGGCGAGCACCTGACCGAAATCAACGTCACCAGCCCGACCTGCATCCGTGAAATCGACAACGCCTTTGGCACCCGCATTGGCGTGCAGTTGATGGATGCCATTGATCGCAAGCTCAAGGCGCGCTGACCGCCGACGCGGAGCAACCGCGCAGAGTGGGGTATCATGCCGGTCGTTTTTTTGACCTGTGCACCCACTCTGCCGGTTTTCCCCCGGCCTCGCGGCTGCTGGATACCTGATGACGCTGCCTGCTGACATCCCTGCCGACCTTACCCCGCCCCGCGTTCGTCCGGCGGATCGGCTCGGCTTTACCTTGTTTCTGGCAGCCCTGGTGCACCTGGCGCTGATTCTCGGCCTGGGCTTTTCCTTCGCCAAGCCGGAAGAAATCCGCCGCACCATGGAAATCACCCTGGCGACCTTCAAGAGCGAAAAAGCTCCGCAGAAGGCAGACTACCTGGCCCAGGACAACCAACAGGGCAGCGGCACCCTGGACAAGAAAGCAGTGCCGAAAACCACCGAAGTCGCGCCGTTCCAGGACAGCAAGATCAACAAGGTGACGCCGCCCCCGGCCGCCAAACCTGAAGTGCAGCCGCAACCGGCGCCGCCCAAGGCCGTGGTCACCACCCAGGCGCCAAAGCCGCAAAAAGTCGAAACCCGGCCAAAGGAAGCCAAGCCGCAGCCAAAACCCAAGGCTGCAACCCCGGATTTTGACAGCTCACAGCTGTCCAGCCAGATCGCCAGTCTCGAAGCCGAGCTCTCCAACGAGCAACAGCTGTACGCCAAACGGCCACGCATCCACCGCCTCAATGCCGCCTCGACCATGCGCGACAAAGGTGCCTGGTACAAAGACGAATGGCGCAAGAAGGTCGAGCGCATCGGCAACCTCAATTACCCGGACGAAGCCCGTCGCCAGCAGATCTACGGCAACCTGCGACTAATGGTCTCGATCAACCGCGACGGCTCGCTCTATGAAGTGCTGGTGCTGGAATCTTCCGGCCAGCCGCTGCTCGACCAGGCCGCCCAGCGTATCGTCCGCCTAGCGGCACCATTTGCACCGTTTACCGGTGATCTGGCGGATATCGACCGGCTGGAGATCATTCGCACCTGGCGTTTCGCCCGGGGAGACCGTCTGTCCAGCAACTGACCTGTGAGCGGGCTTGTCAGTCCGCCGCCCCGACGCCACACTATCAACCATGAAAACCTTCAGCCCGAGTTACCTCAAGCATCAGTTCCTGATTGCCATGCCACACATGGCCGACCCGAACTTCGCGCATACCTTGACCTACATCGTCGAGCACAACGCCAATGGCGCGATGGGGCTGGTGGTCAATCGGCCCCAGGAGCTGAACCTGGCAGATATCCTCGAGCAGCTGCGTCCGAACGTCGAGCCGCCGGCCAGCTGCATCCAGGTACCGATCTACATGGGCGGCCCGGTACAGACCGACCGCGGCTTCGTCCTGCACACCACCGAGAAGAGTTTCCAAGCCACTGTCGAGCTTGATGGCCTGTCGCTGACCACCTCCCAGGATGTACTGTTCGCCATCGCCGACGGCAGCGGACCGAAACAGAGCCTGATCACCCTTGGCTATGCGGGCTGGGAAGCCGGCCAGTTGGAAGCCGAGCTGGCCGACAACGCCTGGCTGAACTGCCCGTTCGACCCCGAAATCATCTTCGGTATGGCTTGTGAGCAGCGTCTTGAAGCCGCAGCGCAAAGCCTGGGCATCAACCTGAGCCTGCTCACCAGCCAGGCGGGGCACGCCTGATGGCCGAGTTACGCCTGCTGCTGGGCTTTGACTACGGCACCAAACAGATCGGTGTCGCCGTCGGCCAGGTGATTACCGGCCAAGCCCGCGAGCTATGTACCCTCAAGGCCCAGAACGGTGTGCCGGACTGGACCCAGGTGGAAAAGCTCATCAAGGAATGGAAGCCCGATGCCATTGTCGTCGGCCTGCCGCTGAACATGGACGGCACCCCCAGCGAAATGAGCGAGCGCGCCGAAAAGTTCGCTCGTCGCCTGAACGGCCGCTTCAACCTGCCCGTGCATACCCACGACGAACGCCTGACCACCTTCGAAGCCAAGGGCGAGCGCATGGCCCGCGGCGGCCAGCGTGGCAGTTACCGCGACAACCCGGTGGACGCCATTGCCGCCGCCCTGCTGCTGCAGGGCTGGCTGGAGGCCAATACCGGGCAATCCTGATCATCGGATTCAAGCCGGGCCAGCGCTGCGCCCCCGGCCTCTTGAGGAGCAAGCATGAGCCTACCCAATCCCGCCGAACTGATCCGGCAGATGGCTGTCGACCTTCGTGCCCATCTGGCCCGGCGCAATATTACCGAGCCGCGCTTCATCGGCATCCGCACCGGGGGCATCTGGGTTGCCCAGGCCCTGCTCGAAGAACTCGGCAGCGATGCCGCCCTGGGCACCCTGGACGTCTCGTTCTATCGCGATGACTTCAGCCAGAACGGCCTGCACCCGCAAGTGCGCCCTTCGCAGCTGCCGTTCGAGATCGAAGGCCAGCACCTGATTCTGGTGGATGACGTGCTGATGAGCGGTCGCACCATCCGCGCCGCCCTCAACGAACTGTTCGACTATGGCCGCCCGGCCAGCGTGACCCTGGTCTGCCTGCTTGACCTCGATGCTGGCGAATTGCCGATCCGCCCGAATGTAGTCGGTGCGACGCTGTCGCTGGCCGCCCATGAACGGGTAAAATTGACCGGACCCGCACCGCTCGCCCTCGAGCGCCAGGACCTCGCCTCCGCTTCCGCCCTTTAAGAGTCCCTCGCGATGACGCCAATCGACGCCAAGCGCCCGCTGCAGCTCAATGATCAGGGCCAGCTGCGCCACTTTCTCTCGCTCGACGGTTTGCCCCGCGAACTGCTGACCGAAATCCTCGACACCGCCGATTCCTTCCTTGAGGTCGGCGCTCGGGCCGTTAAAAAGGTCCCGTTGCTGCGCGGCAAGACCGTCTGCAATGTGTTCTTCGAGAACTCCACCCGCACCCGTACCACCTTCGAACTGGCCGCCCAGCGACTGTCGGCCGACGTGATCACCCTGAATGTGTCGACTTCCTCGACCAGCAAGGGCGAAACCCTGTTCGACACCCTGCGCAACCTCGAAGCCATGGCCGCCGACATGTTTGTCGTGCGCCACGGCGACTCAGGTGCCGCGCACTTCATCGCCGAGCACGTTTGCCCGGAGGTGGCGATCATCAACGGCGGCGACGGCCGTCACGCTCACCCGACCCAGGGCATGCTCGACATGCTCACCATTCGTCGGCACAAGGGCGGCTTCGAGAACCTCTCGGTGGCCATCGTCGGCGACATCCTGCACTCACGGGTTGCACGCTCGAACATGCTTGCCCTGAAAACCCTGGGTTGCCCGGACATCCGCGTGATCGGCCCGAAAACCCTGCTGCCGATCGGTATCGAGCAGTACGGCGTGAAGGTCTACACCGACCTCGAACAGGGCCTCAAGGATGTTGACGTGGTGATCATGCTGCGCCTGCAGCGTGAGCGCATGACGGGTGGCCTGCTGCCCAGCGAAGGCGAGTTCTACCGCCTGTTCGGCCTGACTACCGCACGTCTGGCCGGGGCCAAGCCCGATGCCATCGTCATGCACCCGGGGCCGATCAACCGCGGCGTGGAAATCGAATCGGCGGTGGCCGACGGTGCCCACTCGGTGATCCTCAACCAGGTCACCTACGGTATCGCCGTGCGCATGGCCGTACTGTCCATGGCCATGAGCGGACAGACCGCGCAACGTCAATTCGACCAGGAGAACGCCCAGTGACCCTCAGTATTCTCGGCGCCCGGGTCATCGACCCCCTGAGCGGCCTGGACCAGACCACTGACCTGCACATTGATGCCGGCAAGATCGTTGCCATCGGCGCAGCGCCCGCGGGCTTCACTCCGGCGCACAGCATCGACGCCCAGGGTCTGATCGCCGCCCCCGGCCTGGTCGACCTTAACGTCGCCCTGCGTGAACCGGGTTACAGCCGCAAAGGCAGCATCGCCAGCGAAACTCGCGCAGCAGCGGCGGGCGGCGTCACCAGCCTGTGCTGCCCGCCACACACCAAGCCGGTACTGGACACCTCGGCAGTCGCTGAGCTGATCCTCGACCGCGCCCGCGAAGCCGGACACAGCAAAGTGTTCCCGATCGGCGCCCTGAGCAAAGGCCTGGAAGGCGAACAGCTTGCAGAGCTCATTGCCCTGCGTGACGCCGGTTGCGTGGCTTTCGGCAACGGCCTGAATGCCTTTGGCAACAACCGCACCCTGGCCCGCGCCCTGGAGTACGCGGCAACCTTCGATCTGACGGTGATCTTCCACTCTCAGGACCGCGACCTGGCTCAAGGCGGCCTCGCCCACGAAGGCGCCATGGCCAGCTTCCTCGGCCTGCCGGGCATCCCGGAAACCGCCGAGACCGTGGCCCTGGCGCGCAACCTGCTGCTGGTCGAACAGACCGGCGTGCGTGCGCACTTCAGCCAGCTGACCAGTGCCCGCGGCGCGCGTCTGATCGCCCAGGCCCAGGAATTGGGACTGCCGGTCACCGCCGACGTCGCACTGTACCAGCTGATCCTCACCGACGAAGCGCTGCGCGATTTCTCCAGCCTGTATCACGTACAGCCACCACTACGCACCCGCGCCGACCGTGACGGCTTGCGCGAGGCAGTGAAGTCCGGGGTGATCCAGGCGATCTCCAGCCATCACCAGCCGCATGAACGTGACGCCAAGCTGGCACCGTTCGGTGCCACCGAGCCTGGCATCAGCAGCGTCGAGCTGCTGCTGCCATTGGCGATGACGCTGGTGGAAGATGGCTTGCTCGACCTGACAACTTTGTTGCAGCGTTTGTCCAGCGGCCCTGCCGAGGCCCTGCGCCTGCCGGCCGGACAACTGAAGGTTGGCGGTGCAGCCGACCTGGTGCTGTTCGATGCCAAGGCCTCGACCGTAGCGGGCGAGCAGTGGCGCTCCAAAGGCGACAACTGCCCGTTCATCGGCCACTGCCTGCCGGGCGCGGTGCGTTATACCTTGGTCGATGGGCATATCAGTCACGAGGCGTGATGCCACGCCCTGTAGGAGCCGGCCTTGCCGGCGATGGGCCGCGTAGCGGCCCCAATGTGGCAAGGCTTTGCCT
>NZ_JBOICA010000068.1:0-16616 GCF_050739775.1 Pseudomonas sp.
CCTTTACGGCGGCCTACTTAATGAGATGGTCACCCCGGCACCCTGCGGAGCCTAAGCTTTCGCAGGGTGTTTTTACTCTGGAGGCCATCACCATGAACGACGCAGCGTTAATCGGGGACCCGAAGCGCAGCGTAGGGCCGTATGCAGGAGCAAGCGGTTTTGGTTCCTTTTGCCAAGACAAAAGGGACCCGCCGTAAAGGCGGAAGGGGCCAGCAGCGGCGCCACACCGAATGGATAAGCTCCCATCCGAAACCCAGGCCAGTCCCGAGATCATACTCCCCGGGATTCCGGGAAGAACCACAAAAAAGGGCAGCCTATGCCGCCCCCTTGTGCTCAACCCGGCTTATTCAGCCAGTTTGAAGGTGATGAAGCTCGCACGCCCCTGACGCAGCACGCGCATCGACACCGAACGGTTCTTCGGCAATTCCTTGGCAATTTCAGTGAACTGCTTGGCCGAAAGGATCGCCTGGTTGTTCAGGTGGCTGATGACGTCACCCGGACGCAGGCCGATCAGGGCAGCCGGACCGTCCTGGACTTCCTTGATGACCACACCGCCTTTGAGCTCCAGGGTCTTCTTCTGCTCGGCGGTCAGGTCGGCTACCGAAACACCGAGACGATTGCTGCTGCGCTCAACGCCACCGTTGGCATTGGCGCTGATTTCAGCATCGTCGTCAGGCAGTGCGCCGACGGTGATGTCCAGATCCTGGCGCTTGCCGTTGCGGATGATGTCCAATTTGGCCTTGGCACCATCTTTCAGGCTACCAACCAGGTGCGGCAGGTCGGCGGACATGACAATCGGCTGACCATTCATGCTCAGGATCACGTCACCCACCTGCAAGCCGCCCTTGGCCGCCGGACCGTCTTCCAGGACCTGGGCTACCAGGGCACCGGCCGGCTTGTCCAGGCCGAAGGATTCAGCCAGGTCCTTGTTGACCTCCTGAATCACCACACCCAGCCAGCCACGGCTGACCTTGCCGTCTTTCTTCAGCTGGTTGGAGACATCCAGCGCCACATCGATCGGGATAGCGAACGACAGGCCCATGAAACCACCAGAACGGGTGAAGATCTGCGAGTTGATACCCACCACTTCACCATTCATGTTGAACAGCGGGCCACCGGAGTTACCCGGGTTGATCGCCACGTCGGTCTGAATGAACGGCACATAAGTGTCGTTGGGCAGGGTACGGCCTTTGGCGCTGACGATACCTTTGGTCACCGAATGGTCGAAACCAAATGGCGAACCGATGGCCAGCACCCACTCGCCGACCTTGAGCTTCTCGGAGTCGCCCAGCTTGACGGTCGGCAGGTTCTTGCCGTCGACCTTGAGCAGGGCCACGTCGGTGCGCGGGTCAGTGCCGACCAGCTTGGCCTGCAGCTCGCTGCGGTCGGACAGGCGGACGATGATTTCGTCGGCGTCAGCGACTACGTGGTTGTTGGTCAGGACGTAACCGTCGCTGGAAATGATGAAGCCCGAGCCGAGCGACTGCGCTTCACGCTGGCGGTCGCCACGGGGCGAGCGCGGCTGCTGCGGCATGTTGCGCTCGAAGAACTCGCGGAACATCGGCGGCAGGCCTTCGAGGTCAGGTACCTGGCCGGCCGCGTATCTGCGATCTGGCAGCTTCTGCTTGGTACTGATGTTCACCACGGCAGGCGAGGCCTGCTCGACCAGGGTGGTGAAGTCCGGCAGGGCTTCGGCCTGGGCGGCGGTGGCCACCTGACCGAGCATGAGCACGGCGGCGAACAACGATAGGTAGGTTTTCAAGCGTGGTATTGACATACGGCTCCCGTCACATCGAGCGTGGTTAGCAGTAGGGCCCTGCAGACGCAGGAAAGGCCAGACCCCGAAAGGACTGACCTATAGAAAAATTCTGAGGTTTTTGCAAACCGCAAAGCTTGCCAATCATGTCAGCCAAGCAATCCTCGACCGGTCAGCACTGTGCTTGCTGTTCATTTTTGCGCCTGGGTATCTTGAGAGCGCATCGACAAGGCAATCCGCTCGGCAGTGCCAATTGGAATTTCGCCGACTACAGTGACCATCATTTCGCCCTTGGGCGTGGTCAACCGCCGGGAGACCGCCACAGTCGGCCCCAACTGGGTGCGGATATCCGCCGCCGAGCCACCGTCCAGGGCTTCGATGAAAACCGAAAAGCGCGCCAGGCCATCATCGTACATCAGACTGCTGACCGTGTTCTTGCCTTGCGGATTCTTGCGCATCGAGCTGTCGACCAGTTCGAAGCCTGGCGGCAGCCAGTCTGAACGCCAGCCGGCGGCCGGTTGCGCTGCCTGCGCAGCGACCTCGGTTACCGGCTTGCACTGCTCACCGGCCTTGAGCTTGTCGTCGGTCGGCGCATCGTTGGTATCCAGACGGGTGAACTGGAAGCGTTCGAGCAAACGCCCCCTGTCATCAAGCATCAACGACTTCAGCGGCAGGCCGGTCTCGCGGTCCAGATGCAGCTCGAAGGCATAACGATGCTGATCACGCGGGTTCAGGGTAACGATGACCGCGGCACGGTCCGCTACCCGGGATTTGCCGGCGACCCCAAGGTCGTACCAGCTCATCAACTTGAGAGGATCAAGCACTCGCGCGGTGGATTCCGGCGTGTTGGTCACCCCTGGCGCCAGGGTCCCGCTTACGCACTGGGTATGCCCGTCGACACGCACGACTTCCTGGGCCGAGCCGTCGAGCTGCAGCAGCCGCTCGCTGACCTTGCCATCCTGGACGCGATGCCAGATATCGTGGGTGGAGAAGATGCCGTTACGCTCGTAAACGAAAGTACCCTGATAACTCTGCTGCTGCTCAGCCTGCGCCAGCTTCTTGAGCCAGTCGCCTGCCTCCGGTGAGGAGTTGGCCGCATGGGCCGGCAGTGTCAACCAGCCACCCAGCAACAGCGGTATGAGAGGTAGCGCGCGCATGATCCTCCTTACTTAACGGTTTTCCAGGCTAGCCGCGCGGGCATAAGGCAGAGCACTCTCGGTACCCTTGAGGGCTGCTTCCTGAGCATGCTGGCGCAGATAGCCGGGCAGGCGCTGGTTGAGCCAGCCGGATTGCCCTTGCAGGATACCATTGGCCATCGGGCCGGGCTGTTCTGCACTCTCACTATAGCCTGCCAGCACGGCGGGGCCTTGGACTTGTGGCACGCTCAGCCCCTGCTGGGCTGGTTGCTGTGCAGCCAGCTGGGCGCCACTGATCTCGTCCTGGTTGTACAGGCGTACTCCCGCCAGCACAGCGACAGTAACCGATGCAGCCACGGCCAGGCGACCCAGGCTGCGCCATGGACCACGGTTGACCTTGACCGGCGCGGCTTCGTCAGCCAGAGCGGCAGAGACGGCGGCGGCGATATCCAGTTGTGGCAGCACCAGTTCCTTGTGCATGGCCGCGCGGGCAACTTGATAACGCGACCAAGTGGCACGGGTTTCGGCATCACCGACGGCGTTCAACACCCGACGTAATTCCACTTCGTCCGCTTCATTATCCATCACCGCGGACAGCGATTCCTGCAAAGCTTCACGACTCATGGCGGTTCCTCTCTTGGCTGTCGCCGCTGTCTCAGGTTTCCTGCAACAACGGCTGCAGGGCTTTGTCTATGGCCTCCCGAGCGCGGAAGATTCGAGAGCGCACGGTACCCACCGGACACTGCATGACGCTGGCAATGTCCTCGTAACTCAGACCATCGAATTCACGTAAAGTTAACGCCGTACGCAAATCTTCTGGTAGTTGCTGAATGGTCCGATGGACGGTGTCCTCGATCTCATCCCGCAACAACGCACGCTCGGGCGACTCCAGATCCTTGAGGCCATGATCGCCGTCGTAAAATTCCGCATCCTCGGAACTCACATCGCTGTCCGGTGGCCGCCGACCGCGGGACACCAGATAGTTTTTTGCCGTGTTGATGGCAATGCGGTACAGCCAGGTGTAGAAGGCACTGTCTCCGCGAAAATTCCCAAGCGCCCGGTAAGCCTTGATAAAAGCTTCCTGCGCCACATCCTGAGCTTCATGGGTGTCGTGTACAAAACGCACGATCAACCCGAGAATCTTGTGCTGATACTTCAGCACCAACAGATCAAACGCTCGCCTGTCGCCACGCTGCACACGCTCGACAAGCTGCTGATCCTCTTCCTGGGTTAGCATGAACACTCCTCAGTGAACGTGAAGGAGCGTTGCGAGAAGCATCGTTCAGGCTTGCAACCATAGACTCGGGCTTTTCGCAAAAGTTCTCCCCTCCAAGCATGTTTCCTGCGGCCCTTGGTCGGCTCGCACGAAAAACGCAGCGCGGTCACGGCCGGCTGCGTCGATAATCGGGTCTCGAATACGCCGACAGTACCTTGATTATGGGCTACTGCCAGGCGTCGCCGCGGCATTGTTGAGTGCGGGCAACCTTCTATGGATATCCACACAGCATGGAAAGTTCCCATAGCATGCTACCAGGACCCTGCAAGCGCTATTGGAAATCAGGGCCTCGGGGCTGCTATAAAGGCAACCGGTCCAGATTCACGATAGTTTCACAATGCCATAAGCGCCTGACTATTGTGCCGATCCCCCCCTTCAGATACTAGTGTCCTGACATGAGCCAACAACTCCAACATGATGTCCTCGTGATCGGCAGCGGTGCCGCCGGTCTGAGCCTGGCGCTGAACCTTCCCAGTCACCTGCGCATTGCCGTGCTCAGCAAGGGCGATCTCGCCAGCGGTTCGACCTACTGGGCCCAAGGCGGGGTCGCCGCAGTGCTGGATGACACCGACACCGTTCAGTCCCACGTCGAAGACACCCTCAATGCCGGTGGCGGCCTGTGCCACGAAGACGCTGTGCGCTTCACCGTCGAGCATAGCCGCGAGTCTATCCAGTGGCTGATCGACCAGGGCGTACCCTTTACCCGCGACGAACACGCCAGTGTCGACGACGGCAGTTTTGAGTTCCACCTGACCCGCGAAGGCGGCCATAGCCATCGGCGCATCATCCATGCTGCCGATGCCACGGGAGCAGCGATTTTTACTACCCTGCTGGCCAAGGCACGGCAACGACCGAACATCGATCTGCTGGAACAGCGCGTAGCCGTCGACCTGATCACCGAGCGACGCCTGGGCCAGGACGGTGATCGCTGCCTGGGCGCCTACGTCCTGAACCGTAATACCGGCGAAGTCGACACCTTTGGCGCGCGCTTTACCGTGCTCGCCACCGGCGGTGCCGCCAAGGTCTACCTGTACACCAGCAATCCCGATGGTGCCTGCGGCGACGGCATTGCCATGGCCTGGCGCGCCGGGTGCCGGGTGGCCAACCTTGAGTTCAACCAGTTTCACCCTACCTGCCTGTATCACCCCCAGGCCAAGAGTTTCCTGATTACCGAGGCACTGCGCGGCGAAGGGGCATTGCTGCGGCTGCCCAACGGCGAGCGTTTCATGCCGCGCTTCGACCCGCGCGAGGAGCTGGCGCCGCGCGATATCGTGGCCCGCGCCATCGACCACGAAATGAAACGCCTGGGCGTGGACTGCGTCTACCTGGACATCAGCCACAAGCCGGAAGATTTCATCAAAAGCCACTTCCCCACCATGTATGAGCGCTGCCTGACGTTCGGCATCGACATCACCCGCCAGCCGATCCCGGTAGTGCCTGCCGCTCACTACACCTGTGGCGGAGTCATGGTCGACGACCGTGGCCACACCGACGTGCCCGGCCTTTACGCCATCGGCGAAACCAGCTTCACCGGCCTGCATGGCGCCAACCGCATGGCCAGCAACTCGCTGCTCGAGTGCTTCGTCTATGGCCGCGCCGCAGCCACTGACATCGAAGCGCACCTGGACCAGGTAAGCATGCCACGGGCACTGCCCTGCTGGGACGCCAGCCAGGTCACCGACTCGGACGAAGACGTGATCATTGCGCACAACTGGGACGAGCTGCGGCGGTTCATGTGGGACTATGTGGGGATCGTGCGCACCAACAAACGCCTGCAACGGGCTGAGCACCGGGTGCGCCTGCTGCTGGACGAGATCGACGAGTTCTACAGCAACTACAAGGTCAGCCGCGACCTGATCGAACTGCGCAACCTGGCTCAGGTGGCCGAGCTGATGATCCGCTGCGCCATGCAGCGCAAGGAAAGCCGGGGCCTGCACTACACCCTCGACTACCCAGGCATGCTCACCGAAGCCCGCGACACTATTCTACAGCCGCCCACCTACGTCGACTGAACTTCAAACGCAGGCGCAGGCGCCGGTGTTGCACCGGCTCCAGCGCGTCCAGGGCAATGCACAGACCCTGGCTCCAATACCAGCCTTGCTGGCGATAGCGCAGCACGATCAGGCCTGGCAAGGCCAGGCTATCAGGGCGTAGCTGCGCCGGTTGCCACCCTTGGGCACGACTGAACAGCTGCCAGCCATCGCGATCACGACGCAAACCGCTGACAGCCCGGGGATGGCTGAGCAGAATGCGCCGGGGAATCATCCAGCCGGCGTGCAGCAGGCACAGGACAACACCGGACACGCGCAACCACAAGGGAAGCTGCAACAGGCTCAGCGCCAGCAAGGCCAGCAGCAGGCTGGCCAGGTAGGCCGCCAGCAGGCTTGTTGAGCCCCGCCAGCGACACTCGAACCGCTCACTTGGGCTGGACACGATCCAGGATGATCCGAACCATGCGCTGCAGCTCCGGGTCTTCGGACTCGCTACGCTCCATGAACCAGCCGAACATGTCCTGGTCTTCGCAGCTGAGCAAGCGCTTGTACAGCTCGCGATCGGCCTCGCTCAGGGTTGGGTAGACCTCCGCGCTGAACGGGACCAGCAGTACATCGAGCTCGAGCATGCCACGGCGGCTGTGCCAAAAGAGCCGGTTGAGTTCAGTTTGTTCGACCATGGAGCCCTCCTAAAATAGGTCGCCAGTATACAGAGCCAGCGCCCGGGGGACACGAGACGTTGGTCCGGACATGTGAGCAAATAATGACAGAGGGGCGCACTCAACTACCTATTTTGCCGACGGCGCTCTATCATGGGCCCCAGTCTTACTACCCTGCGATATCCCATGGCCGACTCCGCTTTTTTCTGCACCCTGTCCCACGAAGGCATCCTCGCCGTCCGCGGCTCGGACGCCGGCAAGTTCCTGCAAGGCCAACTGACCTGCAACATCAACTACCTGGGCGACAGCACCAGCAGCCTGGGCGCTCGTTGCATGGTCAAAGGCCGCATGCAGTCGAGCTTTCGCATCCTGCCTGAGGCCGACGGTTTCCTGCTGGCCATGACCCGCGAGTTGCTCGAACCGCAACTGGCCGACCTGAAGAAGTACGCGGTGTTTTCCAAAGCCAAGCTGACCGATGACAGCGATGCCTGGGTTCGCTTTGGCTTGCACGAGGGTGACGCGGCGCTGCAGGCATTGGGCCTTGAGATGCCGGGACAGGCTGACGGCATAACGCGGCACGACGGGCTGATCGCCATTGCCGTGTCGGCGGGCCGCATCGAGCTATGGGTACCCGCCGAACAGGCAGAGCGCGTACAAGCGCAGTTGGCGGAAAAACTGCCGCAGACAGCGCTTAACGACTGGCTGCTCGGACAAATCCGCGCCGGCATTGGCCAGGTCATGGCCCAGACCCGCGAACTGTTCATCCCGCAAATGATCAACCTGCAGGCCGTTGGCGGCGTCAGCTTCAAGAAAGGCTGCTACACCGGCCAGGAGATCGTCGCGCGCATGCAGTACCTGGGTAAGCTCAAACGCCGCCAATACCGCGTGGCGCTGACAGACCAAGCCCTGCCCGAGCCAGGCAGCGAGATCTTCTCGCCTACCCATAACTCATCGGTGGGTGAAGTGGTCCTGGCTGCCCGCAGCACCGCAGGTAGCGAACTGCTGGCGGTGCTGAGCGCCGACGCCGTGGAAGACAACAACCTGCACCTGGGCAGCCTCGACGGCCCGCGCCTTGAATTGCTGACACTTCCTTACGAACTGGATCGCGATCGCGAAATCCAGCACTGAGCCTACCCAGCCCGCCTATTGGGGCTGGGCACTCTTCAATTGCGGTAGAGAATCCCCATGAACAAGATGGCCGAGATGATCCAGGCCCAACTACTGGCCGCCATCGACAACGATGACCTGGTGCTGCCAACCTTGCCAGAGGTCGCCTTGAGCATCCGCGAGGCCGCCGAAGACAGTGAGATCAGTGTCAGCGCCCTGAGCAAGGTCATCGGCCGCGACGCCGCCCTGTCAGCACGCCTGATCAAGGTGGTGAACAGCCCACTGTTGCGTGCCACGGTCGAGGTCACTGACCTGCAGACCGCTATCACCCGCCTTGGCATCAACTACAGCTGCAACCTGGCAATCGGCCTGGTGATAGAGCAGATCTTCCACGCCCGCTCGGAGGTAGTGGAAAAGAAAATGCGCGATACCTGGGCAACCAGCCTGGAAGTGGCAGGTATCAGTTACGAGCTCTGTCTGCGTTATACCCAGCTCAAACCTGACCAGGGCGCCCTCGCAGGCCTGGTTCACCAGATCGGCGTACTGCCGATCCTGATTTATGCCGAAGAGCACAACGAGTTGCTCTCCGATCCAGTGTGCCTGAACTATGTGATCGACCAGATTCATCCGAAACTGGGCGACAAGATCCTCAGTAGCTGGGAGTTTCCCGAACAACTGGTCAGGTTGCCCGGGCAAGTCCTGGACCTGGACCGCGACAGCGATCGGGTCGACTACGTGGACATCGTCCAGATCGCCCGGGCCCTGAGCCCTGCCACCGGCAAGTCGCGACCACTGGCGGCGCTACCGGCCTACCGCCACCTGGGACTGCCTACCGGCACCGAACTGATCGCCAGCGACCTGCTCTATGCCCGCGCACTGTTCCGCTAGTCACCGGTAAAACTGACCCGCACTTTCAAGCCGCCGCGCTCGCCGTCATGAAGGCTGATCTGTGCCAGGTGGGCGCGGCAGATTTCCCCGACGATTGCCAGCCCCAGGCCAGTCCCCTGAGCGCTACGTCGATAAAAGCGCTCGAACACCCGTTCGCGCTCATTTTCAGGAATTCCCGGGCCATCGTCCTCGACTTCCAGCACCCCTGGCGCGTAGACCCGCAAGATCACATTGCCGCCCTTGGGCGTATGGGCCAGGGCATTATCCACCAGATTGCTGAGCAGTTCGTTGAGCAAGGTCGGCTCGCCACGGACATGAACAGGGGTTTCAGCCTCCAGCGCCAGTGCCACGCCGCGGGCGTGGGCCAACGGTGCCATGGCCATGCCCAGTTCACGTGCCAGTTGGCTAAGGTCGAGTAACTGCGCGCCGCCTTCGGCAATCGCCCGCGCGCCGTTTTCCACCCGTGCCAGGGATAGCAACTGGTTGGCCAGGTGAGTCAGGCGGTCGGTGCCCTGGGCCGCAGACGCCAACGTGTCGCGCCAGACCTGTGGTTCATTCGAGCGCAGGCCCAGTTCGACCCTGGCCTTGAGCGCCGCCAGGGGCGTGCGCAGTTCATGGGCGGCCTCGGCGATAAACTGCGCCTGCCGCTCAAACTGACCGCGCAGGCGTTCGGTGAAATGATTCAAGGCACGCACCAACGGGCTCAATTCGCGCTGTACTTCGACCAGCGGCAAGGCCCGCAAGTCATCGGGCTGACGCTCTTCCACGGCACTGCGCAAGCGCTCCAGCGGACGCAACGCAGCGCTGACCGCAAACCACACCAGCATCAGCGCGCCGAGCGCCAGCATGCCAAGACGCAACAGGGTATCGGCCATCAGGCTGCGGGCCATGCGCACCCGCGCCTCTTCGGTTTCAGCCACTCGAATCTCGGCCATGCCGTTCATATTCGGTTCAGTGACCGCCTTGAGCAAGCTGACCACACGCACGTCCTGCCCCAGGTAGCGTGCGTTGTAGAAACGCGCCAAGGCCGGGTAATCATCGGTGCGCGGCGTGCCCGGCGGTGGTGCGGGCAAGTTTTCGTAGCCGGAAATCAGACGCTGATGAATGTCATTGACCTGGTAGTAGATACGTCCGGCACTGTCGTAGGCAAAGGTATCCAGCGCCACATAGGGCACATCGGCGCTGAGGGTACCGTCCCGCTGGGACAAGCCTGCGGCAATGGTCCGTGCCGAGGCCAGCAGGGTACGGTCGTAAGCGGTGTCGGCGGCTTCGCGACCGTTCCAGTAGGCACTCAGGCCGCTGGCCAGCATCAACACCACCAGCAACAACGCCAGGTTCCACAGCAGACGCCCGCGCAGGCTGCCGCTGTCACGCATCGCGGTGCTCGAGCAGGTAGCCGAGCCCCCTGAAGGTGACGATGGCCACGGCATGGCCGTCGAGTTTCTTGCGCAGGCGATGGACATAGATCTCGATGGCATCGGCGCTGGCTTCTTCATCCAGACCGAACACCTGGGCAGCCAGTTGCTCCTTGCTCATCACCCGTCCCGGACGGGCGATCAGGGCTTCGAGCACAGCCTGCTCGCGGGAGGTCAGGGTCAACAGTTCGTCACCGAGGGTGAAACGTCGGGTATCGAGGTCGTACACCAGTGGACCACAGCGTTGTTGGCGCTCACCTCCGAGCACGCTGCGGCGCAACAGGGCTTTGACCCGCGCCTCAAGCTCCGTCAGCTCGAACGGCTTGGCCAGGTAGTCGTCGGCCCCCAGATTCAGGCCGTGGACCCGATCCTTGACGTCACTGCGGGCGGTCAGCATCAGTACCGGCACCGTCTTGCCACGGGCCCGCAGGCGCGCCAACACCTCGAAACCGTCCATGCGCGGCAGGCCCACATCGAGCACCACCACGGCATATTCCTCGCTGGCCAGGGCCAGGTCGGCGGCCACGCCATCGTGCAATACATCCACGGTAAGGCCAGTACTTTTGAGGGCCTGAGCCACGCTTTCAGCCAGCTGCAGATGGTCTTCGACGAGCAGCACACGCATGGTTTTCTCCCCGGTCGCGTCGCGGTCAATGGCGCGGAGTGTACAGCCGACAACCCGCCTGTGAAGCCTTCGTGACAATGAAAAGCTGCTGAAAGGTTAGCGAAAGGTTCACCCCCTAGCATCCACTCACGGCTCACTCTGCTTGCCGTACAACCGAACCTAGAAGTTCGAACTAATAAGAACAATAACGGAGTTACTCGACGATGCTGTCCACGCAGCCACAGGCGTATGCGCCTATCCGCCGTTTGCCTTCCCGCCAGACCGCCGTTGCCAGTGCCCTTGCCCTCGCCGGCGTTGCCCCACTGAGCCAGGCCGCTTTCTTCGATGATAGCAAGGCGACCTTCGAAACCCGCAACATGTACTTCAACCGCGACTTTCGCGACGGCACCAGCGCCCAGCAGTCCAAGCGTGACGAGTGGGCCCAGGGTTTCATGCTCAACTTCGAGTCAGGCTATACCGACGGCACCGTAGGCTTTGGCCTTGATGCCCTGGGGATGCTCGGTATCAAGCTCGACTCCAGCCCCGACCGCACCGGTTCCGGCCTGTTGCCAACACACGATGACGGCCGCGCCGCCGACGAGTACTCCAAACTGGGCTTGACCGGCAAGGTAAAAATCTCGGACACGGAGCTGAAAGTCGGCACCCTGATCCCGGAACTGCCAACCTTGCAGCCCAACGACGGCCGCATCCTGCCGCAGACCTTTGAAGGCGGCCTGCTGACCTCCGGCGAAATCAAGAACCTGACGTTCACCGGTGGACGCCTGGAAAAAGCCCGGGACCGCGACAGTACCAACAACGAAGACATTGCCCTCAACAACAAGAACAGCCGTTTTCTTGGCACCGTTGCCGGCAACCATTTCGACATGGCCGGCCTGGACTACAAGTTCACCGACAAGATTACCGGCAGCTACCACTGGGCTCAGCTCGATGACGTCTATCGCCAACACTTCGTTGGCATGCTCGCCACCCAACCTTGGGGTCCCGGCACCTTTGGTGCCGACCTGCGCATGGCGTTCAGCGACGACCAGGGCCAGGCCCGTGGCGGCAATATCGACAACACCGCGCTCAACGGCATGCTCAGCTACGGCCTCAACGGTCACAAGCTCAGCGCCGGTTACCAACACCTGTCTGGCGATACCGCCTTCCCTTACGTCGACGGCTCCGACCCGTACCTGGTCAACTTCGTGCAGATCAACGACTTCGCCGGCGCCGACGAGCGTTCCTGGCAAGCCCGCTACGACTATGACTTCGCCAAACTGGGAATTCCCGGCCTGACCTTCATGACACGCTACATCAGCGGCGATAATGTCAGCCTGGCCGATGGCGGTGAAGGCAAGGAATGGGAACGCAACACCGAGTTCAAATATGTGGTGCAAAGTGGCGCCCTGAAAAACGTCGCCGTGCGCCTGCGCAACGCCACCTTCCGTTCCAACTTCGCCCGCGATGCGGACGAAGTGCGGCTGCTGGTGAGTTACAGCCTTGCATTGTGGTAATCCCCGATAACAATAATGCTCACGGAGATAGACGATGACCTTTTCACTGCGCCGTATTGCCCTCGCCACTGCCTGCTTGATGCTTGCCGGGCAAGCCCTGGCAGCCGAACCCAAACGCCCTGAATGCATCGCCCCCGCCTCCCCTGGCGGTGGTTTCGACCTGACCTGCAAGCTGGTGCAAAGCGCCCTAATCAACGAGAAGATCCTCAGCAAACCCATGCGCGTGACCTACATGCCTGGCGGCGTCGGCGCGGTCGCCTACAACGCCGTGGTCGCCCAGCGTCCGGCCGATGCCGGTACCCTGGTGGCCTGGTCCAGCGGCTCGCTGCTCAACCTCGCCCAGGGCAAGTTCGGCCGCTTCGACGAGAACGCGGTGCGCTGGCTGGCAGCAGTGGGTACCAGCTATGGCGCCATCGCGGTGAAAAGCGACTCGCCCTACAAGACCCTCGATGACCTGGTTGCCGCGCTGAAGAAAGACCCGAGCAAAGTGGTTATCGGTTCCGGCGGCACCGTTGGCAGCCAGGACTGGATGCAGACGGCACTGATTGCCAAAGCCGCCGGCATCAACCCGCGAGACCTGCGTTATGTCGCCCTCGAAGGCGGTGGTGAAATTGCCACGGCGCTGCTGGGTGGGCATATCCAGGTAGGCAGTACCGACATCTCCGACTCCATGCCGCACATCCAGAGCGGTGACATGCGCCTGTTGGCGGTGTTTGCCGAAAAGCGGATTGACGAGCCGGAAATGAAGGACATTCCGACCGCCAAGGAACAGGGTTACGACATCGTCTGGCCGGTGGTGCGCGGCTTCTATCTCGGGCCGAAAGTGACCGATGAAGAGTACGACTGGTGGAAAGCGTCGTTCGACAAGCTGCTGGCCTCGGAAGAGTTCGCCAAGCTGCGTGACCAGCGCCAATTGTTCCCTTTTGCCATGACCGGTGCGGAGCTGGACACCTACGTGAAGAAACAGGTGACTGACTACAAGGCCCTGGCCAAGGAATTCGGGCTGATTCAGTAATCTCCCAACCATTCGAGAAGCATCGCGGGGCAAGCCCGCTCCCACACACGGTTCCCTGCTGTGGGAGCGGGCTCGCCCCGCGAAAAGAGGATTCCCCAATGATCCTGCAACGCGTCTTTGCCCTGTTCCTGCTGGCGCTGTGTGCCGCTCTGGCAGTGATGGCCTGGCCCTACCAGGCTGCTTTTTCCTACGAACCGGTCGGCCCGCGCGCCTACCCCTTGCTGATGCTCGGCCTGATGGGTATCGGCCTGCTTTACCTGGCCTTCCGTCCTACGCCAATCGCGCGCAAGAACGACGAACCCGAACTTGACCGCGCAACCCTGAACAAGATCGGTCTGTGCGTGGGCCTGCTACTGGTCTTCGCCGCCACCTTCGAACCGCTCGGTTTCATTGTCAGCGGCATCCTGATCGGTGTGCCCATGGCCCGGCTCTACGGTGGGCGCTGGCTGCCCAGCGTGGTGATCATCGGCCTGATGACGATCGCCCTGTACTGGTTGTTCGACCGGGTCATGGATGTCCCTCTGCCCCTCGGCCTGCTCGACGTTCTGGAGAATTGACATGGATACTCTCGGCTATCTAGGCCTGGGCTTCGGCGTCGCCCTGAGCCCCTACAATCTGGCCACCGCCCTGGCCGGCACCCTGATCGGCACTGTCGTTGGCCTGTTGCCGGGCCTGGGCCCGATCAACGGCGTGGCCTTGCTGATCCCCATCGCCTTCGCCCTCGGCCTGCCACCGGAATCGGCACTGATCCTGCTGGCCGCGGTATACCTGGGTTGCGAATACGGTGGGCGGATCAGCTCGATCCTGCTCAACATTCCCGGTGAAGCCTCCACCGTCATGACCACCCTTGACGGCTACCCCATGGCCCGCCAGGGCCTGGCGGGTGTAGCGCTGTCGTTGTCGGCCTGGAGCTCGTTCATCGGTGCCTTTATCGCCACCTGCGGCATGGTGCTGTTCGCGCCCCTGTTAGCGAAATGGGCGATAGCCTTCGGGCCCGCGGAATACTTCGTGCTGATGGTGTTCGCCATCGTCTGCCTGGGTGGCATGGCCGGTGACCGCCCGCTCAAGACCTTCATCGCGGCATTGATCGGCCTGTTCCTCTCCAGCGTCGGTATCGACGCCAACAGCGGCGTATACCGTTTCACCGGCGACAGCGTGCACCTGGCCGACGGCATCCAGTTCGTGGTGCTGGTGCTGGGCCTGTTCTCCATCAGCGAAATCCTCCTGCTGCTGGAAAAGACCCATCACGGCCACGCAGCGGTGAAAGCCAGCGGGCGCATGATGTTCAATTTCAAGGAAGCCGCCTCGGTCTTCGTGGTCAACATCCGCTGCGGCGTGCTCGGGTTCATCATGGGCGTGCTGCCCGGCGCCGGTGCAACCCTGGCCAGCGCCGTGGCCTACATGACCGAAAAACGCATCGCCGGCCCCAGCGGCAAATTCGGCCAGGGCGACAAACGCGGCCTCGCAGCGCCAGAAACCGCCATCGGTGCCGAAGCCTGCGGAGCGCTGGTGCCGATGCTGACCCTGGGTGTGCCGGGGTCGGGTACCACTGCGGTAATGATCGGCGCCCTGTCGCTGTACAACATCACCCCGGGTCCGATGCTGTTCGAACAGCAACCGGAAATCGTCTGGGGCCTGATTGCCTCGTTGTTCATCGCCAACGTCATGCTGGTGATCCTCAACATCCCGATGATCCGCGTCTTCACCCGCATCCTCGCCGTGCCAAACTGGGCGCTGGTGCCGATGATCGCGATCATCACCGCGATCGGCGTCTACGCCGTGCATGCCACCACCTTCGACCTGTTCCTGATGATCGGCATCGGCATCTTCGGCTACATCCTGCGCAAGCTGGACTTCCCGCTGTCGCCGATCCTGCTCGGTTTCATCCTTGGCGGGCTGATGGAGCAGAACCTGCGTCGCGCGCTGTCGATCTCCGACGGCGCCCTGGACATCCTCTGGTCCAGCCCGATCAGCATGAGCGTCTGGGGCCTGACCATCGCCATGATGCTCCTGCCGCTGCTGCGCACCTGGCGCAAGCGTAGCCTCCAGCGACGTGCCCTGGCCGATGTCTGATGGACCATTGAAGCTGTATTGGGCCACGGGCCTGGTCGGCCTGGCAGGCGGGTTTCTCGCCAGCCAGGTCGGCTGGCCGCTGCCGTGGATGGTCGGCTCGCTGCTGGCGATCATCCTGGTGCGCTGCCTGACGCCCTGGCAACTGAGCGAAATTCCCGGCGGGCGCAAATGTGGTCAGTGGATCATCAGCATCGGCATCGGCCTGCACTTCACCCCGGCCGTGGTCGAGCAGGTGGCGAGCAATTTCGGCCTGATCTTCTGCGGCGCATTGATCACCAGCGTCTCCAGTGTTGCCGGTATCTGGTTATTGCGCCACACCGGTGAAGACCGCGCGACAGCGTTCTTTTCCAGCATGCCGGGTGGTTCCGGGGAAATGGTCAATCTCGGTGCGCGCAATGGTGCGGTACTCAGCCGGGTCGCTGCCGCGCAGAGTTTACGGGTGCTGGCAATCGTGCTGTGCGTGCCGGCGCTGTTCAAGTACCTGCTCGGTGACGGCGTGGCAATCACCCATGCCGGCAGTGTCAGCTGGGCTTGGCTGGCGCTGATCTGCCCGTTGGGCGCCTTGCTGGCGTTGGTTTGGCAACGACTCAAGCAACCCAACCCTTGGCTGCTCGGCCCGTTGTTGGTCGCGGCGCTTGCCAGCGTCGGCGCCGACTTGCAAATCGCCCTGCCCGATGGCGCCAGCCAGATCGGCCAATGGCTGATCGGCAGCGGCCTGGGCTGTCATTTCAATCGAGCGTTCTTTCGCCGGGCGCCGTCCTTCCTCGGCCGCACCTTGATTGCCACCGCCTTGAGCATGCTGATTGCCGCCGCTGCCGCCTGGACCTTGAGCCACCTGACCCAGCTGGACCTGCGCTCCTTGACCCTGGGCATGATGCCGGGCGGTATCGCCGAGATGAGCCTGACGGCCGAGACGCTGCAACTATCAGTACCCCTGGTGACGGCGCTGCAAGTGATGCGACTGCTGTTCGTGCTGTTCTTGGCCGAGCCGTTGTTCCGCCATTGGAATGCAGAGCGCAGTACACAGCCAGACTGAAAGCAAAAAAAGGAAGCCAAACAGACTGTGTGAAAACACGCTGACAGGCCTTAAGCCAAACGCCCCGACTTGTTCGGGGCGTTTGTTTTTGTGCTGTAAAAGGCCTTTCAGCCCATCAGTTGCATCATTTTTCGGGCACCCAGGAC
>NZ_JBOICA010000069.1:0-16127 GCF_050739775.1 Pseudomonas sp.
ACTCAGTAGTGAAACGATGCATCGCCGATGGTAGTGTGGGGTTTCCCCATGTGAGAGTAGGTCATCGTCAAGATTAAATTCCGAAACCCCTATCTGCGCATGCAGGTAGGGGTTTTGTCTTTGTGGCCGCTGAACCTGTAGGAGCCTCAATCCAGGCAGGTGAAGCATAGGCCAAAAAAAAACCACCCCGCAGGGTGGTCTTGGGCTTGCGTAGGCTTAAACGAAAGCCTGTGGTGCTACACCGCGAGGCAAGCGGCAGCGATCAGCCTGCGCAGCCAGGCGTACACGCCAGTTGGCCTTGAAGCAGAACGGGGCTGCGTTCACCTGGCTGGCTTGGCGCTGCTTGCGCAGTTCTGCCAACGATGGAGTGGCCTTCTTGACCGGGGCGGCATCAGCCTTGACCAGCGAGCGCTGGCACGACTTGCAATCGACCTTGTCGGCTTCAGAAGTGCTGCTGAGGTTATTGCCATTGCGACCGCAAGCGACCGAATCGCTGCTGATTGAGTAGTGCATTACCAAAACTGTACATCTCCACACATATGAACAAAAGCGCGGGTATTTTCGCATAGGTTGGCGCTGGATGCGGCGCTAACCTCCATGGTCGGTTGCCTAAGGTGTCCAGTCCACTCCGTGTTCTTCAAGATAGGCATCCACGGCAGCGCCAACCGTTGGCTGGAAAATATCACGGCCAATATGGTCCAACACTTCAAGGCGTTGAAGTTTGTCCTTGACCGGGTCTTTCATTTCGGCAAAGCGCAGCTCGATGTTTGCCGCACGCAGAGACTGTTCCAGCTCCACCAGCATGTCCGCCGAGGTAACGTCCACACTGGTGACCGGTTCTGCAGCCACAACAACCCGGCGCACCTCGGTCGTAGACTTGGCGACAGCCTCCATCACACACTTCTGGAAGAACTCGGCATTGGCAAAGAATAGCGGTGCATCCCAGCGAAACAGTACCAGCCCGGGCACCAGGCGGGCTCTGGGATAGCGGGAGATGTCGTGATAGCCGCGGACCCCGTCAACGCGGCCGAGCACCGTGTAATGTGGGCGCCAGCCATCCCAGAGAAACTCGATCACAGCGAGGACGACCGCCAGACCGATGCCGGGGACGGCACCAAGTACCACGACGCCAACAAAGCAGGTAATCGACAGCCAGCACTCCCAGCGCTGGATACGGTAGATCCGCTTCAGGTCCTTGACCTCGAACAAGCCAATGGCGGCCACGATCACCACAGCAGCAAGGGCACTGTTAGGCAGGTGTTGTAACAGCTTGGGGGCGAACAGCAGCAACAGCGCCACTCCCACGGCAGCGAACACGCCGGTGAGTTGAGTACGCGACCCCGCTGCCTCGGCAACCGGCGTACGAGAAGCGCTGCTACTGACGGGAAAACCCTGGAACAGTCCTGTTGCCAGATTGGCGACCCCCAGACCGACCATTTCCTGGTTTGGATCGACAGGGGTACGGATCTTGGCCGCGTAAGTACGGGACAGCACGCTAGTGTCAGCGAAGGACACCAGGGCGACAGCGAAGCCACCAACCAGCACCGTGATCAGGTCTTCGGCCCGCAGCCAGGGCACCACGAAGCTGGGTAACCCTTGTGGCATAGCGCCCAGCACCTTGATGCCGTGACTGGCGTCGAGGCCAAGACTGCCCACCACCAGAGTTGCAGCGGCTACGCCGATGAGGATGCCTGGCACGCGCTTGAAGCGCTCGAGCACAAGGATCAGGGCCAGGGTCCCGGCACCGATGGCGAAGCCGACCCAATTGGCCTGGCCTGCCAGCAGCGCCCGGGCGAGCTCCATGACATCGCCCAGGGGCCCGGTGCTCTGCACAGAGATGTCGAACAACTTGGGCATCTGGCTGATCAGTACCGTGAAGGCGATACCGTTCATGTAGCCGTAGCGAATGGGCTTGGACAGCAGCTCAGTGACGAAGCCCAGACGCAGCAGGCCCGCGCCAATACACACCAGCCCAGACACCAGGGCCATGGCGCTGGCCAGGGCAATGGCGCGCATGGGGTCGCCAGCGGACAATGGCAGCACCACGGCAAGAATGATTGCGGCCAGCGCCGAGTCTGGCCCAAGCACCAGGATGCGACTCGGTCCGAACAGGGCATAGACCAGCAGCGGCACGATACTGGCGTACAGTCCAAAGATACCCGACACGCCCGAGGCTTCGGCATAGGCAATACCCACCGGCACCAGCATGGTGGTCAGCACCAGGCCGGCGAGCAAGTCTCTCGGCAGATCGCCCACCTGGTACGAGCGCAGGACCAGCAACCCGGGCAGCCAGCGTCGCCAGCCGGTCCGGGTGGGCGGACTATCGTTCATGCAATGCTCCTTGCTACCCCTGACGCACAGGTTCAGAAAACCGAAACCTCCAGCGTAAAACAGTAGACCAAGCCAACACTGTGTAGGCGCCACACTGTTCAATCTAGCGCGAATACGCAGGCACAAAAAAGGCCACCTTGCGGCAGCCTTTTGCAGAACAAGAGCGAGGAATCAATCCCAGCTCAACGCCCCACCCGTCTGATACTCAATAACCCGAGTCTCAAAGAAGTTCTTCTCTTTCTTCAAGTCCATGATCTCGCTCATCCATGGGAACGGGTTGGTGGTCCCTGGGTACTCTTCTTTCAGGCCGATCTGCGACAGGCGACGGTTGGCGATGAACTTGAGGTAGTCCTCCATCATCGCCGCGTTCATGCCCAGTACGCCGCGCGGCATGGTGTCGCGTGCGTATTCGATTTCCAGTTGGGTGCCCTGCAGGATCATCTGCGAGGCTTCTTCTTTCATTTCGGCATCCCACAGGTGCGGGTTTTCGATCTTGATCTGGTTGATCACGTCGATACCGAAGTTCAGGTGCATGGACTCGTCACGCAGGATGTACTGGAACTGCTCGGCAACGCCGGTCATCTTGTTGCGACGGCCCATGGACAGGATCTGGGTGAAGCCGCA
The DNA here is from genome assembly GCF_050739775.1 of Pseudomonas sp. Taxonomy (GTDB): domain Bacteria; phylum Pseudomonadota; class Gammaproteobacteria; order Pseudomonadales; family Pseudomonadaceae; genus Aquipseudomonas. Next base: position 2,956 of record NZ_JBOICA010000069.1, read on the forward strand.
GTAGAAGAAGATGCCTTCCAGCACGCAGTAGTAGGCGATCAGGTTGCGCAGCAGCTCTTTGTCGGTCTCGACGGTGCCGGTGTTGAACTCGGGGTCGGAGATCGCGCGGGTGTAGCTCAGGCCCCAGGCGGCTTTTTTCGCGACCGACGGGATCTCGTGGTACATGTTGAAGATCTCGCCTTCATCCATGCCCAGCGATTCGATGCAGTACTGGTAGGCGTGGGTGTGGATCGCCTCTTCGAACGCCTGGCGCAGGATGTACTGGCGGCATTCCGGGTTGGTGATCAGGCGGTACACGGCCAGGGCCAGGTTGTTGGCAACCAGGGAGTCGGCGGTGGAGAAGAAGCCCAGGTTGCGCATGACGATGCGACGCTCGTCGTCGGTCAGGCCTTCCGGGTTTTTCCACAATGCGATGTCCGCGGTCATGTTGACCTCTTGCGGCATCCAGTGGTTGGCGCAACCGTCCAGGTATTTCTGCCAGGCCCAGTCGTACTTGAAAGGCACCAGCTGGTTGAGGTCGGCGCGGCAGTTGATCATGCGCTTTTCGTCAACCGCGACACGGGCAGCGGAGCCTTCCAGCTCAGCCAGGCCTTCGGCGATGTCGAGTTGGTCCAGGGCAGCCTTGGCACGCTTGACGGCGTCCGAATCATCGGCGGTTACGGCGCGGGCTTCCAGGGCGGCAACACCGCCAGCGTTATCAAGCTTGTCGATGCCTGCGGCAGCGGCTTGAGTGGCGGTTGCACCTTTGGCGGCTTCTTCGCCTTCGTCTTTATCGAATTCGTCCCAGCTCAGCATGGTGGGTCTCCTGCTTGAGGGCCATATTCAGTATGGCCGGTGGATCTTGGTTGCGTTGCTTGCGGGTACTGCTGTGCACGCAAAAACTTGGAATGCTACCGGGAGCGGGGCTCCTCGGAGGAGGTCAGGGTTGTCCCTGACCTTTTTGTCTGGCGCTGTGGGAGGGGCGGGCTGTGACCCTATCGCGGGGCAAGCCCGCTCCCACAGTGCTTTCAGGACTTACTGGCAGGCTTCGCAATCCGGCTCGTCGATGGCGCAAGCTTTAGGCACTGGCGCGGGACCGGCAGCCTGGATCGGTGCGCTGTCGCCACCGCTGGACACAGCGTTGAGCTTGCCGGTGTTGATGGTCGACTTCTCGGTGCTGGTCGCGGCCAGGGCACGGAGGTAGTAGGTGGTTTTCAGACCACGGTACCAGGCCATGCGGTAGGTCACGTCGAGCTTCTTGCCCGAAGCGCCGGCGATGTACAGGTTCAGCGACTGGGCCTGGTCGATCCACTTCTGACGGCGGCTGGCGGCGTCGACGATCCACTTGGTTTCCACTTCGAATGCGGTGGCGTACAGGTCTTTGAGTTCCTGCGGGATACGCTCGATCTGCTGCACCGAACCGTCGTAGTACTTCAGGTCGTTGATCATGACCGAGTCCCACAGGCCACGAGCCTTGAGGTCGTGAACCAGGTACGGGTTGATCACGGTGAATTCGCCCGAGAGGTTCGATTTCACGTACAGGTTCTGGTAAGTCGGCTCGATGGACTGCGATACGCCGGTGATGTTGGCGATGGTCGCGGTCGGCGCGATGGCCATGATGTTCGAGTTACGAATACCTTTCTGTACACGAGCACGGACCGGTGCCCAGTCCAGGGTCTCGTTCAGGTCGACGTCGATGTACTTCTGGCCACGGGCTTCGATCAGGATCTGTTGCGAGTCCAGCGGCAGGATACCTTTGGACCACAGCGAACCCTGGAAGGTCTCGTAGGCGCCACGCTCGTCAGCCAAGTCACAGGAAGCCTGGATGGCGAAGTAGCTGACCGCTTCCATCGACTTGTCGGCGAACTCGACAGCAGCGTCGGAGCCGTATGGGATGTGCTGCAGGTACAGCGCGTCCTGGAAGCCCATGATGCCCAGGCCCACCGGACGGTGCTTGAAGTTCGAGTTACGCGCTTGTGGCACCGAGTAGTAGTTGATGTCGATCACGTTGTCGAGCATGCGCACAGCAGTGTTCACCGTGCGTTGCAGCTTAGCGGTGTCCAGCTTGCCGTTGACAATGTGGTTCGGCAGGTTGATCGAGCCCAGGTTGCAGACCGCGATCTCGTCCTTGTTGGTGTTCAGGGTGATCTCGGTGCACAGGTTCGAGCTGTGCACCACGCCCACGTGCTGCTGCGGGCTACGCAGGTTGCACGGATCCTTGAAGGTCAGCCATGGGTGGCCGGTCTCGAACAGCATCGAGAGCATCTTGCGCCACAGGTCTTTGGCCTGGATGGTCTTGAACACCTTGATCTTGTTGTACTCGGTCAGGGCTTCGTAGTACTCGTAGCGCTCTTCGAAGGCCTTGCCGGTCAGGTCGTGCAGATCAGGTACTTCGTTCGGCGAGAACAGGGTCCACTTGCCGTCATCGAAGACGCGCTTCATGAACAGGTCAGGGATCCAGTTGGCGGTGTTCATGTCGTGGGTACGACGACGATCATCACCGGTGTTCTTGCGCAGCTCGATGAACTCTTCGATGTCCAGGTGCCAGGTTTCCAGGTAGGCACAGACAGCGCCTTTGCGCTTGCCGCCCTGGTTGACCGCTACGGCGGTGTCGTTGACCACTTTCAGGAAAGGTACGACGCCCTGGGATTTACCGTTGGTGCCCTTGATGTAGGAGCCCAGTGCACGCACAGGGGTCCAGTCGTTGCCCAGGCCACCGGCGAATTTCGACAGCATGGCGTTGTCGTGGATCGCATGGTAGATGCCCGACAGGTCGTCCGGCACGGTGGTCAAGTAGCAGCTCGACAGTTGAGGACGCAGGGTACCGGCGTTGAACAGCGTCGGGGTCGAGGCCATGTAGTCGAAGGACGACAACAGGTTGTAGAACTCGATCGCACGGGCTTCTTTGTTTTTCTCTTCCAGCGCCAGGCCCATGGCCACGCGCATGAAGAATACCTGAGGCAGCTCGAAGCGCACGCCATCCTTGTGGATGAAGTAGCGGTCGTAGAGGGTTTGCAGGCCCAGGTAGGTGAATTGCTGGTCGCGCTCGTGATTGATTGCCTTGCCCAGTTTTTCCAGGTCGAAGTCGGCCAGGGCAGGGTTGAGCAGTTCGAACTCGACGCCCTTGGCAACGTAGGCCGGCAGGGCCTTGGCGTACAGCTCGGCCATTTCGTGGTGCGTGGCGCTTTCGGCCACGCCGAGGAAGCCCAGGCCTTCGGCACGCAGAGTGTCCATCAGCAGGCGGGCGGTCACGAACGAGTAGTTCGGCTCGCGTTCAACCAGGGTACGGGCGGTCATCACCAGGGCGGTGTTGACGTCCTTGATGGCCACGCCGTCGTAGAGGTTCTTCAGGGTTTCGCGCTGGATCAGCTCGCCATCGACTTCGGCCAGGCCTTCGCAGGCCTCGCTGATGATGGTGTTCAGGCGGTTCATGTCCAGTGGTGCGAGGCTGCCGTCGGCCAGGGTGATGCGGATGCTCGGGTGCGGCTGCACGCTGGCGTCTTCGGCGTGGACACGGGTAGCACGTTCTTTGGCGCGCTGGTCGCGGTAGATCACGTAGTCGCGGGCAACTTTCTGCTCGCCGGCACGCATCAGGGCCAGTTCGACCTGGTCCTGGATCTCTTCGATGTGGATGGTGCCGCCCGATGGCATGCGACGCTTGAAGGTCGCGGTAACCTGTTCGGTCAGACGGGCAACGGTGTCGTGGATACGCGACGAGGCAGCGGCGGTGCCGCCTTCAACTGCGAGGAACGCCTTGGTGATGGCCACGGTGATCTTGTCGTCGGTGTAGGCGACGACAGTGCCATTGCGCTTGATCACGCGCAGTTGGCCAGGGGCGGTAGCAGCCAGATCCAGGTTCGAATCGGCGGCCTGCGGCGCCTTGGCCTGCGGGTTCTCGCGAGTTGTGTCGGTTTGCATGGGTGTCTCCACGTTCTCTATGTTTGATTAGGCGCCTTGTGGGCGCCAGCCGTTCCGTCCGAAAGCCCAACAACCGACCCTGATGGCACACGGGAGCGCGACGCTCCAGCATGCCGAACAGGTCGGGCATACTCACTTCGGGACAGATCAGGAATAAGGGGCAATTACTTGCCGCTCCCTGGCCGAAGTCAAAGGTTCTGAATCCACGACTCAAAACTGTTGCTGTCAGGTGTGCCTATGGCTTGCAACACCCGTACCCGAAACAACACCCTCCGAGGGTTTGCAACGGACGCCTGCGCCGGAGCGGTTTGGCTGCTGAATGCTTCTAAAGTTCAAGCAAAAAAACCACTGCACCAAGGCTTGAGTTCTTTGCTTGACTTGTGCTTGGGATTTACTTCAAACCCCAAGATGTAGTGTTTTGTTTCGATAGGGATACAAGATAATGCGGTATTGGGGGTATTGCAAGGTCGTGCGCTGTGGATAACTTGTGCGTAGTTTGTGAGTGATTTTGGCTAACGCCTTGTAGGCCGCGTCTTAGCGCAAGATGACCGTCTGTCACCCTTTTTTTCACTGACTGCCATTATCCAGGTAGATATTTTCGGGCGCGCACCCTAGCACAAATCGATCGCCTTCCGAGCAATCGGCCCCGTGGTTTATTGCCGCTCGTGGCGACGGTTGGCAGGCGTCGGTGCGCGACGTAGTATCCGGGGCCGATGTTGCCTTTTGGTGAAGCAGTCCCAAGGGCACTCTTTATAACAACAAGCCGTCGAGGTGAGCCGTGGAGCAGCAGCGCAGTCAGGTATTGATCGTCGAGGATGACCAGCGTTTGGCCGACCTGACCCGTGAATACCTGCAGGCCAACGGCTTCGACGTCGAGGTCGAAGGTGATGGTGCCAAGGCGGCGGCGCGGATTATCGCCGAGCAGCCGGACCTGGTGATTCTCGACCTGATGCTGCCCGGCGAAGACGGCCTGAGCATCTGCCGCAAGGTTCGCAAGCAATTTGCCGGCCCGATCCTCATGCTTACCGCCCGCAGCGATGACCTGGACCAGGTCCAGGGCTTGGACCTGGGCGCCGATGACTATGTGTGCAAGCCGGTGCGCCCACGCCTGTTGCTGGCGCGGATCACTGCGTTGCTGCGACGCAGTGAGCCCGCTGCTCAAAACGAGCCTGCGCAGTGCCTGCAGTTCGGGCCATTGCGGGTGGATAACAGCCTGCGTGAGGCCTGGCTGCGGGATGAGGGTATCGAGCTGACCAGCGCTGAATTTGACTTGCTCTGGCTGTTGGTCAGCAACGCCGGGCGTATCTTGTCCCGTGAGGAGATCTTCACTTCGCTGCGCGGGGTGGGGTATGACGGCCAGGACCGCTCCATTGATGTGCGAATTTCCAGGATTCGCCCGAGAATAGGTGACGACCCCGAGCACCCGCGGATGATCAAGACCATCCGCAGCAAAGGCTACCTGTTCGTGCGCGAGGCGGCCGAGGCCATGGGCCAGGCGCGATGAACTCGATTTTCCTGCGTATCTACGGCGGCATGCTCGCCGCCCTGGTGCTGGTAGCGGTGCTTGGGGTGCTCAGTGTGCACCTGCTCAACGAGGTGCGTGCCGGCCAGTACCGCGAGCGCCTGGCCCACGGCACCTTTACCCTGATGGCCGACAACCTGGTGCCGCAGGGCGACGTTGAGCGCAAGCGCACATTATTGATCTGGGAGCGGCTGCTGGGCATTCCGCTGAAGCTGCAGTCCATGGCGGTGGCCGGCATCGATAGTGGCCAACGCAGCCAGTTGCAGCGTGGTCAGGTACTGGTGGAGAAGACCGGTCCGCATGCGGCCAAGGTCATGCGCCAGGTCGGTACTGAGGATCTGCTGTTGGTCGGCGTGGTTGAGCAGATCAGCGAGCAACTGGCACGGGCGACGATTTACCTGCTGGCCGATGAGCTGGTGCGCTACCCGATCGGCGAACAGCCTCGGCGCCTGGCCGAGCTCAAGCAAAACAAGGGCTTCGGTTTCGACCTGAGCCTGCGACGCCTGGAGCAGACCGACATGGACGAGGACCAGCGCCGACGTGTCGATGAAGGTGACACGGTGATGGCCCTGGGCAAGGATGGCGACTCGATCCGCGTGGTTGCCGGCATGGTCGGCACGCCCTGGGTGCTGGAGATCGGCCCGCTATACCAGATGAATCCCTATCCGCCACAGCTGCTGGCGCTGATTGCCGTGCTCGGCCTGTGCCTGATCGGCCTGATCGTCTATTTGTTGGTGCGTCAGCTGGAGCGGCGTCTGTCCGACCTTGAAGCCGCCGCCACGCGCATTGCCCAGGGTAGCCTGGAAACCCGCGTGGCCGCCGATGATGCCGACTCAGTCGGACGCCTGGCCGCAGCCTTCAATGGCATGGCTGAACACCTGCAGCGCTCGCTGACCATTCAGCGTGAATTGGTGCGCGCCGTTTCCCATGAATTGCGTACGCCGGTGGCGCGACTGCGCTTCGGCCTGGAAATGATCGCCAGTGCGCGGGACGACCAGGCCCGGGAAAAGTACTTGAGCGGCATGGATGGCGATATCCAGGACCTGGACAAGCTGGTCGACGAGATGCTCACTTACGCCCGCCTTGAGCAGGGCGCACCGGCCTTGCATTTTCAGCGGGTCGACCTGGATGCCTTGCTGGATCAGGTGATCGCTGAACTTGCGCCATTGCGCAGCGACGTCAGGGTCGTGCGCGGACCATGCCAGGGCGAGGAACAAGGCCCGGATGGGCAAGGGGCCTGGGTGGAAGCCGAACCGCGCTACCTGCACCGGGCCTTGCAGAACCTGGTGAGCAATGCCATGCGCCATGCTGAATCGCAGGTCAGCCTCAGTTATCAGCTGGGACTGCAGCGTTGCCGGATCGATGTTGAGGATGACGGCCCGGGCATACCGGAAAGTGTCTGGGACCGTATCTTCACCCCCTTCACCCGCCTGGATGACAGCCGAACCCGCGCTTCCGGTGGTCATGGCCTGGGCTTGTCGATTGTGCGCCGGATCATCTATTGGCATAACGGACGAGCGTCGGTCGGGCACAGCGAGCACCTGGGCGGCGCGCGTTTCAGCCTGAGCTGGCCGCGCAGCCAGGGCACGGCATGAGTGCTTCGCTGTCCCTGGAAAAGGTGCTGGAACCGGCCCGTTTCGAGGCCTTGCTGCTTGACCTGTATGGCCCCGAACTGATGCCAGCGCAGCGCCCGGTGCTGGTGTCGCAGTGGTCCAAATACTACTTCGCAGTGGTCTGGCAGTCGCTGCTTGGCGGTACCCTGCTGCCAGTGTTCGGCGCCACCGACGTGACCCTGGATAGCCGCGGCCTGCCGCTTGCCCTGGGAGGGCGGGGCGCGTGCTGTGAAGGGCTCGAGGCGATGCTGGAACATCACCTGCAACCGCTGCTGGTGCGTCTGGCTGCATTGGGGGCGGTAGCGCCGGCGGTGCTCTGGGGCAATGCCGGGGATTGCCTGGATCAAGCGCTGCAACGCCGCGAAGGTGATGGCAGCGGCTTGAGCCGCTTGCTCACGTCACCCGACAGCCCACTGTATGCCGCCGTCAGTTTCGATGCGGCGGGCAAACGCCGTCGGCGTACCTGTTGCCTGAGCTACAAGGTGGACTGGGTCGGACACTGCGAGCACTGCCCATTGCTGGCTTGAACCTCAGACGCTGACCAGGCTCAGCACCTGGTCATCCTGCACGCTGAACTGCCCCTCCAGCTCCTTTCCTTTATGCCACTGCGCCGACAGGTCGGTCAGCAGGCGCAGGCGGGCCTGGCCGTCGCTTGACCACTCCAGCACTTCGGCGTGCTCGAAGTAGAAGCGCTGTTGCACGAGAGGGTAGAGGGCCTTGAACAGGCTTTCCTTGAGGGAAAAGCTCAGGGTGACGGTCAAGCCCGTCTGACTGGCGTCCATCCTGTGCAGCTCGGCCTCGGTGAGGATCTCCCGGGCCAGGCGTTCGGCACGTTCGTCACTGAGCAGGCTTTCCTGGTCCAGCCCCAGCCCCTGGCAGTCGCTGCTGCGCGCCACCACGGCGGCAGCCCAGCCTTTGCCGTGGGTGATCGAACCGCTGATGCCGGTCGGCCAGATCGGCGAGCGGTCCTCGTGGGTGCCAGGTATGTACTCGCGACCATCCAGGCGCTGCAAAGCCGCCCGGGCACATACCCGTCCAGCCAGGTACTCGGCTTGGCGCTTGGCCACCGAGCGTTGCAGGTTGGGTGTCTGCTCGATGCCAGCACGGAGGAAGTCATCGCTGGCCAGCAGCGCAGGATCGAAGGGACAACTGACCAGTACTGCACCGGCGACCGGGTGGGGTAGGGGCCAGTGATGCAGCAGTGGGGCGCAGCAGGAGGGGAGTCGGTTCATGGTCGGTATTGTGCCGTGGGCGTGCGGGGCTTTCCAGTGACCGCGGGCTGTTCAGCCTAGGTTCAGGCAGGGTTCAGCAGCCGTTCAGGACGCTTTGCTTACTCTAGCTTCAACACCCAAACGGCACATCGCCAGGAGTAACCCTTATGAAAGCGCTCAATACCCTGTTCCTCGCCGTAGCCTTTTTCGGCGCCAGTGCTGCAGTCCAGGCCGCCGACACTACCTTCGCCGGTGTCACCTACGGCCAGACCAGCGACAAGATCAAAAAATCCGGCTTGCTGAGCAGCAACACCGATCACCTGAACACCGACGGCATCATCAGCAAGGACGGTACCTGGGGCGTGCGCGTCGGCCAGATGAACGACCAGCGCCGCTACTACCTCACCTATGACAACGTATCCAACGACCATAGCGGCCTGAAGATGCGTCAGGAAAACCTGCTGGGCAGCTACGACGTGTTCTACCCGCTGGGCAACAGCACCAAGCTGTTCGGTGGTGCCAGCGCCGGCCTGACCAAGCTCAGCCAGGAGTCGTCCGGTTACAGCCGCGACACCGACACCGGTTATGCCATCGGCCTGCAAGCCGGCCTGCTGCAACAGGTAACCGACAACGCCTCGGTCGAACTGGGCTACCGTTACCTGCGCAGCAATGCCAGTACCGAGCTTGCCGAGCATGGCGGTCCGAAAGTCGGCACCCTGCGCCTGGACAGCAGCGCGCAGACCTACCTTTCGGCCAACTACGCATTCTGACTCCCCCATGAGGATGTTCGAGCCGGCCAGCAGGTGCATGGCCGGTTCGCTGTTATGCTGCATGGGGTTGGTATTTCGCCGGAGTCACGATCTTCGGCATGGGCAGGGGGAACCTATGAAACTGCTGGTGGTTGAGGATGAAGCACTGTTGCGTCATCACTTGCACAGCCGCTTGACCGAGAGCGGGCACGTGGTTGAAGCGGTGCCCAACGCCGAGGAGGCCTTGTATCAGGCCGAGCAGTTCAACCATGACCTGGCGGTGATCGACCTGGGCCTGCCAGGCATGAGCGGGCTGGACCTGATTCGGCAATTGCGCTCCCAGGGCAAGAGCTTTCCCATTCTGATCCTCACCGCACGGGGCAACTGGCAGGATAAGGTCGAAGGCCTGGCGGCCGGGGCTGACGACTATGTGGTCAAACCTTTCCAGTTCGAAGAGCTGGAGGCACGCCTCAATGCCCTATTGCGCCGTTCCAGTGGCTTTGTTCAGTCGACCATTGCCGCGGGGCCGTTGCTGCTGGACCTGAACCGCAAGCAGGCAACCCTCGACGATCAGCCGCTGGCGCTGACCGCCTATGAATACCGCATTCTTGAGTACCTGATGCGCCATCACCAGCAGGTGGTGGCCAAGGACCGTCTGATGGAGCAGCTCTACCCCGATGACGACGAGCGCGATCCGAATGTGATCGAGGTGTTGGTCGGTCGCCTGCGGCGCAAGCTTGAAGGCAGTAACGGCTTCAAACCTATCGATACAGTGCGCGGGTTAGGCTATCTGTTTACCGAGCGCTGCCGATGATTCGTTCGCTACGCCTGCGGCTGATGCTGGCAGCGGCGCTGCTGGCCCTGTTGTTCATGCTTGGTCTGTTGCCGGCCTTGCAGAAGGCCTTCAGCCTGGCCTTGCAGGAATCGATCGAAAAGCGCCTGGCCTCGGACGTCACCACCTTGATTTCAGCCGCGCGCATCGAGCACAACCAGTTGCAGATGCCGGCGTTGCTGCCCGACGAAAAATACAATCTGCCCGACAGCCGCCTGCTCGGCTACATCTACGATCGCCAGGGCAATCTGGTCTGGCGGTCGCGGGCTACTGCCGATGAAAACATCAACTACACCCCGCGGTATGACGGACGTGGCAACGAGTTCGCGCGGATTCGCCAGGCCGATGGCGAGGAGTTTTTTGTCTATGACGTTGAGGTCAAGCTACTTGGCGGCAAGACGGCGGCCTTCAGCATTGTCGCCCTGCAGCCGGTGCGCGAGTACCAGCATACCCTCGACGGCCTGCGCGAACGTCTGTACCTGGGTTTTGGCGCGGCGTTGCTGGCCTTGCTGGTGCTGCTCTGGGCCGGCTTGACCTGGGGACTGCGCTCACTGCGTCAGTTAAGTCATGAGCTGGATGATGTCGAGTCCGGTGCCCGTGACGGGCTCAGTGCTGAACATCCCCGTGAGTTGCTGCGCCTGACCGGCTCGCTGAACCGCCTGCTGCGCAGTGAGCGTGAGCAGCGTCAACGCTACCGCGATTCGCTGGGTGACCTGGCCCATAGCCTGAAAACCCCGTTGGCCGTGCTGCAAGGGGTCAGTGAAAGCATGGGGCAGCGCCGTGAAGATCGTGAGCAGGCGCGGATACTGCAAAGCCAGATCGAGCGCATGAGCCAGCAGATCGACTACCAGCTGCAACGTGCCAGCCTGCGCAAGAGTGGTCTGGTGCGTCACCAGGTGGCCTTGCAGCCGTTGCTCGAAAGCCTGTGCAGCACCCTGGCCAAGGTCTACCGCGACAAGCAGGTCAGGATCAGCCTGGACGTCCCCGAGCATGCTTTGGTGCCCATGGAGCAGGGCGCCTTGCTCGAACTGCTCGGCAACCTCCTGGAAAACGCCTACCGTCTGTGCCTGAGCCAGGTCCATATCAGCCTGCGCAGCGGGCCATCGCAGATCGAACTGTGTGTCGAGGACGACGGTCCAGGCGTACCCCACGACCAGCGCGAACGCATCCTGCAGCGTGGCGAACGCCTGGATCGGCAGAACCCGGGGCAGGGCATCGGGCTTGCGGTGGTCAAGGACATCATCGAAAGCTACGACGCTAGCCTGACCCTCGATGATTCACTACTGGGCGGCGCGGCATTTCGTATTCGCTTCAATCTGGACTGAGTCGTCATCCCCCCTGGGCGGATTACCGCCATCCTTATGCTTTTGCAAAAGATGTCGGGCGGGAATCCGCCAATCCGCTTGACCCATTTGCAACCTCATTGTGCATCGAACCCCGTAAATGCTGGGTTTGCACCGCTAAAGCGCATTTTGGCATCGGGCTTGCTATTGACCTGACAGAGTTCTGCCAGGCAGCTCGACACAACAAATCCCTCCAGTGCAGGAGGGTTCGCGCTTTAGGTACCCCTCGCATCCTGGGAAGGATGAGCTCGGTACCCTTGAGGAATTAGCCATGACGACGCGTCAGCCACTGTACAAATCGCTGTATATCCAGGTGTTAGTAGCGATCACCATCGGTATCCTGCTGGGCCACTACTACCCTGAAACCGGCGTAGCCCTGAAACCGCTGGGCGACGGGTTCGTCAAACTGATCAAAATGGTCATCGCCCCAATCATCTTCTGCACCGTGGTCAGCGGTATCGCTGGCATGCAGAACATGAAGTCGGTGGGCAAGACCGGTGGCTATGCACTGCTCTACTTCGAAATCGTCTCGACCATTGCCCTGATCATCGGCCTGGTCGTGGTCAACGTGGTCAAACCTGGCGCTGGCATGCATATCGATGTCAGCACCCTGAACGCCAGCAGCGTGGCTGCCTACGCCGCCGCCGGTGCGCAGCAGACCACCGTCGGCTTCCTGCTCAACGTCATCCCCAACACCGTGGTCGGCGCCTTCGCCAACGGCGACATTCTGCAAGTGCTGATGTTCTCGGTGATCTTCGGTTTCGCCCTGCATCGCCTGGGTGCCTATGGCAAGCCGCTGCTGGACCTGATCGACCGCTTCGCCCATGTCATGTTCAACATCATCAACATGATCATGAAGCTGGCGCCGGTCGGTGCATTCGGTGCCATGGCTTTCACCATCGGCCAGTACGGCGTGGGTTCACTGGTGCAGTTGGGCTACCTGATGGCCTGCTTCTATATCACTTGCGTGCTGTTCATCGTCGTGATTCTCGGTGGTATCGCCCGTGCTCACGGTTTCAGTGTTCTCAAACTGATCCGCTACATCCGTGAAGAGCTGATGATCGTGCTGGGTACCTCGTCGTCCGAGTCGGCGCTGCCACGCATGCTGACCAAGATGGAGCGTCTGGGTGCGAAGAAATCCGTAGTAGGTCTGGTCATCCCGACTGGCTACTCGTTCAACCTCGACGGTACCTCGATCTACCTGACCATGGCCGCGGTGTTTATCGCCCAGGCCACCGACACCACCATGGACATCACCCATCAGATCACCTTGCTGCTGGTGCTGCTGGTTGCTTCCAAAGGTGCTGCGGGCGTGACCGGTTCGGGCTTCATCGTCCTCGCTGCCACCCTGTCTGCCGTTGGCCACCTGCCGGTTGCCGGCCTGGCGCTGATCCTCGGTATCGACCGCTTCATGTCCGAAGCCCGCGCCCTGACCAACCTGATCGGTAACGCCGTGGCGACCGTGGTGGTAGCCAAGTGGGTCAATGAGCTGGACGAAGACAAGCTGCAGGCCGAGCTGGCTTCCGGTGGTTCACCGCTGATCGATAACCGTCCGATGGATGACCTGGGTGTGGCTGAAGGTCCGGCCCGTTAATGAAAAAGCCCATCTTCGGATGGGCTTTTTTGTACCTGTTCGCGGGGCAAGCCCGCTTACAGGATTTCTACATCCTTACGCTCCAAAGCTGACGACACTTTGGTACGGCGTGCTCGCCCAAACTCTCAGAATTTTCCCGCGGCTTACCCAGATCGATCCTATATCGCCCCCCGCAAGCACAGTGAAAGGCTTCCCCGCGCGCTAACGAGGGAGGAAGCCAGGCCCCCTGTACGCCACAAACAGACCAGGGAGGCTCGAACATGCTCAATGAATTACGTACGTTCTTCGACCACAGCCGGCACAAGCTCAAGGTGCGCGGCGTCGATGCCGAACTCGACATCCTGGCCTTTCAGGGCGACGAATATCTCAGCCAGCCGTTCAAATACCTGATCGAATTCACCTCCACCGAGC
>NZ_JBOICA010000070.1:0-15664 GCF_050739775.1 Pseudomonas sp.
GAACAGGCTGGTCTGGCTGCGGGACTCTCCTTGTATGTAGGCCATAACGAAAAATGCTCCGTATCCTTCGATACGGAGCATTCTCTTAAAGGGCCGGGCAGATTGCTAGGTTTTCACACAGTCTGCGTAGGGCCCTGATTCCAGACGCTCCAGGTTTACTGACCCGGAATATCCCTGCGAAGCTTCACCGGTTCGCCTTGCTCCTGGTTTTTCTTCCGGGCCATGGCCGTGCGCATCTTGATATTGATGGCTTCGACCGCTAGGGAGAAGGCCATGGCGAAGTAGACGTAGCCCTTCGGCACATGCACTTCGAAGGCTTCAGCGATCAGTACGGTACCCACCACGATCAGGAACGACAGGGCGAGCATCTTCAGCGAAGGGTGCTTGTCGATGAAGCTACTGATGGCGCCGGCGCAGAGCATCATCACCAGCACCGCGACAACGATCGCCGCGACCATCACCGGAACGTGGGAGACCATGCCGACTGCCGTGATCACCGAGTCCAGGGAGAACACGATGTCGATGATGGCAATCTGGATGATGGTGTAGAGAAACTGGCCACCTTTACCGGCAGGCTCGTCGTGGGTTTCATCCTCGCCTTCCAGGCCGTGGTAGATCTCCTGGGAGCTTTTCCACAACAGGAACAGGCCACCGAAGAACAGGATCAGGTCACGACCTGAAATACCCTGGTCGAACACCACGAACAGGTCGGCCGTCAGGCGCATGACCCAGGTGATCGACAGCAACAGCAGGATACGGGTAATCATGGCCAGGGCCAGGCCGAAAATCCGGGTACGCTGCTGCATGTGCTTGGGCATGCGGCTGACCAGGATCGAGATCATGATGATGTTGTCGATGCCGAGAACGATCTCAAGAGCCGTCAGGGTAAAAAAGGCAACCCAGATTTCTGGGCTGGTCAGCCATTCCATGTGTATTCCTTCGTGCGATAAATGCACGGCGCCCGGGTAAGGGGCGCCGCTGCGGTTGGATGAATCTGTTGTCTTATAGGCTGCTGAACAGCGGGAAAATTCCCATGAGCAGCGCGGCGAACATTATGCACAGACAGACCAGCACTGCCCACTTCAGGGTGAAGCGCTGATGATCGCCGAAGTCGATGCCGGCCAGGGCCACCAACAGATAGGTAGAGGGTACCAGCGGGCTGAGCAGATGCACCGGTTGGCCGACGATCGACGCGCGGGCCATTTCCACGGGCGAGATGCCGTAGTGGCTGGCGGCTTCGGAGAGTACCGGCAGGACCCCGTAGTAGAAGGCGTCGTTGGACATGAAGAACGTGAACGGCATGCTCACGATCGCGGTGATCACCGCCAGATATGGGCCCAATGCCTCAGGAATCACTGCCAGTAGACTTTTGGACATGGCTTCGACCATGCCGGTGCCCGACAGGATGCCGGTGAAGATGCCGGCGGCGAAGATCAGCCCGACCACCGCAAGCACACTGCCGGAATGAGCCGCTACGCGGTCCTTCTGCTGTTGCAGGCAGGGGTAGTTGACGATCATGGCGATACTGAAGGCGACCATGAACAGCACCGGCAGTGGCAGCAGGCCAGCGACGAGGGCAACCATCAACGCTGCGGTCAGGGCACCGTTGAACCAGATCATTTTCGGACGACGCGCATCGGGGAACTGTGAAACGCTGATTTCGCTATGGTCGATCTCGTCACCTGGCAGGTGCAACTCGCCCAGGCGGGCGCGTTCACGCTTGCCGTACATGTAGGCGATGGCAAGAATCGCCACTACCCCTGCCAGCATGGGCGGGATCATCGGTACGAAGATATCCGAAGGGTCGACATGCAGGGCGCTGGCGGCACGAGCGGTCGGGCCGCCCCAAGGGGTCATGTTCATCACTCCGCCGGCGAGAATGATCAGGCCGGCCATGATCCGTGGGCTCATGCCCAGGCGGCTGTACAGCGGCAGCATGGCTGCCACGCAGATCATGTAGGTGGTGGCGCCGTCGCCGTCCATCGATACGACCAGGGCCAGCACTGCGGTGCCCACCGAGACTTTCAGCGGGTCACCTTTGACCATCTTGAGGATCTTGCGCACGGCAGGATCGAACAGGCCGGAATCGATCATCAGGCCGAAATACAGGATGGCGAACATCAGCATCACCCCGGTCGGGGCCAGCTTGGTGATGCCTTGCAGCATCATCGGGCCGATATCGCCCGAAAAACCGCCGAACAGGGCGAAAATGATCGGGACCAGGATCAGGGCGATCAAGGCCGACAGGCGCTTGGTCATGATCAGGTACATGAAGGTGATGACCATGGCAAAGCCGAGGAAGGTCAGCATAGGAGTACTCCAGGCGTATCGCGTCGAAAAGGAACGAGTCGGGCGGATTCAGCGCGCGAGGCGCGGCGCATGGAATAGCGGAGGGTGTGCAGCGGGGAGGCGGTTGTAAGCGAACATCAGAATCACCATTGTTGTTGTTAATTGGGCCGGGCGCCGTACAAGAAGTCAGGTGCCCTGGCTGACCGGTCTGTGCCGGTGGTGGAGGCAATCCTAAGTCGGCAAGCTTTCAGCCAGCTTTCGCTGGCCCAAAGACGACGAGAGGTGCATTGTTGGCCTTAAGCCAAAGGGGCGGGAGGGAGAAGCGATGCGCGATACGTATGAAGGTGGCTGCCATTGCGGCGCCCTGCGCTATCGGGTTCAAGGGCCATTGTCGGACGTTGCCCACTGTCATTGCTCGGTCTGTCGACGGGTCAGCGGTGGACTGCTGGTGACCTGGGCGACCCTGCCCTGCGCTGATTTCCAGTGGTTGAGCGGTACACCGCAGTGTTACGACTCTTCACCCAGCTGCGTGCGCTACTTCTGCAGCCGATGCGGGGCTCATGTGGCGCTGACCACGGACCTGAGCCCGGAAACCATCGACATCACCATTACCACACTGGACCAGCCCGAGCTGGCCCGGCCCAACCGGCATATCTGGACCAGTAGCCGCCTGCCCTGGCTGCATCTGGACGAGCAGCTTCCGGGTGAGCCGGAAGAAACCCTCTAAGCTGAGGTACTCAGGGTAGCTGCAAGCCACCTGCGGCCTTATGCAGGGCACGCAAGTGTTCGCCGACCTGCTTGATATTGGTCTCTACTGCGGCAATTTCAGCAGCCCTGGCAGGGCCAAGCAGTGCACGTACTTCTTTATCCAGATCGGCACTGAGTGTTTGCAACTGCTTCTGCCGTTGACTGGACTCACTGATCAACTGCTTGCGTTCACTTGCTTGCGGCAAGCCGTAGCCGCTGCTGCCCAGCAGTTCTGCCGGTCGGCTGAGAAAACCACTGCTGGCGAGAATTTGCTGCAGCGTGCCATTGGCCTTGGCCACGCTGGCGTCATTCGCTGCCCGACCGGTCAGATAGCGCTGTTTAACCTCGTCCTGGGCCAGCAACAGTTGCTTGCGCAAGCTGGCCTGCTCTAACAGAAGCAGCGCTGCACTGGTGCGCAGATCAGCCTGTCGGAACCATTGCTGGCGTTGCTCGGCAGACTGATCCAGCCAGCCTTCGACACTGTCCTGTGGGATCGGTAGTTGCTGTTTGAGCACCAGGAACATGGCCTGGTAACGGTCACGGTAGGAGTCGAAGCGGTAACCCAAGCGTAGCGCCTCGCGCGGATCATCGAGGACGCTGACATCGGCCAGCCCGCGTCCTTGCAGTACTTCCAGCAAGCCATTGGGCACGATGCTGTCCAGGTCTGCCAGGCGCGGGTTGGCGGTGCCGCTGCGCAGCAGCTTGAGGGTTTCCACCGCACAGTTGTTGGACAGGAAGTAGTAGTTGCCGTCGTAGCTCCAGTGCATCTCGGCCGCTTGGCGGACCAGGCTTTCCAGCTCGTTGCGCTCAAGTTTCAGGGGGATCGAGGCGAGGCTGCGCAGTTCAGTCTTGGTGTACTCGTCGATGACCTGGGCCAGGGGCAGCACGAACAGGCGTGAGGGGTAAGCGCCTGTCAGGCCATCCCAGCTCGACAGTTGCACATCATTGACGAAGGCGCGGTACGACAGCACCAGGTGCTGGTCGAGGTCGAGCCGGCAATCAGGCCCGCGTGGGCGCCCAGGGGCGCAGATGACCAGGCGCAGCATGCTGTGACCCCAGCGGCTGACCCAATTCTGGTTGGCTTCTGCCAGCAGGTAGTCCACGGTATACACGCGCTCCGGGTCGATCTCGCCCAGTGGGGTCTTGGCGAAGTCGTTGCCGGCATTGAGAAACGGTAGCGCTTGCGGGCAGGCCGGATGCTCCGGTGCCCAGTCGAAATGCGCTTTCAGGTAACGCTGCACTGCTGGCCGACGGCAGGCGAAGCTCGGGTCAAGGAGGAAATACTCCATGTTGACCGCGATGAACTCCTTGGGGCTGCTCAGTTCGTAGCTGTCGGGGCTACGGGCCACCTGGCGGTTATGTTGTTCGCGCTCCCCGCGCCGTCCGACATATTGCGGCCAGCCGGCCAGGTCGAGCAGGCGCGGATCATCGCTGAGGGTGAAGCGCCGTTCGCTCTGGCCGCGGCATTGTTCGGGCAGGCCAACCTTGCCCTGGCTACTCAAGTGCCGGGCACACTGGTTGATCAGGCGCCGCTCGCTGCCCTGCCAGAGGTGGGCGCGATCATAGATGTGCGTCAGCTCGTGCAGCACAGTGGCCAGCAGTTCCTGGCGCACAGTGCCGTGGGGACGGTCGGTCTTGCGGGTGGCAGCGCTGCCGTCGGTGAGGCCGGGCAACAGTCGCCGATTGAGCTCGAGTGTTGATACCAGCGATGCCTGGCCGTAGGCATCTTCAGGCATCTTCGTGCTCCAGCTGACCTGGATACGGCGGTCCAGCCGTGCCTTGAAACTGGGCGGCAGGGCCTGCATGGCCTCATTCAGCAGCGCCTGGCTGGCGCGCTGTTGTGCAGGCTCAAGGCCTTCAGTCTGCAGTTGCAGCTGCAGATCGGCCAGTACTGGGCCGCCCAGTAGCGTCAGCAGGCCACCCAACAACCAGGCGCGCAGGGTGTTCACAGGGCGAGAATGGCTTCAGCCAGGACTTGATCGCTGGCCAGGCGTGCTTCAGGTACGCGCTGGCGCAGGGTATCGAAGGCGGCTTCCAGCTGGGCACCACGGATTTCACCGCGGCTGGCGACGTAGCTGGCGGCATCGTCACGGGCTTCACGCACGACCTTGGAATCACGGATCGAGGTGGTGGTATCGGACGTGAAGTCGATCGTACGGCCGAAAGCGCGCACGATGATGTTGCTGGTGGCCACCAGGGTTTGGGCCTGGGCGACATCGGCCAGCAACAGAAGGCCAAGGGTGGCGGCAATCAGCGGCTTACGCATGGAGCATCTCCGGAAGAACGAGGGTAATCATTGGACGAGAATTGTCTGCACCAGTTCAAGGTCAGCGGCAGGAAGTTCGGGGTGGGCACGGCGCAACCGGTTCAAGGCTGCCTGCAGTCGGACACCGTGTATCTGGCCGTCGCTTGCGACAAACGCGGCGGCATCATCTTGCGCATCCAGCAGCCGTTTGCGATCGAAGGGCGCCGAGGTCACCTTGCTGGAGACGTAACCGCTGACGACAAGGTTATTGGTGGTGAGGTCCAGGGCCTGGGCGGTACTGGTCCAGCAGAACACAAGCAACAGCAATGACAGATAACGCATGGGTCTCGAAAGGCTGGCGAATCAGACGGCAAAGGCTATCCCAATGCGCTGGCAAGGACCAGCGCAGGGTGCCCGGCTTCATTGCACGTTGTTACATGGCTGAGGCCGGAAGCAGGCGGTCTCAGATCGCCAGAATGGCCTGGGCCAGTTGCGCGTCGCTGGCCTGCAGGCTTGGGGCCTGCTGGCGGATGTGGGCGAAGGCACTTTCGAGCTTCACGCCGCGGATCTCGCCGTGGCTGGCAACGAAGCTGGCAGCGTCGTCACGGGCGGCGCGCACGATTTTGTCGTCACGCAACGACGAAGACACGTCGGTAGTGGCATCAGTGGATGCGGCAACTGCGCCTACCACGGCGTCAGTGGTTACGACGAAGCTGGTGGCGTTGGCAGTGGAAGCCAGAGCCAGTACCAGTGCGGCGCCAAACAAGCGTGAACGGAACATGGTCGATCTCCTGGATTTAGGCGGGTTCTATGTATCAGACGCACGCTCAGCCGGTTGCGCTACTTTCTACCAGGCTGGGTGCTAAGGGTATCACGCGGTCACAACTGCGAATTGGACAAGGGCGCAGCAAGGTTTATCAACTGTACCTATAAGAAATAACTGTTGTAAAACTGTATCTATCGCAGTCGCAGCCGCTCTATTCCGCGGCTTCATAACGAAAAAACCCGTCAGCAGTCACCTGCGACGGGTCTTTGCAATTCGAGGTGCCGGCCATGGCCGGCGAGCCCTGCATTAACGCCAGAACGGCTTGCTCAGCTCTTCGTAGCGCTGTGCTTCGCTGATCCCAGCGTCGGCCAGCAGGCGCGAATCCAGACGGGCCAACTGGTGGCGGCTGGCGATGCGGCGTTGCCACAGCATCAGATTGGCCAGCAGGCGTAGTGGCAGCGCGGCCTTGGCTTGTTGGTTGGTGCTTTCGAAAACCAGATCGGAACTGAGGGTACGTTCCATGATGTCATCCTTCCGCTTGTGGCGGCATTAGGTAGTGATTTAACTGATGCCAATGATCCTCCTCTGTCGTCCATAACAGTAGATACAGTTCGCCTGCATTGTGATAGGCCAGTTAACTGTTTTAGAGCACTGTTGCGCTCTGAATAGGCGAAACTGTACCTGTCGGCACTAGTTTGGTGCATTTTCGGGTGGGGGCTTGATGATGAGAAGGAAATGCGGGGTGAAAACACCGGTACAGTAGAACAGTTTATGGCTAGTCGACGGTGGCAACTGTTCAGCCGGTGAGCATTGCGCACCACCGGCTGAAAACTGTGCGGCTTAGTTGGCGAGCATGCGCCCGGTTTCTTCCAGGTTTTCGTGCCAGGCCAGGGCTTCGCGCAAGATGTGCGGGGTATGACCGCCACGCTCACAGGCGCGAGCGAAGTAATCATTCAGCGCTTCGCGATAGTCAGGGTGCACGCAGTTGTCGATGATCACCCGTGCACGCTCGCGTGGCGCCAGGCCACGCAGATCGGCCAGGCCTTGCTCGGTGACGAGGATGTCGACGTCATGCTCGGTGTGATCCACGTGGCTGACCATGGGCACCACGCTGGAGATCGCTCCGCCCTTGGCGATGGACTTGGTGACGAAGATCGCCAGGTGAGCGTTGCGGGCGAAGTCGCCGGAGCCACCGATGCCGTTCATCATCCGCGTGCCGCAGACGTGAGTGGAGTTGACGTTGCCGTACAGGTCGAACTCAAGGGCGGTGTTGATGCCGATGATGCCCAGGCGGCGCACCACTTCAGGGTGGTTGGAGATTTCCTGAGGGCGCAGGACCAGTTTGTCCTTGTAGCGCTCCAGGTTGCCGAAGACGTCGGCATTGCGACGGCTCGACAGGGTGATGGAGCTGCCCGAGGCAAAGCTCAGCTTGCCGGCATCGATCAGGTCGAAGGTCGAATCCTGCAGTACTTCGGAGTACATGGTCAGGTCTTCGAACGGCGAATCGATCAAACCGCACATCACCGCGTTGGCAATGTTGCCGATACCGGCCTGCAGCGGGCCGAGCTTGTGGGTCATGCGCCCGGCCGCCACTTCCTGCTTGAGGAAGTTGATCAGGTGGTTGGCGATGCCCTGGGTCTCATCATCGGGTGGCAGCACGGTGGACGGCGAGTCCGGTTGCTCGGTGATAACGATGCCGACAATCTTGGCCGGGTCGATCGGGATCGCGGTGCTGCCGATGCGGTCATCGACTTTTACCAACGGGATCGGCGTGCGGGTTGGCCGGTAAGTCGGGATATAGATGTCGTGCAGGCCTTCCAGGTTGGCGTTATGGGCCATGTTGATCTCGACGATCACCTGTTTGGCGAAGATGGCGAAGCTGGCCGAGTTGCCTACCGAAGTGGTCGGTACGATGTGGCCTTGTTCGGTGATGGCGACCGCTTCGATGACTGCAATGTCCGGCAGCTTCAGTTGCTGGTTGCGCAGCTGTTCTACGGTTTCCGACAGGTGCTGGTCGATGAACATGACCTTGCCATCGTTGATGGCTTTGCGCAGTGTGCTGTCGACCTGGAATGGCATGCGACGGGCCAGAACACCGGCTTCGGTCAGTTCCTTGTCCAGGTCGTTGCCCAGGCTGGCACCGGTCATCAGGCTGATTTGCAGCGGCGATTGCTTGGCACGTTCGGCCAATGCATGTGGCACGGCCTTGGCTTCGCCTGCGCGGGTGAAACCGCTCATGCCGACGGTCATGCCGTCCTCGATCAGGCCGGCGGCATCAGCCGCACTCATTACCTTGCTGTGCAGGGAGGACAAGCGGATACGATCACGGTACATGGATTGTTATCTCGGGCTACTAAAGCTAGATGCGCAGTCTAGTGATTTAGCCGTCCGGCGTCCCGCGACCAAGGTCGAATGCGAAGCCATGAAATAGAGCCTTCTGTCCGCGGGCCGGGCACTAAAAAGCCCCAGCCGGTACCGCGCTGGGGCTAATTGTCACAGCCTTATAAAGGCTTAGTCGACAGCCTTGACCATGTCTTCGATGACTTTCTTGGCGTCGCCGAAAACCATCATGGTCTTGTCCAGATAGAACAATTCGTTATCAAGGCCCGCATAGCCACTGGCCATGGAGCGCTTGTTGACGATGATGGTCTTGGCCTTGAACGCCTCAAGAATCGGCATGCCGGCGATTGGCGATTTCGGATCGTTCTTCGCCGCCGGGTTGACCACGTCGTTAGCGCCGAGCACCAGCACCACGTCGGCCTGGCCGAACTCGGAGTTGATATCGTCCATCTCGAACACCTGGTCGTACGGCACCTCGGCTTCTGCCAGCAACACGTTCATGTGACCGGGCATACGCCCTGCCACCGGGTGGATTGCATACTTCACGGTGACGCCGTTGTGGATCAGCTTCTCGGTCAGTTCCTTGAGCGCGTGCTGGGCACGGGCTACCGCCAGGCCATAACCTGGAACGATGATCACGGTGTCGGCATTGCTCAGCAGGAAGGTCGCGTCATCGGCCGAGCCGGACTTCACCGGGCGGGCCTCCTGCGCGCCAGCCGGGCCGCCAGCATCTGCGGCGCCGCCAAAGCCGCCGAGGATCACGTTGAAGAACGAACGGTTCATCGCCTTGCACATGATGTACGAGAGGATGGCGCCGGACGAACCTACCAGGGAACCGGCAATGATCAGCATCGAGTTGTTCAGCGAGAAGCCGATACCGGCAGCCGCCCAGCCCGAATAGCTATTGAGCATCGACACCACCACCGGCATGTCGGCGCCACCAATCGGGATGATGATCAGCACACCCATGATGAACGCCAGGATCAGCATCAGGGCAAAGGCGTTGTAGCTACCGGTGAAAGTGAAGACCAGGCCCAGGCCGATGGTTGCCAGGCCCAGAATCAGGTTCAGCTTGTGCTGGCCGCTGAACTGTACCGGTGCGCCCTGGAACAGGCGGAACTTGTACTTGCCAGAGAGCTTGCCGAAGGCGATGACCGAACCGGAGAAGGTGATTGCACCGATGGCCGCACCGAGGAACAGTTCCAGGCGGTTGCCGCTCGGAATCGGGTCGCTGATGCTGGAGACGATGCCCAGCGACTGCGGCTCGACCACCGCAGCAATGGCGATAAACACTGCGGCCAGACCGATCATGCTGTGCATGAAGGCAACCAGCTCGGGCATCTTGGTCATTTCAACGCGCTTGGCCATGATCGAACCGGCGGTGCCGCCGACCAGGAGGCCGACGATGACATAGCCAATGCCGTCAGTAGCTAACTCGGCGCCCAGCTTGTAGATCAGGCCGATGGTGGTGACCATCGCCAGGGCCATGCCGAGCATGCCGAACAGGTTGCCACGCCGCGAGGTGGTCGGGTGCGAAAGGCCCTTGAGCGCCTGGATGAAGCATACCGAGGCGACGAGGTAGAGAAGTGTTACCAGGTTCATGCTCATGTTTACTGCTTCCCCTCAACCTTTGCGGGCTTCTTCTTGAACATCTCCAGCATGCGCCGGGTGACCAGGAAGCCACCGAATACGTTGACCGCTGCCAGGGCCACCGCGAGGGTGCCCATGATCTTGCCCAGCGGCGTGACGGTCAGGGCGGCGGCCAACATGGCGCCGACGATGACGATGGCGGAAATGGCGTTGGTAACAGCCATCAGGGGGGTATGCAGTGCCGGGGTGACGTTCCAGACCACGTGGTAGCCGACATAGATCGCCAGCACGAAGATGATCAGGTTATAGACGCTGTGAGAGATCAGCATGTCTTCCATTGTCTGGCTCCTTATCCGTTCTTGCGGATGATCTGGCCGTCGTGGCACATCAGGCACGCGGCGACGATATCGTCTTCGAGGTTGATCACAAGCGCACTGTCCTTGTCGAACAGCAGCTTCATGAAGTCGAGCAGGTTGCGGGCGTACAGGGCTGAGGCGTCGGCACCCACCTGCGCGGGCAGGTTGGTCGGGCCGACAATGGTCACGCCCTGCTCTATTACCACCTGATCGGCAACGGTCAGCGGGCAGTTGCCGCCTTGGGCTGCCGCCAGATCAATGACCACCGAGCCTGGTTTCATCTGCGCAACAGTCTCGGCGCTGAGCAGGGTCGGTGCCTTGCGCCCGGGGATCAGGGCGGTGGTGATAACGATATCGGCCTGTTTGGCGCGCTCGTGCACGGCCAGGGCCTGACGCTGCATCCAGCTGGCTGGCATAGGACGGGCATAACCGCCGACACCTATCGCGCATTCGCGTTCTTCGTCGGTCTCATAGGGCACGTCGATGAACTTGGCGCCCAGCGACTCGATCTGCTCCTTCACCGCCGGCCGCACGTCCGAGGCTTCAATCACCGCACCCAGGCGCTTGGCCGTGGCGATGGCCTGCAACCCGGCCACGCCGGCACCGAGAATCAGCACGCGAGCGGCTTTTACGGTCCCGGCTGCAGTCATCAGCATCGGCATGAAGCGCGGATAATGATGAGCAGCCAGCAGCACGGCCTTGTAACCGGCGATGTTGGCCTGCGAAGACAGCACGTCGAGGCTCTGCGCCCGCGAGGTGCGTGGCGCCGCCTCCAGGGCGAAGGCGGTAATGCCGCGTTCGGCCATCTTGGCGATGATGTCGTTATTGAACGGATTGAGCATGCCCACCAGGACGGTACCGCTCTTGATCTGGGCCAGTTCGCTATCGTCAGGAGCCACAACCTTAAGAACCAGCTGTGCACCAAACGCATCGGCGGCGCTGCCAATAGAGGCGCCTGCTGCTTCATAGGCACTGTCCGGAACACTGGCATTGATGCCGGCGCCGCTCTGGACGATGACCTGATGCCCCTGGCCAATCAGTTTCTTGATGGTTTCCGGGGTTGCAGCAACTCTTGTTTCGCCCGGCTGCGTTTCGAGTGGAACACCAATGTGCACGTCAAATCTCCTGCGTGATCTTTTGTTGGTAAACCAGCGCACTGCGGATGGTGCTTCTGGGGCGGCCGATCAGCACGACCCCGCCGAATCCCGGCGGGGCGCGGCATTTTGCAGGTGATTCCTGAGTTGCTTCAACCGGTTTTGAAGGGTGACGGTAATCAAACTACAAGTCACCCTGTGACCGAATGTCGCAAGAACAGGCCTGGAGCCCGTCAAATACGGGCTTCAGGGAGATTACGGTAAATTTTGAAAAAATTCCGCCGAATTCTCTGAATGCTGTGTTCAAAACGCGATTTATGCTCTGAAAGCCGCATAAACAGCAGGGTTAAGGGGTATTTAAGGGGTGTTGGAACAGTTGTGTGAATTGCGACATTTCCGTACATCTGTAGGGTTCCAATTTTACTGACTACGGGGTCAGATTATTGCTTTCATCCTTGTGTGCTGCGGTGTAACGCTCGGCTTCGGCGACTAACCAATCACGAAAAGCGCGCAATGAAGCGGACTCTACCTTGCGCTCCGGGATCATCAGGTAATACGCCTTGATGCTTGATAACCCATGTCGGTTGGCGACAACCAGGCGCCCTTCTGCCAGTTCTCGCTGGATAAGGAACGGTGGAATCAGCGCCACGCCCATCTCATGCATGGCTGCCTGTGCCAACATCGAGAATAGCTCATAGCGCGGGCCGGTCATGTCGCGCGCAACGTTCATGTCGAGGCTGTTGAACCATTGGCGCCAGGCATACGGGCGTGTGGTTTGCTGCAGCAGGGGTAGTTGAGCGATCTGCGCGGCATCCAACTGCCCTGCTCCGCCCAGCAAGCTCGGGCTGCATACGGGTACCGGGTTCTCGCCCATCAGTCGATGAGAGTGAGTGCCGGACCAGTCGGCATCACCGAAATAGATGGCTGCATCGAACGGAGTGTCAGCAAAGAGGAAGGGCCGGGTGCGGTTGGTCAAATTAACGGTGACTTCCGGATGGCGCTGCTGGAAGTCCTTGAGCCTGGGCAGCAGCCATTGAGTACCGAAGGTCGGCACCACTGCGAGCTCAATGACGTTGGCGCCCTGCTGGCCCATCACCGACAAGGTATCGCGCTCCACCGCATCCAGCTGCGCAGCTACCCGGCGGCTGTATGAGAGCCCGGCTTCGGTGAGCTTTACCCCGCGCCGCGAACGGCGAAACAGTTCGACATTGAGAAACTCCTCCAGCCCGGCAATTTGCCGACATACGGCGCCCTGAGTAAGGGACAGCTCTTGTGAAGCCTTGGTAAAGCTCTCGTGGCGGGCTGCCGCTTCGAAGCAGACTAGTGCTGCAGTGCTGGGGATCTTTCGCCGCATGTACGTCAACCTCACTAATAAGGCGCAGGAGTGGCCTTTTTGGCTGTCTCGGAGTGAGAAATTATCACAAGACTATGCATAATCCTCGTTTGTCTCGTCGGCTGATCAGGCCTAGGATCAATGCACAACAACTCTGGTCCCATTTTTCGAGGATTCGCTCATGGCCGGTAAAGCAAGCTTCAACTGGATCGACCCGCTGTTGCTCGACCAACAGCTCACTGAAGAAGAGCGCATGGTGCGTGACAGCGCTTATCAGTTCGCCCAGGACAAGTTGGCCCCGCGCGTGCTGGAGGCTTTCCGCCATGAGCAGACTGATCCTGCAATTTTCCGCGAAATGGGCGAAGTCGGCCTGCTCGGCGCGACCATCCCTGAGCAGTACGGTGGCAGCGGTCTGAATTACGTTTGCTACGGCCTGATCGCCCGTGAGGTCGAGCGTGTCGACTCCGGTTACCGCTCGATGATGAGTGTGCAGTCTTCTCTGGTAATGGTGCCAATCAACGAGTTCGGTACTGAAGCAACCAAGCAGAAATATCTGCCCAAGCTTGCCAGTGGCGAGTGGATCGGTTGCTTCGGCCTGACCGAGCCTGATCATGGTTCCGATCCGGGTTCGATGATCACCCGGGCGAAGAAAGTCGACGGTGGCTATCGCCTGACCGGCAACAAGATGTGGATCACCAACAGTCCGATCGCCGATGTGTTTGTGGTCTGGGCCAAGGACGATGCCGGCGATATCCGTGGTTTCGTGCTGGAGAAAGGTTGGCAGGGTCTCAGTGCCCCGGCCATTCACGGCAAGGTCGGTCTGCGCGCCTCGATCACCGGCGAAATCGTCATGGACAACGTCTTCGTGCCAGAAGAGAACATCTTCCCGGACGTGCGCGGTCTGAAAGGTCCGTTCACCTGCCTGAACTCGGCCCGCTATGGCATCTCCTGGGGGGCGCTGGGCGCTGCCGAAGCCTGCTGGCATACCGCTCGCCAGTACACCCTTGATCGCAAACAGTTCGGTCGCCCATTGGCCGCCAACCAGTTGATCCAGAAGAAGCTGGCCGACATGCAGACCGAGATTACCCTGGCCCTGCAAGGCTGCCTGCGCCTGGGGCGGATGAAGGATGAGGGCACCGCTGCGGTCGAAATCACTTCGATCATGAAGCGCAACTCCTGCGGTAAAGCGCTGGATATCGCCCGCATGGCTCGCGACATGCTCGGCGGCAACGGCATCTCCGACGAATTCGGCGTGGCCCGTCACCTGGTCAACCTGGAAGTGGTCAATACCTATGAAGGTACCCATGACGTGCATGCGTTGATCCTCGGTCGCGCACAAACCGGCATCCAGTCCTTCTATTAATAAGGAGCCAGCCCATGG
The DNA here is from genome assembly GCF_050739775.1 of Pseudomonas sp. Classification (GTDB taxonomy): domain Bacteria; phylum Pseudomonadota; class Gammaproteobacteria; order Pseudomonadales; family Pseudomonadaceae; genus Aquipseudomonas. Next base: position 14,142 of record NZ_JBOICA010000070.1, read on the forward strand.
GCGCGCTATCTCATCTGCGGGTGCTGGATCTGTCGCGGGTACTGGCCGGGCCGTGGTCCGGGCAGATCCTCGCCGACCTCGGGGCCGAAGTGATCAAGGTTGAGCGCCCGGGAACTGGCGATGACACGCGTGCCTGGGGGCCACCCTTCCTCAAGGACGCCTATGGCGAGAACACCAGTGAGGCGGCCTACTACCTGTCCGCCAACCGCAACAAGCGCTCGGTAACCATCGACTTCACCCAGCCTGAAGGTCAGCGCCTGGTACGTGAGTTGGCGGCAAAATCCGATGTGGTTATCGAGAACTTCAAAGTGGGCGGCCTGGCTGCCTACGGCCTGGACTATGAAAGCCTGAAGGCAATCAACCCGCAGCTTATCTATTGCTCGATTACCGGCTTCGGCCAGACCGGACCGTATGCCAAGCGTGCGGGCTACGACTTCATGATCCAGGGGTTGGGCGGGTTGATGAGTCTGACCGGTCGTCCTGAAGGTGAGGAAGGCGCCGGGCCGGTAAAGGTGGGTGTGGCACTGACCGATATCCTTACCGGTCTGTATTCCACCGTGGCGATCCTGGCTGCCCTCGCCCATCGTGACCATGATGGTGGCGGCCAGCATATCGATATGGCATTGCTCGACGTTCAGGTCGCCTGCCTGGCCAACCAGGCGATGAACTACCTGACTACCGGCGCGCCACCTCGGCGGCTGGGCAATGCGCATCCCAATATCGTGCCTTACCAGGACTTCCCTACTGCCGACGGTGATTTCATCCTTACCGTGGGTAATGACGGGCAGTTCCGCAAGTTCGCCGAAGTCGCCGGGCAGCCGCGATGGGCGGATGATCCGCGCTTTGCTACTAATAAACAGCGGGTAGCCAACCGTGCCGAGCTGATTCCACTGATCCGCCAGGCCACGGTGTTCAAGACTACCGCTCAATGGGTGGCGCAGCTGGAGAAGGCGGGTGTGCCTTGTGGGCCTATCAATGACCTGGCGCAGATGTTTGCCGATCCACAGGTCAAGGCGCGGGGGCTGGCTATTGAGATGGCGCATCCGCTGGCCGGGCAGGTTCCGCAGGTGGCCAGCCCGATTCGGCTGTCCGAAACGCCGGTGGAGTACCGCAATGCGCCACCGCTGTTAGGCGAGCATACCGAGCAGATACTTGCCGAAGTGCTTGGTCTGGCTGCAGCGGAGATCGAGCGTTTGCAGGTGGCCAAGGTGGTCTAGTTACCTTCCCTTCTATATAGATGAGGCGCTTCAGGGGCTTGTTGTCATAAGTTTGAAATAAGTCCTTGACGTGCCATTTAATCGCTCTATAATTCGCCCCACTTCCGGCGTGGTCGGAACGGAAAACTCCTTGAGATTCAATGAGTTAGATGTTCAAGGTAGTGCCGGAGGGGCTTCGATCGAAAGATCGGCAGCGGTGAAAAAGGTGGTTGACAGCGGATTGAAACGCTGTAGAATTCGCCTCCCGCTGACGAGAGATCGTAGCGAGTCAAGCAGTTGAATTTGAACGAAAAACTTCAAAATAAA
>NZ_JBOICA010000071.1:0-13584 GCF_050739775.1 Pseudomonas sp.
GGTCGGCATCGCCTTATATCCGGTTCTTGTCCATCGGCTCACGGTTTCGATTCACGCTTCCTCCCCACACTTGGTCGCCCTCATGCAGTTGCGCTTCACTTCGTTCGCTGTGGTCAGCTCACGGCGGAACTTTCACCCGCAAGATTGCGCCCATGCTGGGCGCACAACAAAAAACCCGCGCTGTCACCAGCACGGGCTTTCGCTCCAGCCTGCGTCAGATCAACGCTCCAGCAGAATCCGCAGCATGCGGCGCAGCGGTTCGGCCGCACCCCACAGCAGTTGGTCGCCGACGGTGAAGGCACCCAGGTACTGCGAACCCATGTTCAGTTTGCGCAGACGACCGACCGGAATGTTCAGGGTGCCGGTGACGTTGGTCGGACTCAGCTCCTGCATACTGATTTCGCGCTGGTTCGGCACCAGCTTCACCCACGGGTTGTGCTGGCTGATCATGCCTTCGATATCAGCGATCGGCACGTCTTTGTTCAGCTTGATGGTCAGCGCCTGGCTGTGGCAACGCATGGCGCCGATGCGCACGCAGATGCCATCGACCGGGATCGGGCTCTTGAAACGACCGAGAATCTTGTTGGTCTCGGCCTGGGCCTTCCACTCTTCGCGGCTCTGGCCGTTCGGCAGTTCCTTGTCGATCCACGGGATCAGGCTGCCGGCCAGCGGCACACCGAAGTTTTCGGTCGGGTAGGCTTCGCTGCGCATGGCCTCGGCAACCTTGCGGTCGATGTCGAGGATGGCGCTGGCCGGGTTGGCCAGGTCATCAGCCACAGCGGCGTGGGTAGCACCCATCTGGCGGATCAGCTCACGCATGTTCTGCGCGCCGGCACCGGAAGCGGCCTGATAGGTCATGGCGCTCATCCACTCGACCAGGCCAGCCTCGAACAGGCCGCCCAGGCCCATCAGCATCAGGCTGACGGTGCAGTTGCCACCGATGTAATTCTTGGTGCCAGCGTCGAGCTGCTGGTCGATCACCTTGCGGTTGACCGGGTCGAGGACGATAACCGCATCATCCTGCATACGCAGGCTGGAGGCGGCGTCGATCCAGTAGCCCTGCCAGCCGGCTTCGCGCAGCTTGGGGAAGACTTCGCTGGTGTAGTCGCCACCCTGACACGTCAGGATCACATCGAGGGTCTTGAGCTCTTCAATGCTGTAAGCGTCCTTGAGCGGAGCAATATCCTTGCCCACTGCCGGACCCTGGCCACCGACGTTGGAGGTGGTGAAGAACACCGGCTCGATAAGATCGAAATCCTGCTCTTCCAGCATCCGCTGCATGAGCACGGAACCGACCATACCGCGCCAACCGATCAGACCTACACGTTTCATCGCAACTACACCTTTGCTAAAAAGTGGGCCGCTGCTTCACAAGGAAAAACAGCAGCGGGCCCGAGAGATTACAGATTCCGCAGCGCTGCGACTACTGCGTCGCCCATTTCCTGCGTACCCACCTTGCTGCAGCCGGCCGACCAGATGTCGCCCGTGCGCAGCCCCTTATCCAGCACCAGGCTGACGGCCTTTTCAATAGCTTCGGCTGCCGCCTGTTGGTTGAAGCTGTAACGCAACATCATCGACACCGACAAAATGGTTGCCAGCGGGTTGGCAATACCCTGCCCGGCGATGTCTGGCGCCGAGCCGTGGCATGGCTCGTACATGCCCTTGTTGTTGGCATCCAGAGACGCTGACGGCAGCATGCCAATGGAGCCGGTGAGCATGGAAGCTTCATCCGACAGGATGTCGCCGAACATATTGTCAGTGACCATCACATCGAACTGCTTGGGGGCACGCACCAGTTGCATGGCGGCATTGTCGACGTACATGTGGCTGAGCTCCACATCCGCGTAGTCCTTGGCCACTTCCTCGACGACTTCACGCCACAGCTGGCTGGAGGCCAGGACGTTGGCCTTGTCCACCGAGCAGAGCTTCTTGCCGCGCACACGGGCCATGTCGAAACCGACGCGGGCAATCCGGCGGATTTCGCTCTCGCTGTATGGCAGGGTGTCGTAGGACTGACGCTCGCCACCTTCCAGTTCACGGGTACCGCGCGGGGCGCCGAAGTAGATGCCGCCGGTCAGCTCGCGAACGATGAGGATGTCCAGGCCGGAGACGATTTCCGGTTTGAGTGAGGAAGCATCGGCCAACTGCGGATAGAGGATCGCCGGACGCAAGTTGGCGAACAGGCCCAGTTGCGAACGGATCTTCAGCAAGCCGCGCTCGGGGCGAATGTCACGCTCGATTTTGTCCCACTTAGGGCCACCCACGGCGCCCAGCAGCACGGCGTCGGCCTGGCGCGCACGCTCCAGGGTCTCGTCGGCCAGTGGCACGCCGTGCTTGTCGATGGCCGCACCACCGATCACATCGTGGGCCAGGCTGAAGCCGAGCTGGAACTTGTCGTTGGCCAGCTCCAGCACCTTGACCGCCTCGGCCATGATTTCCGGACCGATGCCATCACCTGGGAGAATCAGAATCTGCTTGCTCATGGGTTCCTCTTGTTCGAATCAAGCGACACGCCGCACTGGCCTGCCGGAAAAATAATCAGCGCTCAGCCCAGAGCAGCAAAACATCGGTGCTGAACGAGCCATCGGCTTCAATCTGGTAATACTGCCGTACTTCTTCACCCATCGCCTGCTGCAAATGGCGTATGGCGCCGCGCATCACCTCTGGAGTACGCATGCGCTCGACCCAGGAACTGTACTCAAGGCGCAGGCGCTGGCGCATGTGGCTACGGGTGAACAGGCCGGCTTCTGCGACCTGCTGCAGCCACTGTGCCGCCGAATAGTCGCGCACATGACTGGTGTCGCGCAGCACTTCGACGCTCTGCAGGTAGGTGTCGAGCAGTGCGTTACCCGGTGACATCACGTCGATGAATGCCGCTACACCGCCAGGTTTGAGCACCCGGCGCACTTCGCGCAGGGCCAGACCGAGGTCGCTCCAGTGGTGTGCCGAATAGCGGCTGAAGACGTAATCGAAGGTCGCGTCGGCAAACGGCAGGCGCTCGGCAGCACCGCACTCGGTGACGATATTCCCGAAGTGACGCTCGGCGGCGGTAGCCGCCACCACGTCAAGCATCTGCTGCGACAGGTCGTAGGCCACCACTTCGCGCACCAGCGGCGCCACATGGAAACTCACATGCCCGGCGCCGCAGCCCAGGTCCAGCACACGCGCCCGCCCCTGCCCGGCCAGTTCGGCCTGCAGCAAGGCGAACTCGCTGCCCTGGGCGTGCACGGCACTGCTCAGATAGGCACTGGCCTGTTCACCGAACTGGCGTTGGACGACACCCTTATGGCTGTTGCTGGTCATCTGGATCTCCTGGGGCCTGCCCCGCGATTACTTCAACACATCAATCAAACGTCACGGAACAACCAAGGCTGACTAGCCCGATGTTTGGCTTCGAACGTGGCAATCGCATCACTGTCTTGCAAGGTCAGGCCGATGTCATCCAGACCATTGAGCAAGCAGTGCTTGCGAAACGCATCGATCTCGAAACTCAATACCTTGCCATCAGGACGGGTCACCGTTTGCGCCTGCAGGTCGACGGTCAACTGATAGCCAGGGTCGGCTTCGACCTGCTTGAACAGTTCATCGACTTCTTCATCACTGAGGATGATCGGCAACAAGCCGTTCTTGAAGCTGTTGTTGAAGAAGATGTCGGCGTAGCTCGGTGCGATGATGCTGCGGAAACCGTACTCTTCAAGAGCCCATGGCGCATGTTCACGGCTCGAACCGCAACCGAAGTTCTCGCGGGCGAGCAACACACTGGCCCCCTGGTAACGGTCGTGGTTCAAGACAAAATCCGGGTTCTTCGGCCGCTTGCTGTTGTCCTGGTACGGCTGGCCGACATCCAGGTAACGCCACTCATCGAACAGGTTGGGGCCAAAGCCGGTGCGTTTGATCGACTTCAGGAACTGCTTGGGAATGATCTGGTCGGTGTCGACGTTGGCACGGTCCAACGGCGCGACGAGGCCAGTGTGCTGGGTAAAGGCTTTCATGCTGCACTCCCTTGGATCAACTCACGTACGTCGACAAAACGACCGGTTACAGCGGCGGCGGCGGCCATGGCCGGGCTCACCAGGTGGGTACGACCGCCAGCACCCTGACGACCTTCGAAGTTGCGGTTGGAGGTCGAGGCGCAATGCTCGCCACTCTCCAGGCGGTCCGGGTTCATCGCCAGGCACATGGAGCAGCCCGGTTCACGCCATTCGAAACCGGCTTCGAGGAAGATCTTGTCCAGGCCCTCTTTCTCGGCCTGGGCTTTGACCAGGCCCGAACCCGGCACGACGATGGCTTGTTTGATGGTCGAAGCGACCTTGCGGCCCTTGGCGATCTCGGCAGCAGCGCGCAAGTCTTCGATCCGCGAGTTGGTGCACGAACCGATGAAGACCCGGTCGAGCTGGATATCGGTGATTGCCTGGTTGGCGCTCAAGCCCATGTACTTCAAGGCGCGTTCAATAGAGCCGCGCTTGACCAGATCGGCTTCGGCAGCCGGGTCAGGTACGCGCTGGTCAACCGCCAGGACCATTTCCGGCGAGGTGCCCCAGCTGACCTGTGGCTTGATCTGCGCAGCGTCCAGCTCGATCACCGTGTCGAACACCGCATCGGTGTCGGAGACCAGGTCTTTCCAGGCTTGCACAGCCTGATCCCATTGCTCGCCTTTAGGCGCATATGGGCGCCCCTTGACATAAGCCACGGTCTTTTCGTCGGTGGCGACCAGACCCACCCGCGCGCCCGCTTCGATGGACATGTTGCAGATGGTCATGCGGCCTTCGACGGACAGGTCGCGAATCGCGCTGCCGGCAAACTCCATCGCGTGACCGTTGCCGCCGGCAGTGCCGATCTTGCCAATCACGGCCAGGACGATGTCCTTGGCCGTGACGCCAAAGGGCAACTGGCCTTCGACGCGCACCAGCATGTTTTTCATTTTCTTCGCCACCAGGCACTGGGTGGCGAGCACATGCTCGACTTCCGAGGTGCCGATGCCATGGGCCAGGGCGCCAAAAGCACCATGGGTAGAGGTATGCGAGTCGCCGCAGACCACGGTCATGCCCGGCAAGGTCGCGCCCTGCTCCGGGCCGATGACGTGGACGATGCCCTGACGCACGTCATTCATCTTGAATTCGGTGATGCCATACTCGTCGCAGTTTTCATCGAGGGTCTGCACCTGCAAGCGCGACACTTGGTCGACAATGGCGTCGATACCGCCCTTGCGCTCCGGCGTGGTCGGCACGTTGTGGTCAGGCGTGGCGATGTTGGCATCGATGCGCCAGGGTTTGCGGTTGGCCAGGCGCAGGCCTTCGAAGGCTTGCGGCGACGTCACTTCATGAATGATGTGACGGTCGATATAGATCAGCGCCGAACCATCGTCGCGCTGCTTGACCAAATGCGAATCCCAGAGCTTGTCGTAGAGCGTTTTGCCGGCCATCAGACGGTTCCTCATCAGCGTCTTTCTATGCCAATAACCACTTGGCTTGTACGGACGATCCTATGAGGTTAGATTGAATAACTCAAATTCATATTTTTTATGCTTTGGATAACCAAAAGGAATTCAAGTAGTGGACCTGGCCAACCTCAATGCCTTCATTGCCATCGCCGAGACCGGCAGCTTCTCCGGCGCCGGGGAACGCCTGCACCTGACCCAGCCAGCAATCAGCAAACGCATCGCAGGGCTTGAGCAACAACTGGATGTGCGCCTGTTCGATCGCCTCGGCCGCGAGGTCAACCTGACCGAGGCTGGCCGCGCCCTGCTACCGCGCGCCTACCAGATCCTCAATGTGCTGGACGACACCCGCCGGGCCCTGACCAACCTCTCTGGCGAAGTCAGCGGCCGCCTGACCCTGGCCACCAGTCACCACATCGGCCTGCACCGCTTGCCTCCCCTTCTGCGCGCCTTTACCCGGCAGTACCCGGCCGTAGCGCTGGACATCCAGTTTCTCGATTCAGAGGTGGCCTACGAGGAAATCCTCCATGGTCGTGCGGAAATTGCCGTAATCACCCTGGCCCCCGAGCCCCACAACCTGGTCCGCGCCGTACCCGTCTGGGATGACCCACTGGATTTCGTCGCCGCTCCCGAGCACCCGCTGGCCCGCAACAACGCAGTCAATCTGGCGGACATCGCCCATCACCCCGCGGTTTTCCCCGGTGGTAACACCTTCACACACCATATTGTGCAGCGTCTGTTCGAAGCCCAGGGTCTGACGCCAAACATCGCCATGAGCACCAACTACCTGGAAACCATCAAGATGATGGTTTCCATCGGCCTGGCGTGGAGCGTGCTGCCGCGTACCATGCTCGATGAGCAGGTTGCGCCTATCGCTTTGCCGGGCATACAGCTGTCGCGCCAGCTAGGCTACATTCTGCACACCGAGCGAACGTTATCGAATGCCGCCAAAGCCTTCATGGCCCTGCTCGACAGCCACGCCGGCAGCGCTGAGCCATTGAGGTAAACCCGGTAAGTACGACTCTCCAGGACGCGTCACCTGCCAAAGGTCTGGTATCGATGCCCAAATCAGCAAATCGCTTTCCGCGTCTGCCACGCATCCATGCGGCAGACCCCCAGGCGTTGGAGCAGACCTGGGAAAACGCACCGCAACTGCTGGCGGCGTTGAATGGCGCGCGCCTGGGCGCCTGGTTCTGGGATGTCGAGACCGGGCAGATCAGTTGGTCCAGAGGCACCCAGGCGCTGTTCGGCTTCGACCCCGAGCAACCGCTGCCCAATGACCTGGACTACCTCGACCTGCTGCCGGCCGAAGACCGCGCCCGCACCTTGCAAGCCTTTAATGCGGTGATCAACGGCGAACCGGTGGAACAGGCCTTGCGCCACCGTATCCGCTGGCCCGACGGCAGCCTGCACTGGCTGGAAATCAACGGCAGCCTGGCCAAGGACAAGCAGGGCCGCCCCCAGATGATCGGGGTGATCCGTGAAATCACCCGCCAGCGTGAGCGGGAAACCGCGCTGATCAACTCGGAAAAGCGCTTTGCCACGCTGTTTCACCTGAGCCCTAACGTGGTGCTGCTGACCCGCCGCTCCGATGGCCTGATCTACGAGGTCAACCAGCACTTCGAACAAACCCTCGGCTGGCCCGGCCACCAGGTGATCAACAAGACCACCGTCGAACTTGGTCTGTGGGCCAACCCGCAGCAGCGCCACCTGGTACTGGAGGCCACACGTGGCACCAGCGGCCCGGTCACCCTGGAAGTACAGTTTTGCGCCAGCAACGGCAAGATCCACGACGGCATCCTCAGCACCCAGAACATCGAGCTAGAAGGCACCGTCTACCTGCTCAGTACCTTCGTCGATACCAGCGAACGCAAACGCGCCGAACAGGCCCTCAAGGACAGTCAGGAGCGCCTGGACCTGGCGCTGGACTCCGCGCAACTGGGCACCTGGGACTGGCATATTCCCAGCGGCATGCTCTATGGTTCAGCGCGCGCCGCCGAACTGCACGGCCTGGAACCGGTGCCTTTCCATGAGTCCTTCGAGGCGTTTTTCGAGGGGGTGCCGGAGCAGGAGCGCAGCACCATGCGCAAGGCCTATCGCAGTCTGCGCGAAGGTCCAGCCGGCAACTACCAGTTCACCTACCAGGTCCAGCTGGAAAACGGCACCTCGCGCTACATCGAAAGCCGTGCCCGGCTGTACCGCGACGAACAGGGCAAGCCGCTGCGCATGGCCGGCACCCTGCTCGACATCACCGACCAGGTTGAGCGCGAGCAACGCCTGATCAGCTCGGAAGAAAAGTTCGCCAGCCTGTTCCAGGCCAGCCCCGACCCGATCTGCGTGACTCGCCAGGACAGTGGCCAGTTCATCGAGATCAACCCGGCATTCACTCAGACCTTCGGTTGGGACGCCGCCCAGGTCATCGGGCGCACCGCCGAGGAAATCGACCTGTGGGCCGAGTCCGCCGAACGCGCCCGACGCATCGAACAGGTGATTCGCGACGAAGCCCTGAACAATGTCGCGGTGGTGGTCAACCACAAAGACGGCCAACCCCTGACCTGCGTGATTTCCAGCCGCCTGATCAAAGTCGACGACCAGCCTTGCAGCGTCACCACCCTGCGCGATATTACCCAGCAACAACGGGCCGAGGCCGCACTCAAGTCCAGTGAGGAGAAATTCGCCAAAGCATTCTATTCCAGTCCCGACGCCATCACCATTACCGAGCTCGACAGTGGCCGCTACCTGGAGGTCAACGACGGTTTCTGCCGGTTGACAGGCTACAGCAGCAGCGAAGTGATCGGACGCAGCGCAAACGAAGTCGGTATCTGGACCGACGACAAACAGCGCGCGGCCCTAATTTCGGAGCTGCAGGAAAAGGGTCGGGTACACCATCGGGAAATGCTCGGACGCAACAAACGCGGCGACATTCTCACCGTCGAGGTGTCAATCGAGCCGATTACCCTCAACGAGTCACCCTGCCTGCTGCTCACGGCCCGCGATGTCAGCCAGTTGAAGAACGCCCAGGCGCAAATTCGACACCTGGCCTATCATGACCCGCTGACCAACCTGCCCAACCGCGCCCTGCTGATGGACCGCCTGAGCCAACAGATCGCCTTGCTCAAGCGTCACAACCTGCGCGGCGCGCTGCTGTTTCTCGACCTGGACCACTTCAAGCACATCAACGACTCCCTCGGCCATCCGGTCGGCGACACCGTGTTGAAAATCATCACCGCGCGCCTGGAAGCCAGCGTACGCCTGGAAGACACTGTGGCGCGCCTGGGTGGCGACGAATTCGTGGTACTGCTCAGTGGCCTGGAAGGCAGCCGCGACGAAGTCACGGAAAAAGTCCGTGAACTGGCCGATACCCTGCGCGAATTACTCGCCGAGCCGATGTTTCTGGATGGTCAGCGCCTGCAGGTCACACCCAGCATCGGCGTGGCGCTGATTCCCGATCACGGCTCGACCCCGGCCGACCTGCTCAAACGCGCCGACATTGCCCTGTATCGGGCCAAGGATTCCGGACGCAACACCACCCAGCTGTTCCACACCACCATGCAGAAGGCTGCCAGCGAACGCTTGCGCATGGAAAGCGACCTGCGCCTGGCTTTGGCCCGTGGCGAACTGGCCCTGCATTTCCAACCCCAGGTCGATGCGCGTGACAATCGTATTATCGGTGCCGAGGTACTGTTGCGCTGGCACCACCCGCAACTGGGCCAGCAACCGCCGGCGCAATTCATCCAGGTGCTGGAAGAAAGTGGCCTGATTCTTGAGGTGGGCAGTTGGATACTCGACGAAGCCTGCGATGCCTGCGCCGGTATGTTGCGCGACCAGTTGATCGACGCCAATGGCTTCAGCCTGTGCGTAAACATCAGCCCGCGACAGTTTCGCCAGAACGACTTTGTCGAGCGGGTATTGCGCAGCCTTGATGACTTCCGCCTGCCGTACAAGATGCTCAAGCTGGAGATCACCGAAGGCATTGTCATCCAGAACCTGGAAGACACCATCAGCAAGATGCGTGAACTCAAGCGTTATGGGGTGAGCTTTGCCATGGATGATTTCGGTACCGGGTATTCGTCGCTGACCTACCTCAAGCGCTTGCCGGTGGATGCACTGAAGATCGACCAGTCGTTCGTGCGTGATGCGCCGGAGGATCCCAACGATGCGGAGATTGTCCGGGCCATCGTGGCCATGGCCCGGAGCCTGGAGCTGGCGGTGATTGCCGAAGGGGTGGAGTTGTCTGAGCAGCTGGAGTTTCTCGAGCAGTTGGGGTGTCATTTGTATCAGGGGTACCTGCATAGCCGGCCGTTGCCCCTGGGTGAGTTTCGGCGGATGTTGCTGGAGGCACCGGCCCTGTGACCTGTAGGAGGCCACCCGCCGCCCAGGCGCCGCGCTGTCGCGCAGCAAACAGGGTGCGCATGGCTTTAGGGAAATTCTGAAGAAGGTCGCCACCGCGTTTAATGTGACCACCGACTGGCTGGTATTCGAGCAAGGTGAGCGCGAGCCACAAGACGAGCTGAAGCTGAAGTTCGAGGCCGTTGCACAGATGGACGAGGAAGAGCGCCGTTCGATACTGGCCCTGCTCGATGCCATGATCCTCAAGCACCAGACCAAGCGTTTTTTTGTGCCGCGGGCCGAAAATGGCAAAGCGGCAAGCAGCTAGAAAGGGAAACGCAGCTAAGAAAAAGGCGCGCTACAGTCTGTAGTTCTGTTTCCCCAGTAAATTTACGGCCTGCAGGGCAGTTTGTAGTCGCCTGTGACTACAGCCTAATGTAAGCGTCCGGCCAAGTCACCTTCCGAACTCCAGCATTAAGGGCGATGGTGTCCGCGTATTTTTAAGCGGACGCGATCGCCCTTATCGCCAGGATTTCCGTGCGCCAACGAAGCTCTTATCCCAAACCGTTCAAGGCCCAGGTGGTTCAGGAATGCCTGCAACCCGGAGCAACCATTTCCAGTGTCGCCATCAGCCACGGCATCAACGCCAACGTTATTCGCAAGTGGATGCCGCTCTACCGAGATCAGCCCACAACCTCGCTGCCGGCATTTGTTCCATTGAAGGCTGTGCCTAAACGACCAACCGAGGCTTCGGCGCTCATTGAACTGGCCCTCGGCGAACAATCGATCACAGTGAAATGGCCAGCCTCGGATCCTGAAGGCTGCGCCCAATTTGTCCGAGCGTTTGCTCAGTGATCCGCATCGATGCGATCTGGCTGGCCACCGAGCCGATGGACATGCGCGCCGGTACCGAAACGGCGTTAGCCAGGGTGATTGCCGTGTTCGGTGCGGCGAAGCCGCACTGCGCTTATCTGTTTGCCAATCGCCGCGCCAATCGAATGAAAGTCCTGGTGCATGACGGCGTCGGTATCTGGCTCGCGGCGCGACGATTGAATCAAGGCAAGTTCCACTGGCCAGGCATTCGCCACGGCTCGGAGGTCGAACTCGACAGCGAGCAACTTCAAGCTCTGGTGCTGGGGCTGCCCTGGCAACGAGTCGGCGCGGGTGGCTCAATCACAGTGCTCTAAGCACCTACCATTTGGCCTATCTGTTGGTCGCCGCTGATAGCCTGCTCTGGCACAATCGGCGGCATGACTTTCTCGCCCAACCTCGACCAGATGACTCCGGAACAGCTCCGCGCCTTGGCAGAACAAGCCATGCAGTTGCTGTCCCAGGTCGATGCCATGGGTAAGCAGATCCACCGTCTTGAAACGACCAACGAACAGCTCGCCCACGAAATCGCCATCCTCAAGCGGCACAAGTTCGCCAAACGCAGCGAGCAGTTGAGCCCCGATCAGGGCAGCCTTCTTGATGACCTGCTCGATACCGATATCGCCGCGATCGAAGCTGAGTTGAAAGCGGTCAATCCGCCTGCCGCTCCGGCTGAACCCCGTCAGCAACCCAAGCGTGCACCGTTGCCGCCACAGTTTCCGCGTACCGTGATCCGCCACGAACCGGAAAACACCCAGTGTGCCTGCGGCTGCCAGCTTCAGCGCATCGGCGAAGACGTCAGCGAGAAGCTGGACTACACGCCGGGCGTGTTTACTCTCGAGCAACATGTGCGTGGCAAATGGGCCTGCCGCCAGTGCGAAACACTGATCCAGGCCGCCGTACCAGCCCAGGTGATCGACAAGGGCATCCCGACCGCAGGCCTGCTAGCCCACGTGATGGTGGCCAAGTTTGCCGACCATTTGCCACTGTACCGGCAGGAAAAAATCTTTGGCCGCGCCGGATTGGCAATTGCTCGCTCGACACTGGCGCAGTGGGTCGGCCAAACCGGCGTGCAACTCCAGCCTCTGGTCGATGCGCTGCGCGAAGCGGTGCTGGGCCAAGGCGTGATCCACGCCGATGAAACTCCGGTGCAGATGCTTGCGCCAGGCGAGAAGAAAACCCACCGGGCTTACGTCTGGGCTTACAGCACCACGCCGTTTTCGGCGCTCAACGCTGTTGTTTATGACTTCAGCCCAAGTCGTGCTGGCGAACATGCGCGCAACTTCCTTGGCCCGTGGAATGGCAAGCTGGTGTGCGATGACTTTGCTGGGTACAAAGCCGGGTTTGAGCAAGGCATCACGGAAATTGGCTGCATGGCCCACGCTCGGCGCAAGTTTTTCGACCTGCACGTGGCGAACAAAAGCCAGTTGGCCGAACAGGCACTGCACTCGATTGGCGGCTTGTACGAAGTCGAACGCCAAGCGCGGGGCATGAGCGATGAAGATCGTTGGCGAATACGCCAGGAAAAGGCGGCACCGATCATCAAAACGCTGCATGACTGGATGTTGGCCCAGCGCGAACTTGTGCCTAATGGATCAGCAACGGCCAAAGCCCTCGATTACAGCCTTAAACGCTGGGTAGCGCTGACGCGCTACCTGGAAGATGGGGCTGTGCCCATCGACAACAATCAGGTGGAGAACCAGATACGGCCGTGGGCGCTAGGCCGCTCGAACTGGTTGTTTGCCGGGTCGTTGCGCAGCGGTAAACGGGCGGCGGCAATCATGAGCCTGATCCAGTCGGCGCGCATGAATGGGCATGATCCGTATGCCTATATCAAAGATGTGCTGATGCGGCTACCGACACTGCGGGCGAGTGAGATTGGGCAACTGCTGCCACATCAGTGGGTACCGGCCTGACTTACGCAAGGTGAGTTGGGCGGACGCTTACGGATAAAACAACACCGGCGCGCGGCCGGTGTCTGTAGAGCAAGATCAAACCGAAATTTCTATAAAATCACCAGACCTCATGGGTCTCCGCCCTGTAATTTTTCTCAATACGCTCAACAAGCAATGGCGCACTGATAATTCCTTCTGTCGGATACTCCAGCTCATCAGGCCTAAAATTTCTTTCGAGACGAAATGACTCTTTACCATCCCACAGCCAAAGAGAGCCACCCGGCCCGCCATTCCTGGAGCGGAACGTAGGAAACACCTGTAACCTTTCGGAAACAGGAACATTTGCCACAACAGATAGAAGGCCTTGATTGACGGCACTTTGAACAACAAAGAATGCGGAAAATTGTGGTTCATCATCAACTACAACCGAAAAATCATTTGGTTGTTCATTATGAAATCCGGGAAAAACGCGAATTAAAAAACCGAACTCCGGGTGCTTATGAGTAACTTGCGCATATGCGACACCCTGCGAGGTTAATACCTGCAAAATGTCGCCAAGTTTTACCTTCTTAGCCATCTAAAATCCTTCATATCCAGCTTTTTTCAGCAGCTCGGCACCGCGAATCAAACCCTGTTCATACTTAGTCGGATTTTTGACAGACGATATAGAGTTGATTTTATTGATTAACGTGCCGCCATCTTTACCAAGGCCATGGTAATCGATCAGTGTTTGCTCGACTGCCCGTGCGTCGGCACGAGAAATATTATCAAGCCCTCTGATTTTTGAAATAACTATGCCTTTTTCTCTGAGGTGAGCTTGACCGCGCTTAACTATGTCGTCGGTTATTCCAACATAACGAGCCACACCATCAACAACGCAGTTATAAACACAGGTCTTTCCACCTATAGAAGCAACCTCACCTGCGCCTTTTGCACCATCTACATAGCTTTAATCTCTGAAATCAGAGCCAAAAACTCTGACTCAGTTAACTCAAATTCCTCGCCCTCCTCCATTGCCATCAATGTGAGAAGGGCTCGATCCATGGGCGCAGT
>NZ_JBOICA010000072.1:0-12900 GCF_050739775.1 Pseudomonas sp.
CGAACTCAGTAGTGAAACGATGCATCGCCGATGGTAGTGTGGGGTTTCCCCATGTGAGAGTAGGTCATCGTCAAGATTAAATTCCGAAACCCCTATCTGCGCATGCAGGTAGGGGTTTTGTCTTTTCCCGGTGGTAATTTTTGGTGCCTGTTCTGCCGCCATTGCGGGCCAAGCCCATGATATGGTTTCCCCCTGTCCGCACAGCCTCAAGGATGTCCAATGCCGCACACAAATCCACTCCTTCCTGGATTCATGGTGGTCCACGGCAACCGCCTGGATGAACTACGCAGCCTGGTGGTGAGCTGGATGCGCCGTTATCCGCTGGCACCCTTGGAAAATGAAATTGCCCTGGTGCAAAGCAACGGCATCGCTCAGTGGCTCAAACTGGCCCTGGCCGAAGACCCCGAAGACGATGACCAGGGTGGCTGTGGCATTGCCGCAGCGATCGAGGTGCAATTGCCCGGTAGCTTCATGTGGCAGTTGTACCGACGTGTTCTGGGACGCGATGAGATCCCGGAAGTATCCCTGCTCGACAAGGCCCCGCTGACCTGGCGGCTGATGCGTCTGCTGCCCGAAGTTATCGACAAGCCCCACTTCGAGCCTCTGCAACGCTTTCTCACCGACGACACGGACCTGCGCAAGCGTTACCAGCTGGCCGAGCGCCTGGCCGATCTGTTTGACCAATACCAGGTCTACCGTGCCGACTGGCTCAAGGGCTGGGCAGCCGGGCGACATGTGTTGAACAGCGCCCGCGGCGACACCAAGCCCTTGCCACCCGCCAACTGCTGGCAAGCCGAGCTGTGGCGTGCGCTGTTGCTTGATGTGGGGGGGGAAGGCATGGCCCAGAGTCGCGCCGGGGTACACCAGCGTTTTATCGAACGGATCAACAGCCTTGAGCAGGCGCCTGCCGGACTCCCTTCGCGGGTGATTGTTTTCGGTATTTCCTCGCTGCCTGCCCAGGCGCTGGAAGCCTTGGCTGGCCTGGCCCGTTTCAGCCAGGTGCTGCTCTGTGTGCACAACCCCTGTCGTCATCACTGGGCAGATATCGTTGCCGACAAGGACCTGCTGCGCCACCAGTACAAGCGCCAGCAACGCAAGCAGGGCATGCCCAGCCTGATCGACGCCCAATCCCTGCATCAGCACGCGCACCCGCTGCTGGCTGCCTGGGGCAAGCAGGGCCGTGACTACATCAACCTGCTCGACAGTTACGATGATCCCGGAAGTTACCGTGCAGCGTTCACTGATGGGCGCATCGACCTGTTCAGCGAAAGTCAGCCGCAAACCCTGCTCAATCAACTGCAGGACGACATTCTTGAGCTGCGCCCGCTGGCAGAGACACGCGAGCTGTGGCCTGCGGTCGACCCAGCCAAGGATCGCTCGGTACGTTTTCATATCGCCCACAGCCCGCAGCGCGAAGTAGAAATACTTCACGACCAACTGCTTGCCCGCTTCAGTGCCGATCCGCACCTGCGTCCACGTGACGTGATTGTCATGCTGCCGGATATCAACACCTACGCTCCGCATATACGCGCGGTGTTTGGCCAGTTGGGTCGTGATGACCCACGCTTCATTCCGTTTACCCTGACGGACCAGGGCCAGCGCGGCCGCGATCCGCTGCTGATTGCCCTGGAGCATCTGCTGAAATTACCGGATAGCCGCTTTGCGGTCAGCGAGATTCTCGACCTGCTCGATGTACCGGCCTTGCGTGCCCGCTTCGCCATCAAGGAAAGCGACCTGCCGACCCTGCATCGCTGGATCGAGGGCGCCGGTATCCGTTGGGGACTGAATGCCGAACAGCGAGCGAGCCTGGGCTTGCCGGCGGACCTGGAACAGAACAGCTGGCGATTCGGCCTGCGGCGCATGCTGCTTGGTTATGCCGTGGGTGTCGGCGAAGGCTGCGACGGGATCGAGCCGTTTGACGAAATCGGTGGCTTGGACGCGGCATTGATCGGTCCGCTGGTGGCGTTGCTCGACGCGTTGGAAATTGCCTATCAACAGCTGTCCAACGCTGCGACTGCCGTGCAATGGGGCGAACGCCTGCATGCGCTGCTGCAGGTGTTCTTCCTGGCCGAAACCGAGCATGACGATTATCTGCTGGTACAACTGCAGACCTTGCGCGAGACCTGGTTGCAGACCTGTGAGTCGGTCGGTCTCGAAGACCTGCTGCCGCTGACCGTGGTCCGCGAAGCCTGGTTGGCCGGGCTCGACCAAGGGCGGCTGTCCCAACGTTTCCTCGCAGGTTCGGTGAATTTCTGCACCCTGATGCCCATGCGCGCAATTCCGTTCAAGGTGGTCTGCCTGTTGGGCATGAACGATGGCGATTACCCGCGTGCGCAACCGCCGCTGGACTTCGACCTGATGCGCAGCGACTACCGCCCCGGTGACCGCTCGCGTCGCGAAGATGACCGCTATCTGCTGCTTGAAGCACTGCTCTCGGCGCGTGACCAGTTGTATGTCAGTTGGGTCGGTCGCAGTATTCGCGACAACAGCGAGCGTCCGGCCTCGGTGCTGATCGGGCAGTTGCGCGACCATCTCGCCACCGGTTGGCGACTGGCCGGTGCCACGGACGGTGACACGCTCGATGGCGGCGAACAGCTGCTGCAGGCCTTGACTGTGGAGCACCCGCTGCAGCCCTTCAGTGGCCGATACTTTCACAAGGGCAGCAGCCTGTTCAGTTACGCCCGCGAATGGCGATCGCTGCACCTGCCCGCCGAGGAACAGCCCAAGGTCGATGATGAGCTAGCGCCTTATAGCAGCGATGAAGCCTTGAGTCTGACCTTGCTGCAGGACTTCTTGCGTCATCCGGTGCGGCACTTCTTCAGCCAGCGCCTGAAGGTGTTCTTCGAGTCGTTGCAAGCGCCAATGGCCGATGAGGAACCTTTCGTTCTCGATGCCTTGCAGCGCTACAGTCTTAGTGAAAGCCTGTTGGCTGCGGCTCTGGCCGCCCCCGAGGACGCCGATCAGGCACTCAGCATCCAAGCCCGTCGTTTGCAGGGTTGTGGCATGCTGCCGTTGGCAGGGTTCGGTCAATGCCTGCAAACTGAATTGATCGAGCCGTTGCCGAATCTGTTGCAGCGTCATCAACAGTTGCTGCGTCAATGGCCCAATGCCCTGGACAGTGCTCTACCGATTCGATTCGAGTACCGCCAACTCAAGCTTGAAGGCTGGCTTGGCCGGGTGTATCAGCGCGACGATCAATCTTTGCTGAGTATCACTACCTTGCCCAATGGCATCAGCAGCGGCCGCTCGCTGAAATGGCATCGGCTGACGTCGACCTGGGTCATGCACCTGGCCGCCTGCGCCGTGGGCCTGCCGTTGTACAGCGCCGTGGTGGCCACGGACATCACGCTGTTGCTGGCCCCGATTGAGCAACCCCGCGCCGCCGACTTGCTCGGTGACCTGCTGCTAGCCCGCCAGGCCGGTATGTGTGCGCCGTTGCCGGTGGCGATCAAGACGGCCTTTGCCTGGCTGGCCCAGAGCGACCCCGACAAGGCCGTGGCTGTTGCGGCCAAAGCGTATGAAGGTGACGGCCAGAACAGTTTTGGCGAGCGTAGCGAAAGCACCGCACTGGCACGCCAGTTCACCGATTTCGCGGCGTTGAGTGCCAGCGAAGAGTTCGAGGGTTGGTGTGAAGCGTTGTACCGCCCGATGTTCGATGCGCCCTGGCAAACCTTGGGCAATGAAGAGGACGCCCAATGAGTCGCAGCGCACCCCTGGCATTGAGCTTTCCGCTGCATGGCAGCCAACTGATCGAAGCCAGCGCAGGCACCGGCAAGACCTTCACGATCTCCGCCCTGTACCTGCGCCTGGTGCTCGGTCATGGCGGCGAGCAGGGCTTGGGCCGCGAATTGTTGCCACCGCAGATTCTGGTGGTGACCTTCACCGACGCCGCCACCAAGGAATTGCGCGAGCGAATTCGTACCCGCCTGGCTGAAGCGGCACGCTTCTTTCGTGGCGAATTGGCTGAGGCCGATCCGTTGCTGCAGCTGCTGCGCGACGGCTATCAACAAGAGCTGTGGCCAGCGTGCGCCAATCGCCTGGACGTGGCTGCGCAATGGATGGATGAGGCGGCTGTCTCGACCATTCACAGTTGGTGCCAGCGTATGTTGCGCGAACATGCTTTCGACAGCGGCAGCCTGTTCACCCAGACCCTGGAAACCGACCACAGCGAGTTGCTCGGCCAGGTGATGCGCGACTACTGGCGGCGTTTTTGTTACAGCATGCAGGGCGACGCCCTGGCTTGGGTACGCAGTCACTGGGTCAGCCCGGACGCGCTGTTACCGCGGGTGCGCGCGCTGTTTGGGCGCCAGCGAGTCGAGAGCAGCGCCGAGGAGCCACAGGCGCTGATCGACGCGGTGTTGCAACAGCGCGCCGAGCAGTTACGCAGACTCAAGGCGCCCTGGGCACAATGGTCCGGCGAATTGCTGCAGATCTGCCGTGACGGCCTGGCCGCCAAGCAAGTGGACGGGCGCAAGATGCAGGCCCGTTTCTTCGAGCCTTGGTGCGAGAAACTTGCCGCCTGGGCGACAGATGAACTGGCGCTGGAACTTGACCTGGGCACGGGCTTCACCCGCCTGACCCGCGTTGGCATGGCTGAAGCATGGAAAGGCGAGCCGCCAAGTCACCCGGCGCTGCAGGCCATGGAAAACCTGCGCGAGCAGCTCCAGGCACTGCCAACCCCCGATGCCTGCCTGCTCGAACATGCCGCTACCTGGGTTGGTGCGCGCTTCGAACAGGAAAAACGCCGCCGCGCCGAAATGGGTTTCGATGACATGCTGCTGCGCCTTGACCACGCCCTGCACGGCGACACTGGCGAGCGTCTGGCAGGTCTTATCCGTGAGCAGTTCCCGGTGGCCTTGATCGATGAGTTCCAGGACACCGACCCGACTCAGTATCGGATCTTTCAGCGTATCTACCGCATCGAGGAGAACGTCCAGGACACCGGCCTGTTCATGATCGGTGACCCCAAGCAGGCGATCTACGCCTTTCGCGGCGCCGATATCTTCACCTACCTGGGCGCCCGTCGCGCCACGGCCGGGCGCCTGCACAGCCTGGACACCAACTACCGCTCCAGCCAGGCCATGGTCAGCGCAGTCAATCATGTGTTCTTGCAGGCCGAGTTGCGTGAACAGGGACGCGGGGCCTTCCTTTTCCGCGAGGGTGATGACAACCCGGTACCCTTTGTCGAGGTCAAGGCCAAAGGCCGCAGTGAGCAGTTTCAAGTCGACGGGCACGTGCACCCAGCGCTGAATCTCTGGCAGTTGAGCAGCGACGAGCCGGTCTCCGGGGCGGTCTACCGTCAGCAATTGGCCGCCAGTTGCGCCAGTCGGATCGTTGCGCTGCTCAATGGCGGGCAACAGGGCCGTAGCGGATTTCTCCAGGCGGATCAGTCGCTGCGCGGCTGCCTGCCTTCGGACATCGCCATCCTCGTGCGCGATGGCCGTGAAGCGCAGTTGATTCGCGCCGAACTGGCAGCCCGCGATGTGCGCAGCGTGTACCTGTCAGACAAGGATTCGGTGTTCGCCGCGCAGGAAGCCCATGACCTGCTGGCCTGGCTCAAGGCCTGCGCCGAGCCGGATGTCGAGCGCCTGCTCAAGGCAGCACTGGCCAGTATCACCCTGAATCTGCCGCTGTCGGCCCTGGAGCAGTTGAACCAGAACGAGCGGGTGTGGGAACGCTGGGTCATGCAGTTCCGCCAGTACCGGCTGATCTGGCGCAGCCAGGGTGTGTTGCCGATGCTGCGCCGATTGCTGCACGACTTCGACCTGCCGCAGGTGCTGATGACCCGCAGTGACGGCGAGCGGGTGTTGACCAACTTGCTGCACCTGGCCGAGTTGCTGCAGCAGGCCGCCACCGAACTCGACGGCGAGCAGGCGCTGATCCGCCATCTTGGCGAGCATCTGGCCAGCGCCGGTCAAGCGGGTGAAGAGCAGATCCTGCGTCTGGAAAGTGATGAGCAACTGGTCAAGGTGGTGACCATCCACAAGTCCAAGGGCCTGGAGTACCCGCTGGTGTTCCTGCCGTTCATCTGCACCAGCAAACCGGTGGACGGCCAGCGCTTGCCCCTGGCCTGGCACGACAGCGATGGCCAGGTGCAGCTGACCCTGACCCCGGATGCCGAGCAGATCGCCTTGGCCGACGATGAGCGTCTGGCTGAAGACCTGCGTCTGCTCTATGTCGCCCTGACCCGCGCCCAGCACGCTTGCTGGCTTGGCGTTGCCGATCTCAAGCGCGGCACTGGCAAGACCTCGTTGCTGCACCGCTCGGCGCTGGGCTATCTGCTTGGTGGCGGTGCCCCCCTGGCAGCCTCCAGCCAGTTGAGTGAGTGGTTGCAGGCACTGCAGGCCGGTTGCCCGGCGATTGCCAGCAGCGTCATGCCTGAGCCCGACGAGCAAGGCTACAGCGCGCCACGTAATCAGGCCGAGCTGCTACCTGCGCGCCAGCCCAAACGCCGTGCGGCCGAGAACTGGTGGATCGCTTCTTACAGTGCCTTGCGCATTGGCGAGGAGTCGCTGACTCTGGCGGCAGACAGCTCTCAAGCCCAGCAACTGCTCGATGACGAGCGCCCCGACCCGCAACAGCTGCGGGAAGTGATGCCCGGCAGCGGCGATATCCATCGCTTCCCGCGCGGTCCCAATCCCGGGACCTTCCTCCACGGCCTGCTCGAATGGGCGGGGCTTGAAGGCTTTGCCCAGGTGACGGCGAACGATGAAGCGCTCAAGCGTACGGTTGGCCAGCGCTGCAACCGCCGTGACTGGGCTGGCTGGATCAATACCCTTGGCCACTGGCTGCAGCAATTGCTGGTGCAACCCATGGCTCTGTGGCCGGACAGCCCGCTACTGGCCTTGAATCAGCTGAGTCAGTATCAGATCGAAATGGAGTTCTGGTTTGCCAGCCATAAGGTCGATGTCGGCCAGCTAGATCGTCTGGTGTGTGAGCATACCCATCAAGGTGCTGCACGGATTGCGGCTCAGCCGGCCCAGCTCAACGGCATGTTCAAGGGCTTCATCGACCTTGCCTTTGAACATGACGGGCGTTATTACGTGGCCGACTACAAATCCAACTGGCTCGGCCCTGACGACCTGGCCTACCGCGAGCTGGCCATGGAATCGGCAATCCTCAGTCACCGCTACGACCTGCAATATGTGCTCTACCTGCTGGCCATGCATCGCCAGCTACGTGCGCGGCTGCCGGATTACGACTACGACCGGCATGTGGGAGGCGCTGTGTTGATCTTTTTGCGCGGCGTGCATTCGGCCTCTGGCGGTGTGTACTTCGTCAAGCCGCCACGGGAGTTGATCGAGCGCCTCGATGCCCTGTTCCGCGGCATTAGTACACCGCAGCAACACGACCTGTTCCTGGGAGATGCACCATGAGCCGTACCCTCGACGACTTGCTGCCTACACCACTGGATGCCCGGCATCTGGCGGCACTTGAGCCATTGAGCGACAGTGCTGACTTGCTGGCGCTGCTTGATCGCTGGGTCGAGCGTGGCTGGCTGCGTGCCCTGGACCGGGCCTTCGTCGGCTTTCTTCAAGAACGCGACCCGGGAGGGGACCCGCTGGTACTGCTGGCAGCGGCCCTGGCCAGCCATCAGCTGGGGCATGGCCATGTCTGCCTGGACTTGGGCCAGACCCTGGCCGAACCGGACTTTGCCCTGTCCCTGCCACCGGAGGGCGATGCCTTGGCAGGCCCCTTGTTGCTACCGTCGCAACTGCTTGAGCAACTGGCCCTGAGCACCTGGCTGCAGCGCCTGGCCAGCAGTCGCCTGGTCGCCAATGGCGCGTGTGTTGACGAGTCCTCGCGGCCTTTGGTACTCAGCGCTCAGCGCTTGTACTTGCGCCGTTACTGGGCGTATGAACGGCAGATCGACAGCGCCTTGCGCCAGCGCCTGGAACAGGTCGAGCCGACCCCGGTCGACCTGGCGGCACGCTTGGCCCAACTGTTCGAAGGAGGCAGCCAGCCGGGGCAGGTGGACTGGCAAAAGCTGGCCTGTGCCCTGGCCACCCGTGGCGCCTTCAGCATTATTACCGGCGGCCCGGGTACCGGTAAGACCACTACGGTGGTGCGTTTGCTGGCCTTGCTCCAGGCGCCTGCGGTAGAAGCCGGACGCCCCTTGCGCATTCGTTTGGCGGCGCCCACCGGTAAGGCGGCAGCGCGACTGACCGAGTCCATTGGCCAACAGGTCGAGCGTCTGGCGGTTGCCGTCCAGGTGCGGGAAAACATTCCCACCGATGTCTCGACGGTGCACCGTCTGCTCGGCAGCCGACCGGGCTCGCGACATTTTCGTCACCATGCGGGCAACCCCTTGCCCCTGGATGTGCTGGTGGTCGACGAAGCCTCGATGATCGACCTGGAGATGATGGCCAATTTGCTCGCCGCACTACCGCCTCACGCCCGCCTGGTGTTGCTGGGAGACAAGGACCAGTTGGCCTCGGTGGAAGCCGGCGCTGTACTCGGCGACCTGTGCCGAGACGCCGAGGCCGGCCGTTACAGTGCCCAGACCCAGGCCTGGCTGGAGCACGTCAGCGGTGAAACGCTGGCGGGTAGCGAGCTCCAGGCGGGTACTGCCGAGCAGTATCCATTGGCGCAGCAGGTGGTGATGCTACGGTTTTCCCGACGCTTCGGTGAGACCAGCGGCATCGGCCGACTGGCACGCTTGGTCAACCTGCAGGAAGCTGAACAGGCACGTGCCTTGTTGAAACAGACGCAGGATGATGTGTTCGGCCTGACGCTGCGCGGTGAGCAGGATCGTGCCCTCGACCGCTTGCTGCTCGATGGCCTTGGCCGCGGCAACGATGGCCCTCAGGGCTATCGTAGTTACTTGCAGATCATTGGTCGGCAACGTCCGCCGTTGGCTACGCCGGTCGATGACCCACGCTGGGAGGCGTGGGCCATGGCAGTGTTGCACGGCTTTGAAACTTTCCAGCTGTTGTGCGCCGTGCGTAAAGGCCCGTGGGGTGTCGAAGGGCTGAATCAACGGGTTGGCCGGGTGCTGGGTGCTGCCGGCCTGATCGACGTCGAACAACCCTGGTATGAGGGCCGGCCAGTGCTGATGACCCGCAATGACTATGGCCTGGGCCTGATGAACGGCGACATCGGCATTGCCTTGCGCTTGCCTGATGAGCAGCAACCCGGTCAGCAGGTGTTGCGTGTGGCCTTTGCCCGTAACGATGGCCGTGGTGGTGTGCGCTTCGTCTTGCCCAGCCGCCTCAACGAGGTGGAAACCGTGTATGCGATGACCGTGCACAAATCCCAGGGTTCGGAGTTCACCCATACCGCCCTGGTGTTGCCTGATGCCCTGAATCCGGTTTTGACCAAGGAGTTGATCTACACCGGCATCACCCGCGCGAAAAACTGTTTCACTTTGATCGAACCGCGCCAGGGCGTTTTCGAGGATGCGGTGCGGCGTAAGGTCAAACGTATTTCCGGATTGATGCTGGAGCAGGTATGAGCACGGTGAATCGGCCTTTTGCCGGATTTCCGGGGGCCTGCTGTCTCGCTGGAAAATCGGCCTCTGTGCTATCGTTGCGGCATTATCCCGCAGGGTTTTAAGAGATTTCCTTCATGAAAGTGGCCGCCCCGACATCGGGACGTGTGACGAGCCGGAGGCGCTCGCTGATGGCTGCGTTGCCGTTGCTGTTCAGCGCGCTGGCCTCTGCCGAGACTAAACCTACCTCGACCCTGGCCGAGCAACGCGCCACTGCCGTGACCCAGGTGGTACTGGGCATTCTCAGTTATGCGCGCTGGCCGGTTGAGCCCGCGCAGTTGCGCCTGTGCCTGGTTGGTCCCACCGAGTATGCCGATGACCTGGTCAAGGGCACCGCTCAGGCCACTGGCCGTCCGGTGGTAGTGCGGCGTCTGCTGGCCGGGGATCCGCGCATCGCCAATGAGTGCGACGCGATTTATGTTGGTGGGTTGAACCCAAACGAACGCAGCCAGCTGTTCAGCGCTATCAGTGGTCATCCAGTATTGAGCATCAGCGAAGCCGACGACCCTTGCACGGTGGGGAGTGTGTTCTGCTTGCGGGTCAGCGACCGTCAGGTGGCCTTCGAGGTCAACCTTGATTCGGTGGCACGCAGCGGCGTGCGCATCCATCCCTCTGTACTGCAGTTGTCGCGGCGACGGACGGCGCAACCATGATCAGTTTTGGCGGGAGGCGCCAGCGCCCGACCTTGCGCGCAGTTCTGGGCCGTCGTCACTTGAGCGTGGCCCTGCTGGCGGTGGGCTTGGCGGGGATTTCCCTGACCGTGCTCGGCGTGCTGGCGCTGCGCGTGTATGCCAATCACAACTTGCACCTGATCGCCCGCTCGATCAACTACACCGTCGAGGCCGCCGTAGTCTTCAACGACAGCAGCGCGGCCAATGAGGCTTTGGCCCTGATCGCCGCCACCGAAGAGGTGGCCGACGCCAAGGTGTTCGACGACAACAACCAGTTGCTCGCCCGTTGGCAGCGCAGCGACGACAGCCTGCTCGCACGGATCGAGCAAGAGGTGGCCCGCAGCCTGTTGGCAGAGCCCATCATCCTGCCGGTGCTGCATCAGGGACAGCAGGTCGGTCATATCGAGCTGGTGGGGCAGGGGGGAAGCTTGGTGCGTTTCCTGCTCAGTGGCCTGGCTGGCATCATTCTCTGTACGGTACTCAGCGCTGTGGGCGCGTTGTACCTGTCGCAACGGATGTTTGGCGACATCGTTGGCCCCTTGCGCAGCCTGGCCACGGTGGCTCACGCGGCGCGCCGCGAACGCAGTTTCGATCGTCGCGTGCCTGAGGCGCAGATCGCCGAACTCAATGAACTGGGCAACGACTTCAATGCCCTGCTCGACGAACTGGAAAGCTGGCAGAGCCACCTGCAAAGCGAGAACGAAAGCCTCGCCCACCAGGCCAGCCATGACAGCTTGACCGGTTTGCCCAATCGCGCCTTTTTCGAAGGCCGGCTCAGCCGCACGCTGCGCAATGCCAGCAAATACCAGGAGCACATGGCGCTGCTGTTTCTCGACAGTGACAATTTCAAGGACATCAACGACGGCCATGGCCATGCGGCGGGTGATGAAGTCCTGGTGAGTGTCGCCACTCGGGTGCGTGCGCAATTGCGTGAGGGCGATCTGGTGGCCCGCTTGGGCGGTGATGAATTTGCCGTGCTGCTGGCGCCACTCCACAGCCGGGGGGATGCCCAACGCATCGCCGAGAAGATCATAGCCAGCATGCGTCTGCCGATTCACCTGGCCGAAGGGCAGAGTGTTGTCACTTCCCTGAGTGTCGGCATCGCTTACTACCCGGATGACGGTCTGACGCCGTCAGAATTGCTTAATGCCGCCGATGCGGCGATGTATCAGGCCAAGCGCAACACCCGTGGCCAGTGGCAAACGGCAGAGACGGAGCGCTCTGCCAATCAAGTACAAAACAGGAGCTGAACCGTGATACACCTGAGTCGATACCTGCGTTTTCACTTTGCCTGCCTGGCGCTGATGCTGTTGGCCGTGAGCGGTTGCCAAAGCGTGCCGTCCAAAGGCCTGACGGCTGAACAGATTGCCCTGCTCAAGCAGGAAGGTTTCCGTCTGACCGACGAAGGCTGGGAGTTCGGCCTGTCGAGCAAGGTGCTGTTCGGCAGCGACCTGGACGCACTCAACAGTGAGAGTCGGAGCATTGTCGAGCGCATCGGCAAGTCGCTGTTGTCGGTGGACATCCAGCGGGTGCGGGTGGATGGGCATACCGATGCCTCGGGCAGGGATGCTTATAACGAGCAGTTGTCGCTGCGCCGGGCCAAGAGCGTGGCCAACGCCCTGACCGCCGTTGGCATGCGCCCGGAAAACGTCGAAACCCGTGGGCTGGGCAGCCGCGAGCCGGTGGCCGGCAATGACACTCGCGCCGGGCGCATGGAAAACCGCCGGGTGGCTATCGTGGTCGCTTCTGACTAATCGGCGAAGCGGGTCCAGAGATACTGGTCAACTTGCATAAAGGAAACCATCACCCCCCAAAGAATTTGCGGGCACAGTGTTCTCGGCTAATGAGGTGGCTCAATACACGAGCCACCATCGGCCCGGGTGATAAGTGTCCACTTCACCGATTGCTCATCCTTGAAAGGCAAGTGTTGACCTTGCTGCAGGTCCTGATATTCAAAACCTTTGTGTGTGGAAATAGCCCACTTTCCGGTATGGGTGACCAATGCTCCGGACCAGTCGCTGATAAGCACGCCCTCCCGGTTAACGAACCGCGCTTCGCGCTCAGGCCAGGTGTACAGTTCCCCCGGCTCGCCCTTGGGGAAGAAGCCTTTTTCTGGTACATCGATGAATTCGCCTTCTACGCGGCGTATTAGCGTCCAGCCGGTTTCTGCCAACTCAGCTTCTTCCCAGCCGTAATCTCGCTCCCCGGTTATTTCGCTGACGTACTCGCTGCGCCGAGTTCCTTGATAGGCTCTAACACCACCCTCAAATTCGGAGGGGTAAAGCAAACGCGCTGCTGCAAAGTCTATATCAGGTAGATAAATGCCAGTTTGTTTTGCGCGCTCATTCCTTTCTATTCGTACGTTTGCATCTAGTTCATAGCGAGGGATACGCCGGGGCAAATCCTTTACCTGATACAAGCCGCCTTGTCCGTGATAAGTCAAATCGCCTTCGTCCCAAGTTCCGCTATTCGTCGCCCCAAGCTGTTGATCCAGTAGGTCAGCCTGTGCTCTGGTTTGCGAAATTAGATTTTGCTCATCTTCAGTCATCCAACCATCCCAAAACTCACTAATCCCGCGATTACTGGTATTCATCGCATAGCCGGACTGGAATGCTAGTGTTCTGTCTCAAAAATAAATTTCCTACTTGAGCTACTCTTCCATAGTCAGCCGTGACATGGAGTGCCGCTATGAACTCTCAAGACATCGTGCTCAGTGACGACGAACAAGTTGAGCTGAAC
>NZ_JBOICA010000073.1:0-11674 GCF_050739775.1 Pseudomonas sp.
CCGCTGCGCGGTCCATCGCCGGCAAGGCCGGCTCCTACACAGATCAGGCCAGGCTCTTGCTCACCACTTCATACACATCGCTGGACAGCGACCCGGACGCCAGAATGCGCTCCAGCTCGGCCTTCATCAGCGCCTGACGGGCAGCATCGTACTTGCGCCAGCGGGTCAACGGCGCCAACTGGCGCGAGGCGATCTGCGGGTTGAGAGCGTTGAGCTCGATCACCAGGTCCGCCAGGAAACGATAGCCAGAGCCATCGGCCGCATGGAAGTTGACCAGGTTCTGTCCGGCAAATGCGCCGATCAGGGCGCGCACCTTGTTCGGGTTCTTCATCGTGAACGCCGGGTGCTGCATCAGCGCCTTGACCCGTGCCAGGCCACCCGGAAGGGTGCTGGCCGCCTGCACGCTGAACCATTGGTCCATGACCAGCGGGTTGTCCTTGAAGTTTTCGGCAAAGACTTCCAGCGCCTTGGCCCGCTCGGCCTCGAACGGCGAGTTGACCAGCACGGCCAGCGCGGTAAGACGCTCGGTCATGTTGTCGCAAGCGTCGAACTGCTCCTGGGTCGCGGTCAGCACCTCGGGCGTGCCACTGAGCATCAGGTACGACAGGACGATGTTCTGCAGGCTACGGCGGGCGAAATGCTCAGCCTCGGCAACATACCCGGTGCCTCGCGAAACACCGCGGTTAGCCTGGTAGCGCGCATTCAGGGCATCGAACAACTGATCGGCGATCTGCTTGCGGGCGAACTCGCGGGCCGCGTGGATAGCATCGACATCCGCCACTTCGCTGATTTCGGTGAGGTAGGCTTCGCTTGGCAGCGAGAGCATCTCGGCGACCATGGTCTGGTCCAACTGCTCGTTAGCCAGCACCGTACCCAGTGCAGTGACCAGACGCTGGTCGAGCACCAGGGCACTGCCCTGCTGATGCTGGGCGATCAGTTCCTGGAGCACCTGTACCGACAGCTGCTGGCCGGCTTCCCAGCGGTTGAAGCCGTCGCTGTCATGCTGCATGAGAAACATCAGCTGATCGCGATCGTAGGGGAAGCTCAGCTTCACCGGCGCACTGAACCCGCGCAGCAGCGACGGCAGAGGCTTGGCGGCAACATCGACGAAGGTGAAGGTCTGCTCGGCCTCGGTCACCGACAGTACGCGCGAGGTGCCGGCAGCAGCCGCTTCACCTTGCAGACGCAGGGCGATGTCGTTGCCCTGGGCGTCGAGCAGGCCGAGTTCGAGCGGAATCACGAACGGCTTCTTCTCGACTTTGTCCGGCGTCGCCGGGCAGCTCTGGCGCAAGGTCAGGCTGTAGGTCTGCGCTGTGCTGTCGTACGCCTCGCTGACCGCCAGGCGTGGTGTGCCCGCCTGGCTGTACCAGCGCTTGAACTGTGTCAGGTCGACGCCGTTGGCATCCTCCATGGCCTTGATGAAGTCATCGCAGGTCACCGCCTGGCCGTCATGGCGTTCGAAGTACAGGTCACTGCCTTTGCGGAAACCTTCGGCGCCCAGCAGGGTACGAACCATGCGCACCACTTCCGAACCCTTCTCGTAAACGGTCAGGGTGTAGAAGTTGGAGATCTCGATGAAGCTGTCCGGGCGCACGGCGTGAGCCATGGGGCCGGCATCTTCGGCGAACTGGTGGGTGCGCAGGTAGGCCACGTCCTCGATGCGCTTGACCGTACGCGAGTTCATGTCGGCACTGAATTGCGAATCGCGGAATACGGTGAAGCCTTCCTTGAGCGACAGCTGGAACCAGTCGCGGCAGGTCACGCGGTTGCCCGACCAGTTGTGGAAGTACTCGTGGGCAACCACTGCCTCGACCCGCTGGTGCGCGGCATCGGTCGCGGTTTCGGCACGGGCCAGCACACAACTGGAGTTGAAGATGTTCAGGCCCTTGTTTTCCATGGCGCCCATGTTGAAGTCGTTGACCGCGACGATCATGAAGATATCCAGGTCGTATTCGCGACCGTAGACCTCTTCGTCCCAGCGCATGGACTTCTTCAGGCTGCTCATGGCGTGCTGGCATTTGTCGATGTTTTCCGGCTCGACAAAGATGCGCAGGGTCACGTCACGGCCCGACTGACGGGTGAATTTGTCTTCGACACACCACAAATCACCGGCCACCAGGGCAAACAGGTAGGCCGGCTTCATGAACGGATCTTCCCAGGTCGCCCAATGACGGCCATCGTCCTGCGGCCCGCTGCCGATCGGGTTGCCGTTGGACAGCAGCACCGGGTAGCGATGCTGCTCGGCGATCACCGTGGTGGTGAATTTGCTCATCACATCCGGGCGGTCGAGGTAGTAGGTGATCTTGCGGAAACCCTCGGCCTCGCACTGGGTGCAGAACATGCTGCCTGACTTGTACAGGCCTTCCAGCGCGGTGTTGCTTTCCGGATGGATCTTCACGCTGGTGTCGAGAGTGAAGGTCGCAGCCTTGGGCTGCACGGTCAGGTGGCTGTCATCGAGCTGGTAGTCGCCAGCGTTCAGGGCCTGGTCGTCAAGGGCGACGCTAAGCAGTTCCAACTGCTGGCCATCGAGTACCAGCGGCGGCAAGCCGGCGCCACGCGCGGGGTTGCGGCGCATGACCAGCTGCGCGTGGACCAGGCTGTGGTCCTCGAACAGTTCGAAGGTCAGGTGCGTCTCGTCGATCAGGTACTCGGGCGCCTGATAGTCCTTGAGGTAGATCACTTGCGGCTGTTCGGTACGCATGTGGTGGTCCTTTTACTGATGCACGGCGAGCTGGTACGCCGTGTACTTGCGAATATTGATCACGCCGGTATCGAAGATCAGGTACTGGCCCTTGATCCCCAGCAGCGTACCTTCAGCCACCGGGTTCTTGTCCAGGTTGAAGCTGACGATCTTGCTCGGGTAGGCCTCGACCGGGTAACGGATTTCCAGGACTTCGGCGTCGTTCAGCCGCTGCACGGCCTGCAAGCCGAAGCGCGCTTGCAAGGCACTGAAGCCCTCAGCGCAACTGTCGAACAACTGATCGCGCACGGCCAGCAGGTCAACCGCCTCGGCATCGCCCTTGAGCAGCGCACGCCAATTGGTGCGATCAGCGACCTGGCTGCGGAACAGGTCTTCGACCAACCCCGATTGCTGGCGGGTGGCGACCCGCACAATCGGCAGCGCCTGGCTGGCGCCCTGGTCAAGCCAGCGGGTGGGCAACTGGCTGGCACGGGTGATGCCGACCTTGATGCCCGAGGAGTTGGCCAGGTAGACCACATGATCGGTCATGCAGAACTGCTCGCCCCAGGCCGGTTCGCGGCAGGTGCCCTGGTCGTAATGGCATTTTTCCGGGGCCATGATGCAGACATCGCACTGGGCCAGCTTGGTCATGCACGGATAGCAGTATCCCTGACTGAAGCTGGTCTTGGTCTTGCGCCCACAATGGCTGCAATGGATGGCACCGAGGTATTCCAGGCGCAGGGTCTTGCCGATCAACGGATTGACCGGTACTTCCTGCTCGCCCAGTCGAAAAGCGTACTGCACCACCGACGCGTCGAGACGCGCCGACATTTTACTGATGGAGCCGCGGCCAAGTTCGATCAATGGAGCGCATCCGACTTGAACAGGATGTTCGCTACCGGCGCCGACTTCGAGCTGCACTCTTGCGGGCCCATGTAGCCGGTACGCTGCTCTTCAGGCAGGTTCTGCACTTCCCAGGCAATCACGGCCTGCAGCGACAGTTCTTTCTGCTCGGTGGTGAGCTTGCGCCCATCCGCCCATTTGCCCAGCTCCACGGCCAGCTTCAGGCTCTCGTAGATTTCCGGGGTGATGTTCTCGATCATTTGCGCAAAAGTGGACATAGCGTCTCCCAAATCAAGCCGTCAGTTTACGCCGGGCCAGCGCCCCGCCCAAGAGCCCGCTGAGGCAACCGACCAACAACCCGCCAACGTGGGCGGCGTTGGCGATCTGGCCGAAGCCCAGCAGGCTGACCAGTCCGGACAGGCACAGCAACAGCCAGGCCAGCATCATGACCAGGACCCCACGCGGCATGCGATAGACCGGGTTGGGCGCCAGCCACTGGTACAGCCAGACGTGCCCAAGCAAGCCGTAGAGCACTCCCGACAGGCCACCGAACAGACTTGGCCCGCCAAACAGGTATTGCGCGGCGTTGGATACCAGGCTGAACAGCAGGGTCAGGCTGAGCAGCGACCAGGGCCCCTGGCGCAGTTCGATACGCCGGCCCAGTTCCCAATACCACAAGGCATTCATGGCCAGGTGGAGGATGCCGAAATGCACCAGCATCGGCGTGAACAGGCGCCACCATTGGCCGTCTGCAAGGCTCGCGGCCAGTGGGGTGAAGTACAGGTAGTCACCCTGTACGCGAAAATCGAGAAAGGTCAGCCAGCTCAGGGTGGCAAAATTGTCGCCAAGGCCAGTCAGCCCGGCAACGATCAGGCACAGCAACAACACCGCTGCCGTGGCCTTGCTGGCCCGCAGCTGTTCGGCGAATCCCGGCCGCGCTGGCGGCGCCAGGGCGTCCTGGGCGGGCAACTGGAAGTCGGCATCGCCCTCGGGAAACCGCTGGTACAGCTCGCGGACATCCTCGGCGAGGTTTTCCGCCACCCACAGCACTTGATCGCCGCCCTCCTCGCTGACCCGATGCGGCACCTGCAGGCGCCGCAACAGGCCGACAAAGCCACTCAGGTCGGCGTTCAAAGGCATGCGCAACACCACCACTGCACTCATTGGTTGGCCTCCGGCCGGTCCACATCGACCCAGACGAACTTGCGCGGGTCGATTCGAGTTTCATCATCGAGACGGTAAGCGACCAGTTTGCCGTACAGCACCGCGCTGTAGTCCAGGCAGGCCAGGTTGGAACGGATCGGTGCCGGTTTGCCGCTGCGCCAGTAATGGCCGACGAACAGCATCGGTTCGTCTTCGCCGTAACGCAGCAAGGCGTTCTTCTGGCTGTGGCTCAACGGCGTACTGGCGACGTTCTCGGGCAAGGCATCGGGCTGGAACACGATATCGCCGTAGGTCTGCGGGTCTTCTTCCCAGAACTTGGTGCGAAAGAAGGCGCGGGTCAGGCCGTCGCCACCGGTCAGCGTCAGACCGTCCGGCAGGCGCATGTCGGTGCCGCGCAGCAAGCGGTTGCAGACCATCGCGGCAAAACTATCGGACACCGCCGAGGCCTGGATGAAATGCTCGTCGATGCAGCCATCGGGGTGTTGCTGGCGCAACGGCTCGATCAGCCCTGGGTCCCAGCAGGCGTGGACCAGGCGGAAGCGTCCGGCATCAAGAAACAGCGGTAACTCGTAGAACCATTCGAGAAAATCATGCCAATCGCCCGGATGCTGTTCGAACTGGGTCAGGGTTTCATAGATCAGGCGGCCGTGGCGCGGGGTGTGCTCGCGCACGAACTGCTTGCCACTGTCGGGCAAGGCCGGGGTATTCCAGCCCAGGGCGTTGTACTCATGATTGCCCATGATGCAGCGGGCTTGGCCGGCCTCGACCATATCGTGGACGATATGCAGCGCCTCGCGAATCCGCGGGCCGCGGTCGATGATATCGCCGAGGAACAGTGCCTGGCGCTGGGCATGGCGCCAGACGCCGCCCTGGCGTTTATAGCCGAGGGCATCGAGCAGGCGTTCGAGGGTGTGTGCACAGCCGTGCACGTCACCAATCAGGTCGTAACTACGGGCTGGATCGAGCATCACTCGCCTCCACCACCCAGGCGGCTGCCCCAACCGAGTTTGGTCCGGCAGACCTCGTAGTAATTGTGGTCCAGCGGATGGATCAGGCGCAGCTTCTGCGGCTTCTTGTTCACCGTGATGGTATCGCCGGGGGCGCAGGTGAAGTGGTTCTGGCCGTCACAGGAAATCTGCGGGTAGATCTGCAGGTCCTTGGACACCACGATCTTCAGCTCACTGTTGCCATCGACCACGATCGGTCGCCCGGACAGGGTGTGCGGGTACATTGGCACGATGACGATGGCGTCGAGTTTGGGGTGCATGATCGGTCCACCCGCCGATAGCGCATAGGCGGTCGAGCCCGTCGGGGTGGCCACGATCAGGCCGTCGGCCTTCTGGCTGCAGACGAACTGGCCATCGATGTAGATCTCGAACTCGATCATCCGCGTCGATTTGCCCGGGTGCAGCACCACGTCGTTGAGCGCATCGCCCTGGCCGATGGCTTCGGCATGGCGGCGTACTTCGGCCTGGAGCAGAAAACGGTTTTCCACCAGGTAGTGGCCATCGAGCACTTCGGCGACCTTGACCTCCAGCTCGTCAGGACGGATGTCGGTGAGAAAGCCCAGGCTGCCACGGTTGATACCCAGCACAGGTGTGTTGTGCTTGGCCAGGGCACGGGCGGCGCCGAGCAGGCTGCCGTCGCCGCCAACGACGATGACCAGGTCGCAAACCTCGCCCAGCAGCTTGCGCGAAGAGGTCTGCAGGCCGTGGCCGGGCAGGACTTCGGCGATCGTGTCCTCGAGAATGACGTGCAGATGCCGTTCCAGCAGGAATTTTTTCAGTCGGCGAATAGTATCGAGCACCTGCGAGCTTCCGAGGCGGCCGATGATACCGATATTGCGAAATTGCTCCATGGGGCTCCTGCTAGATGCTACAGCGGGTAAAAAGGCTCAATTGGCCAAAGAGTTCGATTATGGGCGAAAGCGCCGGGTAGCGGCAAACACCGGAGAAAATCGCCAAGGCCCAGGGCTTAGGGCTATGCTCGCTGGATGAACCCTTTTCCCGGCCTGATCGACCTGCCCCGCCAGTTGCGCCTGCCCCAGGTGCGCGACCTGGCCTGGGTCATCCTCGCACCACCGATGCTGCGCGACACGCCCTGGCCACAGCGTCATCCGCTGGCCGCCAGTGACTGGGTCGCACATCCCGAACGACTGCAGCAATGGCTGTATGGCCTGGATCGCGACAGCAGTGCGCTGGAGCACTGGCTGGCCCAGGCCACTACCCGGCGCCTGGGTCTGTACTACGAACGTCTCTGGCAGTTTGCCTTGCAGCAGGCGCCAGGGGTCGAGCTGCTCGCCGCCAATTTGCCGATCCGCACCGCTGGCCACACCTTGGGCGAGCTGGATATTCTGCTGCGCGATGCGCAAGGCGTGCACCACCAGGAACTGGCCATCAAGCTCTACCTGGGGCCACCTGGCGGCGATGGCCAGGACCCGGTGCACTGGCTGGGCCCGGGCTGCCATGACCGCCTGGACCGTAAGCTTGCGCACCTGGCCGATCACCAATTGCCGATTTCCGCCCGGGCAGAAAGCCGCGAAGCCCTGGCAGCGCTGGATATCGAGCAGTTCAGCGCCCAACTCTGGCTTGCTGGTTACCTGTTCTACCCTTGGCCCGGCCATGCCGACTCGCCCCGAGGCTCCCATCCCCAACACTTGCGCGGGCAGTGGTTGCGTCAGCGGGACTGGTCGGCCTTTGCCGAACAAAGCCTCGATGGATACTGGCAGCCGTTGCCGCGACAGGCCTGGCTGGCACCTGCGCGCTGCGTACTTGAGGAGCTTTGGAGCCAAGCGCGCTGGAGTGCCTGGCTGCAAGCGCTTGATCCGCTGGCACCGGCGCAGCTGTTGGTGCGCTTGGTGGAAGGTGTAGACGGGGATTGGGAAGAAGCGCAGCGGGTGTTTCTGGTGTCCGATGTGTGGCCGAAGCTGCCGGGGTA
Organism: Pseudomonas sp.; assembly: GCF_050739775.1. GTDB lineage: Bacteria > Pseudomonadota > Gammaproteobacteria > Pseudomonadales > Pseudomonadaceae > Aquipseudomonas. The sequence goes on from NZ_JBOICA010000073.1 coordinate 7,625, forward strand.
GCGATGAATCCACCGCTACCCCAAGGTCAAAGGCAGCGCCAACGCAGCACTGCAGAGCCCCTGAGAACGAAGGTGGGCGAAGTGGCGAATCCTAGCGACAGATCAATGTGGTGTTGGCAATTTTTTGTTGCAATCAGCAGGTAATCAGTTGCCCAGCGATTACAGTGATGCCACTGCGCCGAAAGAGTGCAGACTTAGACCTGATCACGAGGAATGACCATGACCCTGAAGACTTCCCAGGCCCGCTATGGCGGCCTGTCGATTACCTTGCACTGGTTGATGCTGGTGCTGTTGGCGGCGGTATATGCCCTGATCGAACTGCGCGGACTGTTTCCCAAGGACAGTGTCGAGCGCAACCTGATGAAAGACCTGCACTTCATGCTCGGCCTGACAGTATTCGTGCTGGTCTGGCTACGCCTGGCCCTGCGCCTGAGCCGCCCGACGCCGCCGATCATCCCGGCTCCTGCCGCCTGGCAAACCGGCCTTGCGCACCTGATGCATCTGGCCCTGTACCTGTTGATGATCGGCTTGCCGATTGCTGGCTGGTTGATTCTCAGCGCGGCAAACAAACCGATACCCTTCTATGGCTTTGAACTGCCAGCACTGACCGCAGCGGATCCGGACCTGGCCAAGTTCATCAAGGGCTGGCACGAACGCATCGGCAGCTGGGGTTACTGGCTGATCGGCCTGCATGCCCTGGCCGGGCTCTACCATCACTATGTGCAGCGCGATAACACCCTGGTGCGCATGTTGCCGCGCAACAACTAGGCAAAACCGCGGCGGCCCTGCAGGCCGCCGCTGTGCAGGAAAATCAAGCGGGTACCGGGGGTAAAAGCACCGGTTTCAACCTGCTCGCGTAGCGCCAACAGGGCCTTACCGGTGTAAAGCGGCTCCAGCGGCACGCCGGACTCGGCCTCGCACGCATCGATAAACGCCAACAGTGCCTCATCGACCTTGGCGAAACCTCCGCGACTGGCTTCGTACAAACGGTATCCACTGCCCCCGGCCCAGGCTTGGACCTGAGCAGGCACACCATGGTCCAGCGGTACAGCCAAAGCGCCGTGTACCTGATGCATGCCGTCTTCAGCCAACACCAGCCCCGCCAAAGTCGTACCGGTTCCCGCCGCCAGCCACCAACCGTCATAGTCCGGCCAACCCAGACGCGTCAATTGCGCCCTCGCCTGTTCGACGATCAAGGCGCAGCCTTTGACGCCCAGAGGGCCACCACCACCTTCGGGCACACAGTGCCAACCCGGGTATTGCGCCTGCCAGGGCAGCCAGAAATCCGCTTGATGACGCGCTCGATAGCCGGCATAACCCAGCCAGTGCAGCTGCATGCCGAAGTCTTGCAGATCGCGTACGGTAGAGGTGTCTTGAAAATGGCCACGCAACAGGCCGACCGTGGCAAAACCGAAGCGCTTGCCAGCCGCCGCCAGGGCGTGCAGGTGATTGGAGTGAGCGCCGCCCAGGCTGATGACGCCCGGCGCGCCTGCATGCTTGGCCAGACGCAGATGTTCAAGGAGCTTGAACCACTTATTGCCGCTGATTAGCGGGTCGATCAGGTCCAAGCGCAGTACTGCCAACTCGACACCGAACGGGCGTAGCCAGTTCAGTTCCAGTCGCTGCAGGGGGGCACCAGGAAGCGCGTCAAAACCGGTCATGTACAGATCACTGCAACAGGGATGCAGCAGTCTAACAGCGCAGCGGGATAGACACCCCGCCGCGCAAAGCACTCAGAGTTCGGTGGCCAGGCGCGAACCCTGGTTGATCGCCCGCTTGGCATCCAGCTCAGCGGCCACATCGGCGCCACCGATCAGGTGAACCGACTGCCCGGCCGCTTGCAAGCCATCGTACAGCTCACGCAGCGGGTCCTGCCCGGCACAGATCACCACGTTGTCGACTGGCAGCAGTTGCGGCTCGCCTTCTGCAATACGGATATGCAGGCCGGCGTCGTCAATACTCAGGTATTCGACGCTGTTGAGCATCTGCACCTGCTTGTTCTTCAGGCCCGTACGGTGAATCCAGCCTGTGGTTTTGCCCAGGCCGTCACCGACCTTGGATTTCTTGCGCTGCAGGAGGAACACCTGTCGCGCCGGTGCATGCGGCTCGGCCTTGATGCCAGCCACCCCGCCGCGGGCCTCAAGCGCAGTATCGATACCCCACTCCTTCCAGAACGCTTCGCGGTCCTGACTGGTGGCCTTGCCCTGGTGTACCAGGTACTCGGAGACGTCAAAACCGATGCCGCCCGCACCGATCACCGCGACGTTCCGGCCCACCGGCTTGCGCTCGAGCAACACGTCCAGATAGCTCAGCACCTTGCTGTGCTCGATCCCCGGAATCGCCGGCAGACGCGGAGCGATGCCAGTGGCCAGGATGATTTCGTCATAACCGCCCGCTGCCAGTTGCTCGACATCGACGCGAGTGTTCAGGCACAACTCGACGCCGCTGGTCTGCAGCTTGCGCTTGAAGTAGCGCAGGGTCTCATAGAACTCCTCTTTGCCTGGCACGCGCTTGGCCACGTTGAACTGACCACCGATCTCGCTGGCCGAGTCGAACAGGGTCACTTGATGGCCACGTTCGGCAGCCACGGTGGCAGCGGCAAGCCCGGCAGGACCGGCACCCACCACGGCGATCTGCTTGACCTGGGTGACCGGCAGGTAATTGAGCTCGGTTTCATGGCAGGCGCGTGGATTGACCAGGCAGCTGGTCAACTTGCCGCCGAAGGTGTGGTCCAGACAGGCCTGGTTGCAGCCGATGCAGGTATTGATCTCGTCGCCACGCCCGGCCGCGGCCTTGTTGACGAACTCGGGGTCGGCAAGGAACGGCCGCGCCATGGAAACCATGTCGGCGTCGCCTTCGGCGAGGATCTGCTCAGCCACTTCCGGGGTGTTGATCCGGTTGGTGGTGATCAGCGGGATCTGCACCGCGCCACGCAACTTGGCCGTGACCTTGCTGAAGGCGGCGCGTGGCACCTTGGTGGCGATGGTCGGGATCCGCGCTTCGTGCCAGCCGATACCGGTGTTGATGATCGTCGCGCCGGCTTTTTCGATCCCCTGGGCCAGCTGCACGATCTCTTCCCAGTTGCTGCCGCCTTCGATCAGGTCGAGCATCGACAGGCGGAAGATGATGATGAAATTCGGGCCGACCGCCTCACGCACGCGAGTGACGATGTCCACTGCCAGGCGCATGCGGTTCTCATAGCTGCCACCCCAGCGGTCGGTACGCTGGTTGGTGTGGGCGACGAGGAACTGGTTGATGAAGTAACCTTCCGAGCCCATGATCTCGACACCGTCGTACCCGGCGCTTTGTGCCAGCAACGAGCAAGTGACGAAGTCCTGGATCTGCTTCTCGATGCCCTCTTCGTCCAGCTCACGCGGCTTGAACGGGTTGATCGGCGCCTGGATGGCGCTTGGCGCCACCGACTTGGGGCTGTAGGCATAGCGGCCGGCGTGAAGGATCTGCATGCAGATCTTGCCACCGGCCTCATGCACTGCCTGGGTGACGATACGGTGCTTTTCGGCTTCCTCCGGGGTGCTCAGCTTGGCAGCGCCGGAATACACCCCGCCCTCCACGTTCGGACCAATGCCGCCGGTGACCATCAAGCCGACGCCGCCACGGGCACGCTCGGCAAAATAGGCCGCCATGCGCTCGAAGCCACCGGGTTTCTCTTCAAGGCCTGTGTGCATCGAGCCCATCAGGGTGCGGTTGCGCAAGGTGGTGAAGCCCAGGTCCAGCGGGGCGAGCAGGTGCGGGTATTGAGCAGCAGCCATAGTGAACTCCACAACAGGCGTAATCACGGGATGCGGGCGCCTCGCAGGGAGGGCGGGGCCCGTCGGTTATCTGTGACCGACATTAAAGAGCAAGCCCGTTTGGCTCAATGACCGAAAGTGACAAGTTATTGATCCTAGTGCACTCGGGTCTACCCTAGTGTTCTGTCTCAAAAATAAATTTCCTACTTGAGCTACTCTTCCATAGTCAGCCGTGACATGGAGTGCCGCTATGAACTCTCAAGACATCGTGCTCAGTGACGACGAACAAGTTGAGCTGAAC
>NZ_JBOICA010000074.1:0-10982 GCF_050739775.1 Pseudomonas sp.
ACTTCAGGAGGCCGAGCGTAGGTGTCTGGAGGGGGCTGGTGCGCAGCACCCTTCGGCACAAGCCGAAGTCGCGAGCCGTAGACTTGGCGCAGCAAGTCGTAGGCCGCGATGCCCCTGGAAGACACCGAAGCGAGGGGACCCGAAGCGCAGCGTAGGGCCGCATGCAGGAGCAAGCGGTTTTGGTTCCTTTTGCCAAGACAAAAGGGACCCGCCGTAAAGGCGGAAGGGGCCAGCAGCGTCGCCGCATTGAATGGATAAGCTCACAGCCCCAACAACCCAAGGATCATACTCCCCGGGACTCCGTGAAGAACCACAAAAAAGCCCGCAATTACGCGGGCTTCAGAGTGTTTTTCGCTATTTGGTGCCGGCCTGCGCCGGACATCCAATCATTCCCACTCAATCGTTGCCGGCGGCTTGCTCGACACGTCGTAAGTGACGCGCGAGATACCTTCGATCTCGTTGATGATCCGGCCGCTGACAGTCTCCAGCAGCTCGTAAGGCAGGTGCGCCCAACGTGCGGTCATGAAGTCGATGGTTTCTACCGCACGCAGGGCCACGACCCAGGCATAACGACGGCCGTCACCGACCACACCCACCGATTTCACCGGCTGGAACACCACGAAAGCCTGGCTGACCTTGTGATACCAGTCGGCCTTGCGCAGTTCTTCGATGAAGATATGATCGGCACGACGCAGCAGGTCGGCGTACTCTTTCTTCACTTCGCCGAGGATGCGCACACCCAGGCCCGGGCCCGGGAACGGGTGACGGTAAACCATGTCGTACGGCAGGCCCAGCTCCAGACCGAGGCGACGGACCTCGTCCTTGAACAGCTCGCGCAGCGGCTCGACCAGCTTGAGGTTCATCTCTTCCGGCAGGCCACCGACGTTGTGGTGCGACTTGATCACGTGAGCCTTGCCACTTTTGGCGCCAGCCGACTCGATCACGTCCGGGTAGATAGTGCCCTGGGCCAGGTACTTGATGTTGTGCAGCTTGGTCGATTCGGCATCGAACACGTCGATGAAGGTACGGCCAATGATCTTGCGTTTCTTCTCAGGGTCCGACTCGCCGGCAAGGTTGGTCAGGAACTGCTCTTCGGCGTTGGCGCGAATCACCTTGACGCCCATGTTCTCGGCGAACATGGCCATCACTTGCTCACCTTCGTGCAGGCGCAACAAGCCATTGTCAACGAAGACGCAGGTCAGCTGGTCGCCGATAGCCTTGTGCAGCAGCGCTGCAACCACCGAGGAGTCAACACCGCCAGACAGGCCGAGCAGGACGTTGTCACTACCCACTTGGGCACGGACCTGGGCGATGGCGTCTTCAGCAATGTGCGACGGCGTCCACAGGGCTTCGCAGCCGCAGATGTCGAGGATGAAGCGCGAGAGGATGCGACCGCCCTGCTTGGTGTGGGTCACTTCCGGGTGGAACTGCACGCCGTAATAGCCGCGGGTGTCGTCGGCCATGCCGGCGATCGGGCAGCTCGGGGTGCTGGCGAGGATGTGGAATTCTTCCGGAATGCGGGTGACCTTGTCACCGTGGCTCATCCACACGTCCAGGCCCAGAACGCCGTCAGCATCGACATGGTCTTCGATGCCATCGAGCAGACGGCTTTTGCCGACTACATCGACACGGGCATAACCGAACTCGCGCAGCTCGGAACCTTCAACCTTGCCACCCAGTTGCTCGGCCATGGTCTGCATGCCGTAGCAGATACCGAATACGGGGACGTTCAGGTCCCAGACGGCCTGTGGCGCGCGCGGGCTATCAGCTTCATGCACGGACTCGGGGCCGCCGGCCAGGATGATGCCGCGCGGCGCGAATTCGCGAATCGCTTCGTCGTCCATGTCGAACGGGTGCAGTTCGCAGTACACGCCGATTTCGCGCACGCGGCGGGCGATCAGCTGGGTGTACTGGGAACCGAAGTCGAGGATCAGGATGCGGTGAGCGTGAATGTCGAGGGCCATGACTCAATCTCGTCAGTGGAAATCGGAAACGACGCGGGGCTGTCGAAAACAGCCCCGCTTGCAAGTGTTGCCTGAAGCATCAACCTACGCGGTAGTTTGGCGCTTCTTTGGTGATCTGTACGTCATGCACGTGGGACTCGGCCATGCCGGCACCGGTGATGCGCACGAACTCAGGTTTGGTGCGCATCTCTTCGATGTCGGCACTGCCGGTGTAACCCATCGAGGAACGCAGGCCACCCATGAGCTGGTGGATGATCGCGGTCAGGGTGCCCTTGTACGGCACGCGACCTTCGATACCTTCCGGTACCAGCTTCTCGGCGCCAGCCGAGGAGTCCTGGAAGTAGCGGTCCGAGGAACCCTGAGCCTGGGACATGGCGCCCAGCGAGCCCATGCCACGGTAGGCCTTGTAAGAGCGCCCCTGGAACAGTTCGATCTCGCCCGGTGCTTCTTCAGTACCGGCAAACATCGAGCCCATCATCACCGCCGAGGCACCGGCGACGATAGCCTTGGACAGGTCACCGGAGAAGCGGATGCCACCGTCGGCGATCAGCGGGATACCTGTGCCTTCAAGGGCTGCGGCGACATTGGCGATGGCGCTGATCTGCGGCACACCGACACCGGCGACGATACGGGTGGTGCAGATCGAGCCAGGGCCGATACCGACCTTGACCGCGTCAGCGCCCGCTTCGGCCAGGGCCTTGGCAGCCGCGCCGGTAGCGATGTTGCCGCCGATGACCTGAACCTGCGGGAAGTTCTCTTTGACCCAGCGAACGCGATCGATCACGCCTTTGGAGTGACCGTGAGCGGTGTCGACCACCACCACGTCAACGCCGGCAGCGACGAGTGCGGCAACGCGGTCACCGGTGTCTTTACCGGTGCCGACCGCGGCGCCGACGCGCAGGCGACCCTGGTCGTCCTTGCTCGCCAGCGGGTAGGCCTTGGCTTTTTCGATGTCGTTGACGGTCATCATGCCCTTGAGGGCGAATTTTTCGTCGACGATCAGCACGCGCTCGATGCGGTGCTTGTGCAGCAGCTCGCGGGCATCGTTCTTGTCGGCGCCTTCGTTGACTGTGACCAGACGCTCTTTAGGCGTCATCACATCACGCACGGCAGCGTCCAGACGGTTCTCGAAACGCACGTCACGGGAGGTGACGATACCGACCAGGTCGCCATCGTGCAGCACCGGTACACCGGAGATGTTGTGCAGGCGGGTCAGATCGAACAGGTCACGCACCGTGGCATCGGCCTCGATGGTGATCGGGTCCTTGACCACGCCAGCCTCGAACTTCTTGACCTTGCGCACTTCGGCAGCTTGCTGCTCGATGGTCATGTTCTTGTGGATGATGCCGATGCCGCCTTCCTGGGCCATGGCAATGGCCAGGCGGGCTTCGGTCACGGTATCCATGGCGGCGGAAACCAACGGAATATTCAGCTCGATGCCACGGGTCAAACGGGTCTTGAGACTGACTTCGTTAGGTAGCACCTCGGAATAACCAGGTACTAGGAGAATGTCGTCGAAGGTCAGGGCTTCTTGGCTGATACGCAGCATCGCGGGGGCTCCCGGGCGGGAAAAATGGAAGCGCGCCATTATACTCACCCAGAGCCCTTCACTCAATGCAAAGATGGGCCTTCGGTCAGTTGTCGTCCAACTCGACCTGTACCACGGCCACCGGCTGGTCCAGCCAGTCGGCAAAGTCGGCGATAAACGAAGCTTTGAAGCCTGCCGCCGCCCAGTTGTTGAAAATGAATCCAAGGTTGGAAAACGCGCATGGCTGCAGGAACAGGAAGCCGTTGATGTCATCTTCATGGCCGCAGTGAGGGCAGGTAAAATTGTCGCTTTGGTTAGGCATCCATTCTTCGAGGCTGGCGAACAGCTCAACCCCCACTTCCTTACGGCATTCGGCGCAACCGGCTTCTTCAAGAAAGCCCCGGGTCGGGGTATAGATGCAGCGCTTGGTAATGACTTCCAGACCGTTCACCGGTTGGCCATACGGCAACAGGTGCGGGTGCTCGACCACTTTACGCGCGCCTTCGGCGATGGCGTAGGCCATGCGGTTGCCGCTACGCCCGCAGGTGCTGAGCTGCTCCTCGATGACCTTTTCGCGCACCAGCCAGCGCAGGATCGCCCGAGCACGGGGTTCATGCACAGGAACGGTGGAGATCTTCGGGACAATGATGCTCTGGGTAATCATGACAGCAGCCAAACATGCTCAAAGCTGTCAGTTTACCTCACTCAGCCGGCAAGGCTGGCTCCTGCTTGCATGCACCAGATCTTGTGGGAGCTGGCATTGCCAGCGATCAAGGCACCACCGAGCCACTGACACCCCATAGCCACAATCCTTTATGATGCAGCCCATGATCAAAGACCCCTTCGAAAGACTCGGCCTGGACCGCGAAGTCCTCACCGTCAGCCAGCTCAACGGCCGCGCCCGGGTGCTGCTCGAAGACGTGTTCCGCAATGTCTGGGTCGAAGGCGAGATCTCCAACCTCGCCCGCCCGGCCTCCGGCCATGTCTATTTCACCCTCAAGGACAGCGGTGCCCAGGTGCGTTGCGCGCTGTTCCGGCAGAACGCCGTGCGGGTTCGCCAAGCCCTGCGTGATGGCCTGGCAGTCAAGGTGCGTGGCAAGGTCTCGCTGTTCGAAGGCCGCGGCGACTATCAACTGATCCTCGACACCGTCGAACCCGCCGGCGATGGCGCGTTGCGCCTGGCGTTCGAAGCACTCAAGGAAAAGCTGGGTGCCGAAGGCCTGTTCAGCGCCGAAAACAAGATTGCCCTGCCCGCCCACCCGCAACGCATCGGCATTATCAGCTCGCCCACCGGCGCGGTAATCCGCGACATCATCAGCGTGTTCCGCCGCCGCGCCCCGCAGGTCGAGCTGACGCTGATCCCCACCGCCGTGCAGGGCCGCGAGGCGATCAATCAGATCGTGCGCGCCCTGCAACTGGCCGATAGTCGCGGCTTCGACGCGCTGATCCTGGCCCGTGGCGGCGGTTCGCTGGAAGACCTTTGGTGCTTCAACGAAGAAGCGGTGGCCCGGGCTATCGCCGCCTGTGTAACGCCCATCGTCAGCGCCGTCGGCCATGAAACCGACATCTCGATCAGTGACTTTGTCGCTGATGTGCGCGCCCCTACGCCCTCGGCCGCCGCCGAGCTGCTGGCCCCGGACACTAGCGACCTGCAGCGGCGCATCGACAGCCTCAAGCGCCGCCTGCTATTACGCATGCAGAGCCGCCTGACCCACGACCGTCTACGCCTGGACAGCCTGACCCGGCGCCTGCGCCACCCCGGCGAACGCCTGCGCCAACAGGCCCAGCGCCTGGACGACCTGGACATGCGCCTGCGTCGGGCATTCGAACAGCGCCTAAACCAGCGCCGCGAGCGCCTGGCCCGTCTCGACACACGCCTGGCAGCGCAACACCCAGGACGCACCCTGGCGCTACTCAAGCAGCGCCTCGACAGCCTGGCCGAACGCTTGCCGCGGGCCATGCGCGAAACGCTCAAAGACCGTCGCCAGCGCCTCCAAGCCCAAGTGCAGACCCTGCACGTGGTCAGTCCTCTGGCCACGCTGGGACGCGGCTACAGCATTCTCCTCGACGAACGTGGCCAAGCCATCCGCAGCGCCGCCCAAACCCACAACGGCCAGCGCCTGAGTGCACGCCTGGGCGAAGGCGAGTTGCAGGTGCGCGTTGAAGATAACCACCTGACTCCGGTCACGCTTTCATTACTGGACTGAACCATGCCCCGTCTGTTTGCCCCGCTGTTGCTGCTGTGCCTGATGTTCGCCAGCAGCGCCCAGGCCAGCTACATCACCCGTCAACTGAACAAACCGGTGCCCGGTGGCGTCGCGGTCATCAATCTCGGCCCGGCGGCCCAGGCACCCAGCGCCCGCTTTGACGGCAAACCGGTACTGGTGGTCAAGGAGCAGGACAACTGGCTGGCCATCGTCGGCCTGCCGCTGACGCAAAAGCCTGGCCAGGCGCAGCTCACCCAAGGCACGCGCACGCTCGCTTTCAACGTGGGCAGCAAGAAGTACCCGGAGCAACGCATCACCTTGAAGAACAAACGTCAGGTCAACCCCGACCCGGCCGATCTCAAGCGCATCGATGCCGAGCTTGCCGAACAGATCAAGGCCTACCGCAGCTTCAGCCCGACGCTGCCGAGCAACCTGATCCTCGACAAGCCGGTCAATGGCCCACTGTCGAGCAAGTTCGGCGTGCGCCGCTTCTTTAACGGTGAAGAACGCAATCCCCACGCCGGCCTGGATTTCGCCGTGCCTGCCGGAACCCCGATCAAGACCCCGGCCAACGGCAAAGTGATTCTGGTAGGCAATTACTTCTTCAACGGCAATACCGTCTTCGTCGACCATGGCCAGGGCTTCATCAGCATGTTCTGTCATATGTCGAAAATCGACGTTAAGCCTGGCCAACAGCTCAGCCGCGGCACGGTGGTTGGACGGGTAGGCGCAACCGGCCGCGCCACCGGTCCGCACATGCACTGGAACGTCAGCCTCAACGATGCGCGGGTGGATCCGGCAATTTTCATTGGGGCGTTCCAACCCTGACGCTTCGCTTGCGCCAATCAAAAAGACCGCGCAACTGGCGCGGTCTTTTCATTTGCGTGGCGCTATAAAATATCGACAAATACCTATTTTTAAGCATTTCTATCAATTTTCTCTCAAGGCTTGCCATCTTTAACCCCACTGGTTAGGGTTGAAGCCATGAAAACCTTTCAGACCCTCATCCTGCTTCGTCAACATCGCAGCCTCTGCCTGGTCAGTGCACGACTACCAAGCTGAATCGCGTCGCCTCGCCTCTTCATCTCGTTTTCGTTCGGCGGGCCACCTTTCCAGGCCGCACACTCAAGGATTGCTTTCATGACCATGCTCAAAGACCCTTCGAAAAAATACAGCGCCTTTCCTACCGTCAACTTGCCTGACCGTACCTGGCCATCGAAGACCATCACCCAGACGCCAATCTGGTGCAGCTCTGACCTGCGTGATGGCAACCAGTCGTTGATCGAGCCCATGGATGCGGCGAAGAAGCTGCGTTTCTGGAAGACCCTGGTCAGCGTCGGCGTGAAAGAGATCGAAGCCTCCTTCCCTTCGGCTTCGCAAACCGATTTCGACTTCGTTCGCACCCTGATCGAAGACGGTCACATTCCTGACGACACTACCATCCAGGTGCTGACCCAGGCCCGTGAAGACTTGATCGCCCGCACCTTCGAATCCCTGCGCGGTGCAAAGAAGGCCATCGTCCACCTGTACAACGCCACCAGCCCGTCGTTCCGCCGCATTGTCTTCAACCAGGACAAGCAAGGCGTGAAGGACATCGCGGTGAACGCGGCCAAATTGTTCGTCAAATATGCCGCCCAGCAGCCGGAAACCCAATGGACCTTCCAGTATTCGCCCGAGACCTTCAGCGCCACCGAGCTGGAGTTTGCCAAGGAGGTCTGTGACGCGGTGATCGAGGTGTGGAACCCGACTCCGGAGCACAAGATCATCCTCAACCTGCCGGCCACCGTCGAAGTATCGACGCCGAACATCTACGCCGACCAGATCGAATGGTTCGGCCGTAACGTCAACCGTCGCGACAGCGTAATTATCAGCCTGCACACCCACAACGACCGTGGCACTGGTGTGGCCGCCACCGAGCTGGGCCTGATGGCCGGCGCCGACCGTGTCGAAGGCTGCCTGTTCGGCAACGGTGAGCGTACCGGTAACGTCGACCTGGTGACCCTGGCCCTGAACCTCTATACCCAGGGCCTTGATCCGCAGCTGGACTTCTCCGACATCGATGGCGTGCGCAAGGTGGTCGAGGAATGCAACCAGATTCCAGTGCACCCACGTCATCCGTATGTCGGTGACCTGGTTCACACCGCATTCTCCGGCTCGCACCAGGACGCTATCCGCAAGGGCTTCACTCAGCAGAAAGACGACGCCAAGTGGGAAGTGCCGTACCTGCCGATCGACCCGGCCGACATCGGCCGCAGCTACGAGGCGGTGATCCGCGTCAACAGCCAGTCGGGCAAGGGCGGCATCACCTACCTGCTCGAACAGGAATACGGCATCAGCTTGCCGCGGCGCATGCAGATCGAGTTCAGCCAGGTGGTACAGGGTGAAACCGACCGCCTGGGCCTGGAAATGACCGCCCAGCAGATCTACAACCTGCTGCACCGTGAATACTTGCAAGCCAACGCGCCGTATGCGCTGGTCAGCCACCGCCTGCAGGAAGAGAACGGCCACAGCGCGGTGGAAGTGGAAGTCGCCGGTGAAGGCGAAACCACCCTGCACTGGCGTGGCAAGGGCAATGGCGCTCTCGAAGCCCTGGTTGCCGGTCTGCCGGTTGCCGTAGAGATCATGGACTACAACGAGCACGCCATCGGTGCCGGTACCAACGCCAAGGCTGCCGCCTATATTGAACTGCGTGTGGCCGGTGGTCGTCCGGTGCATGGTGTGGGTATTGACGAGAACATCACTACCGCCAGTTTCAAGGCACTGTTCAGTGCGCTGAACCGCTCCTTGAGCCAGCAGGCAGCCAAAGCGGCGTGATCTAATTCTGGCAAGATGAAGAAGCCCGTATCCTGTGATACGGGCTTTTTATGAAATCACTTTACTTAGATGATTAATGCATCACGCCTGCACTGATACAGGTCAATACTGCAATTAATGACTCATGTTAGTGCACTTGTAGTTAAATTAACCCAACGACTTAAATATATTTCAACTTACATTCACTCAAGTAGAATAGTGGCTGCGCGCCATCAAACAACAAAAGGACACGACCACGCGCCAACTACTGAATGCATATAAGGTTTGAAATCAGCATGCTCAAGAACGTACCGCTTCGTCTGAAACTATTGTTGATCCTGGTATTTCCCTTGCTCGGATTTCTGAGTCTGGCTGGCCTGTTCATCGCCGATAATTACCGAACCCTCAAGGACATGGAAGCCACCGTACAGGCAAGCAGCACGGCAGAGTCACTGAGCCAGCTGATTACCACCTTACAACGTGAGCGCGGTGCCAGCGGGGTATTTCTTGGCAGCCGAGGCACCGCCATGGTCGACCGCCTGGCCACAATGCGCAGCGAATCCAGCGCTGCCGTTGAAGCTGTCCGCAACCAGCGCAGCGCCCACGACCGCGATCTCGAAAAAGTACTTTCCGCCCTTGAGCGCCTGCCCGACATCCGCAGCCAAGTCGACAAACTGAGCATCGACAGCACCGCGTCCGGCACACTCTATACCCAGATCATCCAGCAGTTGATCGGCTATACCCATTCACTGGAAACCCGCGTCAGTAATACCGCTGTCGTGCATGCCCTGAGCGCACTTAATCAATTTATTGAAATGAAAGAACGCGCCGGCCGCGAACGGGTAATACTCGGCCTGGCATTCAATCAGGATCGTTTCGACGAAACCTTGCTATCGCGCTTCAGCCGCAACCTTGGAGAGTTCAGCGCATATGCCGACGGGTTTCGTCGCAAGGCACCGGCGATTGCCCTGCGCCAGTTCGACGAGAAGATGCAGTCAGCCGCTGCCGCCGACGTTGCCCGCTTGCAACGCCTGGCGTTTGAAGTTCCCCTGGGCCAGGGGCTCGGCATGAAGCCTGAAAGCTGGTTTGAAACGGCTACCCAGCGTATCGACCAGATGGGTGAGGTCGAGCAGTCACTGGCCCTGACCGTTGGCAACCTGGCCGAACAGGCGCGCGCTAAAGCAAGCAAGGCTTTGTGGCTGACCATCGGCGGCGCTGTCGCCGCCCTGCTGGTCGTTGCGTTGCTGTCCTGGACAATCATCCGCAGCATTGATGTGGCGGTGCGCGACATCAACCACGTGCTGGACAAGCTCGCCGAGCGTGACCTGACGTCCAGGGTGACGTACCAGAGCAAGGACGAATTTGGCCAGATCGCCGACAACCTCAACCGCATGACCAAACAGATCACCGACATCGTCGAGGAAATTGGCAACGCCACCGCACAGGTGGCCACCGCCGCCGAAGAGTCCTCTGCGGTCACCCTGCAGACCAGCCGCAGTGTCGAGCAGCAACGCCAGAGCACCGAGTTGGTGGCCACCGCCATCAACGAAATGAGCGCCACTGTGCGCGAGGTGGCTCATAGCACCAGTGATGCGGCAAGCATGTCGCAACAGATCAACGCCAGCACGACGCAAGGCCGCGTCGAGATCGAGAGCACCATCGAGCTGATCCGCCAGCTTTCGGACCAGGCCGAGCAGACTGCAACCACGATCGACGACCTCAAGCATGAAAGCGACGCTATCTCCTCGGTGCTGGACGTGATCCGCGGAATTGCCGAACAGACCAATCTGCTGGCCTTGAACGCGGCCATCGAAGCGGCGCGCGCCGGTGATCATGGGCGTGGGTTTGCCGTGGTCGCCTCGGAAGTGCGCACCCTGGCGCAACGGACCCAGGAATCGACCGGCAGCATCCAGCAGATGATCAGCAACCTGCAAAGCGGTTCCGATCGCGCCAGCAGCTCGATGCGCGAGACCTTGGGCAAGGCTCAGTCAGGCGCCAGCAAGATAGGACGGGCCGGTGAACTGCTTGCAGAGATTGCAGACGGTGTGGCCCGCATCAATGACCGCAACATCCAGATTGCCTCGGCCGCCGAGGAGCAGAGCGCTGTGTCCGAAGACATCAATCGCAATGTGAATGCGATCAACGATCTGGTGATACAGGTGAGTGCGGGGGCCCAGCAGACCGCTGTGACCAGTCAGGAGTTGGCGCGGCTGGCTGAACACCAGCAGGATCTGGTGAGCCGGTTCAAGGTTGCCTAGGATTCCAGGCGCGGCAGACAAAAAAAAGGTTCTTCACGGAATCCTGGGGGCTAGGATCCTTGGGTTGGGTTGGGTTGGGTTGGGTTGGGTTGGGTTGGGTTGGGTTGGGTTGGGTTGGGACGTTGAGGCTGCGAGCTTATCCATTCAATGCGGCGACGCTGCCGGCCCCTTCCGCCTTTACGGCGGCCTACTTAATGAGATGGTCACCCCGGCACCCTGCGGAGCCTAAGCT
>NZ_JBOICA010000075.1:0-10918 GCF_050739775.1 Pseudomonas sp.
AGCCCGCTCCTACGGGACCTGTAGGAGCGGGCTTGCCCCGCGATAGTCGCATACTTACATCTGTGCCCCCTGCAGGCGTGGCGACCAGTCTTCCACTTCAGTCTTTTCCAAGCGACGCTCCAGGGTCCGCCGCCAAGACGCAACCAATGGCAATTCCAGGCACTGGCGAATGACCTCAGCGTCCACTCGCTTATCGAACAGCACAGCCGACAGCCGCGCCACCGACCATTGTGGGTGGGGACGGGCCAGCAGTTCGAACGACGCCCCCGCCGCCAACACACCCTCCTCCAGCACCCGGTAATACCAGCCGGTACGACCGCTCTGCTGGACGCGCAGCGACATATCCTTTACCCCGAAACGGTCATTTAGCTTCCAGCACGGCATACGCCCCTGGGATATTTCCAGCAACGCGGTGCCCACTCGCAAACGATCGCCGAGGCATACCGTCTGCTCGGTCCAGCCGTAGGTGCTGAGGTTTTCGCCGAAAGCGCCGGGCGCTTGCAACAACGGGTGCTCACCCAACTCGGCAGACCACAGCGCATAGTGCTCGCGAGGGTAATGGTGGATCGCCTTGTCCTTGCCGCCGTGTACCCGCAAGTCGCCCTGCTCGTCGCCGGTCAGGCCCAGTTCAGTCACGGCCAGTTCGCCGCTGCGCGGCTGCTTGGCGATAGCACTGTTGGTTCCTGGCCGGGTAAAGGGCACGGCCTTGCCGGTCAGGACAGTTTCAAGCTTCATCGGCATTACTCCGTCAGTTCGGCGAGCTGGTGCTCGCGGCAGATCAATTCGCGCTCGGCCGCGGTCAGAGGCTCCTGGGTCAGTTCGCAAAAGCCACCGATGGCGGTCTTGCGATGAAAACGGCAGGTCTTGCACAGACCGAATCCGGGTACGTTTTCGCTGCGCTGGATAGTACGCAGCAGGTCGCCCAGCAAACTTTCCAGATCCTGAGCACGAGCCCCCATGCGTGCGGAGGCTGCGGCCAGAAAATCCGGTGGCATCACTGCATCGAGCAACGCCTGGGCAGGTTCGGTCAGGTTCAGGTGCACACTGCGTTTGTCCGTCACATCCTGGGTCTTGACGATCAAGCCCTTGGCCTCCAGGGCCTTGAGCGATTGCGAAACCGTACCCTTGGTCAGGCCCAGGTACTCGGTAACCGCCAGCGGTGTATTGGAATAGCGGTTGCAGCGCACCAGGTAGAGCAAGGCGCTGAGTTGAATCGGCTGGAGGTCAGCCAACAGTGGGTGCTGGCGAAACCAGACGCGGGTCAGGCTCGACAGCCTTTCCAACAGGTCGAAAAGCACGGTGTGTGGCCTCGGTTGATCATGTCGTTAGATGGTATCGAATAAAAACTATATTGACAAAGACCTGGATGAGCTTAGGCTATTTCGTATCGATTCGAAACCATGCCCCAGCAGGAGTCATCTCATGATACGTACCCTGGCCTTCACCCTCAGCCTGTTCGCCACCCAGGTCTGGGCCCATGAAAGCCCTGGCATCGGCAGCGCCAAGGGCAATGCCGAAGCCGCCTTCGACCTGGTCCAGACCCGAGTCTTCAAGCAAGGCGACAACCTGGTGTTCGAACAGCTGGTCGACGGCAAGGCTGGTAGCCGCCTGCCGAGTGCCAAAGGCTCGTTTGCCGGTGCCGAGGTCTACAGCTATGTCTGGCCTACCAGCCTGGATAGCAGCAGCGTCGGCTTCGAGGCCAAGGCCGGGATCCTCGCCCTGGCACTGACCTCGCACCCGGACTTCGATGACACCCCGCAACTCGATGAAAACCGCGATGGCAAAAGCGACAACGACGGCGGCCTATGGCATTCCCACTGGGTGGTCTTGAGCAAGGATGAAAGCTGCGGCCCGAGCGGGCTCAAGGTGCGTGACATACCCGAAGGAGCACAACCGAAATTGCCCGCCACCTGGCCAGGAGCGCCGATCTACATCGACTCCCCCGGTTATGACCTGAGCGTGGACAAGAACGCTGCGCAGATCAGCGTACCCCTGGCGGCTGTGGGCTTCCCGCAGAGCTTCAATTACGACGGAGTGACCGCTGCCCTGAAGGTCAACGCCGACCTGCACAACCCGCTGTTGTGTGTCAGCAGCGTGTGGGATATCAGCTCCGGCGACCTGTCGTTGCCGGGCACCTGGAAGCTCAAGCAGGATTGAACCTCATGCACCAGGCGAGCCGCCCGATGACAGGCAGCGGCTCGCCTCTGGGCAAAGGCCCGTCCTCATCGCTATGCTGGAGGTCATGAACGCCTCCTTGCCAACCCGCTCCCCCTGCCCGCCCGGCGTCTGCAATTGCGGCCGTGAATCGCTGCAGGACATGCGCATCCTGCTGCTGACCCGTGAGGAAGAAAAGCGCTTGCTCGAACGCCTGGAAAACCTGCAGAGCCTGGCAGACCTGGAGCACATGCAGCGCAAGCTGTACGAGAACCTGGGTATCCGCCTGCAGATCAGCCCCAGCTACAACGAAGTGCGGACCATGCGCGGCTTCAACATCCAGATCGAAGAACTGCCAGGCCTATGCCGCAAGACCCGGCAGAACATCCCCGCCGCCATCCGGCGGGCCTTGGAACGCCAGCCTGAAATAGCCTTCCGGCTGCTGGATGCCCATGACTTGTTGCGTGATGCTTGAATGGCCATTCACGCTATTGAAGGCCTCATCGCGGGGCACGCCCTGAGCGTCTCGCACCGCCATCAGAACGCCTTGCTGGCACTGACCGCCACAAAACCCTTGTTGTTGGTGTGCGGGTAGATTCGTGCAGGCGAAGCCGGGCCCCTCGCAGAGCAAGGAGCCAGGCATCGTCAGGGAGAGCGGTCAGGACGCGGGGGCGTAGACCTGTTTGCCGGCGAAGAAGGTCTTCAGCACTTGGGTCTCGAACAATTCATCGTTACTGACCTTGAACACATCACGATCAAGCACGATCAGGCCGGCCTGCTTGCCAGGCGCCAGCGAGCCGATCTGCTGGTCCAGGCGCAAGGCCTTGGCGGCGTTGAGGGTGTAGGCCTGGAACATGACCTCGCGGTCGACGCTTTCCTTGGCATTGAGCACGCCCAGTGGTCCTTTGCGGGTAATAGCCTGGGCGATGGCATTCCATGGGTTGGGGCTGGACACCGGCCAGTCGCTGGCACCGGCAATCAGCGCACCGGCGTGCTGCAGGGAGTGCGCCGGGTACTGATAGCTATAGGCCGAAGCACTGATGTAGGGTTTGACCAGCTCCACGGTGTAGTTCTCTCCCGTAGCCCAGAGCAATTGCATTGAAGCGATCACACCCAGTTGCTTGAACCGTGGAAAGTCCTTGGGGTCGACCAGTTGCAGGTGGCTGATACTGTGAGCCTTGGGGGTACTGTTGAGCTTGCGTGCGTACTCGACGCCATTGAGCGACTCGCGTACCGCACGGTCGCCGACTGCGTGCATGTGAACGATCCAGTCGCGCTGTTCCACCGCAGCCACCAGCGCCCCAAAGTGCTCGGGTTCGATCAGCAACTGGCCGTCTTTCTGGCTGTTCTTGTAAGGTGCAAGCACGGCGGCTGTCTGCCCAGGATATTCGAGCACCCCGTCGACGAAAACCTTGATGCCCGGAAAGCTCAGGTTGGGCACGCCTTCATACTTTCTCATCACCGTTGCCAGTACTTCCAGGTCCCCTGGCCGGCTCTTGGGGTTGGCGATCATCAAAGCGGCAACATGGGCGCTGAGCTCGCCCTTCTGCGCCAGTGCACGGTACAGCGGCAACACCCCGTAGCTCTGTTCGGTGGGTTTGAAATCAAACAGCGAATCGTCGTTGCCTGCGTTGGCGGCCGCGTCCATCCAGGCGGTCACACCATACTGGTTGTTGATCCGCACCGCTTCACGGGTGGCCTTGAGCATGACTTCTTCGCTGGCGGCAGGAATCTGGCTGCGTACCTGGTCCCAGCGGGACTCGGAAAAATAGCCGTTAGGGGTGAAGTCAGCTTCGTGGCCTACATAGCTTCGGTCTTGCTCTGACATACCCTTGACCAGAGCCGCATCGATTTTCACCCGTTTGAGCATG
The DNA here is from genome assembly GCF_050739775.1 of Pseudomonas sp. GTDB lineage: Bacteria > Pseudomonadota > Gammaproteobacteria > Pseudomonadales > Pseudomonadaceae > Aquipseudomonas. Next base: position 4,026 of record NZ_JBOICA010000075.1, read on the forward strand.
GCGTTGTTGGCCCAGCCGGTGTGGCCGTCGATGCCGCTGAGCACCAGTGGCTGGTCCGCCCAACGCCCCTGGTTGAACAACTGGCCCAGCTCGCGGCTTTTCTCCCAGTACGCCGAACTCACCCCGGCAATGCTGATGACATCACCGGCACGCCCGCGACCGTCCTTGACCTCGGCGAGTATCCATTGCTCAAGTTCCGGCAGCGGCTTGACCTCATCCTCAAGGTTGGCGCCGAGGTTGGCGAAGGCGCCCATGACCGGATGGCTATGGGTGTCGATCATGCCGGGCATCAATACCTTGCCCCCCAGGTCGATACGTTGTGTGTGAGCATCGGCCAGGGCGTTGATCTGGGCATCGCTACCCACTTGCAGAATTTTGCCGTCCTTGACCGCCACCGCTTGCATCAGGGCCTGGCCGGGCTCGGCGGTGAACACCTTGCCGTTGACCAGCACAAGGTCAGCAGCGGCCATTGCCTGCAGCGAAGTAAAGGCCAGGGTAGCGGCCATCAGGCTGGAAATCAGTCGTTGCATTGGAACGCTCTCTTGTTTTTATCGGCTCTGGACCCACCCTACAACGCGCGACAAAACAACGGACCTCCGCAAATGAGGAGGGTCAGGCGGTTTTTTCCGCAACCACTGCTGCCGAACGCAAGGCCGATCCCAGCTCCACCTTGCTCTTGACCCCCAGCTGCGCATAGCAATTGCGCAGGTAGGTGCGCACCGTGGCCGGGCTCAACGACAGCATCCGGGCAATTTCCTTGTACGAATGGCCAGCGGCGAACAGCATGGCGGCGGTACGTTCACGAGGCGCCAGCACCACGCCAGGGGGCGGTGCTTCAAGTGACAGGATCACATGCTCGGCATTGGGGCTAAGCGTCAGTGCGCAGCGCCCCAGGCGCATCACACAAGGCACCTGGCGCAGCTGTGCAGTGACCGCGGGCGGCAACAGGGAGCCATTCCAGCCCGGCACCTCGCGCTGTATCGCCGCGCACAAGCGTGCGCCGACGTACAGCAGACTGCCGTCCAGGCGGGCAACGCCGAAGTCGCTGGCACCGTTGCCGGTGTCGATGCGAATCATGTCCTGCACCTGAAAGCGCCAGAGTTGCAGCAAATGTGCGCAGAAGGCGGCAAACAGACCATCCTCGCTGGTGTTGAACGCTTCCTCATCCACGCCCCGGTATAAGCAGACAAAGAAGCTCAGTCCACTCTCGGGCAGTTCAAAGGTGATGTTCATCAGGTGATAGAGGTCGTAACGGCGGGCAAAGTCGTTGACCGCCTCGACAGGGTCGGTGAACTCGCTGTCGCGTATCACCCTGCCCGGCTTGGCCAAGGTGTCTTGGGCAAAGCTGTCCAAACCGGCCACATGGTGCCATTCGCCGGCAAAGCAGGCCGGCAGATCGATACGCCCATGCATCCAGCTCTGCAGTGGCGTGCTGGCGACGTCGGTGGACATCTCCCCCCACCAGGCCGAGGCGAAAGGCACCAGTTGACGAAAGGCCTGCAAGCCGTCGGCGATAAAATGCGAACCACCCTCCTCACGGGCAAGGCTGGCCAGCTGCAGCACACACCGGTTGAACGCTTCGAGCGTTGCCATCGACACCTGTGCGTCATTTGCTTGAACCGCCACCATCGGTCTCTCTCCGATCACTACTTGACCCGCAATGGCCTTCAGAACACCGCCCCGACCGGATAGACAAAGGCATTCACGTCATAAAACGGCGTGCGCTGGTAAAACCATTGCAGGCGCGCACTGGGGCTGGCGGCAAAAACCTTGTCGCTCTTGAGTTTCTTGTCAAACTCGGCCTTGAGCTCAGGGCTCTCGGCCAGCATCTTGCGCGCCATGGGCTCCATCACGTACTCCTCTGGTTCTTCCGCCACCACCAGGGTCGAGTTGAAGAAGCCCCAGGCCCAGAACGAATCGGGGCTTTCTGGGTACAGCAGGTTCACCGCTAGCACCCCCAAGGGTTGATCAAGGTCGATCACTACCGAACCTGCCGGGAAGGTCTGCAGCCGCTCGAAGGGCTTGGCCACACCGCTGACCGGCAGACGCCCTTCGTAACCGGGAATCTGGTTGGCTTGCGCGCGATCAGGCTCGAAGCCGCCCGCCACCTTGACCTCATCCATTCGGTAAAGCGTGACCGCAATCGCCGTGGGCTTGTCCAGAGTGGTCATCTGGATGCCATGGGCCTTGAGCCGGGCAATGACCTCGCGCCACTGGCCGGGTACCACGTACTGCCGGGGACGCTTGGTCACCAGGTCTGGCTCGGTATTGCCGGTCACCGGCACAGTCAGTTGCTTGGGCTTGTTGCTCCAGACGATGGTCTTGGCACCAGTGATCGGCGACTGTTCATAGCGATAGTCGCCGACACTGAACGGCACGGTCTGTGCCTTGCCCGGCTTCCAGGTGAGGACGACATCCTGCTGGCTCTCGAGTCGCTCGCGGTCCTGGCGGATGGCTTCCTTGAGCGATGCCGATTGCTCGCCAATCACCTGGAACATGCTCTTGAGCATCACATAGTTGCCCAGTACCTGGGTCTGGTACGGATGCAAGGCGTGCTGTTCGATGAGGATCGAGGGTACGTTGCGAATGTCACCGTACTGGTTGGAGAACCGCGCATAGTCAGTGCGGTACGGGTAGTAGCCCTGGGTCGGGTCCTGGTTGTCGTTGAGGCTGATGCACTCGTGCACCACGTGTCCGTCCGCCTCCAGGGCCTTGTACACCGGCGCCCGCATGACGCTGTCCATCCACGCACTGCTGGCGGGTGACCAGCCGTTGCCGTTGTGGCAGTAGGAGCTGTCGTAGGGATACATGGCGCCATCGGTGGAATGAGTGTCGGCAAAGAAACTCAGGTCGTAAGTGTTGAACACCCAGGCAACGTTGCGAATCTCCGCGCTGTCGAGCTTGGTAAAGTCACGGTTGAGGTTGTAGTTCAGGCCGTTGACCCGCCAACCGGTCTCCTGCGGACCGTTCTGGTTGATCCGCCCATAGGCGCTGCGGCGCAAGTCGCCATCGATGTTGACGGTAGGAATGAAGAGGATGTTGACCTTCTCCAGCAAGCTCGCCAAGGGCTTGTCACCGCTGCTCATGTCCCGCAGGAGCATGAACATGGCATCCTTGCCGTTGGCCTCACCGGGATGAATCTCGGCCTCGACGAAGATGGTCGGCTTGCCCGACTCGTTCAGCCCGGCCGGCGACTTGTCGACTTCCAGCGAGGCAATGGCCATGACCATCGGGTGGCCTTCGGCGCTTTTTTCCGGCAGATCGTGAAGGACGATGCTGCCCCCGGAAGCCGCGACCAGCTTGTTCAGGTAAGCGCGCGTCTGTTCGTAATTGCTGGTCTGCTTGAAGCCGCTGGCTTCGGCCTGGGTGATCAGCGGATTGTCCGCCTTGGCGATGTAGCGGATGCTCGCCAGGCTCTGCTCGAACATTGGCGGCAGGATGCGCTGCTTGGCCGCCTCTGGATAGCCGCTATCGTCAATGTAGGACGGGGCGCTGGGCAGTGCGGCCAGCGCAGGCAGACAAGTGCTCATCAGCATCGCGACACAGAGGGGCTGCAAAAGCGGGTGTTTCATGATGATTCCCTATCATGAGTGGCAGACGCCACCTTAAACCACAATGTGATGCCAGACGAGGGCCTTGCAGCGATGCTCAACAATCTGTTCAGTCCCCTTCCCGCTGCTACAGCGCAGGAACACTTCGACGAACTGCTGACCCGCCCGGGCTTGTGTATAGAGCGCATTGTCTCCCACGGTCAGGCGAGCCCTGCGGGCTTCTGGTATGACCAGCCAAACGGCGAGTGGGTGTTGCTGCTCACTGGCTCGGCCGGACTGCGTCTTGAGCACGAAAGCTGTGAACGGGTGCTGCAGCCAGGGGATTTTCTCGAGATCCCGGCCCGTTGCCGACACCGGGTCGAGTGGACTGACAGCGCACGGGTGACAGTGTGGCTGGCGGTGCATTTTGGTGATAGTTGAGAACTATCGCGGGGCAAGCATCCCGCGCTCGACAATGAAATCGATCACCCGCTGCAAACCCTGCCCGGTCTTGAGGTTGGTAAAGGTCCAGGGCCGCTCGGGACGCATGCGCCGGGTATCCTTTTCCATCACTTCCAACGACGCGCCCACATAGGGCGCCAGGTCAATCTTGTTGATCACCAGGAAATCCGACTTGGTGATCCCCGGCCCGCCCTTGCGCGGGATTTTCTCGCCCTCGGCAACGTCAATCACATAGACCGTCAGGTCGGCCAGTTCCGGGCTGAAGGTAGCGCTGAGGTTATCGCCACCGCTCTCGACGAAGATCACTTCGAGGTTGCCGAACTTGCGCGCCAGGTCCTCCACCGCCGCCAGGTTCATCGAAGCGTCTTCGCGAATGGCGGTGTGCGGGCAGCCGCCGGTTTCCACGCCGACGATGCGTTCCGGGGCCAGGGCGCCGGCTTCGGTGAGGATGCGCTGGTCTTCCTTGGTGTAGATGTCGTTGGTGACCACCGCGATCTCATAGTGATCACGCATGGCCTTGCACAGGGCCTCGAGCAGTGCGGTCTTGCCGGAGCCGACCGGGCCGCCGACCCCGACGCGCAGGGGTTGCTGGTAGCTTTGCATAGGGCTTTCCTCAGGATCGGAACAATCGGGTGTATTGGGTTTCGTGACGGGCCGAGGCAATTGCCAACAATGGCAATCCACCCCCTAGCTGATCGTCGGGAAGTTTCAGGGCGTTTTCCAGAACCTCGGGCAATGCTTCACACAGGTCGCGCAGCAGGCTCTGGGCTGCCTGCTGGCCAAAGGGCACCAGCTTGACGCCTGCCATCACCGCGCCTTCGAGCCAGGCGAAACCATGGCCCAGAGCCAGATCGCGCAACGGAATATCCCAGTGCGCTCCGAGCCAGGCCATGCCACCCAGCTGACTCAAGGCCAGGCTTGGCCGCCACTCGGCTGCCTGGCACAGCTGCCAGCCATCCAGCAACCGGGCCAGAGCCATACCACGCTGGCGCTCTTCCAGGCGCAGCTCGGCAGTTTCGCGGTTGGCCAGCAGGAACTGGCTCCAGCGCGCGAACGCTTCGGCATCATTGTCGCGGCACGCCTGATACAAGCGCGCCAACAACGGCCAGTCGAGGTAACCGAGGGTGTCTTGCAACTGCTGACGTTGCCAGCAGCGAAAGCCTTCGGCGCCTTGCACCCAGCCGGCTTCCACCGCCCACTCCAGCCCCTGCGAATAGGTGAAACCGCCCACCGGCAGGTTCGGACTGGCCAGTTGCAGCAGACGTAACAACCTCAAGTCACTGCTCATCAGCCCGCCAGCACCAGTGCAGCACCGGCCAGCAAGCCGCCACCAAAGGCTTTTTGCAAGCCACTGTGACGGCGCAGCAGACAGCCAGCGGCAAAGCCCGCCAGCAACAGCAGGCCGCTGACCGCGACAAAGCCTGCGCTGAACACCCAGAACGCGCCCGGACTGGCTTCAACACCATGGGCCCAGCCATGAAACAGGGCAAACAGCGGCATGGCCAAGGCCAGCATCATTTGACGGCCAGGTAACAACAACGCCGCAGCGGCCACCAACAATGAGCCGATGATCATCTGTTCCATGCCGATCACGCTGCCGAACAAATGCCCCAGCAACGCCCCGCCGAACATGGCGCAGAGCGTCAGCAAGGGCAGCGTCAAGGTACGACCAGTCAAGGCCGCGAGCACACCGGTGCCGAGCAGCATCAGCAGATGGTCAAGGCCGGTCAGTGGATGCAGCAAGCCATCCTGCAGCGGGTTGGCGTCATGGCCCGGATGAGCGAAAGCCGGTACAGCAACCAGCAGCAACGCGAGGGCAAGAGTCTTGTTCATGGATAATTTCCTTATCAACTTCAATGGTGAGCAACGCGAACAAAGGGATGATCGTTATGTGCATGGCTATGCGGCGCACTCTGGTAGGCACCGGCTTCGGGCTCGAATGGCGCCTGTTCCACCGTCACCTGCAAACCCAAGCCACGGACCATCTCGTCCAGTACATGGTCGTGCTGATAACGCAAAAAGCCGGCGTCGATCTGCAACGGCACATGACGATTGCCCAGGTGATAGCTGGCCCGCGCCAACAGCAACGGACTGCCACAGCGCACGGTCGACACCTGCTCAGCTGCCGCCAGCACGCGAATCACTTCAACACCCTGTTCATCACCCAACAGCTCGCCACCGCGCAGCAACTGGCCGCGCTCAAGCATCAGGCCGGCCTCGCGACCGTCATCGAGGGTGACCCGTACCCGGCTCTTGATCCGTGTGTCGAGGGTGAGGGTCAGCGTGGCGCTTACCTCCTCGGCTTCACTCAGCCGACGCGTTAGAACAATCATGTTCGCTCCTTCAGAACAGAAAATAACGTTGCGCCATCGGCAGCACCGTGGCCGGCTCACACACCAGCAACTCACCGTTGGCGCGTACCTCGTAGGTCTGGGAGTCCACTTCAATCAATGGCAACAGACCGTTATGGAGCATGTCGCCCTTGCGCACCATGCGACAGCCGTTGGCCACACCGATCAAGCTACGTAAGCCCAACTGCTGATGGACGCCGCGCTCAACGGCCGACTGCGACAGGAAGGTCATGCGCGTAGCATTGCGCGCCGCGCCCAAGGCGCCGAACATCGGCCGGTAGTGCACCGGCTGCGGGGTCGGGATCGAGCCGTTGATATCGCCCATGGGCGCCATGGCGATCATCCCGCCCTTGATCACCAACGCTGGCTTGACCCCGAAAAAGGCCGGGGCCCAGAGCACCAGGTCGGCCAGCTTGCCCGCCTCTAGGGAAACTCTGAAGAAGACTTCCAGATTTGGCAGAATGCTTAACCTCAAACGCCGAGACACCTGATGAAGCAGATGACCTTCGCCGACGCCGAGTACGCCGGCAAGCGCAAGCAGACCCGCAAG
>NZ_JBOICA010000076.1:0-10354 GCF_050739775.1 Pseudomonas sp.
CCACAGGGTTACACCTGTGGAGCGGGCTTGCCCCGCGATCTGTTACCGTTAACGTAAAGCACACTCAACTGTTACCAACAGCCACCCTCGCTGAACAGTCCTGCGCACCAAAACCTTCTCGCTGTGCATTTTTACGCACCAAATTGGCGCACAATCAACCGTTGGTCTTTTCCTGAATCACAATAAACGGCGAAACCACCACTGCCCAGATCTCTGGATCGCGGCTCTGAAGGTCTAACGCCTGCTCGGTAGACACCGGGCCAACCGTGCCAGCATTGCGCCATGCAGCGAAGGTTTCACTGCGGTTCTCGGCCATTGCCTGTGCAACTTCGATCAGGTCCAGGCTCGTGTCGACCCAAATCAGGTCACCTTTGGCCCAAAAACGCTCCAGGGCTTTCCACTCGATTACTGCCGTCTCGCCGAGCAGTTTGGCATAGAGGGTGCTTGGTTGATCAGTCATGGGTTCCTGCCAGAAATAATTCGACTACTGTAAGAGGTCGGTATTTTTGCAGAAAAACCCGGTTTCAAATAAGTAATTGATCGAAAAGGACTTGAAAGCAAAGGATTGCCACGGGAATCAGGGCAAGACCAAGCCGCTTTCTTGTAAGTTTCTGTCAATTAAGCGACACGCGCCGAATTTGCCCCAGCTGGCCTGCTTTTCAAGCGACAAAGCAGCGCTCTACACTGTACCGGTACAGTTGCCAGGGCAAAATCGGAGCCATCCGGTCCTCAAGCTCTGGCCGCCAGGACTATAAAAATTACAACAGAATGAGTGGAGCACTATGAGTAAGGCTACTAAGCAGATTTCCAAGCTGTTTGCCGCAATGGTTCTGGCCGGGGTTGCCAGCCATTCGTTTGCAGCCGATACCATCAAGATCGGCATCGCCGGCCCGAAAACCGGTCCGGTCACTCAGTACGGCGACATGCAGTTCATCGGTGCAAAACAGGCTATCAAAGACATCAACGCCAAAGGCGGCGTCGATGGCAAGATGCTCGAAGCCAAGGAATATGACGATGCCTGCGACCCTAAACAAGCCGTAGCCGTAGCCAACAAAGTGGTCAACGATGGCGTTAAATACGTAATCGGCCACCTGTGCTCCAGCTCCACCCAGCCTGCGTCCGACATCTACGAAGACGAAGGCGTGATCATGATCACCCCGGCTGCCACCAGCCCGGAAATCACCGCCCGTGGCTACAAGCTGGTCTTCCGCACCATCGGCCTGGACAGCGCCCAGGGCCCTGCCGCCGGCAACTACATTGCCGACCACGTCAAACCGAAAGTGGTTGCCGTACTGCACGACAAGCAGCAATACGGTGAAGGCATCGCCACCGCGGTCAAGCAGACCCTGGAAGGCAAAGGCACCAAGGTTGCCGTCTTCGAAGGCCTGAACGCCGGTGACAAGGACTTCTCCTCGATCATCCAGAAGCTCAAGCAAGCCAACGTCGACTTCGTCTACTACGGCGGCTACCACCCAGAACTGGGCCTGATCCTGCGTCAAGCCAAAGAGAAAGGCCTGAACGCCAAGTTCATGGGCCCGGAAGGGGTCGGCAACGACTCCATCTCGCAGATCGCCCAGAACGCCTCCGAAGGCCTGCTGGTGACCCTGCCGAAGTCCTTCGATGCCGACCCTGCGAACAAGGCAATCGTGGATGCCATCAAGGCTGATGGCAAGGACCCGAGCGGCCCGTTCGTGTTCCCGGCCTACTCCGCTGTCGAGCTGATCGCCGAGGGCATCAAGGCGGCCAAGTCCGAGGACACCGACAAGGTGGCTGCGGCCATCCACGCTGGAACCTTCAAGACCCCGACTGGCGACCTGTCGTACAACGACAAGGGCGACCTGAAAGACTTCAAATTCGTGGTCTACGAATGGCATTTCGGCAAACCTAAAACCGAAGTTTCCCCTCAGTAATCCCGTCTGACTACATGACTACAAGCCCACTGTGCGAGCAGTGGGCTTTGTTTTACGAGGTTCATGGGCCTGACTCCCGCGATCCGGGGGCAGGTTCACCTGAAAATCTTAAAACCGTCACCAGCGGTTCGCTGGCAGTGCCTGCGTCGAAGTGGCTCAAGACCACAAGACCGGGCCGGGTTTCAGCCCACCAGTGAAATGCGTATCGGGTTTTTAGGAGCGCTGTAATGCCTGAGATCTACCACTTCTTCCAACAGCTGGTTAATGGCCTGACCATTGGCAGCACCTATGCCTTGATAGCCATTGGCTACACAATGGTTTACGGCATCATTGGAATGATCAACTTCGCCCATGGCGAGGTCTACATGATTGGTTCCTACGTGGCCTTCATTGCCCTTGCGGGGCTTGCCATGATGGGTATCGATTCACTGCCGATATTGATGACCGTCGCCTTCGTCGCCACGATCTTCGTAACCAGTGCCTATGGCTACAGTATCGAACGGGTCGCCTACCGCCCCTTGCGTAACAGCAACCGGTTGATCCCGCTGATTTCTGCCATCGGCATGTCGATTTTCCTGCAGAACACCGTATTGCTATCCCAGGACTCCAAGGACAAGTCCATCCCCAACCTGATCCCTGGGAGTATCTCCTTCGGCCCGGGCGGCGCAGAGGAAGTGCTGATCTCCTACATGCAGATCCTGGTTTTCATCGTCACCCTAGTGGCAATGACCGGTTTGACCCTGTTCATCTCCCGTTCTCGCCTGGGCCGCGCCTGCCGCGCCTGCGCCGAAGACATCAAGATGGCCAACCTGTTGGGCATCAACACCAACAACATCATTGCCCTGACGTTCGTCATCGGTGCCGCCCTGGCAGCTGTGGCGGCCGTACTGCTGAGCATGCAGTACGGCGTGATCAACCCCAACGCCGGCTTCCTGGTAGGCCTGAAGGCCTTCACCGCGGCAGTGCTGGGCGGCATCGGCAGTATTCCGGGCGCCATGCTCGGCGGGCTGGTGCTGGGGGTGGCTGAGGCTTTTGGCGCCGACATCTTCGGCGACCAGTACAAGGACGTGGTGGCCTTCGGTCTTTTGGTTCTGGTGCTGTTGTTCCGTCCGACCGGCATTCTCGGCCGTCCGGAGGTTGAAAAAGTATGAACAAAAATATCAAACAGGCGTTCTTCAGCGCCTTGCTGGTCTGGGCCGTGGCCTTCCCGGTGCTCGGCCTGAAACTCAGCATCGATGGCATCCACCTGATCGTCCATAACCAAGGGGCGCTGACCCTATGGATCATCGCCCTGTGTTCGGTGCTGATGTTCCTGCGCGTGCTGTTCGACAAACAGTGGAGCGCAGTCATGCGCACCCGCTCGGACCGCAAGCTGATCTCGCCGGCCATGAGCAACTTCCTGACCCTGCCCAAGACCCAGCGCTGGGTGGTCATGGGGCTGATCGTGGTTGCTCTGGTCTGGCCGTTCTTCGGCTCGCGCGGCGCAGTCGATATCGCCACCCTGATCCTGATCTACGTACTGCTCGGGCTTGGCCTGAACATCGTGGTCGGTCTGGCAGGCCTGCTCGACCTGGGTTATGTCGGTTTCTACGCCGTCGGCGCCTACACTTATGCCCTGCTATCGCACTACTACGGCCTGAGCTTCTGGATCTGCCTGCCGATCGCCGGCATGATGGCGGCGACCTTCGGCTTCCTGCTCGGCTTCCCGGTATTGCGCCTGCGCGGTGACTACCTGGCCATCGTGACCCTGGGCTTCGGTGAGATCATCCGCTTGTTCCTGCGTAACCTCACCGGGCTGACCGGCGGTCCGAACGGGATCAGCAACATCGAGAAACCGACCTTCTTCGGCCTGACCTTTGAACGCAAGGCCGCCGAAGGCATGCAGACCTTCCACGAGTTCTTCGGTCTGCAGTACAACTCGATCAACAAGGTGATCTTCCTCTACCTGGTCGCCTTGCTGCTGGCCCTGCTGGCGCTGTTCGTGATCAACCGCCTGCTGCGCATGCCGATCGGCCGTGCCTGGGAAGCGCTGCGTGAGGACGAGATCGCCTGCCGTGCCCTGGGCCTGAACCCGACGGTGATCAAGCTGTCGGCCTTCACCCTGGGTGCCTGCTTCGCCGGTTTCGCCGGTAGCTTCTTCGCCGCACGCCAGGGCCTGGTGACGCCGGAGTCGTTCACCTTCATCGAGTCGGCCATCATCCTCGCCATCGTCGTACTGGGCGGTATGGGCTCTCAGCTGGGCGTGATTCTTGCGGCCATCGTGATGATCCTGCTGCCTGAATTGATGCGCGATTTCAGCGAGTACCGCATGTTGATGTTCGGTGCGTTGATGGTGTTGATGATGATCTGGCGTCCGCAAGGCCTGCTGCCTATGCAACGCCCCCATATGGAGCTGCGTCGATGAGCCGCGAAATTCTGCAAGTCAGCGGCCTGAGCATGCGCTTCGGCGGCTTGTTGGCGGTCAACGGCGTGGCCCTGACCGTCAAGGAAAAACAGGTCGTGGCGTTGATCGGCCCCAACGGTGCCGGCAAGACCACGGTGTTCAACTGCCTGACTGGCTTTTACAAGCCAAGCGCTGGCAGCATCCTCCTCGACGGCCAGCCGATCCAGGGCCTGGCCGGCCATGAGATCGCGCGCAAGGGCGTTGTGCGGACCTTCCAGAACGTGCGCCTGTTCAAGGAAATGACCGCGCTGGAAAACCTGCTGATCGCCCAGCACCGGCACCTGAACACCAACTTCTTTGCCGGCCTGTTGAAAACTCCGAGCTTCCGTCGCAGCGAGCGCGAGGCCTTGGACTTTGCCCAGTTCTGGCTGGACAAGGTCAACCTCACCGAGTTCGCCAACCGCACCGCCGGGACCCTGGCCTACGGCCAGCAACGACGTCTGGAAATCGCCCGTTGCATGATGACCCGTCCACGGATCCTCATGCTCGACGAACCGGCGGCCGGCCTCAACCCGAAGGAAACCGAAGACCTCAAGGCCCTGATCAGCGTGCTGCGTGAAGAGCACAACGTCACCGTACTGCTGATTGAGCACGACATGAAACTGGTCATGAGCATCTCCGACCATATCGTCGTGATCAACCAGGGCACGCCCCTGGCCGACGGCACGCCGGAACAGATCCGCGACAACCCTGAAGTGATCAAAGCCTACCTGGGGGAAGCGTAAATGCTGCAGTTCGAAAACGTTTCCACCTTCTACGGCAAGATCCAGGCACTGCACAGCGTCAATGTCGAGATCCGTCAGGGCGAGATCGTCACCTTGATCGGCGCCAACGGCGCGGGCAAGTCGACCCTGCTGATGACCCTCTGCGGCTCACCCCAGGCTCACAGCGGCAGCATCAAGTACCTGGGTGAAGAGCTGGTCGGCCAGTCCTCCTCGCACATCATGCGCAAGAGCATTGCCGTGGTGCCTGAAGGTCGCCGGGTCTTCGCCCGCCTGACTGTCGAAGAGAACCTGGCCATGGGCGGCTTCTTCACCAACAAGGGCGACTATCAGGAACAGCTGGACAAGGTCCTGCAGCTGTTCCCGCGCCTGAAGGAACGCTTTTCCCAGCGTGGCGGCACCATGTCCGGTGGTGAGCAGCAGATGCTCGCCATTGGCCGGGCGCTGATGAGCAAGCCCAAGCTGCTGTTGCTGGACGAGCCGTCGCTGGGCCTGGCACCGATCATCATTCAGCAGATCTTCGACATCATCGAGCAACTGCGCCGTGATGGCGTGACGGTGTTCCTGGTCGAGCAGAATGCCAACCAGGCCCTGAAAGTCGCCGACCGTGCCTATGTACTGGAAAACGGCCGGGTGGTGATGCAGGGCACCGGGGAAGCGCTGCTGACCGATCCAAAGGTACGCGACGCCTACCTTGGCGGCTGATCCGCGCCAGCAAATGAAAAAAGGCCTTCGGGCCTTTTTTCTTGCCTGTGTAACGCCTTCCGGGCATCGGACTCTAGTGCTGCAGGTGAGCCACAGCCATTGGCACTCGCCTCTTTAACCTATTGGAGTCCCACCATGAACAAAACCATCAGCGCCGCCGCCCTTATCCTCACCCTCGGCTCGAGCCTGGCTTTGCTCCCGGTCGTGCATGCTGCCCAAGACATGAAAATGGACAAGGAAACCAGCATGAAAATGGCCGACGACATGAAGATGGAAAAGAAAATGGAGATGAGTAAAGACAAAAAAATGGAAAAGGACGACAAGATGATGAAAGACGAAAAGCACGACGACAAAATGTAATCACTACAGCGTCTGTAATGCCTGGCTGCTGCGCTTGAACCAGCGCAGCAGATAGTCGGCGAGGACCTGGACCCTTCTGGGCATCCCGCCCTGATAGGGATGAACCAGAAACAACGGTACGCTGCGCGTCTGATAGTCGCGCAGCAACCACTGCAATCGGCCATCAGCCAGTTCTGCATGCACCATGTAGGACGGCAGCCTGGCAATCCCGGCACCGAGCAACGCGGCTTTCTTCAGCAAGCTGTAATGGTTGCTGGCAAAACTGCCGGCGACCTGCACCCGCAACAATTCATGCTGCTGGTGATACAACCATTCTTCCCGGCCACTGTAGTGACTGTTGAGCAAGCAGCGATGCCCACTCAACTCAGTCGGTGTGCGCGGTTCGGCATGGCGCTGCAGATAGGCAGGGCTGGCACAGGTCAGTTCCTGCATGGCCAATAGCGGGCGCGCAACCAATCGCGCATCGTCCTGGACCTCGGTGCGAATCGCCAGGTCGAAACCATCACCCAACAGATCTCGGTAGCCATTGTTCAGTTCCAACTCCACCTGCAAGTCCGGGTAGGTGCTGGCGAACTCCAGCAACAAACCTTCGAAAAAGGTCTCCCCCAACGACACAGGTACAGTGACTCGCACCGGACCGGCCAGTTCGTCCTTGAGCCTGGCCAGGGTCTGACGCGCACCCTCCATTTGCCGCACCAATGCCTGGGCCTGGGGCAACAACATGGCACCTGCCGCCGTCAAACTCAGGCGCCGCGTGGTTCTGTGCAGTAGCTTCAGCGAATGACTGGCCTCCAATGCGCTGATGCGCTTGGACAACTGCCCCTTGCTCCAACCCAGTTGCTGAGCGGCCTGGGTAAAGCTGCCGGCATCCATCAACACGGCGAAGGCCGCCAGATCATCCAGGTCGCTCATTGATTGTTTCCAGATGAAAACCAAAGGTTGCCTATTAGCAGGCTTATCCGCCGAAAAATCCACCCTAAACTGAGCCTTGCCCCTATAACCCGCGAGGAACGCTTCAATGAAAATCCTGTTGATCGGCGCCAACGGCACCATTGGCTCTGCTGTGGCCAAAGAGCTGGAACAACGTCATGAGATCGTGCGCATCGGTCGCAGCAGCGGTGACTACCAGGTGGATATCAGCGACAGCACTTCGATTCGTCGGCTGTTCGGGCAAACCGGTCGATTCGATGCCCTGGTCTGCGCGGCCGGCAACGTAACCTTTGCACCTTTGGGCGAGATGACCGAAGAACACTTTGCCCTGGGCCTGAACGACAAGCTCATGGGCCAGGTCAACCTGCTGCTGATCGGTCGCGAGTTCATCAACGATGGCGGCTCCTTCACCTTCACCACGGGCATCACCAGTCATGACCCGATCCGCACCGGCGCTTCGGCCAGCCTGGTCAACGGTGCCATCGATGCCTTCGTCAAGGCGGCGGCTATCGAGTTACCCCGTGGCTTGCGGGTCAATTCGATCAGCCCCAACGTACTGCTCGAAGCCATGCCGGCCTATGCCCCGTACTTCCGAGGCTTCAAACCGGTGCCAGCGGCCGAGGTAGCACTGGCCTATGCCAAGAGCGTCGAGGGCCTGCAGAGCGGACAGACCTATCATGTCGGCTGAGGCCTTGTGATCGGCGTCCAGCCTGCGTAACGTGGCGGCACCTTTCGGTAGAGACCCTGGAGTTTGCTCGATGCGTGCCGCCCCTTCGTTGTTGCTTGTCGCCCTGTTGCCGCTGTTCGCCGGTTGCCAGATGCTGGCGGAAAAACCGCAGGCTGCCTCTACCGCAGGCATGACCCGGATGCAGGGCGAACTAAGTGCCCAGGGCGGCCAACTGCTGTTCAAACCTTGCACCGAGAATCGCCACTTTGCCGTCTTCGATAGTGGCAATACCGGCCTGCTGCAGGAAGCCTCCGCCCTGGCCAACGAACCGGGCACCTTGTTCGCCGATGTCAGTGGCAACCTTTCTGCCAGTCAGAAAGCCGGTAACGACGGGCAATTGAACGTACAGCGGTTGTACCGGGTCGAGCACTCCAACAGTGCCTGCAGCGACCTGAACTTCAAGCGCCTGACCGTGCGTGCACACGGCAACGAACCGGACTGGGACCTCAAAGCCAGTGGTAAGGGCATGGTCCTGACGCGCCCGGGAGTACCGGAACTGGCCGTCCCTTTCCTGGAAGAACAATTGCCTGATGGACGCTTCAGCCTCAGCACCGAGGCCAATGGCCAGCGCGTGGACCTCTGGGTCGCTCCGCAACGCTGTGTCGACAGCATGAGCGGCGCCGTCAGCCACCTGAGCGCCGAGCTACGGGTGAACGGCCAGACAATGCGCGGTTGTGCCTATTACGGCGGCTCACGCAACGACTGATCATCGGCGCCTGCGTTTATCCTGCCTGCAAAGGCGGCGAACAGCTTATACTTGGCGGTTTGTGTAAAGCCGCCGGCCGTTCATGGCCGGGATACTGGACCCTGCCATGTTACGAATCACCGAACTGAAGCTGCCGCTGGATCATCCTGATGAAGCCCTGCGCGAGGCCATCGTGCAACGCCTGGGGATCAGCGACGACCAACTGCTGGACTTCACCCTGTTCAAGCGCAGCTATGACGCCCGCAAGAAGAACAGCGAAATGCTGTTCATCTACACCATCGACCTAAGTGTCAGCAACGAAGCCGAGCTGCTGCGCAAGTTCGCCGACGATCACAACGTCAATCTCGCGCCGGATGTCAGCTACAAGGTGGTCGGCCAGGCCCCTGCCGACCTGCAAGAGCGCCCCATCGTGGTCGGCTTCGGTCCGTGCGGGATTTTCGCCGGCCTGCTGCTCGCGCAAATGGGCTTCAAGCCGATCATTCTCGAGCGCGGCAAGGAAGTTCGCCAACGCACCAAGGACACCTGGGGCCTGTGGCGCAAAAGCGTGCTCAACCCCGAGTCGAACGTACAGTTCGGTGAAGGCGGTGCAGGCACGTTCTCCGACGGCAAGCTCTACAGCCAGATCAAGGATCCGCAGCACCACGGTCGCAAGGTCCTGCACGAGTTCGTCAAGGCGGGCGCGCCAGACGAGATCCTCTACGTCAACAAGCCACACATCGGTACCTTCCGCCTCACCGGCATGGTCGAGAACATGCGCCACGAGATCCAGGCGCTGGGCGGCGAAGTGCGCTTCGAACAGAAAGTTACCGACTTACTGATGGAGGATGGCCAACTCCACGGCGTGGTGCTGGACAGTGGCGAGCAACTGCACTCCCGGCATGTGGTCCTGGCCCTGGGTCACAGCGCCCGTGACACCTTTCGCATGCTGCATGCCCGCGGTGTGTTCATGGAAGCCAAACCGTTCTCCATCGGTTTCCGTATCGAACACCCGCAATCGCTGATCGACCAGGCGCGCCTGGGCAAATACGCCGGCCACCCGAAACTGGGTGCGGCGGATTACAAACTGGTGCACCACGCCAAGAACGGTCGTTCGGTCTACAGCTTCTGCATGTGCCCCGGTGGCACCGTGGTCGCGGCCACCAGCGAGCCGGGGCGAGTGGTCACCAATGGCATGAGCCAGTACTCGCGCAACGAGCGCAATGCCAACTCAGGCATCGTCGTCGGCATCACCCCGGAGCAGGATTATCCGGGTGGTCCGCTGGCCGGTATCGAGCTGCAGGAACAACTCGAAGCCCATGCCTATGTACTCGGTGGAAGCAACTACCAAGCACCGGCACAGCTGGTGGGCGACTTTGTCGCTGGCAGGCCATCCACCGCCCTAGGCAGTGTCGAGCCCTCGTACAAGCCCGGCGTCAGTCTAGGCGACCTGGCTCCGAGCCTGCCTGACTTTGCCATCGAAGCCATTCGTGAAGCCTTGCCAGCCTTCGATCGCCAGATCAAGGGCTACAACCTGCATGATGCAGTGTTGACCGGGATCGAAACCCGCACGTCGTCGCCGCTGCGCATCACCCGTGATGCCAGCCTGCAGAGCCTGAACCTCAAGGGTCTGTTCCCGGCAGGTGAAGGTGCAGGTTATGCCGGTGGCATTCTGTCGGCAGGTGTCGACGGGATCCGCATTGCCGAGGCCGTGGCTCGCAGCATGTTGGGCTTGCAAGGCTGATAAAGCAAATCGCGGGGCAAGCCCGCTCCCACCTTGTAGAATAGGCGTTTTTACCTAGGCTTATTCCCCTCATGCTCACCGCCATCCTCAACGTCCTGGTCATCGGTTACGTCTGGCCCGAACCGCGCTCC
>NZ_JBOICA010000077.1:0-10245 GCF_050739775.1 Pseudomonas sp.
CGGTGGGAGCGGGCTTGCCCCGCGATGGCCTTAAGCCGCGCTGAACAGCTTGTGCGGATCGATGACGAATTTCTTCGGCACACCCGCATCAAACTCGCCGTAACCCTCAGGCGCCTGATCCAGGCTGATCACCTGCACGCCCACCACCTCGGCAATATTGATGCGGTCCCACATGATCGCCTGCATCAGTTGGCGGTTGTACTTCATCACCGGGGTTTGCCCGGTATGGAAGCTGTGCGACTTGGCCCAACCCAGACCGAAGCGGATGCTCAGACTACCGATCTTCGCGGCAGCATCCACCGCCCCTGGATCTTCAGTGACATAGAGGCCGGGAATACCAATCTTGCCGGCAACGCGTACCACGCCCATCAGCGAGTTGAGTACGGTAGCCGGCGCTTCATGCTTGGCACCGGCATGACCGTGACCACGGGCCTCGAAGCCCACGGCGTCGACCGCGCAGTCCACTTCCGGCTCGCCCAGCAGGTTGGCGATTTGCTCGTGCAGCGGGGTGTCCTGGGACAGGTCGGCGATTTCGAACCCCTGGGCCTTGGCGTGGGCCAGACGCACCGGGTTGACGTCACCGACGATCACTACCGCAGCGCCCAGCAGGCGTGCCGAAGCGGCCGCAGCCAGGCCCACAGGACCGGCACCGGCGATGTACACCGAGCTGCCGGGACCAACACCGGCAGTCACCGCACCGTGATAACCGGTCGGCAGGATGTCGGAGAGGCAGGTCAGGTCACGGATCTTCTCCATGGCCTTGTCGCGGTTAGGCAGTTTCAGCAGGTTGAAATCGGCGTAAGGCACCAGCACGTATTCGGCCTGGCCACCGGTCCAGTCGCCCATGTCGACATAGCCGTAAGCGCCACCGGCACGGGCCGGGTTAACCGTCAGGCACACCCCGGTGTGTTGTTCCTTGCAGGAGCGGCAGCGGCCACAGGCAACGTTGAAAGGCACCGAGACCAGATCGCCGATCTGCAGGTTTTCCACGTCCCGGCCCTTCTCGATCACCTCGCCGGTGATCTCATGACCCAGCACCAGACCGACCTGGGCAGTGGTACGGCCACGGACCATGTGCTGGTCGGAACCACAGATGTTGGTGGAGACCACCCTGAGAATCACCCCGTGCTCGATCTTCTTGCCACGCGGATCCTGCATTTTCGGGTAGTCAATTTTCTGCACCTCGACCTTACCGCCGCCGAGATACACCACACCACGATTACCAGACATGCTTTTACCTCGCTAAAGTTTGTTGTTATGTAGCGGTGCAAAGTGCGCTGCCCAGGGGCGGCGCTGTATTACTGGAATCTTCGGTAAATCTTTAGCGCCCGCTAGAGCACTACTGTCCTGTTGGCGTTCAAGAAAACCCGCCGCTCAATGTGATACCCCACCGCCCGCGCCAAGGTCAGGCACTCGATATCGCGGCCCTTGGCGATCAGGTCTTCCGGATAGTCACTGTGATCAACCGCCTCCACGCCCTGAGCAATGATCGGCCCTTCGTCGAGGTCGTTGTTGATGTAGTGAGCCGTGGCCCCCACCAGCTTCACCCCCTTGTTGTAGGCCTGGTGATAGGGCTTGGCGCCTTTGAAGCCAGGCAACAGGGAGTGATGGATGTTGATCGCCCAACCATCGAGCTTGCGGCACAGTTCCGGCGACAGTACCTGCATGTAGCGGGCAAGGATCACCAACTCCGCGCCGGACGCTTCGATCACCTGCAGCACCTTGCGCTCCTGCGCCGGTTTGTCGTGTGGATCAAGGGCGAAGTGGTGGTAGGGAATGCGGTGCCACTGGGCCAGAGGCTCCAGGTCCGGATGATTGGAAATCACCGCCACAACATCCATGCTCAACTGCCCGATGCGCTGACGATAGAGCAGGTCATTGAGGCAGTGATCGGCCTTGGAAACCATGATCACCACCTTCGGTCGATGCTTGGGCGCCGTCAGCTCGAACAACATGCCGAAGGCCTCGCCCCGTTCGCCAAGGCCGGCGCGAAAGCTCGCTTCGTCGAAGTCATCCGACTGGCGGAATTCCACGCGAATGAAGAAGCGCCCGGACAGCCGGTCATCGAACGAATGGTGCTCGGTGACGTAGCAGTGCTGCTCATACAGATAACGCGTCACCACATCCACTGTGCCGAGCAGGCTCGGACAGTCAGCGGTGAGAATCCAGGTATCCGGTGCTCGGCTCATGACGACTCTCCCTAAGCCTCGATGCTCAAACCGTATTCGGCTGCCGCGTCCTGCAGCCACAACCACCAGTAGTCGGAGAAGCTGCGGCGTATCAGCAGTTCCCAGGTTTCCTCGCCGGTACGGCGGATCACCAGTTGCGACTTGGCGAACACCGTGCCCACGGCCTTGCCGACGGGGAAGTTGTTTGGATGTACATCGTAGCTGGTGGATTTCATCAGCACTTCGCGCACATTGGCGCCGCTCAGTTCCAGCAGGGTCTGCCCGCCGCTGACGTTGACCACCTGGATATGCTGGCCTTCGAGGGCATCGCGCAATTTCTGCTCGACAGCGAACTCCTGTCCACCGGGGACGATCAGTAGCCATTCATCCGGCCCCAGCCACTGCAGCGACATTTCGCCGTTGGCGACCACGGTCAGCGCCACTGGCAGCTCCAGGCCCAGGGCCTTGAATACGCCCCCGGCGAAAGCTGGATCGCGACCGTCACCGCGCAGGGTCAGATGACCGAGAAACTTGTGCTCACGCAGGGTCACCCCGGCGTTCTTGCGGCCTTTGCCGACCAGGCTGGACAGATCGGCGTGGTGCAGTGGCGACTCGGCCTTGGCGTCGTTGCCGGGGCGTTGCTGGTAAACGTTGATCGTGCTCATGGGGCACCTATCTTGAAATTCGAATGTGAATGCAGTTCCTGTGGGAGCGATTCGTTGCTCTAGATGTTCTGCCGCTCGCCCTTCGGATCGAAGAACACTGAGGAACAGATCTCCGCTTCGATCACACTGCCATCAGCCTGGGGCGAGTAGACCCGCTCGCCGATACGCTTGAGCCCGCCTTTCACCACACCCATGGCGAAGGAGTAACCCAGGGAGTTGCTGGCATAGCTGGAAGTCACGTGACCGACCATGTCCATCGGGATCGGTTGTTTCGGGTCGAACACCAGTTGCGCACCTTCCGGCAGCCATTTGGTCGGGTCGACCGGCTTGAGCCCGACCAGTTGCTTGCGGTTTTCGCGCACGCAGTCTTCGCGGTTCATCCCGCGCCAGCCAATCCATGAGAACGGTTTGGTACGGCCCACGCACCAGCCCATGTTCAGATCGTCTGGGGTCATCGAGCCGTCGGTGTCCTGGCCAACGATGATGAAGCCCTTCTCGGCCCGCAGTACGTGCATGGTCTCGGTACCGTAAGGGGTGAGGTTGTACTGTTTGCCAGCCTCGGCGATTTTCTCCAGTACGCCCATGGCGTAGTTGGCCTGGATGTTGACCTCGTACGACAGTTCACCGGTGAACGAGATACGGAACACCCGCGCCGGCACGCCAGCGACCAGACCTTCCTTCCAGGTCATGAACGGGAAGGCGTCCTTGTCCAGGTCGATATCGGTCACTTCACTGAGCAGCTTGCGGCTGTTCGGACCCGACAGGGTCAGGGTCGCCCAGTGGTCGGTGACCGAGGTGAAGTACACCTTGAGGTCCGGCCATTCAGTTTGCTGGTAGATCTCCAGCCACTGCAGCACACGCGCCGCGCCACCCGTAGTGGTAGTCATGATGAAGTGGTTTTCGCCGACGCAGGCAGTCACGCCGTCGTCGAAGACCATGCCGTCTTCCTTGCACATCAGGCCATAGCGGGCCTTGCCCACGTCCAGCTTGGTCCAGGCGTTGGTGTAGATGCGGTTGAGGAACTCGCGAGCGTCCGGGCCCTGGATATCGATCTTGCCCAGGGTCGATGCATCGAGCAGGCCGACGCTGTCGCGTACCGCCTTGCATTCACGGGCCACGGCGGCATGAATGTCTTCGCCATTGCGCGGGAAGTACCACGGCCGCTTCCACTGGCCAACGTCTTCGAACTCGGCGCCGTTTTTCAGGTGCCAGGCATGCAGCGCGGTGAAACGCACCGGCTCAAACAGGTGACCGCAATGCCGGCCAGCCACGGCGCCGAAGGTGACCGGCGTGTAGTTGGGACGGAACATGGTAGTGCCCATTTCCGGGATGGTGATGCCCATGGAGCGGGCGGCAATCGCCAGGCCGTTGATGTTGCCCAGCTTGCCCTGGTCGGTACCGAAGCCTAGCGCGGTGTAGCGTTTGACGTGCTCGACCGACTCGAAGCCTTCGCGCGTAGCCAACTCAATGGCGGCAGCGGTGACGTCGTTCTGTTGGTCGACAAATTGCTTCGGTGCCCGTGCGGTGTTCTTGTCGTGGGGCACCTGGAACAGTGCCAGCGTGGCCTCTTCCTGACGCGCCAGGACTTTCGGGATAGTCCCCAGCACAGCCTTGAAGCCCGCTTCGGTTGCAGCGCGCACACCGCCTTCGAAACCGTCTGCCAGGGTATCGCCGAGGGCGAACACACCGTTGATGCCACCGACACACACGCGCTTCTGCGGTGCCTCACCCGGCACAAAGCCGAGGATGTCTTCACGCCAGATCGGTTTGCCGCCCAGGTGCGAGGCCAGGTGCACCACCGGGCTATAGCCGCCGGAGGTGGCGACCAGGTCGCACTCCAGCCATTCGCCCGGGCTGGCGACTTTATGCGCCTTGACGTCAATGGCGGCAACGCGGGCAGCGGTTACATGCTTGCTGCCACGGGATTCGATCACCGCGCTGGAGGTAAGGATACGGATGCCCTTGGCCCGTGCTTCCTCCACCAGTGAACCGCGTGGGTTGTGGCGGGCGTCAGCGATGGCGACCACTTTCAGGCCGGCATCATGCCAGTCCAGCGCCACGCGGTAGGCATGGTCGTTGTTGGTCGACAGCACCAGGTTACGGCCCGGCGCCACGCCATAGCGACGCACATAGGTGGAAACCGCACCGGCCAGCATGTTGCCCGGCACATCGTTGTTGCCATACACCAGTGGACGCTCGTGAGCGCCAGTGGCCAGCACCACACGCTTGGCGCGAACCCGGTGCATGCGCTGGCGTACGGTGCCGATCGGCGCACGATCGCCCAGGTGGTCTGTCAGACGTTCGTGAATGGTGAGGAAGTTGTGGTCGTGGTAACCGTTGACCGTGGCCCGTGGCAACAGGGTCACTTCCGGCATTGTCTTGAGCTCGGCGACCACAGCGGCAACCCAATCGGCAGCCGGTTTACCATCGAGGCTTTCACGGCTGTCAAGCAGGCTGCCGCCGAACTCTTCCTGCTCATCAGCGAGGATCACCCGCGCGCCGCTGCGCCCTGCGGCCAGTGCCGCAGCAAGCCCGGCAGGGCCGGCGCCGACCACCAGCACGTCGCAGTGCTGGCTCATGTAGTCGTAGCTGTCCGGATCGTTTTCCAGCGGCGCGCGACCCAGGCCAGCAGCCTTGCGGATGTATTTCTCGTAAGTCATCCAGAACGACTGCGGGTACATGAAGGTCTTGTAGTAGAAGCCCGGTGGCATCAGCTTGCCGCCGACCTTGCCGAGAATCCCCATGACGTCGGTGTTCACGCTCGGCCAGCCGTTGGTGCTGGTGGCCACCAGGCCGGCATACAGGGCCTGCTGAGTGGCACGCACGTTAGGCACCTGGGTGGCTTCGGTAGCACCGATCTGCAGGATGGCGTTCGGCTCTTCGGAACCTGCGGCGATGATCCCCCGTGGGCGCGAGTACTTGAAGCTGCGCCCGACGATATCCACACCGTTGGCCAACAACGCGGCGGCCAGGGTGTCACCGGCGTAACCCTGATAGGTCTGGCCGTTGAAGGTGAAGTTCAAGACTTTGCTGCGATCGATACGACCGCCGTTGGACAGGCGATAGACCTGGCTCATACCTTTTCTCCCTGACCACTGACTGCCAACTGCGGGCTGGTGTTTTTGCCGGTCACTTGCGGCTTGGTGCCGATCGGATAGGTTTCCAGAATTTCGTAGGTCAGCGTGTCACGGGTGGCGTTGAAGTACTGGCGGCACCCGGCTGCGTGAATCCATAGCTCGTGGTGCAGGCCACGGGGGTTGTCGCGAAAGAACATATAGTCGCCCCACTCCTCGTCGGAGCAGGCGTTGGGGTCCAGTGGCCGCGGAATGTGCGCCTGGCCTGCGGCATGGAACTCCTCTTCGGAGCGCAACTCGCCGCAGTGGGGACAGAAGATATGCAACATGGGGATTTCTCCTGTTAGTGGGCGACAGCGGCGGCGCCGTGTTCGTCGATCAGTGCACCGTTGTGGAAACGGTCGATGGAAAAAGGTTTGGCCAGCGGGTGCATTTCGCCCTTGGCCAGACTGGCGGCGAAGACGTTGCCCGAGCCCGGGGTGGCCTTGAAGCCACCGGTGCCCCAGCCGCAGTTGAAGAACATGTTCTTCACCGGGGTCTTGGAGATGATCGGGCAAGCGTCCGGGGTGGTGTCGACGATGCCGCCCCACTGGCGGTTCATCCGCACCCTGGAGAGAATCGGGAACATTTCGACGATGGCCTGCAGGGTGTGTTCGATCACCGGGTACGAGCCACGCTGGCCGTAACCGACCCAGCCGTCGATACCGGCGCCGATGACCAGGTCGCCCTTGTCCGACTGGCTGATGTAGCCGTGCACGGCGTTGGACATGATCACGCTGTCGATGATCGGCTTGAGCGGTTCGGACACCAACGCCTGCAGCGGGTGCGATTCGATCGGCAGGCGGAAACCGGCGAGCTTGGCCATGTGCCCGGAGTTGCCGGCGGTAACCACACCGACACGCTTGGCACCGATAAACCCCTTGTTGGTCTCGACACCGATGACCACACCGTTTTCCTTGCGAAAGCCGATCACTTCAGTCTGCTGGATCAGGTCCACGCCCAGGGCGTCGGCGGCACGCGCATAGCCCCAGGCCACAGCGTCGTGACGGGCTACGCCGCCGCGCCGTTGCACAGTGGCGCCAAGGATCGGATAGCGGGTGTTTTTCGAGCAATCCAGGTAAGGGATTTCTTCGGCTACCTGCTGGGCATTGAGCAACTCGCCGTCCACGCCATTGAGGCGGTTGGCGCTGACCCGGCGCTCGGAGTCGCGTATGTCCTGCAGGGTGTGACAGAGGTTGTAGACGCCGCGCTGGGAGAACATCACGTTGTAGTTGATGTCCTGGGACAGGCCTTCCCAGAGCTTCATGGCGTGCTCATAGAGGTGCGCCGACTCGTCCCACAGGTAGTTGGAACGCACGATGGTGGTGTTGCGCGCCGTGTTACCACCGCCCAGCCAGCCTTTCTCGACCACTGCAACGTTGGTAATGCCGTGTTCCTTGGCCAGGTAGTAAGCCGTGGCCAGGCCGTGCCCGCCACCGCCGACGATGACCACGTCGTAGACCTTTTTCGGGGTCGGCGTGCGCCACATGCGCTGCCAGTTTTCGTGGTGGCTGAGCGAGTGTTTGAGAAGGCCGAAGCCCGAGTAACGTTGCATAGTCTTCACTCCTGGACCACTCAGCGGTAAACCGGAAAATCTGCACAGAGTGCCGACACGCTCTTCGCAACATTGGCCTCGACGTCGGCATCACCGAGGTTGTCGAGGATGTCGCAGATCCAGCCGGACAGCGCCACGCACTGGGCAACCTTGAAGCCGCGGCTGGTGACCGCCGGGGTGCCGATACGCAGGCCAGAGGTGACGAACGGCGACTGCGGATCGTTCGGCACGGCGTTCTTGTTGACGGTGATGTGGGCGCGGCCCAGAGCAGCGTCGGCATCCTTGCCGGTCAGGCCCTGACGAATCAGGCTGACCAGGAACAGGTGATTGTCAGTACCACCGGAGACCACATCGTAGCCGCGTTCGATAAACACCTTGGCCATGGCCTGGGCGTTGTCGATCACCTGCTGCTGATAAGTCTTGAAGCCCGGCTCCAGCGCCTCTTTGAAACACACCGCCTTGGCTGCGATCACGTGCATCAGCGGGCCGCCCTGGGCACCGGGGAATACCGCGGCGTTGAGCTTCTTCTCGATCTCTTCGTTGCTGCGCGCCAGAATCAGGCCGCCACGTGGACCGCGCAGGGTCTTGTGGGTGGTGGTGGTGACCACATCGGCATAGGGCAGCGGGTTCGGGTACAGGCCGGCCGCAACCAGGCCGGCAACGTGGGCCATGTCGACGAACAGGTAGGCACCGACCTTGTCGGCGATCTGACGAAAGCGTGGGAAATCGAGGGTTTTCGAGTAGGCCGAGAACCCGGCGACGATCATCTTCGGCTTGTGTTCCACGGCCAGACGCTCGACTTCGTCGTAGTCGATCAACCCGGTGTTGGTAGCGATGCCGTACTGCACGGCGTTGTACAGCTTGCCTGAGGACGACACCTTGGCGCCGTGGGTCAGGTGACCGCCGTGGGCCAGGCTCATGCCCAGGATGGTGTCGCCGGCCTGCAGCAGGGCCAGGTACACGGCGCTATTGGCTGATGAACCGGAGTGCGGCTGGACGTTGGCGTAGTCGGCACCAAACAGTTGCTTGGCGCGGTCGATGGCCAGTTGCTCGACTTTATCCACATGCTCGCAACCGCCGTAGTAGCGCTTGCCCGGATAGCCTTCGGCGTATTTGTTGGTCAGACCGCTGCCTTGGGCCTGCATGACGCGTTTGCTGGTGTAGTTTTCCGAGGCGATCAGTTCGATGTGATCTTCCTGGCGTTGCTCTTCGGCGTTGATCGCCGCCAGCAGTGCATCGTCGTAACCCTGGATCTGGTCTTGCTTGCTGAACATCGCATCTCTCCCGGCAGCGGCATCGGTTCTTGTCGGGCAATTGCCCTTTTCAGCGATGGTATGACCGACGCAGACAGCCCAGATGCCTACGGACGCCACGCAAAGGTGCGTTTACGACATGCGGCCTCATCGCAGGGCAAGCCCGCTCCACAGGGTTGTGCAGAACCTGTGGAAGCAGGCTTTCCCCGCGATGCTTTGTATAGTCGACGCCGCATTTCTTGGTTTAGAGTGCTCACCTGCGTCGTTCACAGGACAGTGTCATGACAGATCAAAGCCAGCAATTCGCCAGCGACAACTACTCAGGTATTTGCCCGGAAGCCTGGGCCGCCATGGAAAAAGCCAACCAGGGTCACGACCGTTCCTATGGCGATGACCAATGGACCGCGCGTGCTGCCGAGTATTTTCGCAAGCTGTTCGAAACCGACTGCGAAGTGTTCTTCGCCTTCAACGGCACCGCCGCCAACTCCCTGGCGCTGTCGTCGCTGTGCCAGAGCTATCACAGCGTGATCTGCTCGGAGACCGCCCACGTCGAGACCGACGAGTGCGGCGCCCCGGAGTTCTTCTCCAACGGCTCGAAACTGCTCACCGCCCGTAGCGTGGCTGGCAAGCTGACCCCCGAATCGATCCGCGAAGTCGCCCTCAAACGCCAGGACATCCACTATCCCAAGCCGCGGGTGGTGACCATTACCCAGGCCACCGAAGTGGGTAGCGTCTACCGCCCCGACGAACTCAAGGCCATCAGCACCACCTGCAAGGAGCTGGGCCTGAACCTGCACATGGACGGCGCCCGCTTCAGCAACGCCTGCGCCTACCTCGGCTGCTCGCCGGCCGAGCTGACCTGGAAGGCCGGCGTCGATGTGCTGTGCTTTGGCGGTACCAAGAACGGCATGGCCGTGGGTGAGGCGATCCTGTTCTTCAACCGTAAGCTGGCCGAAGACTTCGACTACCGCTGCAAACAGGCAGGCCAGCTGGCCTCGAAAATGCGTTTCCTATCCGCCCCTTGGGTCGGTTTGCTGGAGACCGGCGCCTGGCTCAAGTACGGCGCCCACGCCAACCGTTGCGCACAGTTGCTCAGCGAGCTGGTGCGTGACGTGCCGGGCGTCGAACTGATGTTCCCGGTGGAGGCCAACGGGGTGTTCCTGCAGATGTCCGAGCCTGCCCTGGAAGCCTTGCGCAACAAGGGCTGGCGCTTCTACACCTTCATTGGCAGCGGTGGTGCACGGTTCATGTGCTCGTGGGACACCAATGAGGCGCGGGTGCGTGAACTGGCGGCGGATATCCGCGAGGCAATGGGCGCCTGACGACCGCATCGCGGGGCCAGCCCGCTCCTACAGGTGTTGCGATATCCCTGTGGGAGATCACCCAGCCCTCCGGGCTGCGCTGTCGCGCAGCAAACATGAAGTGCATGGCTTCAGGTCTGCAGCGGCGCTGACATTTTGAAAAGCAAAAGGCGGCTGGCCCGGTAGGGCC
>NZ_JBOICA010000078.1:0-10098 GCF_050739775.1 Pseudomonas sp.
AACTCAAGCGATTTACGCTCTTCTCGAGATAGATTGATTGCCTGCGCTTGCCGTCCGCGTCCCATGCAGTCGAGTTTGCCTGCATCGCCCTTTCATTGAAAGATATTTGAGGGATGCTGTACTAGGTCATTGCGGCGCAGGGTACGCAACTTCTGCAGCGTATCAGCACAGGTCTTCGCCGCCTCGGCACCCTTGACCAGGAAATGCTCGAAGTAGAAGTTCTGGTGTTCATCGCCCGCATGGAAGTGATGCGGGGTTAGCACCACCGAGAACACCGGTACTTCGGTTTCCAGCTGAACCTGCATCAGGCCGCTGATCACCGATTGGGCGACGAACTCATGGCGGTACAGGCCGCCATCGACGACCAGGCCAGCGGCAACAATGCCGGCATAGCGGCCGCTACGGGCCAGCAGTTTGGCGTGCAGGGGGATTTCGAAGGCGCCAGCGACTTCAAAAAAATCGATATCGCTTGCCTGATAGCCCAAAACACCCATTTCTTCGACGAAGGCCTTGCGTGCCTGATCGACAATATCCTTGTGCCAGCAGGCCTGGATAAAGGCGATGCGCTCGTGGGAAGGGTTTTTGCTATCGATTGCGGTAGGTTGCATTGAAACGGACTCCTGTTTGTATGAGAAACAGGGCATCTGGATCGAAGGGGATTTCGCCACGCAGGTGCGCAACGACAGGCACAGGTGTGCCTATCCCGTTCTCTCTTTATCCGGACTATGACCGTCGGCCCCGGAATCACACCGGGTCTGCTGACCTTGCACGCCAAGCCTGCAAGCGCTCGCGGGCTATGCGCAATGTGCGCAATTACCGCCGGTGGGGAATTGCACCCCGCCCTGAGAACGTTGCCACCGATCGTCGGCGGCGGAGAATTATTAGCACATATGTGAAGTGAACGTATAGGCTGCTAACGATTTTTTTGCGGATGAATGGCATTTCATCCGGGAAACCTTGCCAATTTTTCCTTGCACCCCCAGTAATACGGGATCAGCTGAAGGTTGCAGAACGTCCAATTGACGGTTTCTATAGCATAAACACACTGCACCCAAGCCTAAGGCCCGATATAATGCGGCCCTTTGCCGTCGTTTCGTCAATTTGACGCAAGCATTTGCCTTAAGGCCGCCGTTTCCGTGGAAGAACCTATGAAAAGCGCAGAAATCCGTGAAGCCTTCCTTCGCTTCTTCGAAGAGCAGGGACATACCCGAGTTGCCTCCAGCTCCTTGATTCCGGGCAACGACCCGACCCTGCTGTTCACCAACGCGGGGATGAACCAGTTCAAGGACTGCTTCCTTGGCCAGGAAAAGCGCGCCTACACCCGCGCCACCAGCAGCCAGAAGTGCGTGCGCGCCGGTGGCAAGAACAGCGACCTGGAAAACGTCGGCTACACCGCACGTCACCACACTTTCTTCGAAATGCTGGGTAACTTCAGCTTCGGTGACTATTTCAAGAAAGACG
This sequence comes from Pseudomonas sp., assembly GCF_050739775.1. Taxonomy (GTDB): domain Bacteria; phylum Pseudomonadota; class Gammaproteobacteria; order Pseudomonadales; family Pseudomonadaceae; genus Aquipseudomonas. The sequence goes on from NZ_JBOICA010000078.1 coordinate 1,462, forward strand.
CAATCACTTACGCCTGGACCTTCCTGACCAAGGTGCTGAACCTGTCGGAAGAAAAACTCTGGGTCACCGTTTATGCCAGCGATGACGAGGCATACGACATCTGGACCCAGGAAATCGGCGTCCCGGCCGAGCGCATGGTGCGCATTGGCGACAACAAGGGCGCGCCTTACGCCTCCGACAACTTCTGGACCATGGGCGATACCGGCCCGTGCGGTCCTTGCACCGAGATCTTCTATGATCACGGCCCGGACATCTGGGGTGGCCCACCCGGCTCGCCAGAAGAAGACGGTGACCGTTACATCGAGATCTGGAACAACGTCTTCATGCAGTTCAACCGCACCGCCGACGGCGTGTTGCACCCGCTGCCAGCACCGTCGGTGGATACCGGCATGGGCCTGGAGCGTATCAGTGCGGTCATGCAGCACGTGCACTCGAACTATGAGATCGACCTGTTCCGCAGCCTGCTTGACGCCTCTGCCGCCGCCATCGGCTGCAAGAACGAAGAGCAGTCGTCGCTCAAGGTTGTATCCGACCACATCCGTTCCTGCGGCTTCCTGATTGCCGACGGCGTGCTGCCGTCCAATGAAGGTCGTGGTTATGTGCTGCGCCGCATCATTCGCCGCGCCTGCCGTCACGGCAACAAGCTGGGCGCCACCGGTAGCTTCTTCTACAAGATCGTCGCGGCACTGGTCGCCGAGATGGGCGAAGCCTTCCCTGAGCTTACGCAGCAGCACGCCAACATCGAGCGCGTGCTCAAGGCTGAAGAAGAGCAATTCGCCAAGACCCTGGAGCAAGGCTTGAAGATCCTCGAACAGGACCTGGCCGAGCTCAAGGGCAGCGTGGTTCCAGGTGACGTGGTGTTCAAGCTCTACGACACCTACGGCTTCCCGATGGACCTGACCGCTGACATCGCCCGCGAGCGCGAGCTGACCATCGACGAAGCAGGCTTCGAGCGGGAAATGGAAGCGCAGCGTGAGCGCGCGCGTTCCGCCAGCGCCTTTGGCCTGGACTACAACACCCTGGTCAAGGTCGATGTAGCCACTGAGTTCACCGGCTACACCGGCACCGAAGGTGAGGCGAGCATCGTTGCTCTTTATAAGGACGGCAAGGTCGTCGAGCAGTTGGGTGAAGGCGAGCAGGGTGTGGTGATCCTCGATCGCACGCCGTTCTACGCCGAATCCGGTGGTCAGGTGGGTGACAGCGGCTACCTGCTGGCCGGCAATGTGCGCTTCGATGTGCGCGACACCACCAAGACCGGCGGCGCGTCCCTGCACCACGGGGTAGTGGCCAGCGGCACGCTGGTGGTCGGCTCCAAGGTTCAGGCCAAGGTCGACGCCGAGGTGCAGCACGCCACTTCGCTGAACCACTCCGCCACTCACTTGCTGCATGCAGCCTTGCGTCAGGTGCTGGGCGATCACGTACAACAGAAAGGCTCGCTGGTCGACAGCCAGCGCCTGCGTTTTGACTTCAGTCACTTCGAGGCGGTCAAGCCGGAGCAGCTCAAGGCGCTGGAAGACATCGTCAACCGCGAAGTGCGCAAGAACTCCGAGGTGCAAACCGAAGAGACCGATATCGATACCGCCAAGCAGAAGGGCGCGATGGCGCTGTTCGGCGAGAAATACGGCGACAGCGTACGGGTGCTGAGCATGGGCGGCGACTTCTCCGTCGAGCTGTGCGGTGGTATCCACGCCAAGCGTACCGGTGATATCGGCCTGCTCAAGATCATCAGCGAAGGTGGCGTGGCCTCCGGTGTGCGCCGTATCGAAGCGCTCACTGGTGAGGCGGCACTGGCTTACCTCAATGCTGCCGAAGAGCAGCTCAAGGAAGCCGCGCAGCTAGTCAAGGGCAGTCGCGACAATTTGGTCGACAAGCTTTCGGTCGTGCTGGAGCGCAACCGCCAGCTGGAAAAACAGCTGGAGCAACTGCAGGCCAAGGCTGCCAGTGCCGCGGGTGACGATCTGTCCAACTCGGCTGTCGAAGTCAAGGACGTCAAGGTCCTGGCTGCGCGCCTGGATGGTCAGGACGGCAAGGCGCTGCTGGCGCTGGTCGATCAGCTGAAGAACAAACTCGGCCGCGCAGTGATCCTGCTCGGCAGTGTCCATGAGGAAAAGGTGGTATTGGTTGCAGGTGTGACCAAGGACCTGACTGGCCAACTCAAAGCCGGTGATTTGATGAAGCAAGCCGCTGCCGCCGTGGGCGGCAAGGGTGGCGGTCGTCCGGACATGGCGCAAGGTGGTGGCGTTGACACCGCTGCGCTGGACAACGCGCTGGCCCTGACCGTGCCATTTGTGGAGCAGGGCGTTTAAGGCACTATTCGGCCCGTCGTCTAGTGGCGGGCCATGGTGTCGTTTGAATGTTTATTGGGTGCCCTTCATGGGCTGAGGCGGCTTTGAAATGGCGTTGATCGTACAGAAATTTGGCGGCACTTCGGTCGGCACGGTCGAGCGAATCGAGCAGGTTGCCGACAAGGTCAAGAAATTCCGCGAGGCTGGCGATGACCTGGTGGTGGTGCTGTCGGCGATGAGTGGCGAAACCAATCGCCTGATCGACCTGGCCAAGCAGATCAGCGATCAGCCGGTTCCGCGTGAACTGGATGTGATCGTGTCCACCGGCGAGCAGGTGACCATCGCCTTGCTGGCCATGGCGCTGGTGAAACGGGGGATTCCTGCGGTGTCCTATACCGGCAACCAGGTGCGTATCCTCACTGATAGCGCGCACAACAAGGCGCGCATCCTGCAGATCGACGATCAGAAGATTCGCGGCGACCTCAAGGCAGGGCGCGTGGTCGTGGTCGCAGGTTTCCAGGGGGTGGACGAGCACGGCAACATCACCACCCTCGGTCGCGGTGGTTCCGACACCACGGGCGTGGCCCTGGCGGCTGCGCTCAAGGCTGATGAGTGCCAGATCTACACCGACGTCGATGGTGTCTACACCACCGACCCGCGTGTGGTGTCCCAGGCTCAACGCCTGGACAAGATCACCTTCGAAGAGATGCTGGAAATGGCCAGCCTCGGTTCCAAGGTCCTGCAGATCCGTGCCGTCGAATTCGCCGGCAAGTACAACGTTCCGCTGCGCGTGCTGCACAGCTTCCAGGAGGGTCCGGGTACCCTCATTACTATTGATGAAGAGGAATCCATGGAACAGCCGATCATTTCCGGCATCGCCTTCAACCGCGATGAAGCCAAGCTGACCATTCGTGGCGTGCCGGATACCCCGGGCGTTGCTTTCAAGATCCTCGGTCCGATCAGTGCCGCGAACATCGAAGTTGACATGATCGTGCAGAACGTTTCGCACGATAACACCACCGATTTCACCTTCACCGTGCACCGCAACGATTACGACAAGGCCCACAAGGTCCTGGGAACCACCGCGCTGGAGCTCAACGCCCGCGAAGTGGTGGGTGACACCAACATTGCCAAGGTCTCGATCGTTGGCGTTGGCATGCGCTCCCACGCCGGTGTTGCCAGCCGTATGTTCGAAGCGCTGGCCAAAGAGAGCATCAACATCCAGATGATCTCCACCTCCGAGATCAAAGTCTCGGTGGTGATTGAGGAGAAGTACCTGGAGCTGGCGGTGCGCGCCCTGCACACCGCTTTCGAACTGGACGCCCCCGCCCGACAGGGTGAGTAAGGCGATGCCTCAAGGGCGCGGCTTGGCCGCGCCCTTCGTGTTTCTGGCTGGTGTGAGAAATCTGTCGTTTTGCTCGCGCTAGTCAATACTTAGGCGTAGGTCGGTAGCCGTCACGGGTTGCAGGCTGAAGCCCTTTTTTTTGCAGACTGTATCCCTGAACTGAATTTCGTGAGGAGAAAGGTATGTTGATTCTGACTCGTCGGTGCGCCGAGAGCCTGATCATTGGCGACGGCGAAATCACCGTGACCGTGCTCGGCGTCAAAGGAAACCAGGTGCGAATCGGTGTAAACGCCCCTAAAGAAGTGGCCGTCCACCGTGAGGAAATCTACCTGCGGATCAAGAAAGAGAAGGACGAAGAACCAAGCCATTAATTTTTATCGAGTTTTTTTCAAAAAAGAGTTTGCAAACGGGGAAGGGTCTGGTTATTATACGCCCCGTGTTGCGGAGAGGTGGCCGAGTGGCCGAAGGCGCTCCCCTGCTAAGGGAGTATACCTCACAAGGGTATCGGGGGTTCGAATCCCCCCTTCTCCGCCATTATTCATGTAGGGCGCTGTAATCCGTCTTAATCACCTAAGTCGTTTAAAATAAACGAAAAAGTGGTTGGCAAACAGATTTAGCGACCTATAATACGCGGTAACAAATGCACTCATAGCTCAGCTGGATAGAGTACTCGGCTACGAACCGAGCGGTCGGAGGTTCGAATCCTCCTGAGTGCACCATACGACGAAGCATTTTTCATCTTGAAAGTTGCTTCAGCTTCAACCAGAGGTGATCTGGTCCATCAAGCGCCAACCCTGCACTCATAGCTCAGCTGGATAGAGTACTCGGCTACGAACCGAGCGGTCGGAGGTTCGAATCCTCCTGAGTGCACCATACAACAGAAAGCCCGCCTACTCAGGCGGGCTTTTTGCTTTTCTGCGTTCTATCTTTTTCTTTCTGACATGTGTTTTTTTTACCCTTGTAACCGTCGCACTGATGGATGCACAGGTTGTCCCAACTATGTCGCGCAAACGATTGTTCTAACCACGATTTTTTCAGCACCCTGACAGCTCAAGCGGTGTATGATTGCGCCCGTCAGCCCCGCCGGGGCTTGTGGAATACCACCATGGACTTACCCAGTAGTTACTCAATAGCAAGTGTTGCCAATCAAGATCTGACTGATTGATTCTCCCGGCGTGCTCCGCTGCTGGGAGTGGAGTTCGCCTATGACAGAAATCGAAGTAAAAAAGACGCAAGAGAGCTTGCAGGATCGCCTGGCCCAGGTGGTCGAGCTGCTGCAGCGTCAACGCGTGGTCGAAGACCTGACGCACCGTCAGGAAGGTCATCATCATGACCTGGTAGAAAACCTCGTTCACCGCCAGAACCTCGTCGAGCTGCAGCGCAAGCTCGATGATCTGCACTCCGCTGACGTCGCTCACATTCTCGAAGCCTTGCCCCTGGATGATCGCCTGACCGTCTGGCAGCTGGTCAAGGCCGAGCGCGACGGCGACATCCTCCTGGAAGTATCCGACTCGGTTCGTGAAACCCTGATCGCCGACATGGACGATCATGAGCTGCTTGCCGCCGCCAAGGAGATGGACGCCGACGAACTGGCTGACCTGGCGCCAGAGCTGCCCCGTGATGTCGTCCATGAGCTGATGGAAACCCTCGATGCCCAGCAGCGTGAGCGCGTCCGCTCCGCGCTGAGTTATGACGAGGAGCAGGTCGGTGCGCTGATGGACTTCGAGATGGTCACCATCCGTGAAGATGTCAGCCTGGAAGTGGTATTGCGTTACCTGCGTCGGCTCAAGGAGCTGCCGGGGCATACCGACAAATTGTTCGTGGTCGATTACGACGGCATCCTCAAGGGCGTGCTGCCGATCAAGCGTCTGCTGGTCAACGACCCCGAGAAGCAAGTGGCCGAAGTCATGGCCGATGATCCGGTGGTATTCCAGCCGGAAGAAGACGCTTACGATGCCGCTCAAGCCTTCGAACGATACGACCTGGTATCGGCGCCGGTAGTGGACAAGAGCGGCCGCCTGATCGGCCGTTTGACCATTGACGAGATGGTCGACCTGATTCGTGAGGAAAGCGAGACCGAAGTGCTGAACATGGCCGGTCTGCGCGAAGAGGAGGACATTTTTGCCTCGGTCTGGCGTTCGTTGCGCAACCGTTGGGCTTGGCTGGCGATCAACCTGATTACTGCATTCGTGGCCTCGCGGGTGATCGGCCTGTTCGAGGGTTCGATCGAGAAGCTGGTGGCACTGGCGGCGCTGATGCCGATCGTGGCGGGTATCGGCGGCAACTCCGGCAACCAGACCATCACCATGATCGTACGCGCCATGGCGCTCGATCAGGTCACCCCGGGCAATACCTCGCGGCTGATGCGCAAGGAGCTGGCGGTCGGCTTGATCAACGGCCTGGTGTGGGGCGGTGTGATCGGTGTGGTGGCGTACCTGCTGTATGGCAGTTGGTCGCTGGGTGTGGTGATGACGGCGGCAATGACCCTCAATCTGCTGCTTGCGGCGCTGATGGGTGTATTGATTCCCATGACCCTGGCGCGTCTGGGGCGCGATCCGGCCATGGGCGCCAGTGTGATGATCACGGCCATGACCGACAGTGGCGGTTTCTTCATTTTCCTGGGCCTGGCCACCATCTTCCTGCTCTAGGTCTCAGTAAAACGCAGCCATAAAAAAGCCAGCTTTCGCTGGCTTTTTCAATTGCGGGTCGCTCTTCAGGAGGCGTCAGCTGCCATCTCGACGTCGTGGGCAATCAGGGCCACCAGGGCGTTTTGCTGGCGGTGGGAAAGTTGACGGAAGCGTTGCAGCAATTCACGTTCGTGCAGCGACAGCTCCGGGCTGTCCAGGCGCATGCTCAGTTCGTCACCCAGAGCTCCTTCCTGGATCAGGCTCTGTTCCAGACGGGCGATGATTTCCGAGTTCATGCTGCGGTGATGGTGGCGCGCTACCTCGGCAATGCGCTCACGCATTCCGTCGGGGAGGCGGACGACGAACTTGTCAGCGGTGCGGCTTGAGTAAACAGCCTGTTTCATTGGGCGCATATAATTGACCGGTTTTAGTTCAGGGGAAGCGGTTCTCGAAATTGGCCGCACGATCTCAGTACGACCATCACGGCGACAAAATGTTCAACCTGAATTGTGAATGAGGTGTGAATCATGCCTCATTGTCGCCGGTTCCTTGGCGTCAATTCTGTGACAAATATTGAACCGGGTGAAGGCGTTTTGCCAGTACCAATTATCAGAAATGAGGACTGGTTTGAAAAGTTTTCATTTTTTCATCTGGCGGTTCGTCGGGACCCTGCCACGACCTGTTGGTAACAGGCGAAAAAGGCCGTGGAAAGCGTCTAGAATGCGCAGGCTTCCTTACTGATGAGCATAGTGGCTATGCAGCATGACGCAAGCGTCGCGCCCCGTACAGCACTGCCTGGGCGCCTGGTCTATTTGATGGGGCCTTCCGGTTCCGGCAAGGACTCATTGATTGATGCTGCCCGGGGCGTTTTAGAGATTCACAACGTGGCAGTCGCCCGGCGTGTGATCACCCGCTCGGCTGAAGCCAAGGGCGAAGATGCTGTTGGTGTTTCGTGCGAGCGCTTTGAGCAGATGTGTGCCGAGGGCGACTTTGCCTTGCATTGGCGGGCCAATGGCCTGGCCTATGGTATCCCGGTGCAGATCGACAGCTGGTTGCAGCAGGGGCGTACGGTGCTGGTCAACGGTTCGCGCGCCCACTTGGCGCAAGCCCGGCAACGTTATCCTGGTCTTCTGGCGGTGCTGCTGAGCGTCGAACCGCAGGTACTGCGCCAGCGCTTGCACGGCCGTGGCCGGGAAACCCGGGAGGATATCGAACGACGTCTGGCGCGCAGCCAGCAACTGAAGTTAGCGGACCAGGACCTGTACTTGCTGGATAACTCCACCCGACTCGATGACGCCGTAGCGCGGTTGCTCGACCTGCTGCGTGAGCAGGGTCTGCTCGTTGGCGGATGAGTCTCGGAACATCCGCCGTCCCTGCTTGGCGGTGGGTTGCAGCCTGGATGGCTGGACCGCAGCAGGGGCCCCGTGCATTCTGCAGTGATCGCTCACTGCCATGTTGCTGAATGCACGATCCTCACCTTTGGCTGAATAAAGGCTACAGGCAAAAAGCCCCACGGATGACATGACAAATGCCGGCGTGATGGTTAACATGCACGCCGTCCTCCGTCGCGCAGCGCTCGTTGCCGGCCCTATGTCTCAGTAGCTCAATTGGATAGAGCATCCCCCTCCTAAGGGGAAGGTTGGCAGTTCGAACCTGCCCTGGGACACCATATAATTCAAGGCTTTCAGCACTCTCCAGCACTCTTGTACAAATCTCATGGGTGCATCGCGGGTGCAGTAGCTCTCTCACGGATCTTGCGTTGTTTACCTCTGGGAGTCGGGTAGTGGCTATTTTTGATATCTTTTCCAAGCGACAGAAAAAGCTCCGCGGCGAAACACCAGATGTCTATCAATACGATGAGCTACCAGCCGGGCTTCGCGTGCAAATTGTCCACGCGATGTGTGACGCGCTGGGCGGTCCTAACGAACATCCAACCAAAGACTGCTGGAAACCCATCAGCGAAATGCTGTGTAGGGAGTACGGGCTGTTCGCTCTGCCAACAGCGCGGCAGCATGGCCGGCGAAATTTCTTTGATGAGGTAGTCGATTTTTTCCTCCAAGCTGAGGAAGTGGAGCACGCGCTTGATGTCGTGGAAATGTGCTTCAGGGCGGTCGATACGATCAGTCGAGAGACTCAATACTTGTGGAGGAACGATGCGAACAAGATCGCGGATGCCTCTATCGATGAGCTCAATAAGCGCTTTCAGGAGCATGGCGTTGGCTATCAGTTCGTGAGTGGCGAGATTTTGAGGATTGACTGTAAGCGGTTGGGGAACACACCTTGCTCAGGTCAGCCCGACATCCATTGATGCGGTAGCAGTTGGTCGATCTCACTGGCCTTCTGCGTCGGCAACCGCGTCAGCACGTCCTTGAGATAGGCA
>NZ_JBOICA010000079.1:0-10047 GCF_050739775.1 Pseudomonas sp.
TTTGGATAAGAGCTTCGTTGGCGCATGAGAATCCTGGCGATAAGGGTGATCGCGTCCGCTTAAAGATAGGCGGACACCATCGCCCTTAATACGGGGATTCTGAAGGTGTGTTCGCTGGCCGCTTACCAAAAACAAACGCCCCGAACAAGTCGGGGCGTTTGGCTTAAGGCCTGTCAGCGTGTTTTCACACAGTCTGCTGAGGGGCGCTTTTTTCTTGGCTTAGGCAAAACCCTGCTGGCGCCAGGCTTCGTAGACAGTCACTGCAACGGTGTTGGACAGGTTCAGGCTGCGGCAGCCTTCGCGCATGGGCAGGCGCAGGCGCTGCTCGGCGGGCAGGCTGTCCAGCACTTCGGCAGGCAGGCCACGGCTTTCCGGGCCGAACAGGAAGGCGTCGCCGGGCTGGAAAGCCGTTTCGTGGTAGGGGTGCGAGGCTTTGGTGGTGAACGCGAACAGGCGCGGCTGGCCGAGGCTTTCCAGGCAACTGGGCAGGTCGGCATGGCGCTTGAGGGTGGCATACTCGTGGTAGTCCAGCCCGGCGCGGCGCAGGCGCTTGTCGTCCAGCTCGAAGCCGATAGGCTCGATCAGGTGCAAGTGACAGCCGCTGTTGGCGCACAGCCTTATAATGTTGCCGGTATTCGGCGGAATCTCTGGTTGAAAGAGGATGACGTGAAACATGCACGGCTCCGAATTTAAAGATGGCAAGCATTCTACCCCTGAACCGGACCCGCGTTCGCAGCTATGGCCGCGTGTGCTGTTTTCCCTGGCGATCTTTGGCATGTTGGTGGGGTTGATGATCGGTCGCCTGACCGCGCCTGAGCCGCGGGTGCTGGAACAGGTGCAGGTGGTCGAGGGTGGGTTGGACCTGTGGTTCAACGAAGAGCCCAAGCTGCACGGCGAAGAGGTCGACGGCACCCTGGCCTTGCTGTTCGAGGCCGAAGGCAAGGCCGCGCGTGGGCAGCTGCGCCAGCAAGGCAAGCCGGTCAGCTGGCGGGTGCAGAAGAGTGATGGTGGGTTGCTGGTGACGCTGGTGGCGGCCCGTCCCCTGCACGGCAACTGGGCCGGTGCAGAGGACGATGGGCGTTGGCGTGTGCAGGTGCGACTGCGCGAATAAAAGAGGGGAATCCCCGGCCTGCCTGTACCAAGGCCCCCAAAACTGGAAGTGCTGATACTAATGCAGGGTGTGTGCCAGTTTTGTTGCAACCCGAAAATAAGCGGGTTTAGGGCCTGGAGCAGCGTTTTACCGGGCATTTGTGCGTTGTGGCGGTGCATCGGGCCCGGCTTCGGTGCGGTGAGCGCGTAAAAATCAGACCTCGTCGTCCTCGTCACCACCATCGACCTTCATCCCCAACTCCTTGATCTTGCGGGTCAGGGTATTACGGCCCCAGCCGAGCAATACCGCGGCATCACGACGGCGGCCGGCAGTGTGCTTGAGGGCGGTCTCGATCATGATCCGTTCGAAGCTCGGCACTGCGCTGTCAAGCAGGCTCGATTGACCACGGGCCAAGGCCTGGTCGGCCCATTGGCGCAGTGCCTGTTCCCAGTTGGTCACCGGGGCGGTGTCCTGGGGCAGGTTGAGCAGTTCTGGCGGCAAGTCGCCGATGTGCACTTCCCGGCCCGAGGCCATCACGGTGATCCAGCGGCAGGTGTTTTCCAGTTGGCGTACGTTACCCGGCCACGGCAGGTTGCGCATGAACTCTTCGGTCTCGGCCTTGAGCAGCTTGGGCTCCACCGCAAGCTCCTGGGCGGCGCGACCGAGGAAGTGGCGAGCCAGGGTCGGGATGTCTTCACGACGGTCGGCCAGACGCGGGATATGGATGCGGATCACGTTCAGGCGATGGAACAGGTCTTCACGAAACTTGCCGGCCTGCACCAGGGTTTCCAGGTTCTGGTGGGTCGCGGCGATGATGCGCACGTCGACCTTGACTGGCACATGGCCACCAACCCGATAGAACTCGCCATCGGCCAGTACGCGCAGCAGGCGGGTCTGGGTGTCGGCCGGCATGTCGCCGATCTCGTCGAGGAACAGCGTGCCGCCATCGGCTTGTTCGAAGCGCCCGCGGCGCAGGTTGGCCGCGCCGGTGAACGCACCTTTTTCGTGGCCGAACAGCTCGGACTCCATCAGGTCCTTGGGAATGGCTGCCATGTTCAACGCGATAAAAGGTGAGGCCGCACGTGGGCTGTGGCGGTGCAGGGCATGGGCCACCAGCTCTTTACCGGTGCCCGACTCGCCGTTGATCAGCACGGTGATGTTGGAGTGGCTCAGGCGACCGATGGCGCGGAACACCTCCTGCATCGCCGGCGCCTCGCCGATGATTTCCGGGGTGCGGGTCAGGCTCGGGGCGACATCCAGGCCTTGTTGTTCCTGGGCATGCTGATTGGCGCGTTTGACCAGCGATACCGCCTCATCGACGTCGAACGGCTTGGGCAGGTATTCGAAAGCACCGCCCTGATAGGACGCCACCGCGCTGTCCAGGTCCGAATGGGCAGTCATGATGATCACCGGCAAGCGCGGGTGCTTTTCGCGAATCTGTGCCAGCAGGTCCAGGCCGCTGGCGCCGGGCATGCGGATATCGGAGATGATCACGTCCGGCTGCTGCCGAGCCAGGCGGCTCATGACCCCGTCGGCGCTGTCGAAGCTCTGGGTGGTCATGCCTTCCTGTTGCAGGGCTTTTTCCAGGACCCAGCGGATGGAGCGATCATCGTCGACGATCCAGACGGTTTCATTTCGGCTCATGAGGCGGTGGCTCCTTGTTCCAGCGGCAGAAAGATCGAGAAAGTGGTATGGCCTGGATGGCTGTCACATTCGATCAGGCCCTGGTGCTGACTGATGATGTTCTGGGTAATGGCCAGGCCCAGCCCGGTACCGTCCGGGCGACCGCTGACCATGGGGTAGAAGATGGTTTCCTGCAGTTCGGCCGGGATGCCCGGGCCGTTGTCGATAATCTCGATCTTGGCCACCAGGCGATGGCGGGTGTGGCCGATGGTGAACTGGCGCATGGCCCGAGTGCGCAGACTGATGCGGCCCAGGCGCAGTTCGTTCTGGCCGCTGATGGCCTGCATGGCATTGCGCACGATATTGAGGACGGCCTGGATCATCTGCTCGCGGTCGATCAATACGTCCGGCAGGCTCGGGTCGTAGTCACGCACCAGGGTGATGCCGCCTTGGCTTTCGGCCTCGACCAGGCTGCTGACCCGCTCGAGTACTTCATGGATGTTGGTCATCGCCAGCGACGGCAGTTTGTTCGAGCCGAGCATGCGGTCGACCAGGTTGCGCAGGCGGTCAGCCTCTTCAATGATCACATTGGTGTAATCCTTGAGGCCTTCCTCGGGTAATTCCCGCGACAGCAATTGTGCTGCGCCGCGAATACCGCCCAGCGGGTTTTTGATCTCATGGGCCAGGCCGCGCACCAGCAGCTTGGTGGTTTCCTGCTTGGACAGCTGGGCCTCTTCCTTGGTGATGCGCAATAGCCGGTCGCGGGGGTGTACCTCGAGCAGCAACAAGGTCCGGCCACTGCTGAGGATCGGCGTTACCGCATAGTCGACGGTCTGGGTTTGCCCGGTCAGGGAGGTCAGTTGCGCTTCGCGCTTGGTGAACGGGTGCGCGTGCTCCACCGCCTGGCGCAGGGAATTGAGCGCTTCAGGAGACTCGGTGAACAACTCGCTGATGAACTGCCCATGGCTACGCTGGCCGCTGATGGCCAGGAGCATTTCCGCTGCCGGGTTCATGTACTCAAGGCGCAACTCGGCATTGAGCAGGATGGTGGCTGTAGTCAGGTTGTCCAGTAGCAGTCGGTGCAGGGCATCGCTGATGGTCATGGGGCGTCTGTGACCTCTTTTGGCTCATGACGACCCCGGCTGGGCCAGGGTCGCGGGCGCTGGTTGTCTGCTGGTGAGAAGAAAATGCAAAAAACAAACCAAGGCTCCGAAAAGAAGCGGATTTGCCGGATAAAGACCTGTATTTGCGCTAAATATGGCTACAAAGCCCTGATCTGGCGGTTTTCTTGAACCAAAATGGGCTGATTTGCTTAGGTGCAGGCTATTGCGTGCACCAATATAGAGCATAGAGGAACAGTCACTCGTTGAAGCACAAATGGGCAGTGGCGGATCTCAATGCCATTACCCGAGTGCTGTTCGATTCGCGTTGGTTGATGGCTTGATCCAACACTTGAAGGCAGGGCTCGGGTGGATTGCGGTCGAATTCAGCTAGCGCACTGAGCATGGTTTCTTGCAGCCGATCCAATTGCGGGCGCAATTGAGCTAGATCGGCACGCGCCGCTTGCGGGGCGCTGCCAGCCTCCAACCAGCTTACTAGCGCATAGTATTGGAGCAGTTTGTTGGCTTGAATCTGGTCGTCCATAAACTCGGCTGCCCGCTGGCTATCAAGTTTGAAGTTCGAGGCTTGGGCTTTGGCGCTGGCAATGACACTAGCTTCACGGGAATTATCTTCTACCGGTTGACCAGAGTGCCATTTGCTCAAGGCAATGGGTTCGGCGAAGTTCAGGCGTTGTTCCACGGTATCCAGCAACTGCTGCAGGCGGTCGTTTGTCGACGGAGAACAACCTTGCACGAGAAAAAGGGGAGTGAGCAGCGGAACAAGCAGGAGTATGCGCATGACGAGGCTTCCAAAGAAGAAACTGTCAGTGTGCCGTTCCTAAGTCTTTTTACCTGTCAGCTGATTCGCATACGTTTGTCAGAAAAAGAAAAGGCCTCCCGAAGGAGGCCTCTCTTTTATGGCGTTACACCGTCACGGAATTAGCAGCTGTAGTACAGCTCGTATTCCAGCGGGTGTACGAAGGTGCGGACCTTGATTTCTTCTTCGCTCTTCAGGGCGATGTAGGCATCGATGAAGTCGTCGGAGAACACGCCGCCCTTGGTCAGGAACGCACGGCCCTTGTCCAGCTCTTCCAGGGCTTCTTTCAGGCTGCCGCAAACCTGTGGGATCTCTTTCGCCTCTTCAGGCGGCAGGTCGTACAGGTTCTTGTCGGCGGCGTCGCCTGGGTGGATCTTGTTCTGGATACCGTCCAGACCGGCCATCATCAGTGCCGCGAAGCACAGGTATGGGTTGGCCGCCGGGTCCGGGAAGCGCGCTTCGATACGACGGGCTTTCGGGTTGGAAACGTAAGGGATACGGATCGAGGCGGAACGGTTGCGAGCCGAGTAGGCCAGCATGACCGGCGCTTCGAAGCCTGGTACCAGACGCTTGTAGGAGTTGGTAGCCGGGTTGGTGAAGCCGTTCAGGGCCTTACCGTGCTTGATGATACCGCCGATGAAGTACAGGGCGGTGTCGGACAGGCCGGCATAGCCTTCGCCGGAGAAGGTGTTCTTGCCATCTTTGGAGATGGACATGTGCACGTGCATGCCCGAGCCGTTGTCGCCGTACAGCGGCTTAGGCATGAAGGTGGCGGTGCGACCGTAAGCGTCGGCAACGTTGTGCACGCAGTACTTCAGGGTCTGAACTTCGTCAGCCTTTTTCACCAGGGTGTTGAACTGCACGCCGATTTCGTTCTGGCCGGCAGTTGCCACTTCGTGGTGGTGTACTTCGATGACCAGGCCCATTTCTTCCATGGCGTTGCACATGGCAGTACGGATTTCGTGGTCGTGGTCGAACGGAGGCACAGGGAAGTAACCGCCTTTGACGCCTGGACGGTGGCCTTTGTTGCCGCCTTCGACGTCCTGGTCGGACATCCACGAGCCTTGCTCGGAGTAGATCTTGAACATCGAACCGGAGATGTCGGACTTGAACTTCACTTCGTCGAAGATGAAGAACTCAGGCTCTGGGCCGACGAACACGGTGTCACCGATACCGGTGGTCTTCAGGTACTCTTCGGCGCGGCGGGCGATGGCGCGTGGGTCGCGGTCATAGCCTTGCATGGTCGAAGGCTCGATGATGTCGCAGACCAGGATCAGGGTCGGCTCTTCGGTGAACGGGTCAAGTACGGCGGAGGAGTCGTCCGGCATCAGGATCATGTCGGAAGCTTCGATGCCTTTCCAGCCAGCGATGGAGGAGCCGTCGAACATCTTGCCGGCTTCGAAGAAATCTTCATCCAGCGCATCACGAGACGGCATGGTCACGTGATGTTGAATGCCTTTGGTGTCAGTGAAGCGCAGATCAATCCATTTAACGTCATGATCTTTGATGAGTTGAACCGACTTCGACATAGTGTCCTCCGGGTGGGGTAGAGCTTGCCTGTGCAGCCCTTGAATTTGGGTGATGCCGGGCGCGAATAGTCGGCCAAGGCAACCTGCCTCACAAGGGAGCAAATTGCATGCCAGTGCCCCGGTTTGGATTTTTTGCCCGATTCCCAAGCATTCCAGGGGCGTGAGCCTGAAATACGGGTGGTTTTCTGCACTCTTAAGAGGCGCAAATGAAGCGCGGCGCCTCATTTTGGTGCGAGCAAAACCTTCTGTACGATAATTGGTTAAACCTTGAGCAATTTCCGCTATAATCCGCGCCCCACTTTTTTAGTCGGCAGCTCGCGCACAGTTTTTCATGAAACTAATCGTAAAAGTCTTCCCAGAGATCACCATCAAGAGCCGCCCGGTTCGCAAGCGCTTCATCCGTCAGCTGGGCCGCAACATCCGTACCGTGCTCAAGGACCTCGATCCTGCGCTCGCGGTTGACGGTGTCTGGGACAACCTCGAGGTGGTCACCCGCAGCGAGGACGAGAAAGTCTTGCGTGAGATGACCGAGCGCCTGACCTGCATGCCGGGCATTGCTCACTTCCTGCAGGTTGACGAGTACCCGCTGGGTGACTTTGACGACATCGTCGCCAAGTGCAAGGCGCACTTCGGTCACCTGCTGGCTGGCAAGCGCTTCGCCGTACGCTGCAAGCGTGGCGGTCACCACGACTTCACCTCGATGGACGTCGACCGTTATGTTGGCAGCCAGTTGCGCCAGCAGTGCGGCGCCGCCGGTATCGACCTGCGCAACCCCGAGGTCGAGGTGCGCATCGAGGTGCGTGACAAGCGCCTGTACGTGATTCACAACCAGCACAAGGGTATCGGTGGTTACCCGCTGGGCGCCCTGGAGCAGACCCTGGTGCTGATGTCCGGTGGTTTCGACTCCACCGTGGCGGCCTACCAGATGATGCGTCGCGGCCTGATGACCCACTTCTGCTTCTTCAACCTTGGCGGCCGTGCCCACGAGCTAGGGGTGATGGAAGTCGCCCACTTCCTGTGGAAAAAATACGGCAGCAGCCAGCGCGTACTGTTCGTCAGCGTGCCGTTCGAAGAAGTGGTCGGCGAGATTCTCGGCAAGGTCGACAACAGCTACATGGGCGTGACCCTCAAGCGCATGATGCTGCGTGCGGCGACCAACATTGCCGACCGGCTTGAAATCGATGCGCTGGTGACCGGTGAAGCGATATCTCAGGTGTCGAGCCAGACTCTGCCTAACCTGGCGGTGATCGATTCGGCCACCGAGAAGCTGGTACTGCGTCCACTGCTGGCCAGCCACAAGCAGGACATCATCGACCAGGCCAACCAGATCGGCACCGCCGAGTTCGCCAAGCACATGCCTGAGTACTGCGGCGTGATCTCGGTGAACCCGACCACCTGTGCCAAGCGTCATCGCGTTGACCATGAAGAGAAGCAGTTCGACATGGCTGTGCTCGAGCGCGCCCTGGAGCGCGCTCGCCTGGTGTCCATCGACAATGTGATCGATGAACTCGGCCAGGATATCCAGATCGAAGAAGTCAGCCAGGCGCTGGCCGGGCAGGTGGTGATTGATATTCGCCATCCTGATGCCCAGGAAGACCAGCCCCTGGAACTGGACGGCATCGAGGTCAAGGCCTTGCCGTTCTACGCCCTGAACAGTCGCTTCAAGGAGCTGGACGCCACGCGCCAGTACCTGCTGTATTGCGACAAGGGTGTGATGAGTCGCCTGCATGCCCATCATTTGCTCAGTGAGGGACATGCCAATGTGCGCGTTTATCGTCCGACATAAAACGCCGGGGCTATATGGCGGGAGCATCCGCCATCGCCCTCCCGACCTGCGGGCCCGTTGAGCGCCATTCATTCATATTCGCCGCCTAGACTGGGCGGCAACCCGAATCCTCTGATCGAGATACACACGTGATCGAAAATCTGCGTAACATCGCCATCATCGCCCACGTTGACCATGGTAAAACCACCCTGGTCGACAAACTCCTGCGTCAGTCCGGCACTCTGGAGCGTAACGAGCTCAACGACGAGCGCGTCATGGACTCCAACGACCAGGAAAAAGAGCGCGGTATTACCATTCTGGCGAAAAACACCGCCATCAACTGGAACGGCTACCACATCAACATCGTCGACACCCCCGGCCACGCCGACTTCGGTGGCGAGGTTGAGCGTGTAATGTCGATGGTCGACTCGGTGCTGCTGCTGGTCGACGCCCAAGACGGCCCTATGCCGCAAACCCGTTTCGTGACCAAGAAGGCCTTCGAAGCCGGCCTGCGTCCAATCGTCGTGATCAACAAGGTCGACCGTCCGGGCGCGCGTCCTGACTGGGTTCTGGACCAGATCTTCGACCTGTTCGACAACCTCGGTGCCACCGAAGAACAGCTGGACTTCAAAGTCGTCTACGCCTCGGCCCTGAACGGCATTGCCGGTCTGGACCACACCGAAATGGCCGAAGACATGACCCCGCTGTACCAGTCGATCGTCGACAACGTACCGGCGCCGTCTGTTGACCGTGACGGTCCGTTCCAGATGCAAATCTCGGCACTGGACTACAACAGCTTCCTGGGTGTTATCGGGGTTGGCCGTATCGCTCGTGGTCGCGTCAAGCCGAACACCCCGGTTGTCGCTATCGACGTCGACGGCAAGAAGCGTAACGGCCGTATCCTCAAACTGATGGGTCACCACGGTCTGCACCGCGTTGACGTCGAAGAAGCCCTGGCTGGCGATATCGTCTGCATCAGCGGTTTCGACGAGCTGTTCATCTCCGACACCCTGTGCTCCCCGGACGCCGTTGAGGCGATGAAGCCACTGACCGTCGACGAGCCAACCGTTTCGATGACCTTCCAGGTCAACGACTCGCCGTTCTGCGGTAAAGAAGGCAAGTTCGTCACCAGCCGTAACATCAAGGAACGTCTGGACAAAGAGCTGCTGTTTAACGTTGCACTGCGCGTTGAAGAAGGCGACTCGGCTGACAAGTTCAAGGTTTCCGGCCGTGGTGAGCTGCACCTGTCGGTGCTGATCGAAACCATGCGTCGCGAAGGCTTCGAAATGGGCGTTGGTCGTCCGGAAGTAATCATCCGTGAAGTCGACGGCGTCAAGAACGAGCCGTTCGAAAACGTCACCATCGACATCCCTGAAGATTCGCAGGGCAAGGTCATGGAAGAAATGGGTCTGCGTAAAGGCGACCTGACCAACATGGTTCCGGATGGCAAGGGCCGTGTACGTCTGGAATACAACATTCCAGCCCGTGGTCTGATCGGTTTCCGTAACCAGTTCCTGACCCTGACCAACGGTGCAGGCATCCTGACCTCGATCTTCGATCGCTACGCTCCGATGAAGTCCGGCCACATGTCCGGTCGTCAGAACGGCGTACTGGTATCGGTAGAGACCGGCAAGGCACTGACCTACTCCCTGGAAACCCTGCAGGCTCGCGGCAAGCTGTTCGTTGAGCACGGTCAGGAGATCTACAACGGTCAGATCGTTGGTCTGAACAGCCGTGACAACGACCTGGGCGTCAACCCTACCAAGGGCAAGAAGCTCGACAACATGCGTGCTTCCGGTAAAGACGAAACTATCGCTCTGGTTCCACCTGTTCGCTTCACCCTGGAACAGGCTCTGGAATTCATCCAGGACGACGAGCTGTGCGAAGTGACTCCTAAGTCGATCCGTCTGCGTAAGAAGATCCTCGACGAAGGCGAGCGTACCCGCGCTGCCAAGAAAGCCAAGGCTAACTAAGTCTGGCTGAAACGAAAACGCCCCCGGTCGCAAGGCCGGGGGCGTTTTTGTTGTGCGCCCAGCATGGGCGCAATCTTGCGGGTGAAAGTCCCGCCGTGAGCTGACCACAGCGAACGAAGTGAAGCGCAACTGCATGAGGGCGACCAAGTG
>NZ_JBOICA010000080.1:0-9883 GCF_050739775.1 Pseudomonas sp.
GTGGGAGCGGGCTTGCCCCGCGATAAGTTCTCAAGTCTTGTTCAGCTCCCGCAATGCACGCGTCATCACCCCGGTATTGCACTTGGCCCTTGCCTGCTCAGGCGTCATCTTGCCAACAGTGCGGAAATACAATTCACAGGTCTGCTTCTTCGCTGTTACCTGCCACTTCTGCGTACATGCCCCCAGCGTCGCCTGGGCATCCGCCTGCGGATTACGGCCCATTCCCGCCTGCCAACAGGCAGCGCTCAAATCCTGTCCCATCATCTTCAAACCTGCCTGGTCGGCCTTGTCCTGATCACCGTCATAATTGGCTTTGTCAGCGGCGTACCAGATCGCGCTCGGGTGGTTGGCGCCCAGTACCGACACCTGTTGTCCGGCTTGCGGGCTGATGCTGACCAGTCCCAGCACGTTCAGCTTCGGCCCATACTGCTGCTCGATCCAGCTGCGTACCGGTGAGCCGAACGCGACCATGGGCAGGGCGATGCCGCTGGCGCTACGGGTAACCTCCTGGACCATGCGTAGCTGGTAATCCTTGAAGTACTCATACACCCCTTGCAGGTCCTTGCCGGCGCTGGCTGGCGCGGCGATTGGGGCGATGTCGACGATGGTCTGGTAGGCCGGGGTCTGCTCGGCGGGGATGCCGTTGAAGGTCAGCAGCGTCGCCCAGCGGTCGCTGGTGTTGGAGCGCAGATAGTCCTGGGCCTGGGTCAGTGAGTAGTCCGGCGGGAAGTGCAGCAGCTCGATGCTGCGGCGGTTCTCCAGGGCCATTCCCAGCGGCAGGAACAGGTTCCAGCTATAGGCCCATTTGCCTTCGCGGTTCAGGCGGCTGGCGCCCTGATAGGCTAGCTCGCCGGTGTCGAGCAGGGCCTCCAGTGGTTTGCTGTAGTTGCTGGGTACGCCCTGGATTTCGGCATGCAGGTTGTCGTTGTCGCGCCTGACCTGCACCTTGGCGGCGGGGTAGCCGTCGCGCTGCACGCTCTGGGTCAGGTAGTGCTCGACCGTCTGTTCCAGGCTCCAGTCGCGAAAACAGATGACGTTGCAGTTGTTGGGGTGGGCGAACAGCCGGGTCACGCGTTCCTGGTTGCCCAGGTTCAGCTGGGCATCGGCCTGGACCGCTGCACTGCAGGCCAGGGCTGTCAGGCCCAGGGCCAATCGAACTGTCGTGTACATGCTTAACTCCTTGTCAGTGCCTCCTCGCAGCGGGAGGGTTGCCATTCTGGAGAGGTTTCCCGGGGATTGGGAAGGGGAGGATGCTGATGGCGGCGTGGTGCAAGGCAGGTATTCCTGCAGGATTTCTACTGGCGCTACTGAGCACTGCCCAGGCGCAAGCCGATGAACGCGACCTGCACCTGTTTGCCCAATGGGTCGGCGATCATGAAACCCGGGCTTTTCGGCAGATGCTGGTGGATGCGCGCCTGTATGGCGTGGTGCCGATCTATCAGTTGCTGCGCTCGGCCAGTGACTGGCGCTTGTGCTCGGCGCAGCCCTTCGCGGTGGCGCCAGCGGCGCAGTGGCCAGCAGTACGTTCGACCCTGCAATTGCTCAAGACTCTGGATGATCAGGGTATATTGCAGCGCTATGAAGTGGTTTCGACGTACCGCGATCCGCGCCTGAATCACTGCGCTGGCGGCGCCGTAGACAGCGCGCATACCCGGGCGTTTGCGGTTGATGTGGTGCTGCCGCCCTGGGCCGATCCCAGCCCGCTGTGCCGGTTCTGGCAGACCCAGGGCAAGGCCTGGAACATGGGGCTGGGCCGTTACCCATCGGGGCGAATCCATATCGACACGGCGGGTTTTCGCACCTGGGGAGGGGATTTCAGCGCAGGCTCATCCTTCTGCGCCTTGCCTGAGACCGATAAGCCTCAGAGCAAATGAGCCAGGCAGGCCTCGGCTTGCGCGCTGACCCATTGGGCGAAGCGTCGGCATTTGTCGTCGGCGGGCATGGGGTGCGGCCAGAGCAGGTAGTACGCCGATTGATCCTGCACAAAGCTGCGCGGTGCTTGCAGCTGGCCGCTATCGATCTCGTCCCCGACCATCAGAAATGAAGCCATGGCCACACCCAGGCCTGCCACGGCGGCCTGGATGCATAGATAGAAATGTTCGTAGTCAGCGCGACGGCTGTCCCGGGCTGATTCGCCCGTCAGGCGCAGCCAGGTGTTCCAGGCGCTGGGCCGCGACGCGCTGTGCAGCAGACACTGGCCATCCAGGCCCTGGCCCGGTATAGCCAGGTTGGTGCTGCTCACCGGCCCCACCCATTCGTCACAGATCTTCACCGCGTGCAGGTCGGCTTCCCAGCGAAAATCATCACGGCGCAAGGCCAGGTCGACGCCACTGCGGGAAAAATCGATGGGGCCACCGGCTGCCACCAGATGCAGGTGAATATCGGGGTGGGCGGCATGAAAGGCGGGTAGCCGTGGAATCAACCATTTCATCGCGATGGTCGGCTCGCATGACAGCACCAGCACGTTCTCCCGGGCCTGTTGTTGCAGGCGATACACCGCGCCTTGCAGTTGCTCGAACACCGACAAGGTGGTGCCCTGCAGTGCGCGGCCGGCAGGGGTGAGGAAAATTGCGCGGTTACGCCGTTCGAACAGTGCCACCCCCAGGGACTCTTCCAGCAGGCGCACCTGGCGGCTCACGGCACCGTGGGTGACGTTGAGCAGTTCGGCGGCGCGGACGAAGCTCTGGGTCTGCGCAGCAACGTCGAAATAGCGAAAGGCGGTGAGCGCGGGCAGTTTCATTTGTGTGAGAAAAACTAGCGGATTTACTGCACTATAAATCGCTTTTTGCCTTGAATGAAGCTTTCGATAATGGCGAAGTACAGTCCTATCTGTGCAATTGCCTAGCAGATCGAGGAGCTATTCGTGAATGAACTCATTGCCGTTGCCGTGTTCACCGTCCTGGCGGTGGTCAGCCCTGGCGCGGACTTTGCCATGGTCACCCGCAGCAGTTACGCCTTTGGCCGTCGTGCTGGTTTGTCAGCCGCGCTGGGCATTGCTTTGGGGGTGCAGGTGCATGTGCTGTATACGGTGCTGGGCATGGCCCTGATCATCAGCCAGTCCCCGTCGTTGTTCCTGGCGATGAAGGTGCTGGGGGCGGGCTACCTGATCTACCTGGGTTACAAGTCGTTGACCAACACCACACGAATGTCCCTCGAAGGCGATGTGGCTTGCAGCCAGCTCGGGGTGTTGGCAGCCTTTCGCTCGGGCTTTCTGACCAATGCCCTGAATCCCAAGACCATGCTGTTCGTGGTCAGTGCCTACACTCAGGTCGTGCAGCCGGGTAGTTCGCTGGCGACCAGCCTTGGTTATGGCTTGTTCATGTCCGTGGCTCACTGGATCTGGTTCAGCCTGGTCGCGCTGTTCTTCTCCAGCACGGCGTTGCGCCGGGCCATGCTTGAGCGGCAACAGACGGTCGATCGAGTGATTGGTGTGGCGTTGATCGGGTTGGGCTTGGCAGTGGTGTTTGCCAATGTACGCTGAGGCGCACTAGAGAAGGGCGGGATAAAATCGCAGGCAATAAAAAAGGGCTTACCTTGCGGTAAGCCCTTTTTAGTACTTGGTGGCTACACAGGGACTTGAACCCCGGACCCCAGCATTATGAATGCTATGCTCTAACCAACTGAGCTATGTAGCCAAGTGGCGCGCATTATTCGCTTTAAACGAATACCTGTCAACACTCTTTTTTAAAAAATTAATCGTGCGATCAACTGCTTAGCGGGCAGGCGGCTCAGAAGCTGTACCTGTGTGTGGTGCGCCAGCATCGGTAATCGGACGATGATCAATTGTCTGGCCAGGTTGTGGGCCCGCAGGCGCTGGCCAGGAGCGAGCAAACGCTTTTCGCCGAAAGCGCTGCTGACCTCCACTTTGCCCTTGAGCAGGATCACTTCGTCGTGCTCATGACCACGGCTGACCGAGAAACGGGTGCCAAGCACCTGAATCTGAGCGTCATCGACTTCGACCACAAAGGGGCGACCATCATGGACCACATTGATGAACAACTGCCCCTGAATCAGACGCACCTTGCGTACCGGCCCGCGCAGATCGACGTCCACCGCGCTGGCGCTGTCGAGCATCAGTTTGGAGCCATCGGCCAGCTGGATCTGCCGACGCTCGCCTGAGGCGCTGGCAACATCACTGTTCAGCCGTTGCAGATACGGCAACTGCATCATCAACACCAGCCCACCGACCAGCAACACACTGGCGGCGATTGTCCAGCCTAGCCAGGAGTGCGGGGCCTCGCGTCGTTGCGCTTTGTGTACCCGGTTGCCAGGTTCGCTCGATAGTACTGAGGTGGGGGATGGGTTCATGATGTGTGCGGTGCTCTGAGCGGGAAGCAAGGGCTGGGAAATGTAAAAATGCTATAGCTATTGATAATCATTAGCAATAATGTCGAGATCACGTTCGTCGAAAAGAATAGTGCGCTTGCTAACGAATTCTGGATAATTGGATCCCACCCACCGGATGGAAGACTTTGTCATGGCTGTAAGCAGTGCCTCGTCCATTTCGCCCGCAAGCGCCACGACTGCTCAGAGCAGCCCGCTGGTCATGCGGATCATCGCCGCCTGCGCCCTGGCGCACCTGATCAACGACCTGATCCAGGCCGTGCTGCCGTCGATCTATCCCATGCTCAAGGCCAACTACGGGCTGAGTTTTGCCCAGGTGGGGATGATTACCCTGACCTTCCAGATCACCGCTTCGCTGCTGCAGCCCTGGGTGGGTTTTTACACCGACCGTAAGCCGATGCCGAATTTGCTGCCGCTGGGCACCCTGTGCACCCTGGTGGGGATCGTCATGCTGGCGTATGTCGGCAGCTTCCCCATGATTTTGCTGGCGGCTGCGCTGGTGGGCATCGGTTCTTCGACCTTCCATCCGGAAACCTCACGCATTGCCCGGCTGGCCTCGGGCGGGCGCTTCGGATTGGCGCAGTCGAGCTTTCAGGTCGGTGGCAATGCCGGTTCCGCGCTCGGTCCACTGCTGGCGGCGGCAATCATCATTCCATTCGGCCAGGGCAATGTGGTCTGGTTCGGGCTGTTTGCGGTGTTTGCCGTACTGGTTACCTACGGCTTGAGCCGCTGGTACCGCGAACACCTGAACCTGTTCAAGGCCAAAGCCGGCCAGGCGGCGACTCATGGTCTATCGCGTGGGCGAGTGATCGGTGCGCTGGTGGTGCTGGGGCTACTGGTGTTCTCCAAGTACTTCTACATGTCCAGCCTCACCAGTTACTTCACCTTTTACCTGATCGAGAAGTTCGACCTTTCGGTGGCAAGTTCGCAGTTGCATCTGTTCCTGTTCCTCGGCGCGGTGGCCGCCGGGACGTTTTTCGGCGGGCCGATCGGTGACCGCATCGGGCGCAAGGCGGTGATCTGGTTCTCGATTCTCGGCGTGGCTCCGTTCACCCTGTTGCTGCCTTACGCGGACCTGTTCTGGACCAGCGTCCTGAGCGTGATCATCGGTTTTATCCTGGCGTCGGCGTTCTCGGCCATTGTCGTCTACGCCCAGGAACTGGTGCCGGGTAACGTCGGGATGATCGCCGGGATTTTCTTCGGCCTGATGTTCGGTTTTGGTGGCATCGGTGCGGTGCTGCTCGGCTACCTGGCCGACTTCAAGGGCATCGAATACGTCTACAGCCTGTGTTCGTACCTGCCGTTGTTCGGCCTGTTGGCGATCCTGTTGCCGTCCACCGGCAAACGTTGAGAGCAATCAAGCCCGGCTGTCCGTAGGGGCAGCCGGGGGGGTTAGTTGTTCACTGCGCCTTTTTCGATCCAGGCTTTCAAGGCGTTGATCAATTCAGGGGCTGCCTGAGTTTGCCCGAACGGCATGGCATTGCCTTTGCCCCCTACCGAAGCCTGGTCGCCAGTGACCTTGTGCATCAGGTAACTCTGCTCGGGGGATCCTGGCTCCACCAGTTTCAACGCACTTTGCCGGGACGGGATATCGACCAGTCCGGCGTAGGCCTTTGCGCGTTGCAGGTCGAGGTTTTCAGGTGCTGATCCGGCGATATGACAAGACACACAGTAGGTGTCGAGCATCGGTTGGATCGTGGTCTTGAAGCTTGGGGAGGTGGCCAGTGGGACCTCTGCCATTGCCTGGCAAGACGCACCGAGCAATAACACCGCAGGACCAACAGCGCCGAAGGTGGCACGGATAGCCATTCTGAAGTGTGGCATTCAGACCTCCTTGATCGCTTCGCGCGCGGCGTTCTCGCCAGCCAGCCGACCAAACGTCAGCGCCGTGCCCAAGGTTGCGCCGGCAGCCCAGTAGGCATCATGTGCAGGGCTGGCGATGCAGTTACCGGCACCGTAAAGCCCGGCGATGGGTTGATCTTCGTAGTTCAGCACGCGACTTTTCTCGTCGATCACCGGACCACCGTTGGTGTCCAGGGTGACGGGGGCAAGTATCACCGCGTAATACAGTGGATACAGGGTGAAGTTGTCCTTGTCATTGGCCTGATGCGGGGTGTCGGTACGTGGTGGCCCAGGATAAAAGAACATGTAGTCGCGGTCGTAGGCGAAGTCGCCGCGTTTGTAGTCGCTATCTTTGCCGCTGTTGGCAAAGCCGTTGAAACGGGCAAGTGTGCGTTGCATTTCTTCGGCAAATCCCGGATCGAGGCGCAAGTTCCCCGTATGCGTCGCCAACGAAGCCAAGCGCTGGTCAAGTGCCTTGGCCAGTTCATCGAATGTTCTGCCCTCCAGCACATAAGACTCTTTTGAGCCGGGGGCTGGAATGGGTGGGTGGCCGGCGAAAAGATCGGCGGTTCGTTGGTCGTAAATCATGAACATCAACAGGTTCGGGTAGTTGGCGGTGCTCGGGTCCCAGGTGAAGTGAACTTTGGAGCGGTCGTGATAGTTGCGTTTTTCGTTGACGATCCGACGGCCGTACTTGTTCACCAGAAACATGCTGTCTCCTGGCGGCACCCAGATCTCTCTCGGTACGCTGGCATAGGCGATCGCCTCTTCGAGTAACGTCTGTGCACGCCAGGCACCCCCCATGTTGCCCAGTTGCGCCCCAAGGGCGCCGCCAATGCGAATGAAGTCACCTTCACAGGTGGGGATACCGCAACCACCAAAGACCGGGTTGACCTGGAACTGTGTACGCAGGTGCTTGTTGGCGGTATAGCCACCGGTACCGAACACCACCCCGCGCCGAGCCCGGATGTTCAGGCGCACGGGATTGTCGTCCGCTCCCAGGGTTGAGGCTTCAAGTCCGATGACCTGCCCCTTGCTGTTCTCGATCAAGCGTTCTACCCGGTGAGCGAGCCGTACATCGATTCCGCGTGCATCGATGGCGGCACGCAGCTGGCGCATCAGTTCAGCGCCCAGCCCCAACTGATTGTTCGGCTGCCTGGGCCCCAATGCCCGACCGCGCAAGCCGACCGAGCCGGCAAACACATCGCCATAGTCGGGCTGATCCGGCACATCCTCGGCAAAAATGGAGTAGCGCATCGAGTCCAGCGCCTTCATTGCCTTGAGCTTGTCGATGGTCGGCGAGGCTTCGGCATAGAAAGTCTTGAGCTGATTGAAGGTAGTCCGTGGCAAGCCAAGCGTTTCATGGTCCGGGTTGTACAGATGTGGATAGCTATAGCGAGCCATGTAGGTCAGGCAGGCTTTTTCACTGTCCGCCAGCCCTTTTTCTTTCATGTGAAAGTTGTTGGGGATCCAGTAGGCGCCACCGGATTTTGCCGAGGTACCGCCGAAGAACGGGGCCTTTTCCAGCAAGATGACCTTGCTTGCACCTTCATGCGCGAACAAGGCGGCGCTTGCCCCGGCGGCACCGCTGCCGACCACCACCACATCGGCTTCGAGGTCCCACGTTCTGTCAGGTGTTTTTGTGCTTTGTGGGGTAGCGGCAAAACCCAGGGTTGATACCGCTACACCGCTGGCTCCGGCAACCAGAAGGTTGCGCCGGGATATCCGAGGCGTGTTCTTTGACATGTTGCTTTTCCTTGTCGGAGTCGATATCCATTGCAACTCGGTATCGCCACATCGCGGCGATCAGCATCCAGGCACTTGGCTCCTGCTTCAGAAACAAGACCTGACAACGCCACCATCGACACGGAAGGCCGTGCCATTGATCGATGCTGCGTTTTCGCTGCACACGAACGCCACGGCATCGCCGATTTCGTTGGGCTTCTGGAAGCGCTTGATCAGTGAACTGGGGCGTAAGGTCTTGAAGTAATCCTCGGTGAACTGCTCAATGCTTTCGCCTCCCAGCTCGCGAACGAACGCCTTGACGCCGTCGGTGAGGGTTGGTCCTGGCAGCACGGAGTTCACGGTGACGCCTGAGTTGGCGCAGGTTTCAGCGAGTCCACGCGCCACTGCCAATTGAGCGGTTTTGCTCATGCCGTAGTGGATCATTTCCTGGGGGATTTGAATGGCGCTTTCACTGCTGATGAACACGATACGGCCCCAGCCCCGCTTTTTCATTGTTGGCAGGTACTGGCGTGAGAGACGCACGCCGCTGAGCACGTTTACTTCAAAGATCTTCAGCCACTGCTCATCGGTGATCTCTTCAAACGATGCAGCGCCGTAGACGCCGAGATTGTTCACCACAATGTCGACATGCGGATGTTCCTTGTACAACCGTTCGATTTCTTTTGGGTCGCTGAGATCGGCTACGAAGCCGATGAGTTCTCCAGTGGGCGATTGTGCCTTGTTGCGCAGCGCTTCAATGGCGGCAGTCACCGATGCTTGGGAGCGACCGTTGATGATGACGCTGATGCCCTCGTTATACAGGGATTGGGCGATAGCCAGACCGATCCCTTTGCTCGAACCGGAAACGACGGCCAGGTGAGGGTTGTTGAACAGTTTCATGCCAGCTCCTTTTGCTGTTGCGTTGCACCCTTGAGGTGCAGGTGAGGTAGATGAAGCACGAGGCGCAATACGCCTTCGAGGATTTGCTCGGGATTGCCCTCCAGGGTTCCGGCCCAGGCGATATGGCCATCCGGGCGGATCAGGGCAATGCTGGTGTCGGTGAAGCCGATCCGGTTGTGCAGGTCGAAATAGATGTCCTGAACATCGGCTTGTGCGCCAATTCTCCAGGTTGCCAGAGGAATGCCATGCGCCCCGGCGAAGCGCTTGGCCGCGCTGATCCAGGCGTCACCCAGGCAACCGGCGATGAGTGTGAACTTGCCCTTCCCAAGCAGTTCGAGGGTGGAAATTTCAATACCTTTGCGAGTCACCCAGGCATGGGGGAAGCGGGCGCCGGCCATGATCCTGGAATGAAAGGCGGCGTTGATTTTATCCTCTGGCTCGAAGTCGGCCATGCTGCCTATGACTGCAGACGAGTTGTACAGAATGTTGGCCTCGACCCCGAGGCAATTGAACTCGTAGTTTTTCCGGGCAATGGCCTGGGCGAGTTGGCTGCGGGTAGATGCGCCTGATACACCGTCCTCAAACAACACACTCAGGTCTAGCGCGCCTGATTCTCCGTCAGGCTCGAATACCGACAGCAGAGCTTTGGTTTCACCAATACTCTTGATCGCCCGTGTGACAATCTCCTTGCCCACCGGAGCGCGTTCCGGCGAGTAAGTGTCCAGAAGCGTCGGCGCCGAGATGCCCTTGATGACATAGGCCAGTTTCCAGGCCAGGTTGTAGGCGTCCTGGATCGAGGTATTGGAGCCCAGTCCATTGTTTGGCGGATGCCGATGAACCGAATCACCGGCGCACAATACCCGGCCCGCAGCATAGTGGCTGGCGTAAGCCTTGTTCACGGTCCAGGTCGAAATCGAGGTGATATCGATGGCTACATCTGAAACGCCTAGTGTTCTGTCTCAAAAATAAATTTCCTACTTGAGCTACTCTTCCATAGTCAGCCGTGACATGGAGTGCCGCTATGAACTCTCAAGACATCGTGCTCAGTGACGACGAACAAGTTGAGCTGAAC
>NZ_JBOICA010000081.1:0-8225 GCF_050739775.1 Pseudomonas sp.
CGCCGACCAGCTGTTGCAGGCCCAGAGCCGGATAGTGGTTGACCGCCGTATCGAGAACTTGCTGGTACAGGCTGGCCTGGGCATTGCGCTGACCGAGCTGGCCGAGCAGCACCTGGCGGGCCTGGGCGACCAGCGCCGGGTCGGCGTCGAGGCGCCACTGCGGATTGGCCGCCAGGTGTTCGGCGTAGAACTGCCAGAGTTCCGGTTCGGCGCTGCCGAGGGTCTGCAGCAGAAACGCCGGGTTGGCTTTTTCCGGGCGGGCCAGCATCAGGTAGGCCTTCAGTTGTGTGTAGGCTTCAGTGGCACGGGTGGCGCGTTCGGGGCTGTCCGCCGGGAGCTGGACCAGGGCGTTGAGCTGGCGTTGCAGGGTGGCCGCCGCCGGGTCGCGCAGCAGTTGCTGGTTGGCCTGGACATAGTGCGGCCACAGCGCGTCGTGCAGGGCCTGGCTCTGGTTCAGGCCGAAGCGCTGGTACCAGGGCGCACCGTGGGCCATGCGGTACTCCAGGCGGGCCAGATCGTCCACCAGCTGATGCAGCGCCCGCCGTTGCTCGGCCCCCGGGGCCGCTTGCTGCAATGTAGTCAGGGCGTTCTGCACCTGGGCGAGCTGGACGCGGTTAGTGGCGAACGACAGCAGCATCCCGGCGCCCCACACCGTGGCCAGGCACAGCACGGCAGCATAGGCGATGCGCGATGCTGGCCAGCCCAGACGGCGTGGTTCGCCCGTCTGGTCGCCGAGCACGCCGAGCCAGGCCGGGTCGGCCGGCCAATGGTTGTCGTTGCCGGCCTGAGCGCTGCGTGACAGCGGCAGGCTGAACCACAGGCCGCGCAGCGCCAGGCCACGGGCGGGCTTGTTGAACACCGGGCTGAGCGCCTGCCGCCAGCGGGCGATGCCCTCCGCGTGCAGATCGCGGCCCAGACGCAGCAGGAAATCGTGGCCGCGTTTTTTCTGAATCTGCGCCAGCCCCGTCTGGCACAACGGCGGCAGCAGCGCCGTCAGGCGCGCGTCCAGTTGCTCAGCACTAATGCCTGCCGGCAACAGACAGCCTACCGACTGGGTCGGGCGGTCGTCCTGAGGCCAGGCGCTGGCGCAGACCTGCCACAGATGCACCGGCAAGTGCCAGCGCAGTTCGCGGGCGGTGTTGCGCAGTTGGCTCAGCGCGTGGCTCATCGTCTTGGCATCGGCGCTCTGGGCCTGGGTCAACGCCCAGACGACGCCGTCCAGAGCCCGCCAGCGGGTCAAGCCGCGCCAGGCGTTGAGCAATGACGGCTGCGCTGTGTCTGCCAGACTGCCACCCCACACCAGCACGGTCTGCCCACCTTCCAGCCAGTGCCGCTCGGTCAGCCCCGGCGCGATGGCGTCGACCTGCTCCGGTTCGCCGACCACCAGCAGCAAACGGACCTTGCGGCGCCAGAGCAGGCCGTAGTGCTCGCGTAAGTGTTTACGTAGCGGCGCTAACCAGACTTGCTCGGAGTCCTCCTCTGGCTGAGGCGAAGACGGTAGCGATTGCCCCCCTCCTACCAGCCCCCGGATACCCTTATTCACACTCAGCCAGACCAGCAGCGCGGCTCCAAACAACAGGGCCCAGCACAGCAGGCCCTTGAGCAGGAGATCATGTAATGCAGCGAGACTGGTCGAGTGCGTGTCCAGCAAAAACCACCAGACCGCTCCGCCCAGGAAAACCAGCACCGCCAACACCAGTGCAAGCACTAACGCCGTGTGCCAGGAAGACAGCTTTTGCGATTCAACTTCTCGAGTCATCGGGCTCTACAATTCCAAGGGTCAAGGTGTAATGAGGGTCGCCAGCCAGCCAGGCACAAGGCACGCCGTGTTGCTCGGTGTACCAGGCCGCCAGGGTCTGAACCACCATGGCCTGCAGATTCGCCAGGGCACCAAAATTGGCGTCTTGCCGATGCTGCTTGATGTTCCAGTCAAGCAGCGACGCGTCGAATGCAGCGGGCTGTGAGAACGACACACAAACGGGCGCGGGGGCTTCCAGTTCGCTCTGCTTTAAAGCTTGCGCGGCGACTGTAGTGAGATCCTCGGCGTCAGCCGCGAACCATTCGCCTCGAGGAAAGTGCACACCACCTTGCGCACCGAGCAGCCACAGCACGGCAGCTTCCCCCGCGGGCAGCTGTTGCTCTCGTTCGGCACGCGCAGAATGACAACCTGCACAGAGCACTCGGGCATCCGCAGGTGCCTGCAGCAACAGGTCGATGATGGCATCCAGGCTGCGGATCCCCTGCCAAGACTCGGGATGCTCAGGCAAACAGACTTCAGGGCAACTCAGGGCCATTTGCTCGACAAACGCCCCCCACGCCGCCAACGAGCCCAGCCAGTAGCAAGACAAAGGCTGCAAAGCGCTGTCTTGCGTGCGTTGTGCCTGCCATTTCAGCGCGAGCAATACCGCCAGTTCCCGCTCACGCGTCTCGACATCCCGAGCGCACACCTGCGGCAGGCGAATTGCAGCGCCTTCTCCGGTATCCAGCACAGCGGGCGGTTGATGATCGGGGCTGAACAGAACATTTACCTGTTCGGGCTTGCTACAAGCGGCGCTTACCAGTACCGACTCGATCAGTGCGGCTTTCTGGCGATGATGCTGCCACCAGATTTGACGCTGCTGCTCCGTTGCCTCGGCATAGCACTGCGCATTGTGGTGATTGAAGCGGTAGTACAGTACCCGCACCATCAGAGCCACTGCCCACACCAGTAGCACTGCAACCCCACCGCCAACGGCCAGGCGCGGCTCGATGAACGAACGCTCAAGCACACTGCCCGCGCCCACCAGGGCCAGTAGCACGGCTCCACTGGCCAGCCAGCGTGAATAAAGGGGGGGCTGAACCCGGGGATAGGGTGCGAATGCCACAGCCTTATTCATGAGGCCGCCGAGGTATCGGGCATGGAACTGACCAGGGTGCAGCCGCAACTGCAGCGATGACCGTGCAACGCCACCGGATGACCGTCGAATTCGACCAGGTCGCTGCCTTCGGCGATGTTGGTCAGACCGTGCAGGTTGCAGCGCACCGCATCCCCCTGGCAGGCGATCGGCTGGCCGTCACACAGATAGCGCCCTTCCAGCACCTTGCCGCCAGCCTCGCGCAAACTGTCGCCCTGACGAATGAATGCGAGCATTACGCTCCCTCCTGCCGTTCGGCGTGATTAAGTGGACATGACTGCGGCTGCGGCAGGTGCAGCGGAGTCTTGATCGGGTATTCCGGGCTACCGTAGGCGTAGCAGGAGGTAGTGACCTGGATGTCGTCACAGGGCAGAAAATGCACGGTGATGCCGCAGACTTTCTGGCCGGTGTAGTCGGGGACTGGGACGAGCTTGCTGTGCTTGCGCTTTTGCGCTCGTATCCCATCTCTCCAGGCCAAATACTTGGGTCTATCAGCAAACCCAGGGAATCCTTTTGAGCTACCGACCCCGGTTTCCCAATCGATACGTACCGTCATTCCCGGCTGCCAACGTTCAGGAGCAATGTAACAACAGCCCCCCCACCACCTTGATACGGACCAATGATGTCTATCGCCGAACGGCCATCGACACTGAAACGATTGATGGCCCAATGGGTATGGTTGATGCCGTCAATGGTGCTTGCGCCCGCAACCGGAACGACCATGGCCACAGCCAGGCTGCCGAGGACAACTTTCAGTGCACAGTGCCGAGTCAACCTGAGCATTGGAGAGAGTCCCTGTACAGCGCGTCGTAAACACCGCTCAGACCGATCCATCGCTCACCTCACTCAGCTTGGCGTAATGGGCTTCCCAGACCGCAGCGATGTCCTGCTGGACCTGAGCACGGCGTTGAGCATCCATCAGCGAAGCCTGCGTAGTGCTTGCAGAGGCCAGGGCGCTGGCGCGGTCGGCCGCTGTCGTTGCCTTGGGCTCGACCATCAGCGCCAGGTCCCTTCTGTTGGCCTCGCCGAAGAACACCATGCGTTCGTTGAAGTAGCTGCCCCAGGGTTCACGGCCCACTGCCACATTCACGTTCAGCGCGCTTTGATTGAGCAGGGCATGAAGAAACCAGGCCCGGGAGTCATGCACCTGGTCATCGAACAGCGCCCGTAACAAGCCCTCGGGCAGGTGGCTGTTGCTACGCTCGTCGACATTGGCGCGAAAGTGTTCCGTCAAGTGGTTGCGTTCGCCGGACGGGGGTGGAAAAAGCTGGCTGACTTTCGCTCGCCCCGCTGCCTTCAGCTGTTCCCGCTCGGCGATGGTTTCGGCGCTGTTGAGGTAGGTAAACAGCGCGATGGGGTTCACCAGTATGGCTTTGCGCAAGAACGCCAGGTAAGGGTCACTGTTGAGGTCGCGATAGATCTTGCCGAACTCCTCGGCAGCTTCGCGTAACTGGGTTTGCGCCTTGTCCGGATCGAACGCGGGGACGCCGGGTTTAAGCGGTATTTTCGCTGCGCCGTTGCGTTCTCTGGCCTTTTGCTCCTTGCGGCTGGCCTCGACCTCCGCCTGCTTGTGCGCACGTTCGGCTTCGGCGCGTTGTCGAACTTCTTCCGTGCCGTGCTTATCACTTGCTGCAAGGTAGAACTCGGTGTTCTTGAGGCTGTCGAAGGCATAGCGGTCGATGCGCCAGGCGGTGATCCAGGCCAGTTGGGTGCGGAGTGCTTCTTCCAAAGGAATAGTAGCGGGCAACACCTGATAACGTTCGATCTGTTCGGTAGTAAGCGGCTGGGAAGCAGGAATGAGACCGAGAGTTACATGACGCCAAGCGTTAAAACGATCAACCAATTTAGGGCCAACAGCAAAGGATCGCTGCACATCGAATTCCATTGCTCTCCAAAACTCATGGCGCAACCCAATAGGCAATGCATCTTTCGGCACCTTCAGCGGGGCACCGTGGGCGAAGGCATCAGCATACAAATCGTGCAGGGCAATCTGCGAAAGCAATAAACCATCATTCTCACCAACGGCTTTACCTTGATCACCCCGCGGATATCCTCCTCCTTGATCCGAGTGCACCCCGGGATAGATCACTTCAACGCTGTTTGCCGGGTAATTGCCATCCTCACCGCGAATCGACTCCAACGGGAAGCTCAAGCGCTGCTCGTGACTGGCCACGATATGCAGGCAACGCTTGAGCAGGTTGCCCCGGGGCAGCTCCTGACTGCCATCGCCCCAGCCCATATGCCCGGTCACCCCTGGCGAGATATCGGCCAACCCCACTGACACCACGGTGTCCAGCAACCCCAGGTACTCCACGCTGACCGGCAGCTTGAGGTCATTGAGTAGCAACGTCGGCGTTGCCTCAATGCGCGACAACAGCAGGTTCAGCCAGTTGACAAAGGCCCGGGCCGCCGCCGCGCCGCGGGAAAAACCATAGACATACAGCTTGATGCCCAGCAGCTTGGGCTGACCCGGCTGCGGTTGGCCCAGGGCGATGCGCAAGGGACGCTCCAGGGCGTTGAGCTGCCGGCGAAATTCACCGGCCCGGTTGGCGCGGCCCATGATCCACTCCGTCCCGGGCCAGGTGCCCATGGCTTCGACCGCAGCCCCCAAGGCCGTGTTATCCAGCCGTGGCTGCCCCAGCGTGCGCCGCAAGGCGTCGATGATCATCAGCAGGCCCCAGTTGATACGCTCTTCGCCACGACGCGCAAAGGCCAGGCCAGTACTGCTGTAGTCGAGGTCATTCACTTCCGGAAAAGGCGTGCCCACCCCGGGCATGTAATATTTGAAGTACTGCCCGTTGCCGGTGCCGGCAGCGTCCGTCAACCCCTGGACCGTGCCACGGTGGCTGGTGCCGCCGGCGTGCCCGTCGCCAATGCTCGCGCGAAACAGCCGGGCGATATTGGTCGGGTGGGTGATCGCGGACTCGTACAGGTCATTGTTGAGGTTGTTGCCCGTGCCGTCGAAGAACAGGCTGATATGCAACGTCTTGCAGCACGGCAGTGGCTGCCGGTAGCCGGATGCCAGGCACAGGGCATCGTGGTAACCACGTTCCTGCTCGCACTGGCGCAGGAGGTTGGCCTGGACTTGCTCGGCACGCTGAGGCAACCGGCCCAGCAGCGGAAACTGCGGCGGGTTGCTGATGGGTTGCTTTACTGGGGACATGACTGCGGCTCCGGCAAGTGCAACGGGGTCTTGATCGGGTATTCCGGGCTGCCATAGGCGTAGCAGGAGGTACTGACCTGGATGTCGTCACAGGGCAGGAAATGCACGGTGATGCCGCAGACCTTCTGACCGGTGTAGTTGGGGACTGGGGCGAATTTGCTGTGTCGGCGTGTTTGCGCAACGACTTCCTTCTCCCAGGCCAAGTACTTGGGCCAATTGGCAAACCCAGGGAACCCGTCGGGATAAGCCACGCCCGTTTCCCAATCAACCCGCACCGTCATCCCCGGCTGCCATCGCTCAGGAGCGATGTAACAACAGCCTCCGCCTCCCCCTTGATACGGACCGATGATGTCAATCGCCGAACGGCCATCGACACTGAAACGATTGATGGCCCAGTGGGTGTGGTTGATGCCTTCGATGGTGCTGGCCTGGGCAGCCTGGGCGAGCAGGAGGCTGGCAAGGATGGCGGTGAGGGAACGAGCTAGTGAGAACGTGGGCATTAATGCCTCCCTGTGGTTGCTGGACGGGCCGCCCAGACATGGCGCACTTGCTCGAGGGTGTAGGCTTCGCGCTGGGCGTTGAGTAGCAATCCGGCCTGGCTGGCATCGAGCATGGCCCGATAACACGCCTGAAAACGCTGCTCCACGCCCCACTTGCTGGGGAACGCTGTGCTGAGGCTGGCCAGTGCGGCGCTGGCATCAGCGGCACACGCCAGGGTGTCGACCTGGCTGTCACTGAGTTCGACAGGGCTGTGCGCGTCCGCCACAGTGGGTATTTGGGCGGCACCCAACAGGTGCTGAGGTGCGCCATCGCGATCCAGCCAGCTCCAGAACAACGCGGGGTGCAGCCATGGCTGCTGTTGCTCGGGCTGCAGGACATGGCTGAACAGCAGCGGGAACAGACGCGGATCGTAGTAACGCAACAGCCCCAGGCGGCCGCCATTGCGCGCTTCCATGCACTGGCCCAGATGCTCGGCCAGTACCGCAAAGGGCCAGGTAGATGCCAGCACCAGCAGCTGTGAGTGGCCATCGGTTGCATGCATCAAGCCGAGCAGCCATTGCCGTTGCAGTGGTTGCGCCAGCTCAACCCGTACCAACAGCGGAGCAAGGTCCTCGGCACCCTCCTCCGGCAACCCGCTGAACAGCGAGTACCAAGCCAGCGGCGGCTCGACGCTGAGCACACTGGGAAGCAATGGAACTTCGCTGCCGGCCTGATCGATGATCACGTACAGATAGCGGGTATCAGCCTGTTCACAAGCGCTTTGCAGCAGGCCAAGCCAGGTGCCGAGATGCTGAGCCATCATGCTTGCGCCTCCCTGAGCACGAAGCCCTGGGCGGCGGCTTGCGCCCTCTTCAAGCATTCCCTGCACACCGAACCTGGTAACTCAGGCAGCGCAAACACTTCACTGGCAGGCGGGTTGAACCGATGCTTACCCTTGATACTGAGTAGGCCGGGGCTGTGGATCTGGATCTCCCCTTGAGCGGTAATGCGGATAAAACCACCCCCACAGCCGAGGGTGATGCCGTTCTTCGCCGTCAGTTGCAGGTGACCTTGCACGGACTGCACGCTGATGTCCTGCTGGGCAATGAGGTTGAGCAGGTCGCCGTGGGATTCGATTTCCAGGGGGCCTTTGCCGGAGACCAGGCGCATGCCCTCCTGCTGCGCCAACAGCGAGATACCCTGGCTGGCATGGGCGGACAGGCGATGCCCTGCCGCCAGGTTGATTTCGTCCTGGCTTTGCACATACAGCGCGTCGCCGCTTTTCAACAGCAGACTTGCGGGTGTTACTGCGCCGATGCCTTTAGGGGCACTGAGCAAAATCGCCGGGCCTTTGAGGTCCCGGGCCTCGGTATGGAGCTGGTTCAAGCCATCGATGGCAGGCTGGCGGCTGTGGTGGGCCTGGGCGATGTCCTGCCACTCGGCCATCTGTTGTTTCGCGCCCTCCAGCTGGGCACTGGCCGGGGCCATGGTCAGTGCGTCGCCGGCCGCCTTGGTCTGCACATCAGCGCTGATAAACAGCCCCTTGCCCGCACGCAGCGCGCCCCAGTCATCGGTACGCAGCTCAAAACCCTCACCACGCTTGCGCCGCTCGGCGCCAACCAGATGGCCCAGATTCAGCTGGCTCTTGCCGCCGTAGTCGGTACTGAGCTTGATGTGCTCTTCACCCC
>NZ_JBOICA010000082.1:0-6542 GCF_050739775.1 Pseudomonas sp.
CCTTGTATGTAGGCCATAACGAAAAATGCTCCGTATCCTTCGATACGGAGCATTCTCTTAAAGGGCCGGGCAGATTGCTAGGTTTTCACACAGTCTGTTAGGGTGCCTTTTCTTTTTCAGCCCTTTTGCTTGGGTTTTTGGTGCTTTCTCTTGGTGGTGTTAGATTCCTGCCATCAACAAGGAGGGATCAAAATGCGAATTCTGATTGGGTCGGTGGCAGTGGCGGTGCTGGCGGGGTGTGCGTCATCTGCGATCTCCGTCCGCGAGGCAACGCCGGTCCCGCGAGATGAACTTTACGCGTTTCAGGTAAAGCCTCGAGGGGATAGCGGCACCGTTGTCGTTCTTCGGGACGCAGGGGCGGTAGGCTCTGGTTGCGATGTGGTTGTGTTCATTGATGGCAAAAGAGCCGCCAAACTGGGTACGGGCCAGCGAGCCAGTTTCCACCTACCACCGGGCCAGCCCAGCATTGGTATAGGGTTGGCGAACTCCGGGCTTTGCGGCGGCATGGCGGTGCGCACGATCGTCGGAAACGTGCAAAACGGAAAAGAGAGTATTTACAGAATTAGCGGAGACATGGGCGGCATCTACATAGGCCCTTACGTCAATTACAACTGATCAAGCCGCCTCCGGGCGGCTTTTTTGCGCCTGGAGAAAGCATGGCCGCTACAGCAGCACATTATGAGCCGTTCACCACAATCAAACTCTCGGGAACCCTCGCCAGAAAATTTGGCCGGATACATCGACGACTACTTGATACCGGCAAGTCATGGGAGGTGTTCAAGGCTCTCAAGGCTACGCTTCCAGGTTTTGAAGAAGAGATTCGGCGCCTTGACCGACTTGGGATGAGTTTCGCGGTCTTCAGGAACCGCCGGAATGTTGGGGTTGGTGACTTCGAGCGAGGAGGTACTCGTGAGCTCAGGATCGTCCCAGTGGTTGCTGGTAGCAAGCGTGGCGGGATCCTGCAGACCATCGTTGGAGCGATAATGATCGTTGCCGGGGTGTTCCTCTCAGCCACTCCATTTGGCGCTCCCTTGATTGGCGCAGGTATTGGCATGGTTGCTGGCGGGGTAATCCAGATGCTCAGCCCCCAGGCCAAAGGCCTTTCACAAAGCGGCGCTCCAGAAAACCTGCCGTCCTACGCCTTCGGCAGCGCCCGAAACACCACGGCCAGCGGCAACCCGGTTCCGATCTGCATCGGTGAGCGCCGATGGGGCGGGGCGATCATCTCGGCATCCATCTATGCGGAAGATAAAAGTTGATGGATGCGTTTTACGAGGACTTTGCTAGGATGGTGGCTCTTTAATTGCACAAAGGAATAGGTCGTGTTCGAGTACAAGATGGTGCAGGTTCCACCAAACGTTGAAGTGCAGGCAAAGCAGCACAAAGGAAATGAAGCCGCAGCTTATCTTGAAACGGTGGTCAACCAGTACGCCAAGCAGGGATGGGAGTTCTACCGGGTCGACACGATTGGCGTCTCGGTTCAACCTGGCTGCTTTGATGCCTTGTTTGGGAAGAAGGCTTCGCTCAACAATTACTATGTAATCTCCTTCCGACGCCCTCTGTGATCCGATACCTGTCAGTTGTATCGATCAGGGCGTATCAGCGATGTGCGCCAGATAGGCTTAGGTCTGCGTGCCGACATGTCCCATCCTGCTCAAATTACGCCCTGTTGGCGATTGATAAGTACGGAGCAGTGAAAGGGTGGCGCATGGCGCTGGCCCGTATCTACAGATGTCGCCCGCCATATGGTGGGGAAGATCTCCCCTGAGTTTCAAGCCCGCTTCGGCGGGTTTTTTTATGCCTGGAGGAAAGCATGGGCGCAGCACAACACCTTGATATCCACGGCGCCAAGGGCGGTGGTAGCAAACCGAAACAGCCGACTGAAGCGCCGGACAGTCTGCAGTCGACGAACTTGGCGAAGATCCTGATTGCAGTGGGTGAGGGGGAGTTTGAAGGCACGCCGACCGCCCAGGATATTTACCTCGACAACACGCCTATCCAGGATTCCAGCGGCAACATCAACTTCCCGAACGTGAAGTGGGACTGGCGGCCTGGCAGCATCGAGCAGACCTACATCCCAGGTATCCCGGCGATTGAGAACGAGACCACCGTCAATGTCGAGCTGCGCAGCGATAACCCGTGGTCCCGGGCGCTGAGCAATATCCAACTGTCAGCCGTGCGCCTGCGCTTCAGTTGGCCGCGTCTGGCCATTCAGGACCAAGGCGGCAACACCAACGGCTACCGCATCGAGTATGCAATTGATGTCGCCACTGACGGTGGTGCCTATCAGCAGGTGCAGCTGGGGGCGGTGGACGGCAAGACCACCAACGGCTACCAGCGCTCAGTGCGGGTGGATCTGCCGAAGGCCACCAACGGCTGGATGATCCGCGTTCGGCGTATCACCCCGAACCAGAATTCGGGCACCATCGCCGATACGATGACCATCGCGGGCTACACCGAGGTCATCGACCGCAAACTGCGCTACCCGAATACTGCACTGCTCTACATCGAGTTCGACGCCCAGCAGTTCCAGAACATCCCGGCCGTCACGGTCAAGTGCAAAGCCCGGAAGTGGCCGGTACCGGCGAACTACGATCCATTGACGCGGACCTACACCGGGGTTTGGGACGGCACCTTCAAGCAGGCTTGGACCAACAACCCGGCGTTTGTCACCTATGGCCTGTGCGTGGAAGATCGCTTCGGCCTGGGCAAACGCATCAAGCCGTGGATGGTCGACAAGTGGGAGATGTACCGCATCGCCCAGTACTGCGACCAGTTAGTGCCCGACGGCATTGGCGGACAGGAACCACGTTTCCTGTGCGACATGAACCTGCAGGGGCGGGCGGAAGCCTGGACGCTGCTGCGCGATCTGTCGGCAATCTACCGGGGGATGGTCTACTGGGCCCAGGGTTCACTGTTCATGCAGGCCGACATGCCGCGCGCGCAGGACATCGACTACGTGTTCACCCGTTTCAACGTGATCGATGGCGAGTTCACCTACGGTGGTGCCGAGAAGAACACCCACTACAGTCGCGCGCTGGTCAGTTACGACAACCCGGCCAACAACTACGACACCGACGTAATCCCGGTCACTGACCTGGCTCTGCAGCGCCGGTACCGTGACCGGCCGATCGAGATTTCTGCTATCGGTTGTACCCGGGCATCAGAGGCCCAGCGCCGCGGTAAGTGGATTCTGCTCAGCAATAGCCAAGACCGCACCGTGACCTTCAAGACTGGTATGGAGGGGCGTATCCCGCTGCCAGGCCATGTGATTCCCGTGGCGGACGAACTGATCGCAGGGCGCCCGAACGGCGGCCGGATCGCCGCTGCGACGGGTAGGGTCGTCACGCTCGACCGCGATACGCAGATCAAGACTGGCGACCGCCTGATCATCAACCTGCCCAACGGTCGCGCCCAGGGCCGCACAGTCGAATCGGTCAGTGGTCGTGCTGTCACGGTAACCACAGCCTACAGCGTGACCCCGGAGCCGGAGCTGCAGTGGGCAATCGACGCCGATGACCTGGCTATCCAGCTGTTCCGCGTGCTTAGGACAGCGCGAACCACTGAGGGCGACTACGAGATCACTGCGCTCGAGTTCAACCCGAGCAAGTTCGCCCACATCGACACCGGCGCCCGCCTGGAGGAGCGGCCAATCAGCGTTATTCCGATCACGGTCGTTCCGCCGCCGGCTAGCGTGACCCTGACCTCGAACTACGCCGTGGACCAGGGTATCGCGGTTAGCACCATGACCATCGCCTGGCCAGCCGTGAACGGCGCTGTGGCCTACGATGTGGAGTGGCGCAAGGACAACGGCAACTGGATCAAGCTGCAGCGCACTGGCGCGACCTCGGTCGATGTGACTGGCATATACGCCGGCGCCTACCTGGCCCGTGTGCGGGCGGTGAGTGCCTTCGATATCTCGTCGATCTGGAAGAGCTCCAGCCTCACGCAGCTGACAGGTAAGGCCGGTTTGCCGCCGGCGGTGACGTTCCTCAACGCCACCAGCGAACTGTTCGCCATCGGCCTGAAGTGGAGCTTCCCTGCTGGCGCCGAGGATACCCAGCGGACAGAGATCTGGTATGGCCCAGCCAATGACCTGTCGGCGGCCACAAAGCTGACCGACGTGGCCTACCCGCAGAGCGACTGGAAGCTGCTGGGCTTGGGGGCAGGGGTGCGGTTCTTCTTCTGGGCGCGCCTGGTCGATCGCACGGGCAACATTGGTCCCTGGTTCCCGGCGGCCAATGGCGTGCTTGGTCAGTCTGGCTCTGACGCGGGGCCGATTCTTGAACTGATCGCGGGTCAGATCAGCGAAACCGAGCTGGGCCCGGAGCTGATCGGCAAGATCGATGGGCTGCAGGAGCAGATCGACGCGCTGGATGGCTTGAAGGCCTACGACCCTGAACTGCCCTACACCTCGGGCCAGATGGTCGTTGAGGGCGGGCGGATCTACCAGGCCACGCAGGACATTCCTGCGGACCCTGCAGGTGGCAACGCGCCGCCCAATCCCGTCCTGTGGATCGATGTCGGCCAGTCTGTCGAATCGGCCAATGGACTTGCCCAGCAGGTCGAGAAGAACACCGCCGATATCACCGAGGTCGACGGCAAGGTCACGGCCACGGCTGAAAGTATGCAAGTCCTGCGCGCATCCGCTCGCGACGAAGCTGCCGACGGCGATCTGGCCGGCGCACTCCAGCAATGGGATGCCCAGGTAGCGTTTGCGAGCGAAGTGCGGGTAAGTGCCTCCCGCGACTTGGCGAACGTGCGCAAGACCGAGACCTTGGAGGCCACGCTCAAGGGCACCACGGCGGCTGTGCAGACGCTGTCTCAGGCCCAGGTCGCCGCCGACGGCAAGATGTCGACGATGTGGGCGGTGAAGATGCAGCTCAACAGCCAGGGTCAGTATGTCGCGGCCGGAATCGGCCTGGGCATCGAGAATGGCGCGGCTGGATTGCAGAGCCAGTTCCTTGTGCAAGCCGATCGGTTCGCGGTGGTGAACGGCATCAATGGCGCGCTCGCGTCGCCGTTCGCT
Organism: Pseudomonas sp.; assembly: GCF_050739775.1. Lineage (GTDB taxonomy): Bacteria > Pseudomonadota > Gammaproteobacteria > Pseudomonadales > Pseudomonadaceae > Aquipseudomonas. The sequence continues at coordinate 5,030 of NZ_JBOICA010000082.1, forward strand.
GTGCAGGGTGGCCAGGTGTTCATGAACTCGGCCTTCATCCAGGACGGCACGATCACCAATGCGAAGATCGGCAGCTTCATCAGCTCGCTGGACTACGTCCCTGGGGTCTCGGGCTGGCGCCTCAACAAAGACGGTACTTTCGAGCTCAACGGCTCATCGCCAGGGCAGGGGCGCTCGACCTACACGAATCGATCATTGCGGTTCTGGGATGCCAACAACATGAAGCGCCTCCAGCTAGGAGACCAGACAGAATGAGCTACGGACTGACGGTTTGGGATGCACAAGGGAATGTGCAGATGACCACGGATGACTTCACCTACCAGGTACTGCACAGCCAGATGTATGACCTGGCATCCCCGGGGGATCCGTTAATTGTCAACGTCTCAGGGTTTGATCCCGCGACGTGCTCTGCGGTAATCCTACCGACGGAGGCAGCATCGCAGTCGCAGATGGAGTCGGCAATTAACGGTCTTCCCTACACCTCGTTGGCTCCCGGGGTTATCACGATCTATTCAAAGAGGCCGGGATCTCCGTCTGATGCAGGGTACTCGTTGTTGAAGTTCCGCCTTCTCGTAATGAGGTTTTCCAATTGAGCTACGGTCTACAGGTCATCAACGACAGCAGCTACCTGCAGATCGACTCCGACATGCCCCGGCTTTGCGTCGTGCATCAGGGGTCGTACTCTGGAAGCAGCGGTTTTACCGTGAACTTCCCGCAACCGGTAACTTCGGATGAGCCTCCGTGCATCTTCATACGCCCAGCGATGGGCGAATCGAACGTCTTGTACAGAAGCATGAACATCCTCGGCTCGCCGGGCGCCTGGACCGGGTTCAGTGTGGCGCTTTCCAATATCACGCACACGACTTCCGGAACGTGGTTCGCAGCGGTGTTCCAGGCGACCACCGCCGCCATGTATGGGATGCGGATCTGGGATAGCAGTGGTAAGGCCATCTACGACACGGGTAGTCCTGCCGTCTCTGTAAGCATGGCTGCACATGCCTGGCCTTATGCTGGGCGCGTGCAGCTGGATATCGGCTACGCCTACACTTATGTGTGCAACCTCCCTAAAGCTATCGGACCGTATGATCACTTCATGATCAATCCATTCTCCCGATACCTGAACGGTTCGCACCAGTTCGTTTCCACGCGCATGGGTGTCACCGTAGATTACCCAGGTAATCGTCTAGTCATGTACGCGGTTGGTAGCGCCACATGGATTGACATCGGCAGTCACGCGGCTGTCTTTGCCAGGCTTCGCCGGTAATCGAACGTCACAACGCACACCCGCTCCGGCGGGTTTTTTTATTGCCTGGAGAATTTATGGCTTGGTACAAAGCAGGTACGGTCGCGCTTACGATCGGCCAGAGCACAGTCATTGGTACTGGCACCGACTTCGCAGCGAATGCCCGTGTGGGTGACGCATTTCGCGGGCCTGATGGTCGCTGGTATGAAGTGACCAATATCGCTAGCGCCACGGTGCTGTCGATCTTCCCGGCGTACCAAAGTGGCAGCA
>NZ_JBOICA010000083.1:0-6347 GCF_050739775.1 Pseudomonas sp.
AACTCAAGCGATTTACGCTCTTCTCGAGATAGATTGATTGCCTGCGCTTGCCGTCCGCGTCCCATGCAGTCGAGTTTGCCTGCATCGCCCTTTCATTGAAAGATATTTGAGGGATGCTGTACTAGGTGCAAGGCATGGCGGTGCTCTGAGACTTGTAGGAGCTTACCAGCCCTTCACACCGTGCATATCCGGCAGCCGGTGAGCGATACCCTTGTGACAGTCGATACAGGTGGCTTCGCCCTTGGCCAACGAGGTGGAGTGCATGGCCGCGGCGCGCTTGCTTTGACGGGTGAAGTCCATGAATTCGAAGTTGTGGCAGTTGCGGCATTCCCGCGAATCATTGGCCTTGAGCCTGGCCCACTCATGCTCGGCCAGTTCCCGGCGCAGGGTAAGGAATTTGTCACGGGTATCGATGGTGCCGAAAATTTTGCCCCAGACCTCCTTGGACGCCTGCATCTTGCGCGCGATCTTGTGGGTCCATTCGTGCGGCACGTGGCAGTCCGGGCAACTGGCGCGCACGCCGGAACGGTTGCTGTAGTGGATGGTTTCCTTGAGCTCGACGAACACGTTGTCACGCATTTCATGGCACGACACGCAGAACTTCTCGGTATTGGTCAGCTCCAGCGCGGTGTTGAACCCGCCCCAGAAAATGACCCCGGCAATAAACCCGCCAAGGGTCAAAAAGCCCAGGCTGAAATAGACGCTCGGTCGACAGAGGATGCCCCAGTACTCCTTAAGCAGGGCGAACAGTGCTTTCATTGCGTCTCCTCAAGGTTTCTTCGCGGCGTTGGCGTCGTCTTGCAGGATTTTGTCGATGGTCTCGAAGCTGTTGCCCACCAGTGGCTGCACGTCTTTCTGCGGCACATGGCACTGATTGCAGAAGTAGCGGCGCGGCGATACCGCGGCCAGGGCCTGGCCGTCGCGGTCCATGTAATGGGTGATGCTGATCATCGTCGCCTGGCTGCGGGCACTGTTGGCACGGCTGTGGCAGGAGAGGCACTTGTTGCCATTCTTGTCGATCTGATAGCCGCGAATGCTGTGGGGTATGGTCGGCGGCTGATCCGGGTAGTTGCGCTCGCGCTTGAGGTCCTTGTTTTCATCGTTGGCAATCGGCGGCGCCGGCATGCTCTGGGTCAGGGTGCCGCCGGGTCGACGGCCGTCCGGCCCGGAGGCATCGAGCGGATAGTCGACTTCGGCAGCGTTCACCAGGCCAATCGCAGCGAGCAGGCACAACGGCAGGATTCGAAAGGTCATGACGGTGCTCCTCAGGCCACGCTGATCAACTCGATGCGTATGGCGCATTTCTTGTAATCGGTCTGCTTGGAGATCGGGTCGGTGGCATCGAGCGTGACCTTGTTGATCAGCTTGTTGGCATCGAAGAACGGCACGAACACCAGCCCTTGCGGCGGTTTGTTGCGCCCTCGGGTTTCGATGCGCGCGCGGATTTCGCCCCGGCGGCTGATCAGTTTCACTTCGCTGCCGCGCCGCGCATTCATGGCCTTGGCATCATCGGGGTGCATGTAGACCAAGGCATCGGGTACCGCTTTGTACAGCTCTTCGACCCGCTGGGTCATGCTGCCGGTATGCCAGTGTTCAAGCACCCGACCGGTGCTCAGCCAGAACGGGTAGTCGGCATTGGGGGCCTCGGCCGGTGGCTCATAGGGCAGGGCAAAGATGATCGCCTTCTTGTCCGGATAACCATAGAACTGCACGCCACTGCCAGCCTCGACGTAAGGGTCAAGGCCCTCGCGATACCGCCAGCGGGTCTCTTTGCCTTCGACCACCGGCCAGCGCAGTCCGCGTTCGCTGTGGTACTGATCGAACGGGGCCAGGTCGTGACCATGGCCGCGACCAAACTGGGCGTACTCCTCGAACAGGCCTTTTTGCAGGTAGAAGCCAAAGGCCTTGGCCTCATCATTCTTGTACCCGGCCTGCAGCTGCTCGACCGGGAACCGGTCGACCTGGCCGTTCTTGAACAGTACCTCGAACAGGGTCTTGCCCTTGTATTCAGGTGCCTTGGACAAAAGCTCCGCAGGCCAGGTTTCATCGGTGGTAAAGCGCTTGGAAAACTCCACCAGCTGCCACAAGTCCGATTTGGCATCACCGGGTGCAGTGACCAGTTGGTGCCAGAACTGGGTACGGCGCTCGGCGTTGCCAAAGGCACCTTCCTTTTCCACCCACATAGCGCTGGGCAGGATCAGGTCGGCGGCCTGGGCCGAGACGGTAGGGTACACATCGGAGACGATCACGAAGTTCTCAGGCTTGCGCCAGCCGGGCAGCACCTCCTGCATGATGTTGGGACCGGCATGCATGTTGTTGCTGGCTTGGGTCCAGTACACATTGAGCACGCCATCCTTGAGCATGCGGCTCTGCTGCACGGCATGGAAACCGACCTTTTCCTCGATAGTCCCGGCAGGCAGCTTCCAGATCTTTTCCGCGGTGGCACGGTGCTTGGGATTGGTCACCACCAGGTCAGCTGGCAAACGGTGGGAGAAGGTGCCGACTTCGCGGGCGGTGCCGCAGGCAGAGGGTTGGCCGGTGAGCGAGAAAGGGCTGTTGCCCGGCTCGCTGATCTTGCCGGTGAGCAGGTGAATGTTGTAGATCAGGTTGTTGGCCCAGACTCCACGAGTGTGCTGGTTGAACCCCATGGTCCAGAACGACACGACCTTGCGTTTGGGGTCGGCATAGAGTTCGGCCAGGGCCTTGAGCCGTTCCGCCGGCACGCCGGATTCCTTGGCGGTGCGTTCCAGGGTATAGGGCCGGACGAAGGCGGCGAACTGTTCGAAGTCGATATCGCTCCAGGTGTTGGCCTTGTCGGCGTTCTTGGCCTGGGTCTCCAGCGGGTTGTCCGGGCGCAGGCCGTAGCCGATGTCGTCGGCGCCCTGGGCGAAGCGCGTGTGTTTACTGATGAAGTCCTTGTTTACCGCGCCGCTTTCAATGATGTGATTGGCGATGTAGTTGAGGATCAACAGATCGGTCTGTGGCTTGAACACCATGGGAATGTCGGCCAGTTCGAAGCTGCGGTGCTCGAAGATAGACAGCACCGCGACCTTGACCTGCGGCTGGCTCAGGCGCCGGTCGGTGACCCGGCTCCAGAGAATCGGGTGCATCTCGGCCATGTTCGAGCCCCAGAGCACGAATGCGTCGGTGGCCTCGATGTCGTCGTAACAGCCCATCGGCTCGTCCATGCCGAAGGTACGCATGAAGCCCATCACCGCCGAGGCCATGCAATGGCGGGCGTTGGGGTCGATGTTGTTGCTGCGAAAGCCGGCCTTCATCAGCTTGTTGGCAGCATAGCCTTCCCACACCGTCCATTGCCCTGAGCCAAACATGCCGACCGAGCCTGGGCCTTTGTTCTTCAAGGCTTGCTTGAACTTGGCTTCCATTCAGCACGAACTGCACATGAGCCTTCACGCCGGTGGCCAGGGTGGCATCGTCGGTGGTGAAGCAGGGGCGGCGAGTATTGCAAGCGACGAATAGCATGTCATTCCGGCGCTTGAAATGCACAGGTACAAGCGCTGAACCACGTCTATCCTGACGTTGCCTGCTCAATCCAGGTAATACAGATAGGTGCGATGCAGTCAACGGCCACGCATGTGCAGCAGACGACGGTTGTGCCCTGACAAGGGAATCTGGCTGGAGCAAGGGTCATGGAGAAATGGGTGAAGCGTTGGTATGTACGCGTTGTTTTCCTGTTATGGGCGGCTTTTCACTATCCTGTACTTGCAGCGCAAGAGACTGCAGTGATATCGGTCCCGCCAGCCGAGCTGAAAGTTGCCAATCGAAGCATTATTACCTTTCACGCCAGCGTGCTCGGCGAAACACCAGCAGCGCGGGCACATCGTGCGCAGACAGTGATCAACGAAGTGCTCAACGGGAGCGAAGATCCCGTGGTACGCCTTGATACCATTCAAGACAGCTACCTGGTGCTGCTGGGTGAGCGCCGCGCGTTCATTGTTACGCCCAAGGACGCTGACGCAGAGATGTCGGTTGCCGACGCCGCCGCACATGCTGCTCAACGCCTTGAACAGGTAGTGGAGGAGTCGCGACAGGCACGCAGCGTTCGTTTTCTGGTCACCGCTGGCGGCCTGAGTGCAGTCGCTACCTTGCTGTTTATTGGATTGCTGGGTCTTGCCGGCTTTGTTCAGCGCAAACTGCTATCCCAGCTACCCAAACGCATACGCCGTCATCACGATGTACTTAAAGTGGGTGAAACGCCGTTGCTTGATACCAGCAACCTGTTCCCTCTCATCAGGCGCCTCCTGGCATTGTTGTACTGGGCAGTGGTACTGCTGCTCACCTACGAATGGCTGACCTTCGTTTTACAGCGCTTCCCCTACACCCGACCCTGGGGTGAAAGTCTCGACCGTTACTTGCTGGACCTGCTTCGTTACGTACTGGATGCCATCGTCAGTGCCATTCCGGGATTGGTCATCGCCCTGATGATCTTTTTTATCGCGCGCGGGATCAGCGCCTTCAGCAAGCGGGTACTGGAACGATTGTCCAGGCCAGGGACCATCACCTGGCTAAACCATGAAACCCTGCAGCCCACCACCCGCCTGACGTCGCTGGCGATATGGCTGTTTGCCTTGGCTATGGCCTATCCCTATCTCCCGGGCTCCGGAACCGACGCATTCAAGGGGCTATCGGTGCTGATCGGGCTGATGATCTCTCTGGGCGCATCCAGTGTGGTCGGGCAGGCTGCCGCCGGTTTAATCCTGACCTACACGCGCACCTTGCGCCCCGGTGAATTTGTCCGCATTGGCGAGCATGAGGGCACGGTGACGGAGTTGGGCATGTTCACCACCAGTATCCGCACTGGCCTGGGAGAGGTCCTGACCATTCCCAATTCGATGATTACCGGGGCGGTGACCAAGAACTACTCGCGGGTGGTTCAAGGCGCTGGGTATGTGGTGGATACCGTTGTGACCATCGGCTACGACACCCCCTGGCGCCAGGTCGAGGCCATGCTGCTGGAGGCGGCGCAGCGCACCGCCGGGATTTTGCAAAGCCCCAGCCCGCAGGTGTTTCAGACGGCGCTGTCGGACTTCTATCCGGAGTATCGTCTGGTAGCCCAGGCAGTGCCTAGTGAACCCCGGCCGCGTGCCGAGTTGTTGACCATACTGCACGCCAATATCCAGGATGTATTCAATGAATACGGGGTGCAGATCATGTCGCCGCACTATCTGGGTGATCCGCAGCAAGAGAAGCGCGTGCCTAAGGAACGCTGGTTCACGGCACCGGCTCAGGCTCCCGCCGAGAAAGGAGGCGAGCAATGATGCTGGCTATTGCTTCGGGCGTCCGACGTGTTGGTGGCGGCGTTGATGTTTGTGGGTGTATCCGGTTGCACGGCCACCGTTTGCAGTTGCTGGCAAAGCTGGAGGAGGGGGTAGCCACTAAGATGCCGAGCCTGACTGCAGGTGCGGCTTTTCGTTTGCCGTCCTTGCTTCTAGGCTGTGCCTAGTCTTCGCAGTCATTCAAGGACATCCATGAATCCCTCGCGCTGCACAGGTCTGGACCTGGTCAAGTGGCTGGCGATGATCACTATGGTTGCCGATCACCTACGCTTTATCTGGCCGACTGCTGATTGGCTGTTCGTCATTGGGCGCATTGCCTTCCCACTGTTCTGCTTAGGTATTGCCGCTAACGTGGCGCGCTCGGCGGCGGGGCAGGTGTTCACTGCCGCCAATGGCCGTTACCTGGGGTGGATGCTGGCCTTCTCACTGCTGTCCGAGTGGCCCTATCATGCGCTGGATGTCGGCACCGGGACCCTCAGTATCATGCCCACGCTGACGTTGGGGCTGTTGCTGGCCTGGGGTGTTCATCACCGTACCCAAGGGATGAAATGGGTTGGCCTGGCGGTGCTGCTGGTTTCGCTGCTGGCGACGGATGTGCTGATGTATGGATGGTTGGGGGTGTTGTTGCCTTCGGCGTTTTTGTTGGCGCTGCGCGGTGGTTGGGGCACTTGGCTTGTGCCTGGTTTTGTCGCCGTGGCGGCGAACCTGAGCAACCGTTGGTTGCGCGATCATCCAGCCGCGCCGTTCACCCTGATGACGCTGGGCGCGGCGTTGTTGTCGGCGCGGTTGGGGGTGTCGGTGTTGCAGGGGCGCTACCCGATGCATGTCTGGCGGGTGGGGCGGTGGGGGTATTGGTTTTATCCGCTGCACCTGGTAGCGATCAAGCTATTGGCCCATTAAGCACGGTCTTGCCACTCGCCTCGTAATCCTGTGGGAGATCACCCAGCCCTCCGGGCTGCGCTGTCGCGCAGCAAACATGAAGTGCATGGCTTCAGGTCTGCAGCGGCGCTGACATTTTGAAAAGCAAAAGGCGGCTGGCCCGGTAGAGCC
>NZ_JBOICA010000084.1:0-5332 GCF_050739775.1 Pseudomonas sp.
ACCGGGCCAGCCGCCTTTTGCTTTTCAAAATGTCAGCGCCGCTGCAGACCTGAAGCCATGCACTTCATGTTTGCTGCGCGACAGCGCAGCCCGGAGGGCTGGGTGATCTCCCACAAGTAAAGTTCAATGGGGTGGGAGCGGGCTTGCCCGCGAAACTTTCAGACTTTGAACACTTCATCCAGCAAGTTGTACATCGCCCGGAACGCCCGCTTGGAGGTGCGCGCGTCGTATTTCATTTTGCCGGGGATGTTCGCTGCAGTATCGGTGAACGAGTGCACCGCGCCGCCATAGCTGACCAGTTGCCAATCAACCTTGGCCGCGTCCATCTCAGCCTCGAAGGCCGGCAATTGCTCCTTTGGCACGAACGGATCAGCCGCACCATGCAATACCAGCATCGAAGCCTTGACCTTGCCCTCCTGAGCCGGCAACGGCGTGTCGAGGGTACCGTGGAAAGACACCGCAGCCTGCAGACGATTATCTTCGCGGGCCAGCTCCAGTGCACAGCAACCGCCAAAGCAGAAGCCGAAGGTGGCCAGCTTGCCCGGCTCCAGCACCGCCTTCGATTGTCCCAGCAGCTGATCCAGCCCTGCCTTCAAGCGCTTGCGCAACTCGACCCGGTCATTCTTCAACGGCGTCATCGCCGCACCCGCTTCATCCATGTTCGACGGTCGCAGGGTTTGCCCATAGATATCGGCGAGCAGCACCACGTACCCCTGGGCGGCAACTTCTCTGGCAATCCGCTCGGCGCCTTCGCCAACCCCCATCCAGTTCGGTGCCATCAGCAAACCAGGCTGCTCTTTGGCACCCTGGGTATAGAACAAGCGGCTCTCATAGGCTTTGCCGGCAACATGATAGACCAGCGATTCGACGGTAACCTTGCTCATGCACTCCTCCTTGCACCATGAAAAAAGCCCGCCGAAGCGGGCTTTCCTGAGTCTACTTAAGCCGACAATTCGACCAGCAGCTTGTTCAGGCGACGAACGTACGCCGCCGGATCCTTCAAGCTGTCACCCGCCGCCAGCGCGGCCTGATCGAAGAGGATGTGCGAGAAGTCCGCGAAACGGTCTTCGCTCTGCTCATTGTCCAGCTTCTCGATCAGCGGATGGCCCGGGTTGAATTCGAAGATCGGCTTGGAGTCCGGCACCTTCTGCCCGCTGGCTTCAAGGATCTGGCGCATCTGCAAGCCCAGGTCCTGTTCTCCAATGGCCAGGATCGCTGGCGAGTCGGTCAGGCGGTGCGATACTCGCACTTCGCTGACGCTTTCGCCCAGAGCACCTTTCAAACGCTCAACCAGACCTTCTTTTTCCTTGGCGACTTCTTCCTGGGCCTTCTTGTCCTCTTCGGAGTCCAGCTTGCCCAGATCCAGGTCACCACGGGCGACGTCGACGAAGCTCTTGCCGTCGAATTCGCTCAGGTAGCTCATCAGCCACTCGTCGATACGGTCGGTCAGCAGCAGCACTTCGATGCCTTTCTTGCGGAAGACTTCCAGGTGCGGGCTGTTCTTGACCTGCGCGTAGGATTCGCCGGTAAGGAAGTAGATCTTGTCCTGACCTTCCTTGGCACGAGCCAGGTAGTCGGCCAGGGACACGTTCTGCTCGCCGCTGTCGTCGCTGGTGGAAGCAAAGCGCAGCAGGCCTGCAATCTTCTCTTTGTTGGCGAAGTCTTCGGCCGGGCCTTCTTTCATCACCTGACCGAAGTTCTTCCAGAATCCCTTGTATTGCTCAGGCTCGTTCTTGGCCAGCTTTTCAAGCATGTCCAGCACGCGCTTGGTCAGCGCCGATTTCATCGAATCGATGATCGGGTCTTTCTGCAGGATTTCCCGCGAAACGTTCAGCGACAGGTCGTTGGAATCGACCACGCCCTTGATGAAACGCAGGTACAGCGGCAGGAACGACTCGGCCTGGTCCATGACGAACACACGCTGAACGTACAGCTTCAGGCCGCGAGGCGCTTCTCGCTGGTACAGGTCGAACGGCGCACGTGCCGGCACGTACAGCAGCGAGTTGTACTCAAGTTTGCCTTCGACCTTGTTGTGGCTCCAGGCCAGCGGGTTCTCGAAATCGTGACCGATGTGCTTGTAGAACTCCTGGTATTCTTCGTCCTTGATCTCGGTACGCGGACGCGTCCACAGCGCGCTGGCACGGTTGACGGTTTCCCATTCTGCGGCCGGCTGCTCTTCACCTTCAGCGGCTTCGACCTGTTTTGGCAGCTCGATCGGCAGGGCGATGTGGTCGGAGTACTTCTTGATGATGTTGCGCAGGCGCCAGCCGTCGGCGAATTCATCTTCACCCTTTTTCAGGTGCAGAACGATACGCGTGCCGCGCTCGGCCTTGTCCACTGTGGCAACTTCGAAATTGCCTTCGCCCTTGGAGGACCAGTGCACGCCTTCGGTGGCCGGTGCACCGGCACGGCGACTGAACACGTCAACCTTGTCGGCGACGATGAAGGCCGAGTAGAAGCCCACACCGAACTGGCCGATCAGGTGCGAGTCTTTTTTCTGGTCACCGGTGAGGTTCTTCATGAAGTCGGCAGTGCCGGACTTGGCGATAGTACCCAGGTGCGTGATCACGTCCTCGCGGCTCATGCCGATGCCGTTGTCTTCGAGGGTGACGGTATTGGCGTCTTTATCGAAGCTGACGCGAATTTTCAGCTCGGCGCCGCCTTCGAGCAGCTCAGGCTTGGCCAGGGCTTCGAATCGCAGTTTGTCGACCGCATCGGAAGCGTTGGAAATCAGTTCGCGAAGGAAGATTTCCTTGTTCGAATACAGGGAATGGATCATGAGGTGCAGCAGTTGCTTCACCTCGGTCTGGAAGCCCAGGGTTTCTTTTTGTGTTTCCACACTCATGGTCTTCAACACTCCAGTCTGATGGCAGTTGTCGCTCGGCAGGCGGGTACAGCGGCCCAAACCTGCTTTAACAGCGGGATGTCATGCAGATGGGGGCGCTAGAAGCTATTTCAAGGGTGCGGGCACTTCTTCTATCTTGAAATGTGCGCGTGCGGTGGCAATCGGCTCATCCGGGTTGCCTTGCCAGGCGGTGATCGCCACGTTGGTCACCCGCCGCCCCTGGCGCCAGAGCTGACAGCGGGCATAGGTGTCGCGAAAGTGCCCAGCGCGTAAGTAGTCGATGGAAAAATCGATGATTTTCGGAATCGTCGCGCTCTCAGTGAAAATCAGCAGGTACAGTGCCGCCGACAGCTCCATGAAACCGGCAATCACGCCACCATGAATAGCCGGCAGCAACGGGTTGCCGATGTTGTCCTTACTGGCCGGCAAGCAGAACAGCAGATCATCGCCCTGGCGGCTGCATTGGATACCGATCAGCCCCGCATAGGGAATCAGCTGCAACAGCGGCTGGTAGTTACCTTCAGCATGGGCCTGGCGTAATTGCTGGTGCACCTGAGGAGGAATCATTGCGCACGCCCCTTCAAAGCATTGCCAAAATTCAGCCCGCCCTTCACATCCTTGCCCAGACGCATAAAGGTGCCCACCACCTGGGCAATCGGCTGCTCGGGATCGTCCTGGTAGGCCATGCCGCGAGTAAAGATCACGTCGCGGGTGACCCGGTAACACTGGGCGTGGCCGTATATGTCCAGCCCGGCCTTGGCCGGGTGCATATAGTCGATGCGCAGGTCAAGGGTCGGGCAGACCTCGAACTCAGCCAGCGCACAGAGCGTGGCCATGCCGCAGGTGGTGTCCATCAGGGTGGTCAGCGCGCCACCGTGAATGGCCCCGGTCTGGGGGTTACCGACGATTTTCGGCGAATAAGGCAGCACCAGGGTCATTCCCTGAGCATCGGCATGCTGCACCCGCATCTGTAATACCTGGCAATGGCGCAGTGCAGAAAGAAATCGCTCAGCCATGGCCATCAATGGCGTCTCACTCATATCATTAAGGCCCTTGTGGTTATTGATGCAATGCACAAGCCTAGAAAAAAGTCTATATGGATCCAATACTTATATATCTGTAACCTACGCGGAACTTCTATCCGTTACTTGAGCTCAAAGGAACAAGTAACTTATTTCCCCAAGGAGAAACACCCCATGCGTAAACCTTTTGCTTTTGCCGTAATGCTGGCCGCCGCCCTGGGTCTCGCTGCTTGCGATAAAGCCAGCGAAGACAAGGCTCAGGATGCTGCGCAACACACCGAGAACGCCCAGCAGAAGATGGACGAAGCTCAGGATAAAGTGAACGAGGCCGCAAAAGAAACCGCTGAAGCTGCCAAAGACAGTGCTGAAGCGCAACAGAAAGCCGCTGAAGAAGCCGCTCCTGCTGCTCCAGCCGAGCCTGCCAAGTAAGCAAGCACACTGGAATAAAAAAACCCGACGATTGTCGGGTTTTTTTATATCTGCCTTAATTAAAGCTTTAACGCTTCAGTTAATAACATTCTCTTTGCCTGCTTCGACCACCGGCGCCTCGGTCGGGGTATATACCATCACATCCAGCACATCAGAGTGAAACTCGCGCCGATACAGTACCAGGACAACGCCAGCACTCATCAGCATGAACAACCAGGGGCTGATAAACCAACTGAGCATGGCCATGCCGAAATAATAAGAGCGTAAGCCAAAGTTGAACTGGTTGGCGGCCATGGAGATGACCCGGGCGGCACGCTGGGCGAATGCCTTGCGCTCCATCTCGGTGACATGACGCTCGCCGATCATCGGCGCCGACCCCACCAGCACGGCAGCGAAGTTGTACTGCCGCATGCACCAGCTGAAGGTGAAAAAGGCATAGACAAACACCGTGGCCAGGCACAGCAGCTTGATTTCCGACATACCCTGGGTGGCCTGCTGGACCAGCGGCAGGTCAGCCAGCAGCGACACGGCGCGATCGGAGGCACCTAGCACGGTGAGAATACCGGCGAGGATGATCAGGGTACTGGAGGCGAAGAAGGAGGCGTTGCGCTCAAGGTTGGCGATCACGCTGGCATCGGCGATGCGGTTGTCACGCATCAGCAAGCGACGCATCCAGTCTTCGCGGTACAGGTGCAGTACGCTGGCCAGGCACGCAGTATCACGGCCCTTCCAGGTAGCATAGCGGGTGTAGCCACCCCAGCAGACAACGAACCAGCAGACCGCCACCAGGTGGATCAGATTACTTTGAATAAAGCTCATGCAAGGCCCCGGTAAAGAGTTTCGTGCGCAGTAACGCGCATTGACCGGCTTTCGACGCTTAGCCGAAAAAAAAGGCACGTCCTCAATCAAAAATCGGCATAGGGGGCGGCCTTCATAGGCCGCGCCCCTGCCACACCACCCGGCATGCGGGTCCGCACCGGGCGGTTCGAGAGATTGAGGTTATGAGAGACGCACCAGACCCATCCTGTCGAACCAC
>NZ_JBOICA010000085.1:0-4973 GCF_050739775.1 Pseudomonas sp.
CGAATTGCTTGATTCGATTGTTAAAGAGCGGTGGCTGAAGTCTTTCGCTTCAACCGAGGCGCGCATTCTACGCTTTCCTCAGTGCCTGTCAAGCGTTTATTTTGAAGTTTTTCGTTCAAATTCAACTACTTGACTCGCTACGATCTCTCGTCAGCGGGAGGCGAATTCTACAGCGTTTCAATCCGCTGTCAACCACCTTTTTTCACCGCTGTCGATCTTTCGATCTAAGCCCCTCCGGCACCACCTGGAACATCTAACTCGTTGAATCTCAAGGAGTTTTCCGCTCCGACTACGCCGGAAGTGGGGCGAATTATAGAGAGATAAAACGGGGCGTCAAGGGTTAATTTCAAAGTACCGCAAAACAACCTGCGCCCCACTCTATATATACGTAACGTTACTCGGCCTTCAGGGTAATACGCGCGAACGCCTTCTTGCCCGCCTGGCAAACATGGGTAGAGCCCAGGGCAAACACAAAGCCACGATCAACCGCTTCACCATCAACCCGAACACTGCCAGCAGCAAGCAGATCACGAGCGGCTGCCGAGTTCTTCACCAGGCCCGCCTTATTAAGGACAGCAGAGATCGGCATCTCCTCGCTCGCCAGCACTTCGACCTCCGGCAGATCTTCCGGCAGCTCGCCTTCCTTCATACGATTGCCCGCGCCGCGATGGGCATTTGCCGCCGCTTCTTCACCATGGAAGCGCGCAACGATCTCTTCAGCCAGCTTGATCTTGATGTCACGCGGGTTCGCGCCGGCAGCCACGTCAGCCCGGAAAGCCTCGATCTCTTCCATCGAGCGGAAGCTCAGCAGCTCGAAGTAACGCCACATCAGGGTGTCAGGGATCGAAACCAGTTTGCTGTACATCACCCCTGGCGCCTCCTGGATACCGACATAGTTACCCAGCGACTTGGACATCTTCTTGACGCCATCGAGACCTTCGAGCAGCGGCATGGTCACGATGTTCTGTGCTTCCTGACCATAGGAGCGCTGCAATTCGCGCCCCATCAGCAGGTTGAACTTCTGATCAGTGCCACCCAGTTCGACATCAGCCTTGAGCGCCACCGAGTCGTAGCCCTGCACCAATGGATAGAGGAACTCGTGGATAGCAATCGGCTGATTGGTGGTGTAACGCTTGTCAAAGTCGTCGCGCTCAAGCATGCGCGCCACGGTGTACTGCGAAGCCAGGCGAATGAAATCCGCCGGCGTCAGCTTGTCCATCCAGGTGGAGTTGAACGCGACCTCGGTCTTGGCCGGATCGAGAATCTTGAACACCTGCTGCTTATAGGTCTCGGCGTTATCCAGCACCTGCTCGCGGGTCAGCGGCGGACGCGTGGCACTCTTGCCGCTCGGATCGCCGATCATGCCAGTGAAGTCGCCGATCAGGAATATCACCTGATGCCCCAGATCCTGGAACTGGCGCAGCTTGTTGATAAGGACGGTATGCCCCAGGTGCAGGTCGGGAGCGGTCGGGTCAAAACCCGCCTTGATCCGCAGCGGCTGCCCGCGCTTGAGCTTCTCGACCAACTCGGACTCTACCAGTACCTCTTCCGCACCACGCTTGATCAGCGCTAGCTGCTCTTCAACCGACTTCATAACAGACCCGCAAGGCTCAGATTCAAAGGGCCCCAACCATACAAGATCAGCTGTCAATTACAAGTTTTTGCCCCGGATGTGACCCCGCGGCCGATTGATGACGTCTGCGCGCTTGCGCTGAAAGGGATTTGGTTATATTTTATACAGTTATTTCATCTTCATCATGTCATTCATCTTTTCCAATTCATCTATTTCAAAGTCAATTCATCTATGACCAACGAACCGCCTAAAGCGCCCCCGCTTTATCCGAAGAGCCATCTGTTGGCCGCCAGCGGCATCGCCGCCTTACTCAGTCTGGCCTTGCTGGTATTTCCATCCAGCGAGGTAGAAGCCAAGAAAACCACCCTGAACCTCGAGCTGGAGAGCCCTGCCGAGCAGCTCAAGCAAGAACCGGATTCACCACTGGCAAAGGACGCAGGGGCCTCCACCGCCTCCCCGTTCGCCCAGATCGACAATAGCGCTGCACCGTCGCAGGAAACCGCCAAGGTCGAGCCAGCTCCTGCGCCAGCGCCAGCCGCCCCGGCCAAGGATCCGAGCCACCGCGAAGTGACCGTGGGCCGTGGTGACACCCTGTCGACCCTGTTCGCCAAGGTCGGCCTGCCGGCCACCGCTGTGCACGAGGTACTGACCAGTAACAAGCAGGCCAAACAGTTCAGCCAACTCAAGAGCGGCCAGGTGCTGCAGATCGAACTGGACAAAGACGGTCGGTTGGCCAGTCTGCACAGCAAGGTCAGCAACCTGGAAACCATTCGCCTGACCAAAAGCGCAAACGGTTACGTCTTCAACCGCGAAGTCAGCAAACCGGTAGTGCGCTCGGCCTATGCCCACGGCGTGATCAAGAGTTCGCTGTCGGCATCCGGCCAGCGCGCCGGCCTGCCTCACAGCTTGACCATGGACATGGCGCGGATCTTTGGCTACGACATCGACTTCGCCCAGGATATCCACCAGGGCGACGAATTCGATGTGATCTACGAGCAGAGGGTCATGGACGGCAAAGTGGTTGGCAACGGCAATATTCTCTCTGCCCGCTTCACCAACCGCGGCAAGACCTTCACTGCAGTTCGTTACACCAACAAGCAGGGCAATACCAACTATTACACCGCTGACGGTAACAGCATGCGCAAGGCCTTCATCCGCACCCCGGTTGATTTCGCCCGCATCAGCTCGCGCTTCTCGGCCGGTCGCAAGCACCCAATCCTCAACAAGATCCGCGCCCACAAGGGTGTCGACTACGCCGCACCACGTGGCACGCCAATCAAGGCGGCCGGCGATGGCAAGGTATTGCTCGCCGGACGTCGCGGCGGGTACGGCAACACCGTAATCATCCAGCACGGCAACCGCTACCAGACCCTCTACGGTCATATGCAAGGCTTTGCCAAAGGCGTGAAGACCGGCGGTTCGGTCAAGCAGGGCCAAGTCATCGGCTATATCGGCACCACCGGCCTGTCCACTGGCCCGCACCTGCACTATGAGTTCCAGGTCAACGGCGTCCACGTCGATCCGCTGGGGCAGAAGCTGGCAATGGCCGACCCGATCGCCAAGGCCGAGCGTCAACGCTTCCTGCAGCAGAGCCAACCGCTGGTAGCTCGCATGAACCAGGAAAAAGCCACCATGCTCGCATCCAACAAGCGCTAAGCAATGGCTCTTTATCTGGGGGTGATGTCCGGGACCAGCCTCGATGGCCTGGACATCGCCTTGATCGAACAGAAGCAGCACACCCGCCTGCTCGCTACTCACTACATCCCCATGCCCGCAAGCCTGCGCCAGGACCTGCTGGACCTGTGCGCCAGCGGCACGGACGAAATCGCCCGCGCCGCGCTGGCCGAAGCGCAGTGGGTACGGCTGGCAGCCCAGGGTATCGAACACCTACTGGTCGCCCAGGGCCTCAAGCCGGCCGATATTTGTGCCATTGGCAGTCATGGCCAGACCATTCGCCATGAGCCGGCACGCGGATTCACCGTCCAGATCGGCAACCCAGCCTTGCTCGCCGAGCTCAGCGGCATCTGCGTAGTCGGTGATTTTCGTCGCCGTGACGTGGCGGCTGGCGGCCAGGGTGCACCGCTGGTCCCCGCCTTTCATGAGGCGCTGTTCGAGCATCAGGGCCAGCGCCTGGCAGTGCTCAACGTCGGCGGCTTCAGCAACCTCAGCCTGATCGAGCAGGACAAGCCGGTCAGCGGTTTCGACTGCGGCCCGGGCAACGTGCTGCTCGATGCCTGGATTCACCAGAAACAAGGCCGCAGCTACGACGGCAACGGCGCCTGGGCCGCCAGCGGCAAGGTGAACCCCGGCCTGCTTGCCAGCCTGCTCAGCGATCCGTTCTTTGCCGGTACCGGCCCGAAAAGCACGGGTCGTGAAGTATTCAACCTGCCTTGGCTCATGCACCACCTGGCCACACAACCGGCGATTGCCGATGCCGATGTCCAGGCCACTCTGCTGGAGCTCACCGCCCACAGCATTGTCAGCTCCCTGCAGACAGCCCAGGAGGGTACCCAGGCCCTGCTGGTCTGTGGTGGTGGCGCCCACAATGGCGCCCTTATGAGCCGCCTGGCCGCCCTTCTACCTCGTGCCCGAGTCAGTAGCACCGCAGCACATGGCATTGACCCTGACTGGGTAGAAGCCATGGCCTTTGCCTGGCTCGCCCACTGCTGCCTGCAAGGCATCCCGGGCAATCGCCCGAGCGTCACCGGTGCCCGCGGGCTGCGGGTGCTTGGCGCGATTTACCCCGCCTGACACGCACACAGCAAAACGCCGCGCATCAGCGCGGCGTTTGCGGTGCAACCTGCCCTGCGATCAGATCGAGAACGACGAACCGCAACCACAGGTGGTGCTGGCGTTCGGGTTCTTGATGACAAAGCGCGAGCCTTCCAGGCCTTCCTGGTAATCCACTTCGGCTCCTGCCAGGTACTGGAAACTCATTGGATCGACCACCAGGGCCACGCCTTCGCGCTCGACGATGGTGTCGTCTTCAGCGACATCTTCATCGAAAGTAAAACCGTATTGAAAACCCGAGCAACCGCCACCGGTCACGAACACTCGCAACTTCAGGCGATCATTGCCTTCTTCATCGACCAGGGTCTTCACCTTGTGCGCTGCACCCTCAGTGAACTGCAAAGCCACGGGGGTGAAGGATTCGACGCTCATGCTGACTATCTCCCGGCGCTGTGCCGCCATAATGCGTGATGGTGCGCATTATCCGCTTCTCCGAGAAAATCGGTCAAGAATTGTGCGGCTTTCGTCTGGGTGCGCCGACCAGAATCGGCATAGGGGGCGGCCTTCATAGGCCGCGCCCCTGCCACACCACCCGGCATGCGGGTCCGCACCGGGCGGTTCGAGAGATTGAGGTTATGAGAGACGCACCAGACCCATCCTGTCGAACCAC
>NZ_JBOICA010000086.1:0-3922 GCF_050739775.1 Pseudomonas sp.
GGTCTGCTTGCGCTTGCCGGCGTACTCGGCGTCGGCGAAGGTCATCTGCTTCATCAGGTGTCTCGGCGTTTGAGGTTAAGCATTCTGCCAAATCTGGAAGTCTTCTTCAGAGTTTCCCTTGTGTTCGCTTGAAAAGCTGTTTCATTGAAACGGCCAATTCCGTTTGAACTTGAGCGCTAACTGGGCGGTCAACGGGGCTGGACTTCAGTGCCGCCGCTAACGACGATGCAAACTGGCCAGCCACATCAGGGGACGGCTCAGGGCAAATAGGCGAGCCTGGTTTGATCTGGACATACACAACCCTATAGTCCGCAGCGGTCGCTAAAACTCCGGTCGACTCTGAAAAAGGCGCCCCCATTTTTCTCTCCATGATGGGAGGTCGCGGAGTCATATAGTAAGCGCAACCGGAAACGACCGAGCATAAGCATAGGATAGCCAATATGCGCATTTTTCTGCTCCCGCAAAGGTTCTTTCTTCGGGTATAGCAGAAGAACTAATTAATAAAAGTCAATTGACGATTACCGACGATTGCCCCCCCCAAAAAAACGCTGCTCTCGCGTGCTGTGGCATCGACTCTGCCAAGTGCCCGGCCTGCCACCGAGATTATGCGTCCATCACACTGTCTTTCCGGGTGATCAAAATCGCCGGTCGCTGCACCACCTGTTACTTTCGATCACGACCCTATGTGCGAAAGCTCTTCGTCAATGATTCGCTCTGCCTTCTCCGCAGCGGTCGTCGCAAACTTGTAACAGACCCAGAAATCCTGCTCGGTTACGGATGCAGATCCCTGCAGGTTCTCCAGGCAGCGTGTTAATGCATGCTTTATCAAGCCATCATCTAGAACATTGCGGGCTGCCTCTTCGCCTTCAGCCGCTCGAATGGCAGCTTCGATTTCTTCGATCAGATCAATCTTTGCCGCCAGCGCGATCTTGGCGAACTCATCTCGCTCGATGATTTTGGTCCAAGAGTGATCAACTATCAGCGTTTTCATTAGCAGCCCCCTGTCTTCCGGACTAATACCGGGTCATCAACCAATAGCCCACTTCAACGAATCACGCCACCCCGGCGAGGAACACCTATCCCCATGCCCACAGAAAACCGACCCAGCAACACCGTACAGATGGTCAGCGTGCCGACCAGTAAGCTGAAGAAGATCCACCGCGACTTAGACGCCTGCCAAAAAGTGATCTAGTCGGCGATGGCGATTCCTGGGAGCCACTTTTCCGCCCCCCACCAAGCTCCGACGGCGCCAGCTTTAACAAGCTCGGCCTGCTGGACCGGGGCAAGTACGCCGAACTCTTCCCTGGCTCGCAGACAGTCGCGGGTAGCAAACCAACTTTTGGCGAGTACGCCCAGCTCTGGCTGGACAGCCGAGAAATCACCCCGGGCACCTACCAGAACTACAAAAGCGCGCTGAACAACTACTGGATGCCCCACTTCGCGCTGGTTCGGGTCGACCTCATCACTACTGCCGTGGTGCGCAAGATGCTCAGCTTGATTGAATCGAGCTCGCCGGGTGTCAAGCGCAATGCTTTGCTCAAACTGTCCACGATCCTGCGCTCAGCGGTAATAGATGGCTTGATCAGCCGAAACCCAGCCGAGTCGTTACAGCTTCCGAAACGGACCATAAAAGAGATCGACCCGTTCACCCTGGAGGAAGCGAACGAGATCATCACCAGGCTTTACGAACACCCGCACTGGCCCAGCCAGATTTACGCGGCTTTCTTCGAGTTCGTATTTCTCACTGACCTACGCCTATCCTAGGGGCTGGCGCTAAGGTGGGATGCTGTTGATTTGGAAAAGAAGGTTGCCCATGTGCGTCGCACTGGGTGAGGTGGTCGAGCGCACCAAGACCGGCAAAGACCGGCTCGTGCTACTCAACGAGAGGGCCTTGCGTGCGCTCGAATTCGCCAAGGACTACGCCGAGCGACGCAGGAGAGGAAAGGGGCGGGTCACGGAGTCACCGTTCATTTTCCCGCCATCAAAGAATATCGAGTTCGTCCAGCAGACCTCAGACCTCCATCATCAGTGGCGTCCGGTACTGAAAGAACTGGGGATTCGTTACCGCCCGCCATACAACTGTCGTCACACCTATGCGACAATATGCTTAATGTCTGGCCTCAACCCCGCATTTATCTCCCAACAGCTCGGCCACAGCGTGCAAATGCTGCTGTCGACGTATGCGCGTTGGATTAACTCAAGCTCCGACTGGAGCGAGCTGGAAAAGCTGCAAATTGGTATCAAATCGGTATCAGCCGCAATGCCAGCGACGTAAGCTATTGATAGGTAAGCCCTTTGATCTCCACCGCTAACATCACCATGCAGTTCGGCGCCAAGCCGTTGTTCGAGAACGTCTCGGTCAAGTTCAACAACGGCAACCGCTACGGCCTGATCGGCGCCAACGGCTGCGGCAAGTCGACCTTCATGAAAATCCTCGGCGATGACCTGGAGCCTTCCGCCGGCCAGGTCATGCTCGAGCCGAACGTGCGTCTGGGTAAACTGCGCCAAGACCAGTTCGCCTACGAAGAATTTACCGTGATCGACACCGTGATCATGGGCCACGAGGAGCTGTGGCGGGTCAAGGCTGAGCGCGATCGCATCTATTCGCTGCCAGAAATGACCGAAGAAGACGGCATGGCCGTTGCCGAACTGGAAACCGAGTTCGCCGAAATGGACGGCTACACCGCCGAGTCCCGTGCCGGTGAGCTGCTGCTGGGCCTGGGCATTCCCCTGGAACAGCATTTCGGCCCGATGACCGAAGTGGCGCCAGGCTGGAAGCTGCGCGTGCTGCTGGCTCAGGCGCTGTTCTCCGATCCTGAAGTGCTGCTGCTCGATGAGCCGACCAACCACCTGGACATCAATACCATCCGCTGGCTGGAAAGCATTCTCACGGCGCGTAACAGCACCATGATCATCATTTCCCACGACCGTCACTTCCTCAACAGCGTGTGCACCCACATGGCTGACCTGGACTACGGTGAGCTGCGCCTGTTCCCCGGCAACTACGACGAGTACATGACTGCCGCGACGCAATCGCGCGAGCAGCTGCTGTCGGACAATGCCAAGAAGAAAGCCCAGATCGCCGAACTGCAGACCTTCGTCAGCCGCTTCTCGGCCAACGCCTCGAAAGCCAAGCAAGCCACTTCCCGCGCCAAGCAGATCGACAAGATCCAGCTGGCCGAGGTCAAGCCGTCGAGCCGGGTCAGCCCGTTCATCCGCTTCGAGCAGACCAAAAAGCTGCACCGTCAGGCGGTAACCATCGAGAAGCTGTCTAAAGGCTTCGAAGGCAAGACCCTGTTCCAGAACTTCAGCTTCACCGTCGAAGCCGGCGAGCGCGTGGCGATCATCGGCCCTAACGGTATCGGCAAGACTACCTTGCTGCGTACCCTGGTCGGTGAGCTGAGCCCGGATGCCGGTGCGGTCAAGTGGACCGAAAGCGCGGAGCTTGGCTACTACGCTCAGGACCACGCCCACGACTTCGAAGAAGACGTCAGCCTGTTCGACTGGATGGGCCAGTGGACCCAGGGCGAGCAAATGATCCGTGGCACCCTGGGGCGCATGCTGTTCTCCAACGACGAGATCCTCAAGTCGGTCAAGGTGATTTCCGGTGGTGAGCAAGGCCGTATGCTGTTCGGCAAGCTGATCCTGCAAAAGCCCAACGTGCTGATCATGGACGAACCGACCAACCACCTGGACATGGAATCGATCGAGGCGCTGAACCTGGCGCTGGAGAACTACCCGGGCACGCTGGTCTTCGTCAGCCATGACCGTGAGTTCGTTTCATCCCTGGCCACCCGCATCATCGAGCTGAGCCCGAGCGGTGTGGTGGACTTCAGCGGCACCTACGATGATTACCTGCGTAGTCAGGGTGTAGTGGTCTAAAGCAATCGCGGGGCAAGCCTGCTCCCACAACCCTCTGTGG
>NZ_JBOICA010000087.1:0-3618 GCF_050739775.1 Pseudomonas sp.
GGGCAAGCCCGCTCCCAGGTTTTGAGGGAGCGGGCTTGCCCCGCGATGAGGTGAGGTTTTTTTACTGTCGTACGTCTACTTGTTCGTCTAGTCACTAGGCACGCCCATTTCGCAAGGAATCACCATGACCGCCACCACCGCCGAACGCGCCAACCTGCGTTCGCAACGCCTGAATCAGCTGACCCATGCCCCGCATACCGAGCTGGACGCCCTGGTCAAATCCCACGCGCCGTTCGAAACCCGCGAAAGCTTCGCCCGCTTCGTCGTCGCCCAGTACCTGTTCCAGAGCGAACTCAAGGCGCTGTATACCGACCCTGCGCTGATCGCCATCGTCCCTGACCTGGCCGAACGCTGCCGCGCCGAACAGGCCGGCCTGGACCTGGCTGACCTGAATACCGAAATTCCGGCCGACTTCGCCGGTGCCGTTCAGAGCCCGAGCCTGGGTGAAGCCATGGGCTGGATCTTCGTTTCCGAAGGTTCCAAGCTCGGCGCCGCTTTCCTGATCAAGCGCGCCGTGGTCCTGGGCCTGTCCGACAGCTTCGGCGCCCGTCATCTGGGCGAGCCAGCCGGTGGCCGTGCCGAGGGCTGGAAGCAGTTCACCCGCATCCTCGACGGCCTGGAACTGAGCCCCGAGGAAGAGGCCAAGGCTGAACAGGGCGCCGTGGCGGCATTCGAGCGCTTCACCGAATTGCTCAAGCACGCTTACGCGACTGCGCCTAAAGCCGAACTGGCCTGATGCGCCGTACCCGGTTACCCTCGTGGTAACCGGGCCCTACCCGTGCAACCGACGAACTCATGACCCGCCCCTCTGCCTCGAAACTCTCACGCCTGCTGTTTGGCCTTTTGGCCTACGTCAGCCTGGCCATCGGCCTGGTCGCAATCGTCGTGCCTGGTTTGCCCACCACCGAGTTCATTCTCCTCGCCGCCTGGGCTGCCACCCGCAGCTCGCCGCGCCTGAGCGCCTGGCTGGAAAACCATCGACTGTTCGGCCCGATCCTGCACAACTGGCGCAACGGCAAGGTCATCCAGCGTCGCGCCAAGCTCAGCGCCACCGTCAGCATGGTGGTGTGCGCCAGCCTGATGCTGGTTTTCCTCGAGCACCGCTGGCCGGTATTTCTCGCCATCGCCGGCATGACCCTGGGCAACCTGTGGATCTGGTCACGACCAGAGGCTGCGCCCTTGAGGCTCGACGACCGCTCATCGGCACGCACTCATGGTTAACGCTATAAAGCCGATGACTTGATATCGCTAAATGGATGTGGCGAATCGAACCGCCCTCCGGTTCGGCCCCCTCCTGGCCCGTCCCTTAGCGAGTACGTCCATGTTCGACACGCTCTCCATCCGCCTGAAAATCGTTCTGCTCTCCGGCCTTTGCCTGCTTGGCGTGGTCGCGCTGGTCGTCGGTATCAACCTCTATCAATCGCAACAGAGCGATGAGCTGGTCGGCGAAGCCAGCACCACCATGCTCACCCGCAACGTCCAGGCACTGCTACAGGCGCGCGCCGGGGAGAAAGCCGAGATGTTGCGGCGCACCTTCAGCGACAACCAGACTGTCATTACTGCCCTCGCCGATCAGGTTCAGGACTTACGGCAACTGGCCCGCAACCGCGGCCTGAGTGCAGGCGATTTGCGCGAAGCAATCAACCAGAGCCTGGCCACCAGCTTCAAACGCAACCCGGAGGTACTCGG
This sequence comes from Pseudomonas sp., assembly GCF_050739775.1. GTDB lineage: Bacteria > Pseudomonadota > Gammaproteobacteria > Pseudomonadales > Pseudomonadaceae > Aquipseudomonas. The sequence goes on from NZ_JBOICA010000087.1 coordinate 1,690, forward strand.
TATCTGGCTGGCGTTCGAGCCCCAAGCCATGAACGGTGACGACAGCGCTTTCGCCAACGATGCCAAGCACTTGAGCAACGAAAGCGGTCGTTTCGCCAGCTACTGGAGCCGAGCCCAAGGCGAGGCATTGAACACCGTGATCAGTGATGTCGACCTGAACAAGACCGACATCAACCTCAGCGGCACTCCGTACAACGTCTGGTACACCTGCTCGCTCCACAGCACCCGCTCTTGCCTGCTCGAGCCCTACGCCGACACCGTCGGCGGCAAGCAGATGCTGATGACCAGTATCACTGTACCGCTGCTGGAAAACGGTAAGGTGATTGCCGTGGCGGGCGTAGACATTTCCCTCGACGCCCTCCAGGCTGCCGCCGCCAAGGCCCAGCAAGAGCTGTTCAATGGTGCCGGGCACTTGATGATCGTCGCTCCAAGTGGGCTACTGGCGGCCAACAGTGATGATGCCGGCAAGGTCGGCAAGGTCGGCAAGAACATCGGCCAGACCCTAGGCCTTGAAGGCCAGCAGGCGGTGCAGAAACTCGCCGCCAACTCGCCGCTGATCCTTGAGCAGGGCGAAACCATCCGCGCCCTTACTCCAGTGCAACCGATTGCCGACAGTAAAGCCTGGGGGATCGTGATCGACCTGCCCAAGCAGGTGCTGCTGGCGGATGCCATCAGCCTGCAGGCTACCCTTGAACAGGCCCGCACCAGCGACACCATCAAGGTGGTGCTGTTCGCCACCCTGGCCGGTCTTGGTGGCCTGCTGTTGATGTGGCTGGCCGCAACCGGTGTCACCCGCCCACTGAACACCGTGGCCATCATGCTCGAAGACATTGCCAGTGGTGATGGCGATCTGACCCAACGCCTGCGTTACGCCCGCCAGGATGAACTGGGCCGACTGACTTCGGGCTTCAACCGTTTCCTCGACAAGCTGCAGCCAACCATTGCCCAGATCAAGCAGAGCATCACCCAGGCCCGCACCACCGCGGACCAGTCCTCGGTCATTGCCCAACGCACCAGCGAGGGCATGCAGGTGCAGTTCCGCGAGATCGACCAAGTCGCCACCGCCTCCAACGAAATGAGCGCCACCGCCCATGACGTCGCCAACAGCGCCGCCAGCGCCGCCGATGCCGCGCGCGGCGCCGATCGCTCGGCCAAGGATGGTATGGCGATCATCGAGCGCAGCACCCGCGACATCACCTTGCTGGCCGATGAAGTGAGCAAGGCCGTGACCGAAGTCGAAGTGCTGGCGCAGAACAGCGAAAAGATCGGCTCGGTGCTGGAAGTTATCCGCAGCATCGCCGAGCAGACCAATCTGCTGGCCCTCAACGCTGCGATCGAAGCGGCCCGTGCCGGTGAAAGCGGACGTGGCTTTGCCGTGGTTGCCGACGAGGTACGCAACCTGGCTCGCCGTACCCAGGATTCAGTCGAAGAAATCCGTCAGGTGATCGAACGCATCCAGAGCAACACCCGCGAGGTGGTGGCGACCATGCATTCCAGCCACGGCAAGGCTCAGGAGAATGCCGGGCAGATCCACCAGGCCGTCGAAGCCCTGGACCGGATCAGCGAGGCGGTCACGGTCATCAGCGACATGAACCTGCAGATCGCCAGCGCCGCTGAACAGCAAAGTGCAGTGGCCGAAGAGGTCAATCGCAACGTCTCGGCAATCCGTGGGGTGACCGAAACGTTGACCGGGCAAGCCGCTGAATCGGCCCAAGTGAGCAGTCAGCTCAACACCTTGTCGTCACAGCAGATGGCGCTGATGGATCAGTTCAGAGTCTAACCATCGCGGGGCAAGCCCCCACCGGTTCAGCGGGAGATCACCCAGCCCTCCGGGCTGCGCTGTCGCGCAGCAAACATGAAGTGCATGGCTTCAGGTCTGCAGCGGCGCTGACATTTTGAAAAGCAAAAGGCGGCTGGCCCGGTAGGGCC
>NZ_JBOICA010000088.1:0-2526 GCF_050739775.1 Pseudomonas sp.
CTGTGTTGGTTTCCACGCGGAACTGAGCCGGTTTTTCCACCGAGAAGTGAGCCACCTCTGAGTATGGTTTTCTGATCAGGGTTTGGTCAAGGGATTGGCTTTTTCTCCTCTCTTCTGTGCTGCGGCAGCCGAGCTGGCTTTGAAGCGGAAGCTGTCGTTCCCGGTTTCCAGGATATGGCAACGATGGGTCAAACGATCGAGCAGAGCGGTCGTCATCTTGGCGTCCCCGAAGACGGTTGCCCATTCGCTGAAGCTGAGGTTGGTGGTGATCACCACGCTGGTCCGCTCGTAGAGCTTGCTCAGCAGGTGGAAGAGCAGTGCTCCGCCTGAGGCGCTGAACGGCAGGTATCCCAACTCGTCCAGGATGAGGAGATCGAGGCGGACCAAGGTCTCTGCGATCTGGCCTGCCTTACCTTTGGCCTTCTCCTGCTCCAACGCATTGACCAATTCGATGGTCGAGAAGAAGCGGACCTTTCGGCGGTGATGCTCGATGGCTTGGATTCCAAGAGCGGTCGCGACATGCGTTTTGCCAGTGCCAGGGCCACCGATAAGGACAACGTTCTGCGCCCCATCCATGAACTCGCATCGGTGCAGTTGGCGCACTGTTGCTTCGTTGATCTCGCTGGCTGCGAAGTCGAAGCCGGAGATGTCCTTATAGGCAGGGAAGCGGGCAGCCTTCATGTGATAGGCAATGGAGCGAACCTCGCGCTCGGCCATCTCGGCCTTCAGCAACTGGGACAGGATGGGCACGGCCGCATCAAAGGCAGGAGCCCCTTGCTCGATAAGGTCCGTGACGGCTTGGGCCATGCCATACATCTTCAGGCTCCGTAGCATGATGACGACGGCTGCGCTGGCGGGATCATGACGCATGGCGACCTCCTGCGATCCGGGCGCGTAGGCCATCATAGCGTTCGACATTGGCCTTGGGTTCACGCAGCAAGGTCAGCGCCTGTGGCGTATCGATGTCGGGACCGTCGATCGTCTTGCCGTCGATCAGCCTATGCAGAAGATTCAGCACATGCGTCTTGGTCGCTACTCCTGCATCCAGGGCGAGTTCCACAGCCCTGAGTACGACCTGTTCGTCGTGATGAAGGACAAGGGCAAGGATATCGGCCATTTCACGATCACCGCCGGGGCGGCGAAGCATCTGGTCCTGCAGTTGCCGAAAGGGCAACGGCAATTCCAGGAAGGGTGCACCATTGCGCAGGGCACCGGGTTTGCGCTGGATGACGGCAAGGTAATGTCGCCAGTCGTAAATCGTTCGCGGCGGCTTGTCGTGGCTCCGCTCAATGATCCGGACATGTTCGCATAGGATATTGCCCTCGGCTGCAACAACCAGTCGCTCGGGATAGATGCGCAGGCTGACAGGCCGGTTCGCAAAAGACGCAGGCACGCTGTAGCGGTTCCGCTCGAAGGTGATCAGACATGTCGGCGAGACGCGCTTGCTCTGCTCGACGAAGCCGTCAAACGCGGTGGGCAACGCCATCAATGCTGCCCGCTCATCAGCCCAGACATCTGCGATCGTGCCGGACAAGGTTCCATGCGCTGTGTCGCGCCACAGGTCCTGGCAATGCTGTTCCAGCCAGGCATTCAACGCCGCCAGATTTGGAAAGTCCGGCATCTGTTGCCACAAGCGTGGCCGGGCATCCTGGACGTTCTTCTCGACCTGACCCTTTTCCCAGCCGGCCGCTGGATTGCAGAACTCAGGCGCAAAGACGTAATGGTTCGTCATCGCAACAAAGCGAATATTGACCTGACGCTCCTTGCCGCGGCCCACGCGATCGACCGCCGTCTTCATGTTATCATAGATGCCGCGACCAGGTACGCCGCCGAAGACCCGGAAGCCATGCCAGTGAGCGTCAAAGAGCATCTCATGCGTTTGCAGCAGGTAGGCCCTGACCAGAAAAGCCCGACTGTGCGATAGCTTGATGTGCGCGACCTGAAGCTTCGTGCGCTCGCCGCCGATCACGGCATAGTCCTCACTCCAATCAAATTGGAATGCTTCGCCTGGGCGGAAAGACAGCGGAACGAATATGCCACGGCCCGTCGTCTGCTGCTCAGCCCGCCAATCACGGGCGAAGGCGGCGACCCGACCGTAGGAGCCGGTAAAGCCGAGAGCCATCAGATCGGCATGAAGCTGCTTCAGCGTTCGGCGCTGCTTGCGCGACCTCCCGGCCTCGGTCTTCAGCCAGGCCGCCAGTTTATCGGCGAAAGGATCAAGCTTGCTCGGTCGTTCCGGTACTGTAAACGTCGGCTCGATCGTACCCGCGTTCAAATACTTCGCGATCGTGTTGCGTGACAGTCCAGTACGCCGACTGATCTCGCGGATCGACTGCTTCTCGCGCAGCGCCATCCGACGGATGATGTTTAAAAGTCCCATGTGGATCACTCCGTTGCCCCTGTCGCTCACCGCGTTGAGGGGAAGGTTCACATGGCTCAATTCTCAATGGAAATTACGCGCCTAACCGGCTCAGTTCCGCGTGGAAACCAACAGGCTTGGGCTGTTCGTTGTGCTCTTTGATAAAG
>NZ_JBOICA010000089.1:0-1686 GCF_050739775.1 Pseudomonas sp.
AGGGCGACCAGCTCTCCCTCAATGGCCAGGTCCTGGACTTCGGACCTTTGCCTGGCGGCGCCACGCTGCCCGTCGAAGCATTCGCCTGTCCTTGGATCACCGCGCCAGTTGAGCGCGTGGATGGCAGCCTGGTGCTGACCATTACTTTGCCGCATGGCGCCATGGCCGGGGAGCAGTCTCGTTATCCGGCCGACATCATCAGGCCTGCAGATGGCAGGCTGGCGCTGCCGACGGACTACGATCCGAAGCTCGAGGGCTCCAGCCCGGTCTGGCCGCTTGTGCCCGGCGCAATCGACTGGTCTCAAGTGGTCACCGCCGCGATGAAAGCCCAGGCCGCCGCCGAACAGCAGTTGGCTCAGGTGATCGCTGAAGCCGCGGGGCGCCGGGCGGTGGCGGACGCTGCCATTGCTCCGCTGCAGGATGCCGTCGACATCGACGATGCCACCGAGACGGAGGTCGAGACCTTGAAAGCCTGGAAGAAGTACCGCGTCGCGCTGAACCGTGTGCCGGAACAGCCGAACTATCCCGATGCAATCGACTGGCCAGCGCCGCCGGCCTGACAACTACCACACCCAAAGCACCCGCCATCGAGCGGGTTTATTTTTGCCTGGAGAAACACATGCCCCCGTTGACCGAGCAGCAGTTGCTGCAGATACTGCCCAACGCCCGCCCAGTCGCGGGCATTTTTTTGCCTGCGCTGAACCGGGCCATGGCCCGCTACAAGATCGACAGCCCGGTGCGCGTGGCTGCGTTCCTGGCCCAGGTAGGTCATGAGTCGGGCCATCTGCGCAACCTGGTGGAGAACCTGAACTACAGCGCCGAGGCGTTGGTGCGCATCTGGCCCAGCCGTTTCACTGCGGAGTCGGCAGCCGCCTGCGCGCGGCAGCCGGAGAAGATCGCCAACACCGTGTACAGCGGTCGCATGGGGAACACTCGCCCGGGTGACGGCTGGCGGTACCGTGGGCGCGGCCTGATCCAGCTCACTGGCCGCTCGAACTACGCCGCCGCCGGCGCCGGCCTGGGCCTGCCGCTGGAAGAGAAACCCGAGCTGCTCGAGCACCCCGAGCACGCCGCCATGTCCGCCGCCTGGTGGTGGTCGACCCACGGCCTGAACGAGCTGGCCGACGCCGGCCGCTTCCAGGATATCGGCAGCGTGATCAACACCGGCAAGCCTGGCCGGGTGCCGCACGGCGCCGCTGAGCGTAAGGCGCTGTATGACCTTGCGCTGAAGGTGCTGGCGTGATCAGCGCGCGCACGATCGGCGCGGCAGTGTCGCTTGCGCTGGTGGCCTGGGCGTTCTGGGGAACCTACGAGCACGGACGTTCGACCATGGATGCCGAGTGGCAGGCGCGCTGGGCTGTCCGTGATGCAGGTGATCAGCAGGCCTGGGCGCTGGAAGAGGCCAAAGCCCGCAGTGAAGAGCAACGCCGCACAGCGGCACAGGAAGAGGCGAGAGCAAATGCTCGGGAACAAGAACATACTGCAGCTGTTGATGGCACTGGCGCTGATGCTGTTGGCCAGCGGATGCGCGACGAAGCTGCCCGATATGCCGCAGCCGCGGGCGAGTGCGCCGCGGATTCCGCCGTTGCCGCCCGAGGCCAGGCAGCCACCCGCGCCGCCATGGTGCTCTCCGACCTGCTCGCGCGGGCTGATGCTCGAGCGGGAGAGCTGGCGAAAGCTTATGAC
>NZ_JBOICA010000090.1:0-1513 GCF_050739775.1 Pseudomonas sp.
AGGGCGACCAGCTCTCCCTCAATGGCCAGGTCCTGGACTTCGGACCTTTGCCTGGCGGCGCCACGCTGCCCGTCGAAGCATTCGCCTGTCCTTGGATCACCGCGCCAGTTGAGCGCGTGGATGGCAGTCTGGTGCTGACCATTACTTTGCCGCATGGCGCCATGGCCGGGGAGCAGTCTCGTTATCCGGCCGACATCGTCAGGCCTGCAGATGGCAGGCTGGCGCTGCCGACGGACTACGACCCGAAGCTCGAGGGCTCCAGCCCGGTCTGGCCGCTTGTGCCCGGCGCAATCGACTGGTCCCAGGTGGTCACCACCGAGATGAAAGCCCAGGCCGCCGCCGAACAGCAGTTGGCTCAGGTGATCGCTGAAGCCGCGGGGCGCCGGGCGGTGGCGGACGCTGCCATTGCTCCGCTGCAGGATGCCGTCGACATCGACGATGCGACCGAGACTGAGGTCGAGACCTTGAAAGCCTGGAAGAAGTACCGCGTCGCGCTGAGCCGCGTGCCGGAACAGCCGAACTATCCCGATGCGATCGACTGGCCAGCGCCGCCGGCCTGACAACTACCACACCCAAAGCACCCGCCATCGAGCGGGTTTATTTTTGCCTGGAGAAACACATGTCCCCGTTGACCGAGCAGCAGTTGCTGCAGATCCTTCCGAACGCCCGCCCAGTCGCGGGCATTTTTTTGCCTGCGCTGAACCGGGCCATGGCGCGCTACAAGATCGACAGCCCGGTGCGCGTGGCTGCGTTCCTGGCCCAGGTCGGCCATGAGTCGGGTCAGCTGCGCAACCTGGTGGAGAACCTGAACTACAGCGCCGAGGCGTTGGTGCGTACCTGGCCCAGCCGGTTCACCACGGAGTCGGCAGCCGCCTGCGCGCGGCAGCCGGAGAAGATCGCCAACATCGTGTACAGCGGGCGCATGGGCAACACCCGGCCTGGGGATGGCTGGCGGTACCGTGGCCGCGGCCTGATCCAGCTCACTGGCCGGGCAAATTATGCCGCCGCCGGCGCCGGCCTGGGCCTGCCGCTGGAAGAGAAACCCGAGCTGCTCGAGCACCCCGAGCACGCCGCGATGTCCGCCGCCTGGTGGTGGTCGACCCACGGCCTGAACGAACTGGCCGACGCCGGTCGCTTCCAGGATATCGGCAGCGTGATCAACACCGGCAAGCCTGGCCGGGTGCCGCACGGTGCCGCTGAGCGCAAGGCTCTGTATGAGCGGGCACTGAAGGTGCTGGCGTGATCAGCGCGCGCACGATCGGCGGGGCGGTATCGCTGGCGTTGGTGGCCTGGGCGTTCTGGGGTGCCTACGAGCATGGCCGTTCGACCATGGATGCCGAGTGGCAGGCGCGCTGGGCTGTCCGTGATGCAGGCGATCAGCAGGCTTGGGCGCTGGAAGAGGCCAAAGCCCGCAGTGAAGAGCAACGCCGCACAGCGGCACAGGAAGAGGCGAGAGCAAATGCTCGGGAACAAGAACATACTGCAGCTGTTGATGGCACTGGCGCTGATGCTG